>NZ_CADDTS010000022.1 GCF_902753875.1 Acinetobacter bouvetii | reverse complement strand
TAACGAATGACGGCTTTGTTTGAGAAATTTCCAATAAGTTGCTTCAAATTTCAGAAAGAAATCATCAATTACGCAGAATAATTCGGTACTATTGAACATCAGGACTAGGGCTTTAGGTTTTGTGTGGTAACTCAACTGATGGCTCTAGTCCTCTTATTTTTCAAGTCATTTTCTTATCCGCGATTCGGGTTAAATATAATTCATTACAGGGGTAATTCTTGTGCTTAAAAGTAACTACCCACTTTTTTTAAAGCCGTCTTTTTTTAAACAGCCTATTTTATCAATCAGTCTAGCTTTATTGATGCTGCAAAGTGGCTTGGCACATGCAGAAATACGCAGTGAATTGGCACATACCACGTTCGAAACCACACTGCAAAATGGTTTAAAAGTCATTATCCGTGAAGACCACCGTTCACCCATGGTGATGACACAAATTTGGTATCGCGTTGGAAGTAGTGACGAATCTGGCAGCTTGTTAGGTATTTCACATGTACTTGAACACATGATGTTCAAAGGCACCAATAAGGTTCCAAATGATGAATTTACCCGTTTAAGCCGTATTTATGGCGGCAGTATCAATGCGGCAACTTTCACCAATTATACTAACTACTATCAACTTTATCCCAAGAACTATTTCCCCATGGCTTTGGAGCTTGAAGCAGATCGCATGACTAACCTGTTACTGCGCCAGCAAGATTTTGAGCCGGAAATTAAAGTAGTCATGGAGGAACGGCGACTGCGCACAGACGATAACCCACGTGTACTGGCTTTTGAACGTTTCAAATGGATAGCTTATCCGACCAGTACTTATCGGCAACCGGTGATCGGCTATATGAAAAATCTGCAGCATATCCAGCTGGAAGATGTCAAAAAATGGTATCGGGATTGGTACACGCCAAATAATGCAATATTGACTATTGTGGGTGATGTCGATTCACAAAGTGCCTTATTACAAGTACAAAAGTATTTTGGTGATATTCCTGCCAGAAAAATACCGCCTCGCAATAATGTATCAGAGTTTGACCATGTTGGTTACCGGCATATGGAACTGAATTTACCTGTTCAGGTTCCCAATTTATTTATGGCCTGGAATGTACGTTCTCTGGTAACCGCTCCAAATCCTCAAGATGCCTATGCGCTGACTATTATCAGAAGTATTTTAGACAGCGGTATTTCCTCACGTCTGCAAGATCGACTGGTGCGCGACAAGAAAATCCTCACCGCACTCAGTGTATCTTATGACCCTTACAGCCGTGGCGATAGTCTATTTAGCATTTCCGCACTGCCAGTTGACGGAATCAGCTTACAAGAAGCTGAAAAATCCGTTCAGGCTGAGATTGATCTGTTAAAAACAGAACTCATTCAGCACGCAGAAATTGAACGGGTAACGACAAAATTCGTTTCAAATTTAGTTTATAACCAAGATGATATTGCTGGTCAAAGCAGGATGATTGGAAATCTGGAAATCAACGGTTTAAGTTACCGTTTAATGGATCAACTACCCAAATATTTTGAAACAGTGACACCACAAGATATTCAGCGGGTGGCGAATCTTTATTTCAACCGTGAAAATATGAGTACTTTATATCTAACTCCTACACCTAAAAGTAAAGCCCCATAATTGGAGTTGATCATGTTCAATCGATACACCTTTATTTTACTTGCCTCACTGATAGCGGGGCAATCTGCAACAGCGGACGTCGATTTCAATCCTCTTTCCGATGACAAACCTAGCTATTTACAATCTATTCCCCTGTTATTAAGCCTGCAAAATATTAATGCACAAAATCAGTTAAGTACTCCCCATGTTCAGGAGCTCAACAATAAGTATCAAGTCCGCTCGCTCTTTGCAGAATCTAAATCCCTCCCCATGGTTGATATACAGCTGACATTTAATGCAGGTGCCGCACGTGACGAAGAAATTGCGCCGGGTTTATACGGTATTGCCAATATGGCCGCAAAACTGATTGATGAAGGGACAGAAAACTATACAGCCAACGATATTGCCCGTGCTTTTGAGCGCGTTGGTGCACAATTTAGTGCGCAAGCTTATCGGGACATGTTTATTGTCAAATTACGCGTCTTGTCTGACCCTAAAAAACTTGAACCAGCCGTAGCGATGATGCTGAAAGTGTTAAATCATTCAACTTTCAAGAAATCCAGTATCAATTTGGTTTTAAGCAATACGCAAGTTGGGCAAAAACAGATTCAGGAGAGCCCCAGCCGTATGATGAATATCATGTTTTACCGTGCACTTTATGGTAAACATCCTTATGCACAACCCATCCCAGGTACTCAGGGTAGTATCAGC
This sequence comes from Acinetobacter bouvetii, assembly GCF_902753875.1. Taxonomy (GTDB): domain Bacteria; phylum Pseudomonadota; class Gammaproteobacteria; order Pseudomonadales; family Moraxellaceae; genus Acinetobacter; species Acinetobacter bouvetii_A. The sequence goes on along the minus strand of NZ_CADDTS010000022.1, from coordinate 191,635 downwards.
AAAATTAGCTCTGAACAACTACAACGGTTTAGCCAGCAATTTCTGGTTTCACAAAACCTGAATATCGCAATTACGGGGAAACTAAACAGTAAAGAAGCACTCAAACTTTCTGAACAGATTGCAGGAAACCTAAAACAGGGTGAAAAAGCCAAAGCCCTTGCTCAACCAGTTGAAAAAACATCTTTTGATATTCGCCACATTAAATTCAAGTCAAGCCAGGCTCATGTAATGATGGGACAATTAGGAACGACACGATTTGACCCAGATCGTTTAGCCCTTGAAGTTGCTAACCAGATGTTCGGAGGAAGCGGCTTTAATTCGATCCTAATGCAAGAACTCAGAGTGAAACGTGGCTATACCTATGGGGCTTATAGTTCATTTTCATTTAGCCAGGCACCGGGAAGCTTCAGTTTTAGCTACTCGACCCAACAAGATCAACTGCTCGACAGTATAAAGATAGCTCATCAGGCATTGGTCAATTTTGTGAACCAACCAATTGATAAAAATAAAATGCAAGACACCAAAGCCGGTATGCTGCGTGCCTTTCCTAACAATTATAACAGTAATGCCCATATTAATGCCCAACTCGGTTCAATCGGGTTTTATAACCAATCTGCAAACTACTTAAGCATCTATCCGCAATTGCTGGAAAAAATTACAGCACAAGATGTGCAAAATGCCATTCGGAAACATCTGCATCCTGAACGGCTAACCATTATTGTCGTCAGTGATCAATTTGATAAAAAAGCCCTGGAAGCCCTACTCAAGCAAAATCTAGCTCCCCAGTTCCCTATACCCAACAAAGAGCAAATCCCAAAATCGGTTATTGCTCCGCCTGAAAAGCCGGTAACTGATGAGCGCGCTGTGTTTCCAGATGATGTGCCTGCATCAATTTAAGATATTGTGCATAAGGAACTTGAGGTTGCTGCATGAGCAATAAAGCCATTTTTTGGGTATCTGGATAATTCGCCTGAGCAGAAAGTTTGACAATATTTTGAAACTGAACTGCTGAAATCGGTCTATGTAGGGCAATAAAAGCGAGGATTAAAATAATCGCGATAATCGTGCTAACGAGCATGTTATAGACATGTTCCAGCTTTATTTGGGATTTTAATTGAACTATTTTTTGTATTGCAATATGCATAACCTACCTCGAATTCAAGGTAGTGTAGGTTGCGGTATAAGGAAGTACAAGCAGATTTGCTCAATTTCAATGCATTCACAACAGAAATTGAGCAATTTATCTGATTTTTCTAACCCATGACATTTCTGATCACGGCGTAATAAAGCACCAAAGCAATAATTCCCAATACCAGTGCAATGGCAAAGACCCCTACGCCCCGCTCCGCATGAACTGGATGCAGTTCATCATCATCTGCAATACGCAATAACTCACCATTATAAACATCATAAAAGTCTTCGCGCTGCTGCGGATCTAGTTGACGGGTAAAATCGTAAACTCTTTTGCGTTGCGCTAAACAGAAATTTCCCAAATGTATTTCCTGATGAAAAACAGCTTCATCTAAATTTTTACGGTGCTGATGTGCAAGTTCGATAATCTGGGCTGGAGTTGGAGGCAAATCAAACGTAAAACCATCTAATGTTTTTGTCATGTTATTCTCCTTATATTTTCAATTTCCTGCATATCTATATTAATAAAAATTAGTTTTGTACATTGTTTAATCATGTAAACTTGTTTTAGGGCTAAAATACCCCATATATTGTTTGACAATATAAGTTGGTTGTAATATTAATTTAATAATACTTAGTTAAATTAGTATCAAGACAAACTTAATAGTCTTATTTAGTAATCATAATTACAATAAGGAGTTTAATATGATTCAACAACTCTCTCATCAAGATCTAGAACATGCATATGCAGATGCAGTAAACACAATTCAGTCTCAAATGAATTTTGCAGATGCAGTTCAAAAATTGGAAGAAGTGGCTCGTGCTGGTCATGGTAAAGCAGCATTGTTTCTCGCTGAACTTTATTATCAAGGTTTTCGTGTAGAACGTGATTCACTCAAAGCACAATACTGGCAGAATCTGGCCACAATGCAAGCTTAATAAAACGTCACTCAGGTGGCGTTTTTTAATCCCTTTTTTTAATAATACATATTTATTTACATTGTTTCGCAAAGCCTACACTGAACTTTAATATTAATTTCTTACAATAGCTCCTGAATTCACTACATGATGTTTTTTCGGTATGAATCGTATTAACTCATTACAACTTATTCCTAAAGATTTATTTTTTAAGATCACGATTTTAAAATCAATGATGTACTGCGGTGTACTTTGGGGCCTATATCACCAGCAAGGTTGGGCCATAATGTCCGACCATGAGGATTTTATTTTTCCATTCTGGCTGAATAGCCTTCAGGCAAAAAAATATGCCGAGTTACATTGGCCGAACTACACACCTAGAAAAATTACTCCGGCAGATTTTCAGGAATCCCTGCTCCCGACATTAACACGCTTAAAGGTGACCCCAGCGTTGTGCAATTCATCAAGCCAAAAATTTAAATTAACCACGCAGCAAATGCGCCATTTCTTTTTTGCTGAGTCTTTACAACCCGCTTAGGGTTTTTCGCCAGCGTTGAAATTGAAATACAGAAAAATGTAAATTTTTATTTATGACCTGAAAAGTATTTGCATTTTTCTTATTTCGCGCTAAGTTTAATGTCAAATAAAGAACAAGAAGGAAGATAATAAATGACCAATGTAGCTCAAGTTATTCAGGACAAAACCGAGCAAAATATTTTTACCATTAGCCCAGAGTCTACAGTACTTGAAGCAATTTCACTTATGGCTGATAAAGGTATTGGAGCACTTGTTGTTACGCATCAGGAAAAAGTAGTCGGCATACTGTCTGAGCGTGATTACACCCGCAAAGTCATGCTAATGGAGCGTACATCCAAAGAAACAACAGTCAGTGAAATCATGACTGCCAAAGTACTGACCGTGACTAAATCCACCAGTGTTGAAGATTGCTTGGGCCTGATGACTGATCGCCATTTACGTCATCTGCCTGTAGTTGAAAATGAAAAGCTGGTCGGTTTAATTTCGATTGGCGATCTGGTTAAAGCTGTGATGGATGATCAACGCAAACTGATTGATCAATTACAGCAATATATTGCCAGTTAAGATGCAAAGCCCATAAAAAAACCTCTCTATATGAGAGGTTTTTTTAATCCCAGTAAATCTCCCTTTAGCAAAGAGAGATTTTATAATGAGTTCAAGCCTAATTTTTCTGCAACATAATCCGCATCTTTATCACCACGACCAGAGACATTGACCACAATTTTCACATCTTTCGCCATTTTTGGTGCTTCACGTAAAGCCCAAGCGACTGCATGTGAACTTTCCAGTGCAGGGACAATCCCTTCTACACGTGAGAGTGTCATAAATGCATCCAGACATTCCTGATCGGTTGCTGTGTTATATTCCACACGGCCTAGGTCTTTCAATAAGCTATGCTGTGGACCCACTCCTGGATAATCCAGTCCAGAAGCAATCGAGTGTACCGGTAAAGGCTCACCCTGCTCATTTTCAAGCACATAACAGGCCATACCGTGAATTTGACTCGGTTTACCCAACGTTAAGGTTGCTGAATGCATATTGGTATCCAGACCATGACCAGCAGGTTCCACACCTACCAGTTTCACATCCGGATCATTTAAGAATGCCGTGAATGCACCCATGGCATTTGAACCACCACCGACACAAGCCACGATATAGTCAGGATTTGAACCAAAACGCTCATTGGTCTGAACTTTAATTTCATCGCCAATAATCGCCTGAAAATCACGAACCATTTTTGGAAATGGATGTGGCCCCACCACAGAACCAATCGCGTAAATAAAGTTTTTCGGATCTTTTAAATATTCTTCAAACGCACTGTCTACTGCATCTTTTAAAGTTGCAGTACCACGGGTAACAGAAATCAATTTAGCGCCCAAAATTTTCATTTTGACCACGTTTGGATGTTCTTTTTCAATATCCACTTGTCCCATATGAATTTCACATGGAATACCAACTAAAGCACACGCGGTTGCAAGTGCCACACCATGCTGACCCGCACCTGTTTCAGCAATCACCTTACTTTTACCCATATATTTGGCAAGCAGAGCTTCACCTAGGCAATGGTTAATTTTATGTGCGCCGGTGTGGTTTAAATCTTCACGTTTCAGGTAAATTTGTGCACCACCCAATTGCTCTGACAAACGCTTGGCATGAAACAGTGGACTAGGACGACCGACATAATTGGCAAACAAGTCAGCCAATTCATTTTGAAATTCAGTAGTATGGCGAATCTCTTCATAGGCTACATTAATTTCATCCATCGCTTCTTTTAAATGCGGTGGGATAAATTGACCACCGTATTGTCCAAAGAAACCTTCCTCATTGGGTAATGGGATACCATTGATTTGATGATCCATATCTAAATCCTTTCATTGCAAAAAAACATGCCACTTCAACACGATTAACGAGCTAAATATTTTGTCATATCTTCCACACCTTTTAAGGTCATGGGATACATATGATCTTCAAAAATCTGTTTGATCTGACCAATGGTATGGGTGTAATGCCAATAACTGTCTTCTTCTGGATTGAGCCATGCAGTTTTTTCAAAATGTTGACGCAGTCGCTGTAACCAGACATTACCCGCTTCATCATTCATATATTCCACCGAACCACCGGCTGAGTTCAGCTCATAAGGAGCCATACTGGCATCCCCCACCACAATCACCCGATAGTCACGACCATAGGTGTTGAATAAATCCCAAGTGTTCATACGGGTATTAGAACGACGGATATTGTCCTTCCAGACATAATCATAGAGACAGTTATGGAAATAGAAATATTCCAAGGTTTTAAATTCAGTTTTGGCCGCACTGAATAGCTTTTCACATTGCGCGATGTGTGAATCCATCGATCCACCAACATCAAACAACATCAGCACTTTGATGCGGTTACGACGCTCAGGTACCAACTGGACATCTAAAATACCCTGCTTGGCGGTTTCCCGAATCGTACCGTTAATATCCAGCTCTTCAGCAGCGCCTTGACGGGCAAATTTGCGCAAACGGCGGAGTGCCATTTGCATTTGGCGTGTGCCTAGAATTTGCTCATCGTCCAGATTTTGGTATTTACGCTGTTCCCAGACTTTCACCGCAGAACGTTTACGCCCGGGCCCACCAATACGCACACCTTCAGGATGATCACCATAGGCACCGAATGGAGAAGTGCCACCAGTACCAATCATCTTATTACCGCCCTGATGCTTCTTGTGCTGTTCACGAAGCCGCTCTTCCAGCATCTTCATCAGCTCTTCAAGGGAACCGGCTTTTTTCAGCTCTTCGCGCTGTTCAGGCGTGAGATGTTTTTCCAGAAGTTCCAGATCAAACCAGTCCTTTGGCAATTTATGCACCTGATTGAGTAAATCATCCAGATCAAAAGTCGAGATACCATCAAAGTAATCTTTCATGGCACGGTCGAACTTGTCAAAGAAGCGTTCATCCTTGACCATCACGGTTTTGGCCAGTTGATAGAACTCGTCCTGATCGGCAAAAACCAGTCCTGAGGCCACCGCTTCATTCAGGTCAATCAGTTCACGCGTGGATACCGGCACACCGTATTTGCGTAAGGTATAAAACAATCGCACAAACATGCGTGTTTCTCCCTTAGCGACGTGACATAAAGGCTAAACGTTCAAGCAATTGTACATCTTGCTCGTTTTTAATCAGTGCCCCGTACAATGGTGGTATCGCTTTGGATTTGTCATGATTGCGCAAAACATCTTCCGGCATATCATCTGCCATCAACAGGCTTAACCAGTCAATCAGTTCAGAGGTTGATGGTGGTTTCTTTAAGCCCGGAATCTGGCGCAGCTTGAAAAACACTTGCAATGCTTCATTGACCAATGCAGCTGAAACTTGTGGGAAATGCACGTCAATAATCTCGCGCATGGTCGCTTCATCAGGGAATTCAATATAATGGAAGAAACAGCGACGCAGGAAAGCATCAGGCAGCTCTTTTTCATTATTCGAAGTAATAATCACGATCGGACGCTGGGTCGCGTTGATGGTTTCCCCTGTTTCATAGACAAAAAACGACATCTTGTCGAGTTCATGCAATAAGTCATTCGGAAATTCGATATCTGCCTTATCAATTTCATCAATCAATAACACACAGCGTTGTTCACTGGTGAATGCTTCCCACAATTTTCCAGGTTTAATATAGTTTTTAATGTCATAAACACGATCGTCGCCCAATTGGCTATCACGTAACCGTGATACCGCATCGTATTCATACAAACCTTGCTGTGCCTTGGTTGTCGACTTGATATGCCAGGTAATCAGCTCAAGCCCCAGACTTTCAGCAACTTGCTCTGCAAGCAAGGTTTTGCCGGTACCCGGCTCCCCTTTGACCAGCAACGGTTTTTGCAAGCTACGAGCAGCCTTGACAGCCAGTTTTAAACTATCAGTCGCAATGTACTGATCTGTACCGGAAAATTGTTGAGTATCCACAGACATGATTTAACCTTATTGTTTTACTTAAAGCGGTGAACTATTTTTGTTTGCAACAAATTTGGCTTTGTTGGCCGTGTATTTAGACCACAAAGCCCCGACCACCAAACCCAGACCAACTACAAAGAGAATGAGTGCTGCATTTGACCAGATCAAAGCCTTTTCTTTGGTCAATATGCCAAATAGCAGACCAAAAATAGCCGGGGCAATAGATGCATTATTTCCTTCAGATACTGTTGGTGTCAGTAAAATCGCAAATCCGATAATCCAGGTGATTCCACCTACGGGCTTAGGTAAGCGTTTTGCAATGGCATACCATGCCCAAAGCATAATCACGCTTCCCAATAAATACACCGTGACAGCAATACTGTCTTCAGGAATTGAATCTAGTAGAGAAAAAAGACCATTCATCCTGCAACTCCTGATGAAGTGTTAAGCGCCACGAAGCCCTTCGGGTGCTACAGCATTGGGATTGATCAAGCCTTCTGGAGGAACCTGAATAAAGAAACCTTTCGTTTCAATAGAGTCAATCACATGCAATACATTGACACGTGCCAGTTTACGGCTTTCAGTTAACTCTAAATCCATGACAAAAGTCGCACGACCAAAGGCTACGCGCATCGCTTCCGGTAAAACTTCCAGCGGATTAACAGCGTCAGCTTCGTTTTCAGTTGGCGCTGGACGGGCGATGTAAAGATACATTTCATCTTTTTTGCTAGATTTAAAAATTGAACAGTGCATAGTTGAAACAGTACTCATAAAACTCAGGACAAAGCATACAGCAAAAAAAAGACTGATACATTAGTGATTATTAACGCATCAGTCGTGATTGTGTATAAATGTTAATTCTTTAAACGAAATGCTTAAAAATTATTCCATCACTTTCATTTGGGTAGACAGATAATTTTCGTCTGCATGCAGTACGTCAATCAGCGGTTTGGTCAGTACATCATGACGCCAACCCAACAGATAAGCCGGTAAATCCTGTTCGTCATTATGGAATACCACATGTTGATACAGTGCATTCAACCATTTTTTACGCATCAACACTTCTTTGGGCACGCCAATCTCTTGTGCCACACCCTGAATGACATTCTCGACTTTTTCACCAATCTCTTTAGAAGAATGACGAATCGGACGTGCCATACGTAGCGGCCACTCAGCCTGTTCAGGTAGGAACTTCAACAAGTCCAGAATCGTTTTGCCGTGATCACGAACAATATTTGCACGAATATCTTTAGTATTAGACAACTGGAAATGGTTGCGTGGATTTTTTTCCACCAGATCCATCATGGTCGAATTTTTCAGGATAAAACTGCGCGGAATATTCAAAGCTTTTACCATCTGTTCACGCCACACTGCCAGTTGCTGTAATTGCATCAATTGACGGCGCGAATGACGATAATTACCAATATCGTGATACAGCATATCCACAGGAGTTTCCTCACCAATTTCATCAGTGAGATGGCGACAATCTTCCAATGCAAAATCAAGTAGATGTTTATCGGTCAATTCCTGCTGAATTTTATTCGAAAGATTCATCAGATAAAATACATCATTGGCGGCATAAGTCAGCTGCTCCGGAGTCAGTGGACGTGCCAACCAATCCGAGCGGGTCTGGTCTTTATCAATTTCAACATCAAGCATATGTTTTAATGCATTTTGATAGCTCATTTGCAGCCCATGTCCCAAAAAAGACATGCCCACTTGAGTGTCAAACACATTGCTTAGATTTTTTTGCTGTGCGTAATGATAAATTAAATCAATATCTTCACTGCATGCATGAAAGATATTTTGCTGAGCCTGAAACAGTTTTTTCCAAAATGCAGACAAATCCAGACTTGTCCCATCCAGTAAAAACACCTGACCCACAACATTGATTTGAAATACTCCCAATTTTGGCCACAGGGTATCGACTTTGATAAATTCAGTGTCTAGGCCATAAATGGACGTCTGCCCCATCAAGTGCAGAATATTTTCTAAATCTTTTTGTTGCTGAATGAACTGAAACATATTACCGAGTCTAAAAGCAGATTCTCTTGAAAAGTATATTAACCGATATATAGCATTTAGATATAACAAAATTTATATCTAGCCGGTATATTCATAATATTTGAGTATTTAAATAATAAAGCAACCATTTTTTATATTTTTTTTGTATAAGTTCAGGTTTGTTTTAAGTAAATGTTACCCAAGTCTTGTTCTTTTTAAAAATCATGAAATAAGCACTTATGTACTTATTTCATACGCATCCGATTATGTACAGCCTGACTTAAAGTATGACTATCCACATATTCAAGTTCTCCCCCTTGCGGAACACCTTGTGCAATTCGGGTCATCTGAACAGGTAAATGTTTGGTCGCTTCCACCAGATAATGTGCTGTAGCCTGGCCTTCAACGGTCGCGTTGGTCGCCAGAATGACTTCTGAAACCGCGCCTTGGCTTAAACGCTGAATCAGATATGGAATACCAATTTCTTCCGGTCCAATCCCATCTAGTGGTGACAGGTGCCCGCCCAATACATGGTATTTTCCGCGAAAACTGCCACTCTGCTCAATCGCCATCACATCGGCAGGTGATTCCACCACACAAAGAAGTGCATCATCCCGATCATGTGAAAGACAGATATCACAGACTTCATTTTCTGTCAGGGAATGGCAAACACTACATTCATGAATATAGGTCGCTGCCTCATTCAAAGCATGGGCCAGCCCTACGGCACCTTCTCTATTTTTCATGATCAGGTGTAATGCCATGCGCTGAGCCGATTTCGGCCCAACACTTGGCAAAATACGTAAAGCTTGTACCAGTTGATCAAATCGATCACTAAACACTAAACGTATCCCTTAGAACAAGCCTGAAAGACCTGGTGGCAAGCCCATACCAGAGTTTGCACCTTTCATTTTTTCTTCAGAAATCGCTTCTGCCTGACGTGCAGCATCATTCATTGCTGCTGCAATCAAGTCTTCGATCATGTCAGCATCGTCTTGCAAAAGTTCAGGACTGATTTCGATACGCTTCACGACATTGCGGCAAGTCATCGTAACTTTAACCAAACCACCACCGGCTTCAGCATGAACTTCAGTTTGTGCAAGCTCTTCTTTGGCCTTTTTTACATTGGCTTCCATATCTTTTTGCATGCGCTGTGCTTGCTGCATCAACATATTGATGTTCATAAAATACTCCGAACACAAAACTTTAAAATGAGATAATCAATACGATCAGATTAAATCTAAACCACGACTTAGATCGCGAATAATATCATTAATATCTTCCAAACCAACAGAGACTCGAATTAAACCTTCGCTAATTCCTGCTGCTTTTTTCGCTTCTGCTGACATTCTGCCATGAGAAGTGGTCGCTGGATGGGTAATTGTTGATTTCACATCACCCAAGTTACTGGTAATTGAAAGGAAACGTGTATGATCAATGACAGTCCATGCACCTTCACGTTCGCCTTTTACCACAAACGATACAACACCACCAAAGCCTTTCTGTTGTTTTTTCGCCAATTCATGACCTGCATGATTTGGTAAGCCCGCATAGTAAACTTTTTCCACTTTTGGATGCGCGTCTAACCATTCAGCCAATACTTGCGCACTTTCACAATGCGCTTTCATACGTAGACTGAGTGTTTCTAAGCCTTTTAAGAAGATCCATGCATTAAATGGACTCATTGAGTTACCCAGTGTACGAATTACACCGGTAATTTCTTCCATTAATTTTGCACTACCCACGACTGCACCACCAAGCGCACGACCTTGACCATCAATATATTTAGTTGATGAGTAAATCACGAGATCTGCACCAAATTTAATTGGCTGTTGCAATACAGGCGTACAGAAGGTGTTGTCTACAGCAAATAAAGCACCATGCGCATGAGCAATATCTGCAATCGCTTGTAGGTCGCCTACTTGTGCCAATGGATTTGATGGTGTTTCGATAAATAATAGACGAGTCGTTGGACGAATGGCTTTTTCCCAAGCATCTAGGTCTTCTAAGTCAACAAAAGTAACGTCCACACCAAATTTAACGACATATTTTTCAAATAAAGAAATGATTGAGCCGAATACTGCACGTGAACAAACAACATGATCACCTGATTTTAAGTATGCCAAAGTCACCGCATGTACACCTGCCATACCCGAACTGGTTGCAACAGCTGCCTCCGCGCCATCTAAAACAGCGAGACGTTTTTCAAAAGTTTGTACAGTTGGGTTGGTATAACGTGAATAGGTATTCCCTTCAATTTGTCCTGAAAATTTAGCGGCTGCATCGGCTGCATTTTCACAAACAAAAGATGAAGTCAGGAAGATTGGTTCACTATGCTCACCTTCAAAAGTACGGTCATGACCTGTACGAATCGCTAAAGTCTCTAATTGATATTCGATGTCGTCTTGTTGGCTCATCTGTATGACTCAGTCTCGAGGACTGCCTTTTGTGAAGAATTGCCAACATTTTGAGCGTCTATGGCATTTAAGGTCAAGGTATAATACGCAAATATCGCCTACACTTCGATCAATCCTCTATATACCAGTACGCCTGACAATGCTCCAAGTTAAAACAACTCTTAGTAAACATAAGAGCAAACTCAAAAACTTATCTACGCGTTTATTTGATTCGCGTTCACTGGTTTTGTCTCAAACAACGCCTTATAAGCTCATTGCAGAATATAAGAAAACCCGGGTGCGTTATTACGCCTCTCCAGATAAACAGTATAAAGAGCCCTTAGTCTTTGTTGCCCCTCTGGCCATCAATATGGCCATTTATGACTTATATCCTTACCGCTCATTGGTGAAACATTTTCAGAATAGCGGCTTTGATGTTTACTTAGTTGAATGGGGACATTACAACTATCAAGACCGTTTTTTAAATTTCATGTCTTTTATTGATGACGCAATTCCGTATTGTATAGACCAGATTCGCGCGCATGCAGAATGTGATCAAATTTCATTGCATGGCTGGAGTATGGCCGGGGTATTTGTGATGCTATATTGCGCCCTGCACCAACCGAATCATGTGAAAAATTTGATTGTATTAGGTAGCCCTGTTGATAGCTATGCTTCAGGTCGTACAGGTAAGCTGTTTCAAAAAGCAAATCAACTCATTGCCAAAAACAAGGCTCTGCAAAACAAGATTTACTCAGAAATGGTGCCCAAGCATCTCATTCATACACCCGGCATTCTGAATGCACTGGGTTTTAAAATTATTGATCCCAAAGGCTGGTTTCAAAGTCAGAAGCAGTTTTTATCAAATCTGAATGACACCCAATCTTTATATGAACACGCTACCATGGGTAACTTCCTGAACCGAATGATTGATTATCCAGGTGGTGTGAATCAGGATATGATTTTTAATGTTTGGCTACAAAATCCACTAAAAACTGGCGTTATCAAATTACAAGATAAGAATATCGAATTAAAAAATATAAGCTGTTCCCTATTGGTTGGTGCAGGTCGTAGCGATCAGATCGTCTCGCAGGAAGCAGTTAAACCTTTAATTGAATTGACAAATAGTCAGGATGTCACGTTTACTCTTATTCCCGGTGGTCATTTAGGGCTAATGTCTAGCCAATCCAGTGCCAACGAGTTCTGGCCTTTCTTGACTACCTGGCTCAAACAGCGATCGAGTAAAATATAAAGGACACATCATGATTCAGTCAGTTGCATTTATCGGCTTAGGTGCTATGGGTTACCGTATGGCAGCGCATTTACCAAAGCATTTCGACACAGTCTATGTCTGGAACCGTAATTTCGATAAAGCCAAACAACATGCTGCTGAATATGGCACACAAGCTGTCGGACTAGAGCAGGCCGTTCAGGCCGATATCATTTTCTCCTGTTTACCTACCAGTCAGGACGTAGAAGACCTGATTAACGGTGTAAGCATTAAATCTGGTGCAGTCTGGGTAGATTGCACCAGCGGCGTCCCTGAATCAGCAAAAAAACTCAGCAAGCAATTAAAAATACAAAATGTAGACTTTCTGGATGCTCCAGTGAGTGGCCAAACCATTGGCGCTGAAAATGCCACCTTAACCGTGATGATTGGAGGTGATGCAGCAGCGTTTGAAAAAGCCCTTCCAGCTATTCAGGTCTTGGGCAAACTGATTAAACATGTGGGTGAATCAGGTGCGGGTTTTGCCGTCAAGGCGGTCAACAATATGTTATTGGCTGTAAATCTTTGTTCAGTGGCTGAAGGTTTTACTACGCTTAAAGCCCATGGTGTTAACCTGCAAGAAGCTTTGGACTGTATCAATGCCTCAAGTGGCAAAAGTGGCGTGACAGAAACAGTACTACCGCAGCGAGTATTAAATCGTAGCTTTCCACTGACCTTTGCGCTACCTTTACTAGCGAAAGATACAGGTATTGCATTAGATTTGGTTCGTGATGCTAAACTGTCAGCACCGGTGATTGCCTTGACGCAAAGTCTGATTCAGGCAGCCAGCAATTTAGCAGAGCAAGATAGTGATTTTTCTAGCGCTGTAAAAATGTATGAATCATGGAGTAAAATTACACTTGAGTAATAACTCGCCATTGAATAATGATAATTAAACCTAATATTGTGGTGATGTGCTATACACAATGTTCTAACAGAGGAAACCCTCATGACTAAGTTTACTGTTGCAATGTGTGCTAGCTTTGCAACTCTTTTTGGGGCGACTGCATTTGCAGCCACAGCAGAGCAAGAATGTCAAAAACTGAAAAATGATCATGATGTCATTTATGCATCTAAAGGTTTTTGCTTTAAAGATCCTGAAGCGAAGGCAAAGTTTGGCAATGACAATTGCTATACAACCAAGCCAAAATTTTCAGAAAAAGAGCAACAACGACTTGACGCCATCAAAGATCGTCAGAAAGAATTGAACTGTAAATAATTACAGCTCTCAATTCACTTTCCAAGGATTCGCTATGCTTTACGATGATCAAAATATATTTGCACGAATTATTCGTAATGAACTTCCTGCAATTAAAGTGTATGAAGACGAATTTGTTCTCGCTTTCATGGACATCATGCCACAAGCTGAAGGTCATACCTTGGTCATCCCGAAAACACCGGCAATTACCTTGCTTGATCTACCACCAGATGCTGCAGCATATACTATTCAGATTGTGCAAAAAGTTGCCCAGGCAATGAAAGTCGCTCTTGATGTGCAAGGTATTGTGCTTATGCAACTATCAGGTGCATCTGCAGGTCAAACAGTGCCGCATGTACATTTCCATCTGATCCCAAGTTCGGTACATGAACTTGGCAAGCATGCCTTGCATATGGGTGATCAAGAAAAAATCAAAGCACTGGCTGAAAAAATTAAAGCCGAACTTTAAAATTCACTCGAATTTTAATCTGTCTAAAATGGAGCTTCGGCTCCATTTTTTATAACCATCCTTCAAATAATTTATTTCAATATTTTTAAATAAAAATTAAAACTTTGAAAAATAATAAAAATTATTATTTAAGGCAATATTTTTCGTCATAAAACTGTCATCTATCTTTCACTTCCCTGTCATAAAGTTTGCAGATACTGCTTAGCAAGTTGGTGAGCTTCTGTAACTTTTTGTACTTAGGCAAACTAAAAAGAAGTGTTAATTAAGGCGAATGCCATTTAGAACCGTGTTTTGGAGAAATCTCGATGAAAAAACTGCTTCTCGCTGCTGTTGTAGCGGCTATGGGGACGAGTGCAGCACAAGCGGCACCAACTTTGTACGGTAAATTAAATGTTACCCTAGACCAAGTTGACAATAGTAAATTTGATGGCAAAAACGTTACAGAAATAAACTCTAATGCTTCGCGTTTAGGGGTAAAAGGCGAAGAAAAATTAACAGATAAGATGTCGGCAGTGTATTTGGCCGAGTGGGAAGTTTCAACCGATGGTAATAAAGACAAAGACTGGGGAATGCGTAACCGCTTCTTGGGTCTTAAATTTGCCGATATCGGTACATTAAAAGCCGGTCAATATGATTCTTACTTCAAAAATGCTGCAGGAAATAACCAGGATATTTTTAACGATCACAACCACCTCGATATGACCAATATGTTGTATGGTGAAGATCGTTTAGGTAACGCAATCGGGTTTGAAACCGATAAAAAGTTACTTGGCGGCCTTCAATTCAATATTATGGCGCAGCAAGGTGAAGATTCAGCGACCGACAATGACACTAAAGGTCAAAAAGGTAAACGTAATGGTTTTGGTGATGGCATTTCAACTTCACTTGGCTATGAAAACAAAGACTATGGCGTGGCTGCAGCAGTTGCAGGAAACTTCGGTGTTGCAGGTAAATACAACGCTTACAGCTTAACAGGCATATATTCAGATGCAGTCCGGGTCACTGGTTCTGTTGATCTAACTAAAGCGGGTGTTGATGGTCTGGTTTTCGGTGCGCTTTGGCAAACGGCTCAACCTACCGATGATACGGTAACAACATCGGCAGGTACACCTGCAGTAGTCACTTCATATAAAGGCCTTCAAGAAGATGCCTATGGTGTGACCGCTGCTTACGCAATTCCATCTACCCCATGGAAATTAAAAGCTGAATACCTATCTTCCAATACTTCTGTAGATAGTAAATCTGACCGTCAAATCGACCAATATGGCGTAGGTGTTGATTATAATATTAATAAACAAGCACGCTTCTACGGAGTTGTCGGTCAACAGAAACGTGATTGGTTAGCTAAAGATGATACGAAAACTGTCGTTGGTTTAGGTATGGAATATAACTTCTAATTTAAAAGTCAACTCAAAAAAGACTGCTTCAAAAGCGGTCTTTTTTTTATTTCTGCACTGACAAAATGTTTATCTCTAAGCTTTGTAACAACCACCTTAAAATAATTCCTCACTGACATTCAATGCATGAATATTAATAAAATTAATCTCATTCTTTTAATAAAAACCACATCAATATAAATACAACTGTTTTAGTTGGTTTTTAAAATAAAATATAAGCTATTTAGTCAGAATTAATAAAACCCAATACACAGCATTCCAGTCAAGATTTAAAAAGAAAAACAAAGCAATTTAGTCAACTTAAAAACCACAAAAAATTAGTTTATTCTTTAACAATTAACACATATAAGTTATTGTTTTAAAAACACTAAATAATATATTTTTATTTTAACTGTTTGATCTATTTATTTTTAGTAATTTTTTGTTTAATAATATGCATTATGTTTTAAAAAATAGGCTTATTCGCATGAGCTTAATACCCAAAGATTTCAACCAACGATTAGTTCGTGAGATCGCAATCATTTTAATAATTAAGATTGCACTCCTGCTGACGATTAAACACATCTGGTTTGACGCCCCTACTATTCCTCAAAATTTTGACAATCAAGTTGCCGAGCATATTGCTGGCAATTCTTCCCCAATCAAGGAGACACGTTGATGATTTCTGAAAGCGTGGTCGATCTTTCGCGGTTCCAATTTGCAATGACCGCGTTGTATCACTTTATATTTGTACCTCTTACTCTTGGTCTGGCTTTTATTCTTGCCATCATGGAAACCACCTATGTGATTTCTGGTAAAGAAATTTATAAAGACATGACTAAATTCTGGGGAAAACTTTTTGGTATTAACTTTGCCTTAGGTGTAACTACAGGCTTAACCATGGAGTTCCAGTTTGGTACAAACTGGGCGTACTATTCGCATTATGTCGGTGACATTTTCGGTGCGCCACTCGCTATTGAAGGATTAATGGCATTTTTCTTAGAATCGACTTTTATTGGTCTATTCTTCTTCGGCTGGGACCGGCTTTCCAGAGTTCAGCATTTAGCCGTGACCTGGCTGGTTGCACTCGGTTCAAACATGTCGGCACTTTGGATTTTAGTTGCCAATGGCTGGATGCAAAACCCAGTGGGTGCAGAGTTCAACTTTGAAACCATGCGTATGGAGTTGGTTGACTTCGGTGCACTGATTTTCAACCCAGTGGCTCAGGTTAAATTTGTCCATACTGTATCTTCAGGTTATGTGACTGGTGCAATTTTCGTTTTAGCAATTTCGAGTTTCTATTTGCTGAAAAAACGTGATGTACCTTTTGCACGCCGCTCTTTCGCTATTGCTGCAATCTTTGGCTTGGCATCTACATTATCTGTTATTTTACTGGGTGATGAATCAGGTTATGAACTTGGTGACGTGCAAAAAACCAAATTAGCTGCAATTGAAGCAGAATGGGAAACTCACCCAGCACCTGCTCCATTTACCTTGTTTGGTATTCCCAATAAACAAGAACAACGCACTGACTATGCCATCAAAATTCCATATGTAATGGGTATCATTGCGACACGTTCTATTGATAAAGAAGTGACTGGTCTGAAAGACCTCATGGTTCAACATGAGCTTCGTATCCGTAATGGTATGACTGCATATGCCGAACTTGAAAAACTTCGTGCAGGCGATCGTTCTCCAGCACTTCTAGCTTCTTTCAAAGAAAACCAAAAAGACTTGGGTTATGGCTTACTTCTTAAAAAATACACACCAAATGTAGTAGATGCTTCTGAAGATCAAATCAAAGCAGCAACTAAGGATACTATTCCTAACGTAACTGCATTGTTCTTCTCGTTCCGTGCCATGGTTGCTTCCGGTTTCTTAATGCTACTTCTCTTTATCCTTGCAACTTATGCAGTGGCTAAACGTAATGCAGAAAACAAACCTTGGTTACTTAAATTTGCACTTTACGGCCTTCCATTACCGTGGATTGCTACACAAACTGGCTGGTATGTGGCTGAAGGTGGCCGTCAACCGTGGACTATTGGTGAAGTTTTACCAACACATCTCTCTGCTTCAAGCTTAAGCACTGGGGACATTTGGGGTTCAATCTTAGCGCTTGCAGCGTTCTATACAGTACTTCTTATTATCGAAATGTACTTGATGATCAAATTCGCTCGCTTAGGTCCAAGTTCTTTACATACTGGTAAATACCATTTTGAAAAAGCCGATGATCAAAACCACGCTGCTGCGGAGGCTCAATCATGATCGAATATGAATTACTCAAAATTATCTGGTGGGTTCTGGTTGGTGTACTACTAATTGGTTTTGCTCTCACCGATGGCTTCGATATGGGTTCCATGGCAATTATGCCATTCGTGGGAAAAAACGATGAAGAACGTCGTGCGGCAATCAATACGATTGCCCCACACTGGGACGGCAACCAAGTGTGGTTCATTACCGCAGGTGGTGCACTGTTTGCTGCATGGCCTATGGTGTATGCAACAGCATTCTCGGGCATGTACTGGGCTTTACTACTCGTACTGTTTGCCCTGTTCTTAAGACCTGTTGGTTTTGACTACCGCTCTAAACTTGAGAACAAAAAATGGCGTAACTCTTGGGACTGGGGTCTATGTGTAGGTGGTGCTGTTCCTGCATTAGTATTTGGCGTTGCCTTCGGTAACATGTTCCTAGGCGTGCCATTCACATTAGATGAAACTGTACGCTCAACCTATACTGGTAGCTTCTTTGCCCTACTCAACCCATTTGCCTTAGTCTGCGGTATCGTCAGCTTATCCATGCTAAGTGCTCATGGCGGTGCATGGTTAATGCTTCGTACAGATGGTGACTTGCGTTCACGTTCTGCGAAAGCAACTCAATTGATGGGTGTGCTGTTCTTAGTTTGTTTCCTAGGTGCTGGTGCTTGGTTATACTTCGGTGGTATTGAAGGTTATAGCCTAGCTCAACCATTTGATACTAACGGTGTAGCCAACCCTCTTGCTAAAGAAGTTATTACCAATGGTAACCATGGCTGGATGAATAACTACTCGACTTATCCAATCACCATGATTGCACCTGTATTGGCAATCTTGGGTAGCTTGATTGTGATTGCATCTGCTGCGAAAGCAAAAGCAGGTTTAAGCTTCCTAGGCACATCAATGATGATTGTTGGTGCAATCTTAACTGCTGGTTTTGCCCTGTTCCCATTCCTTATGCCTTCAAGCATCAATCCTGTTGCAAGCTTGACTATGTGGGATGCCGTTTCTAGTAAAAACACACTCACTGTAATGACTGTTGCAGCCTGTATTTTTGTTCCAATCATCTTGTGCTACACCACTTGGTGTTATTACAAAATGTGGGGCGTTATTACTAACAAACACGTTCAAGAAAACTCGCACAGCCTCTACTAAGGCTGTGTTGAAAAAACTAGGAGTTATTCAATATGTGGTATTTTGCTTGGATTCTCGGTATTTTAATGGCGTGCTTTGCAGGCGTATTAAGTGCCCTTTATATCGAACATCATCAAGATTTAGATGAGGAATAAACAATGACAGAAATCGCAATGACAACAGAAGGAAGCAAGCCAAATAAATTTGTAATGGCCATTTCATTTTTGATGGCATTGCCACTTGCTACGGTGTTACTCATTCACCCTAGCCTCATGCTAGATGCCAATGGTCACTATAACCATAGCGCATTGATGATGATCATGATTGGCATTTCAGGTGGATTTATTTACGGAGTAGGATTTCTGCCTAAGTTTTGGCTTTGGAAATGGCTGTTTAGCCCATTTGTCGCATGGCCTTTAATGCTCTGGGGTTACTATACCTGGTTCCTCGCTTGATCAGAATCATGTAAAAAAGCCCTCAATCGAGGGCTTTTTTTTGTCTGCTTTTTTGTATTTTTTACTTAACGATGGGTATGAATCGACATCACAATCCCCATACTGGCCAGTAGAGAAATCACCGCTGAGCCACCATAACTCATCAGCGGTAATGGATCACCGGTCACAGGTAATATGCCACTTGCCATCCCCGAGTTTAAAAACACAAAGAAAAAGAAAGTTAGTCCAATAGCACCGGCAAATAAACGTCCAAAATTATGAAAGCTATTCAAGCCAATCATTAAACAACGAATAATAATTGCCGCAAACAGACTGAAGATTAAAAATACTCCAATAAAGCCATATTCTTCAGCATAAGCCGACATAATAAAGTCTGTATGATGTTCCGGCAAATAGCCCAGATGTGACTGAGTTCCAGTTAAATACCCCTTACCGGTCAAACCGCCTGAACCAATCGCAATTTTGGACTGAATAATATTCCAGCCGGCCCCCAAAGCATCAGATTCGGGATCAAATAAAGTCAAAATCCGCTTTTTTTGATAGGTTTGCAGTACAAACATCCATAGCAGTGGTGCAGCCACCGCTAAAGCCGTCAGTGCGCCCAAAATTAAACGCCATGACATACCACACAGGAACAGCACAAAAACACCTGGAATAATCAGACCGATGTTCAAGTCCGGCTGTAACGCCACCAAAACAAAAGGCACCATCATTAACATCAGGCCCAATACAATCTGAACAAAGGTCGGTGGAAATGCACGACGTGAAAAAAACCAGGCCATCATCAATGGCATGGCAAATTTCATGATTTCACTGGGTTGCATACTGCCGATACCCGGAATGGTCAGCCAACGCTTAGCTCCCAGACGCGTATCACCAATCACCAAGACTAGCATCAAAAGCACCACACCGAAGATATAAAAATATGGACTTGCAGCCTGATAAACTTTTGGTGGAACTTGAGCGCACAAAAACAATAAAATAAAACCCACGCCAAAACTGGTCGCCTGACGAATCACCATAGTGCTATCTTGCATGGTCGCACTATATACCACCATTAAACCCAGTATTGAATTCAATACCAGAAAAGCCAGTAGCCATGGATCCAAATGTAATTTGGCCCATCTGGATGAGTCGTGCTTAATGCTTCTACCATCACGTAATGAGTGACGTAAAAAACGATACTGGGATGAAGGTATCATTTGAAATAATTAAAGGTGTCGATGAGGTGGGAAATTATAAAATTAAAGCTATGCAGATAACATAGCTACAGCAACTTTTATTTTATTTTTGCGACATTAAAATTAATTTGGCCAGTTCCAGATCATCGGCATAAGTAATTTTGATATTATCTGATCTGCCCTGAACCACTTTCACTGGTTCACCCATATATTCTAAAGCACTCGCTTCATCAGTAATGGTGATGCCATCTTGCAAAGCATTCTCTATCGCCTGCTTTAACACTGCCAATCTAGAAATTTGTGGTGTTTGTGCTTGCCATAAATGATCTCGACTAACCGTCTTATCAATCCGATGAGCACGCTCCACAAACTTGAGTGTATCACGCACAGGAATGGCTAAAATTGCACTGCAATTTTCATGAACAGCTGTATCAACCAAATGCTTCAGACATTCTAGGGTTACACAAGGACGCGCAGCATCATGTACAAAAACCAGATCTTCAGGTGCTGCAATTTGGCTTAAATATGTCAGGGCATTCAAGACAGAATGCACCCGTTCGGCACCACCTTCGCAAAAATGGGCTTTATCTGATTGGGTAAAATTCAAAGTTTTAGCAACGCTATCATCAGCACTGATAGCAAGCACATAACCTGATAGTGGTAGATCATTTACACGGGCGACTGTATGTTCTAATACAGTTTTTCCCTGAATGACTTGATATTGTTTTAGTTCAGTTTTCGAAAAACGACTTCCAGAACCCGCAGCAGGAATAACAGCCCAGATTTTATGGCTCATTGACTGATGAAGCTCCCGTGTCGTCTTCATTTGTTCTTAAATCAACTTTAGAATTTGGATCAATATAGATGGGTTTATAGTGAGTCCCGATGGTACTCATTTGAACAAACGTTTCATGCGGTTTGATGAGTCCCAAATCTAAACGAGCATGCTCTTCAATGGCTTCAATACCATTTTTCAGATCATAGACTTCGGCAGCAAGCACACGATTACGTTCTTTTAAATCGGTATTAATTTCTGTTTGCTGCTGAATTTTCTGGGCCAGTTTTTGGTGATCATGATAACCACCTTCACCAAACCAGAATAAGTACTGAAACCCTGCGATCAAAAAGATCGCAAGGCCCAATAATGCTTTACTCGCTTTGGAGTCAAATACATTTAACATAGATAGCATGTGCGCTTAGTTCAAACCTTTGAACTCAGCTTTACCGCGATATGCAGCTTTAGTCAATTCTTCAATACGAAGTAATTGGTTATATTTCGCTACACGGTCAGAACGACAAAGTGAACCAGTCTTGATTTGACCTGCTGCTGTACCCACTGCAAGATCCGCAATTGTTGAATCTTCAGTTTCACCAGAACGGTGTGAAATCACAGTAGTGTAACCATTTGCTTTCGCAAGATAGATCGCATCTAAAGTTTCAGTCAACGTACCAATCTGGTTGTATTTGATCAGAATCGAGTTACCCACTTTTTCGTTGATACCACGTTGAAGAATCTTCGGATTCGTAACGAATAGGTCATCACCAACCAATTGGATTTTGTCGCCTAGGATAGAAGTCAGATAAGACCAGCCTTCCCAGTCAGACTCATCCAAACCATCTTCAATCGAGATGATTGGGTATTGGTTTGCAAGGCCTGCAAGGTAGTCAGCAAACTGGTTGCTTGTGAATGCTTTGTTACCTTCACCTGCAAGGATGTATTGACCATCTTTGTAGAATTCTGAAGATGCGCAGTCAAGAGCCAACATGATGTCAGAACCAGCTTTGTAACCAGTTTGTTCAATTGCAGAAAGAATTACTGTAATTGCTTCTTCGTTTGAACGTAGGTTTGGAGCAAAACCACCTTCATCACCTACAGCAGTATTTAAACCTTGTTTCTTTAAAACTGATTTTAAAGAATGGAAGATTTCAGCACCCGCACGTAGTGCTTCAGCAAATGAAGTAAAACCTACTGGCTCAATCATGAATTCTTGAATATCAACAGTGTTGTCTGCGTGAGCACCACCGTTCAAGATGTTCATCATCGGAACAGGCATAGTTAAGATGCTGTTGTTGCGAAGGTCTGCGATGTATTGGAAAAGAGGAATTTTCTTTTCATCAGCAGCAGCACGTGCAGCAGCAAGAGAAACTGCAAGCGTTGCGTTAGCACCTAATTTTTCTTTGTTTTCAGTACCATCCAAAGCGATCATGGTGTTATCAATGTCTTTTTGTTCAAAGACTGATTTACCCAATAATGCATCACGAATGACTGTGTTAACGTTGTTAACTGCAGTTTTAACGCCTTTGCCTAAGTAACGTGATTTATCACCGTCACGAAGTTCTAAAGCTTCACGAGAACCAGTTGAAGCACCAGATGGTGCACATGCACGGCCAACTACGCCAGATGCCAAGATTACGTCTGCTTCGATGGTTGGGTTACCACGAGAGTCCAAAATTTCACGTGCACGAATGTCAACGATTTGACTCATGAACAATTCCTCAGTTGATTAATAACGAGATGCTTTAGAGGGCATCAATGTATCTATAATTTAGTGTGTATCTAACTTTGAAAAACCTTTGACCAAGGTATCCAATTCTTTCAGCTGCGCCAGGAACGGTTCTAATTGCGTCATACGCAGTGCGCAAGGACCATCACATTTGGCTTTTTCAGGATCTGGATGCGCTTCCAGGAATAAACCCGCCAAACCCGTTGCCATACCTGCACGTGCCAAAGTCGTGATTTGTGCACGACGACCGCCGGCAGAATCCGCACGACCGCCTGGAGTTTGTAGCGCATGCGTTACATCAAAGAATACAGGCACATTCATTTCTTTCATGATGTCGAAGCCCAACATGTCTACAACTAAGTTGTTGTAACCAAATGCCGAACCACGTTCACAAAGAATCAGTTTGTCATTGCCTGCTTCCAAACATTTATGCAGGATATGACGCATTTCATGCGGAGCAAGGAATTGTGCTTTTTTGATGTTGATGATGGCATCTGTTTTTGCCATCGCTTCAACCAGGTCAGTCTGACGACTTAAGAATGCTGGAAGCTGAATAATGTCAGCAACTTCCGCCACAGGAGCAGCCTGATACGGCTCATGCACATCGGTAATGATGGGTACATTAAAATGCTTTTTAATGTCCGCTAACCACTCGATCCCTTTTTCGAGGCCAGGGCCACGGAAAGAGTTCAAGCTTGAACGGTTGGCTTTATCAAAACTTGCCTTAAACACATAAGGAATATCCAGACGTTTGCAGATATCCACATAAGTTTCAGCAATTTCAAAAGCAAGGTCTTTTGATTCGAGTACGTTCATGCCGCCGAATAATACAAATGGCAAGTGATTTGCCATTTGTATATCGCCTAAACGTACAATTTCTTGTGGTTTTAATTGTGACATTTAAACTTCCTAGTTTATTCCTAGACCATCATTACTTGGTTTTTTGATACTGTTTTTTCGCAGCATCAATAAAGCTAGCAAATAATGGATGTCCATCACGTGGAGAACTTGTAAATTCCGGGTGGAATTGTACAGCAATAAACCAAGGATGTTGAGGGATTTCAACAGTTTCTACCAAACGTTGTACTGGTGAATAACCAGAAATCTTCATTCCTGCATCTTCAAGCGCCGGAATAAAACGGTTGTTCATTTCATAACGGTGACGATGACGTTCAATAATTTCTGCTGAACCATACACTTCACGTGTTTTAGTGCCTTCAACCAGTTCAGATTTTTGCGCACCTAAACGCATGGTACCGCCCAAGTCAGATTCAACACTACGTTGCTGAACTTCACCACGTTCATCTAGCCATTCAGTAATCAAACCAATCAAAGGTGATTTGGTTGAACGGTTAAACTCAGTTGAAGTCGCATCTGCAATACCCGCAACATTACGCGCATATTCGATCACAGCAAGCTGCATACCTAAACAGATACCCAAGAAAGGTACACCGTTTTCACGTGCGAAACGGATCGCTTTCATCTTGCCTTCTGTACCACGTTCACCGAAGCCACCAGGTACAAGAATCGCGTCAGCATCTTTCAATACTTCTGCTTCGTTTTGGCTTTCCAGTTCTTCAGCGTTTACGTAGTCGATTTGGACTTTGACACGGTTTTGAATACCGGCATGTAAAAGCGCTTCGTTTACAGATTTATAGGCATCTGGAAGTTCAACATATTTACCCACCATGGCTACACGTACAGTGTATTCAGGGTTAAGCAAAGCTTCTACAACATTATCCCAATCTGAAAGATCAGCTTCTGGAAGATCGTTATAACCAAAACGTTCACAGATGAGATCATCAACGTTTTGTTCATAGAAGGTACGTGGAATCTGATAAATAGAGCGTGCATCTTTACAGACCACAACTGCACGTGCTTCAACGTTGGTAAATAACGCAATTTTGCGAGTTGTGTCGGCATCAACATCATGCTCTGTACGGCAGATCAGGATGTCTGGCTGAATACCAATCGATAACAACTCTTTTACAGAGTGCTGAGTCGGTTTGGTTTTGAGTTCTGCTGCTGACTTAATATATGGGAGTAACGTTAAGTGCATAAGCATGGTGCGTTTATGACCAAGCTCTACCATTAACTGACGTACAGATTCCATGAATGGGAGAGATTCGATGTCACCTACTGTACCGCCAATTTCCACAATCGCCACGTCATAGCCTTCGCCAGCGCGAAGCACACGTTCTTTAATATTATCGGTAATATGTGGAATAACTTGAACTGTACCGCCAAGGTAATCACCGCGACGTTCTTTATTAAGTACGTCCTGATAAACACGACCTGAAGTAAAGTTATTCAGTTTGGTCATTTTCGCACGACGCAAGAAACGTTCGTAATAACCCAAATCTAGGTCAGTTTCAGCACCATCCTCTGTGACAAAAACTTCACCATGTTGGAAAGGACTCATTGTCCCTGGATCGACATTAATGTATGGATCCATTTTGACCATGGTTACTTTTAAACCACGGGCTTCTAAAAGTGCAGCAACTGAAGCAGCTGAAATACCTTTACCTAGTGATGAAACTACACCACCAGTCACGAAAATAAAATGGGTCATTGGGTTTCTCGTACAATCGAGCCTAAATCGGCCTGCAATGTTGCGCAATTTTACTTTACTCTGTACCAATAAAGCAAAGTCAATCCGCATCAATTCATAGAACAATAAACAATTGGTTATTCTATCAGCATTTCCGATAAAAAATTAGAGCAACTTGAGAGGATTTTTATATTCGTATTTGCTGTTATAATGGCGACATCCAATTAAAGCTTTATTTTGTGTAATTATGAATAAAAAACTTTTACTTTGTGGCGCTATTGCAACAGGTTTATTCTTAACAGCGTGTGTAAAAAAAGAAACACCGAAAGAAGACGAGCAGGAACAGATTGAAAAAACTGAACAATCAAATGCTCCTGTACAAGTAGAACCAGTTGAAACTGCTAATAGCAGCCAGACTGAATCCCCTGCTCAAGTAGAAATTGAACGTCAAGAAACAGCGAACACGACAACAGAGATTCGTCGTGAAGTACGTGAAGCGCCTCAACAGGCAACGACTGAAACACCAAAATCTGAAACAGAAAAGCCAGCAGCGCCTAAAGCAGAAGCGCCAAAGGCAGAAGATAAGCCAACTCAAGCATCAGTAAACAAATCAAATTCTGCAGCACAGTCTGAAGATGATGCCGTTGCTGCAGCAATTGCTGCTGCGACCCCTGCACTTGATAATTAATCTTAATTTTCTGATGCAAAAAACCCAGTGCAGTCACTGGGTTTTTATTTGCTTGAAATCTATGCTTTTAAATATTTAACTAACCAAATTGAGAGATGCTAATTTTATATATTTCACACTACCAATCAGACACTTACTTTCAAATTCTTAAACAGGATTAATGACATAGAAATAAACAACAATAAAAGCCAAAAGTAACAGAGAAATAATTAAATAAGTATTCACTGTATTAAAACTTTTAACGAATTTTACAATTTCCACTTCATCCAACCTAAAAAATACAACTTACACTGATCTATATTATTTTAACACCTGTTAAAAAACACAACAACAAAATACATTTAAACAACATGTTAACAACAACTATAAAACATTAAACGCCATTCACACAGAATCCATAACAATAATAATCACAAAAAACAATATCAATTAACTCAACATTCTGTAATGACACTGACAAAATCGAGTGAATTATCAAAGTTAAAATTCAGATGCTCTGTTTATTTTTTCATTACAATGTAGTGCAATTTCAGTTTAAATTATTTCAACAATGATAAAAAAATGCTGTGATTTGCTCGAAAGCAATCATTTAAAGATTGCCTTTATTGAAAGTGCCAGTTCAGGCTATCTTTCCAGTCAATTTTCTATTTGCAAGAACAGTGGAGCCGAAATTTTGCTGGGAGGACTGGTCAGTTATGATCCATCAATCAAAGTCGATATCTTGAATATTGATGCTGAGCTTATAGAAAAATATACTGCCGAATCTGCAGAAGTGACCGAGGCCATGGCAATTCATGGCAAAACCCTGTTTAGAGAAGCCAATCTGGTTGTGGCCTGCACCGGCTTACTTAAACCTGGCGGTAGCGCAACAGAAATTAAACCCGAAGGCACATTTTTCATCTCAATTTTATTTTTAAATACAACTCACAACTTTCATTATTTCATTGAAGGCAGCCCTTTAGAAAAACTCAACCAATTAACCCAACACATTGCAGAAGAAATGATCAGGCTTATACAAGGAGTTGACTAATGCTTAAACTCAAGACGTTCACATTCGGATTAATCCTGCTGCCCTGCACAAGTTTTGCAACCGTAGGTGGACCTCAAAATATAGAAGTACTGGGATATGAAAGCAAAGACCAAAAAGTCTATGTGTTAAAACACTATCAGGATGGACGTGGTCGCCTGCCGCAACTTTACTATTATCAGTTCAAGAATAATAAACAGCCTGAAAAACTGATTCAGGTTAATTCGCTGTATATTAACCCTAAAACCAAAACAATTGATTATGATCAAGACAATCGCCAGTTTGACAAAGAAGTGGCAAAAATTAAAAAACGACTGATACCATTAGTGGCAATACCAAAGCAATCAATTAAAATTCAGGTGTTAAAGAAAACCACCGCTAAAGAAAAGTCCTGGTATGACCCTAAAGTCTATATTCCTAAATATACTTACACATACCAACTTACAGCTAAAAGCCTGAAAAGTTCAGTCCAACAAGCTGTCGATTACCGTCAAGGCTTAAGTATTTCTCAGGCATATAGAGTCCCGAATCAGCAAAAAATCCTCGCCATGGTTAAATATCTGGGAATTCCTTTTGAAACCGGTTATAGCATTGAAGATCCGGTTTTACTGACTGCAAAAAAATAAAGCCTCATATGAGGCTTTATTTGTAATGTTTATTTAAGCAGCTGTACGCTCTGCAATTGGGACAACTTTACGCAGTTCAGGACCAGTATAATCCGCACTTGGACGAATAATACGGTTATCTGCACGTTGTTCCATCACATGCGCCGCCCAACCTGTCACACGTGACATCACAAAGATTGGTGTAAACAGTTTGGTTGCAATGCCCATAAAATGGTAAGCAGATGCATGGAAGAAGTCTGCATTACAGAACAATTTCTTCTCACGCCACATCACTTCTTCACAGCGTACCGACACTGGATAAAGTACGGTGTCACCGACATCTTTAGCCAAACGCTCAGACCAGATTTTGATGATGCCATTACGTGGGTCATTGTCTTTATAAATCGCATGACCAAAGCCCATGATTTTTTCTTTACGCTCCAATTTGCCTAGCATTTCACGCTCAGCTTCTTCTGGAGAGGTCCAGTTTTCAATCATTTCCATGGCCGCTTCATTGGCACCGCCATGCAATGGGCCACGTAGTGAACCAATCGCACCAGTAATACATGAATGCATATCCGACAAGGTTGATGCACATACACGCGCAGTAAACGTAGACGCGTTAAATTCATGCTCTGCATAAAGAATCAGTGATACGTTCATCACTTGCTCATGCAATTCATTCGGTTTTTCACCACGAAGTAAATGCAGGAATTGCGCACCGATTGAATCATCATCGGTATTTTCTTCAATACGAACGCCATCGTGGCTATAACGATACCAGTAGCAAATGATTGCAGGCAAAGTCGCCAAAATACGATCAGCAACATCTTGCTGTATATCGAAAGATTGTTCTGTTTCCAGATTACCCAACATGGAAACACCTGTACGCATCACATCCATTGGGTGTGAATCAGCAGGAATACGTTCCAGCACTTCTTTCAATGCCTGCGGCAAATGGCGAAGTGATTTCAATTTGGCTTTATACGCTGCAAGCTGTTCAGATGTCGGCAATTCACCAAAGAAAATCAGATAAGCCACTTCTTCAAATTGGCAGTTTTCCGCCAAATCTTGCACATCATAGCCACGATAAGTTAAGCCTGCACCACTCTTACCTACGGTTGATAGTGCTGTTTTACCGGCCACTTGTCCGCGCAAACCTGCGCCTGTCAGTACTTTTCCTTCAGCCATTTTCAATACTCCATTTTGAAAGTTTTATTTAAATAATTTATCCAGGGTGTTTTCAAAGGTATGATAATCAAGGAATTGGTAAAGCTCTTTACGCTGCTGCATTTTCTCGAGAACGTTGACTTGCGTACCATTTTCACGAATTGAGCGCATCACTTCCAAAGCTGCTTTTTGCATGGCGCGGGTTGCAGAGAGTGGATACAGCACCATACGGATACCCTGTTCCCCCAATTCATCGACCGTGTAATAAGGGGTATCACCAAATTCGGTAATGTTGGCTAAAACCGGCACACCAACTGCATCACATACAGTTTTATACATGGTGATGTCGGTCATTGCTTCAGCAAAGATGGCATCCGCACCCGCTTCCACGCAGGCACATGCACGATCAATCACCGCTTGCAAACCTTCTTTTTGCAAGGCATCAGTACGTGCCATCACCACAAAGTTTGAATCTGTTTTGGCATCTACCGCTGCTTTAATCCGGTCTACCATTTCCTGCTGAGTCACGATTTCTTTATTTGGACGGTGACCACAACGCTTTTGTGCGACCTGATCTTCAATATGTACTGCTGCTGCACCAGCTGCAATCATTTGTTTCACTGTACGGGCAATGTTAAATGCACCACCCCAGCCGGTATCGATATCGACCAATAAAGGAGTATCAACACGTTCGGTAATACGACGGACATCTTCAAGAACGTTATCTAAACTGGTCATACCCAAGTCAGGTAAGCCATAAGAATAATTGGCAACTCCTGCGCCTGATACATAAATAGCTTTATAACCGACTTCTTTCGCCATCATGGCTGCATAGGCATTCACTGTGCCGATAATTTGTAATGGCTTTTCCACTTCCAGTGCTTGTCTAAATCTTAAGCCTGCAGACATTTGTTCTGTCATCTTCCTTTCCACAGTTCACTTTACTTATCGAAGTTCGAGTATAGCTATAAACATCTGCATGGCTATGACTATTTAGAATCTTTACTCTATAACTTTAGTCAAATATTCACCAAACCTATAGTAATATTTCGATTCTGCATAATTGTTTCTAAATAAGACAATGCCTTTATTTCAAGAAATGTGTACATATTTTTGCTATCATTGCAAATGATTTCATTTCTTTGATTATTGATGTTATAGATCCTATGCAAGAACATGCTTCATTAGAACCATTAGCTCGTGATACCCCGCAAACCAAACGTGGTCATGAACGATGTCTGGCACTTTTACTCAGTGCCAATGAGCTATTTCTTGAACGTGGTTATGACGCAGTCTCGCTCGATGATATTGTGAATCATGCTGGCGGTTCAAAAGCTTCCATTTATAAATATTTTGGTAGTAAAGAAGGCCTGTTTAAAGCTATTTGTGATTATCGTCGCGATCAATTTTTTAAAGATATCTGCATGCCTTTTAATCCAGAGCTTTCAGATTTTAGAAATTATCTGATCCAGACTCTGATTAATTTCCAAACACATTTAAAGCAACCGGATAAAGCAGCTTTTATGCGTTTAGTGCTGGAGCAAAGCCAGCGCAACCCAGAATTGGCTCTCCACATTCATGAACAAGGTCCCAAGCACATACAGCTCGCGATTGCTTCCGCGCTTGAAAAAGGTCATCAAAAAGGTTTGCTGGTTTGCGATAATCCCATGTTTTCTGCACAGTTTTATTTTGGCATACTGCGCAATATAGAATGGAAAATTTTAATGGGAGTGCCCACAGAGGAATCTGATCAAGAAAGCATCAAATACATCAGTTATTGTGTAGATCGCTTTCTGGAAGGCCATCAACCGCGCTAGTTTCTTTTGCAATTCTGTCTGCTTATAGTATATTAATCGATTCCCTTTTTACTTAACCAACCAACAACTAATTGTTGTTTTGTTTTCTATTCAGCAATTATTGTGGAGTAACCATGGCTCTACGTCACTTTCTGACTTTACGCGATTTATCGACTTTAGAACTTAACCAAATTTTGCAGCGCGCGATTGAACTTAAGCGCAAACAGCATAGCAATGAAGTGTTCCAACCTTTCGTCGGTAAAGTTATGGGCATGATTTTTGAAAAATCGAGTACCCGCACACGTGTTTCGTTCGAAGCAGGCATGAGCCAATTTGGTGGTAGTGCAATTTTCTTATCCTCTCGTGACTCACAATTAGGTCGCGGTGAACCGGTTGAAGACTCTGCACGCGTGATTTCAAGCATGCTGGATATTGTGATGATCCGTACTTTTGGTCATGACATTGTGGAACGCTTTGCTTCTTATTCTAAAGTACCAGTGATCAATGCATTAACTGATGACCATCACCCTTGCCAGCTTTTGGCAGACATGCAAACTTTTATTGAACATCGTGGTTCAATTGAAGGTAAAACTGTTGCCTGGATTGGTGATGGCAATAACATGTGTAATTCTTATATTGAAGCGGCACATATGTGGGGCTTTAAATTAAAAATTGCAGCACCTAAAGGCTATGAGCCACAAGAAAAATTCTTGACTGAATTTGCTCACTGCGTAGAACTGGTTGACTCTGCTGAAGATGCTGCCGTAAATGCCGACCTGATTGTCACTGACGTTTGGGCAAGCATGGGCCAAGAAGAAGAACAAAAAATCCGTGAAAAAGCATTTGCAGATTACCAAGTCAATGAACGTTTGATGGATTTAGCTCATCCGGATTGCCTGTTCATGCACTGCCTACCCGCTCACCGTGGTGAAGAAATTTCTGAAAACATGCTGGATCACAAAAATGCCGTGGTTTGGGATGAAGCAGAGAATCGCCTTCATGCGCAAAAAGCGTTGGTTGAATTTTTAATTAATGAAAATTTAAAGAAAGACTAAGTATTGAGAGTGTTCAGACTAAAGTTTTCTAAAAAAGCACCTTCGGGTGCTTTTTTTATACTTATAAATTGTTTAATTTAAACCTTATACTTTATAAGTGATTATAACCATGCCTTTCAAAAAAACTTTACTCTGCTTAAGTAGCGTTATTATGTTTCAATCCGTTCAAGCTCAAGCCACTGAACTGGATCAATATTTTGTTAAAAAACAGATTCTGGATTCCTCTTATAAAATTAAAGACCGTAAAGCCCTAAATGAAATTTTAGATGTCATCAGTGATGAAGATTCGCGCACCCTGCCTTTTCAGATTGACCAAAACATGCTGATGGAAAAATACCAAATAAGTGCGACTGAAGTAAAAATTGAAGGCATTATCACCACCCCAGATTTTGCCCAGTTTACCCAAGACGTAGGTGATAAAGAAGTCAAAAAACTCCTGAGAAAAAATATTCTGCAAAGCTGCAGCCTATTATTCGAAAATGAATTTCAGCGGGTTAATCCCTATCATGTTGAATTAAAGCTATCATCTGAGAATAAAAATTATGACTTTAAAATTAAAAATAGAGAGTGTAAATTTCAACAAATAAAAAGCCCTACAAAATGAGGGCTCGGTATTTAATTAGAGAGCTTATCAATAATGGTATGCTTCTCTAACTGTTTAACATGTATCAGTAAAAGTTTGGCCTGAACAATAGCTTCCCAGTCAGTTTGTGCTGTCAAAAAAAGCCCAGCACAACTGCCACGATCATCATCACCAACTACTTCTGCAATATAACCATAATTAAGATCATTTAGGCCTTTTTGTTTGAGCTTGGAAACTACAATTGTTCTTTGTTGAAAGGCATTATTGTTGACGGACTTCACTGCTTTAACAAACTTGGAAATTTCTTCATTCTTTTTAATTAAATTGAAAATTTTCTCAACATAATCATTACCATGATGATCATTTCCATTATGTTTAGGTGCTGTATGATTTGATTTAATATTAAAGTTTGGATTTGCCAGTAAATAGCGTGCTATCCATTTTTTTAAGTCTTTTGTCATGAATGTATTTTGTGTCTGCTTTTCCTGATCAAGCTCATCCTGCACTACTTTTAATTTTTCCAGTAACTGTTTATTCTCGGTTTCCGTTGATTTCAATTTTTTATCAACTTCATCCATCAGTACTGTAGAAGCGTTTAAATCTTCCAGCAGTTTAGTGTTTCGTACTGCCAAGCTCTCTCTTGCATCTGTAAGATCTTGTAAATTATGCTCATAATTATCTATTTTAAGCTGACTATCTGCCTTCATTAAACTGATTTCATTTGCATAATACTGATTAATTTCAAGCATTTTTTCTTGCAAAATGTGGTTTACATCGTTGGCATATTTCCTCTCAGCATCATCTAGTGCTTTTATTTTTTCTGCTTTAATTTCTTGAATGTGTCCATTCAGTAGCTCTTTTTCTAGCTCAATTTTTGTATTGAGGTCTATGAGTTCCAAATCTAGCTGCTGTTTTTGCTGCGCAATTGCTAAATGCTGTTTTTCAAGCCCATTTACTACTACTTCCGCCTGATCCAGCTGTTTGTTCAAAGCCGTATTCTGTGATTTTAACTTTACTTTTTCATTGTGAAGCTGTTCGATTAGATCATTCTTAGCTACGATTGTCTGCTCTGAATTTTCCCACTTTCGCAGTAATGTTTTAAAGTATCCTTTAACCAAGAGCAGTAAAACAATAATCAGAAAGAAATAACATAATGCAGGGCTAGAGCGAGGGATTGCAATAAATTGCAAAAAGTTTGTTAAGTTAGCCCAATAACTTTCATTCTTTCCATTATGTGCAGCATAGTTCCATTCCATTATTGAAAAACTCATACTACGCAGTGTACTTTTCAATAACGATGGAGTAACCAGCTTTTCATAAGTTATTTCATAAACATGACCTTTATGAGGAATAGTTTGACTATACGAAGTCGCTTTACGGCTATCCTTATAGCCTTCCAAGTTCCTCAAATAATAAGGCTTAGAATCCAGTGTTAAAGAGACTTTACCCTTGATGCTGGAATTATTGATAAATGCTTTAATAAGACGATCGCATGCACCACCACCTAAATCACACTCTTGAATGAGTCCCTGAAGTTGCATTACTTCATATCTCATCTCTCGAATTGTAGACTTTTCTTCATTCTTATAGAAAAAATAGTTATTGATTGCCACCAAGACACAGACAATAAGTAAAATAATAAATGTATATACAGTCCTGATTAAGTATATGTTTTTCATAATTATTAACTCAATATAATTACTACAATTACATTTCATTACAAAACAAAAAACAAATACTTCTTAGAGATTTAAGTAGTTTAAAATTTATTAGCTCTGTTAAACAATGTGTTCACATTGCATGAAAATCAACATCCTTTTTATACTTTTCTGCATATATTCTATTAATCGTGATTAATAAATATATTTTATTAAGATAAAAAACTTATTATCGAATTAATCCTTGCGGTTGCAAAATAATAATCATTGCCCCAACAATCACCACCAGTCCACCCAATAGATCCCAACGGCTCAAGCTAACCTGATCAACAAAGCGCAACCACATCAGTGCCGTAAAAATATAAATTCCGCCATAGGCTGCATAAATTCGCCCAGATGCTGCAGGATGTAACGTGAGTAACCAGACAAATGCCGCCAGTGCCAAGACCGTTGGAACCCAGAACCACTGTGTCTTCCCATGATTTAAAATCAGATATGGAAAATAACAGCCCAGAATTTCCATGATTGCCGTGACAAAAAATAAAAAGAAGGTGGTTAACACTTTAGTTATCTGAATATCCATCAAGCGGGCTTCACCTCTGCTTTTTCTTTAGTCATTTTAAAACTTTACTAAAAAATAAAACATACAAAAGAAGTTAATATAAATCGTGATAAATAAAAAACCCGTGCTCACACGGGTTTTTTAACTTACTTGTTAATTAAGCTGGTTCTGCCGTTTGATCTTCAAACACTTCCAGTTTTAGACCAACAGCTTTACCGTCTTCTTTCTTCACAGACACTGCCACATTACCGCCATGTTCTGCCAATTCACCAAACAAAATCATTTCAGCCAATGGCTTCTTCAAGTGTTCCTGAATCAAACGCTGCATTGGACGCGCACCCATTAACCGGTCATAGCCATTTTCAGCCATCCATTCACGTGCACTCTGATCCACCTCAAGAATGACTTTTTTATCATCCAGCTGAGCTTGAAGTTCAGTCAGGAATTTATCTACTACATTTTCAATAATCGTCGTTGGTAATGCTTTGAATTGAATCACACCATCCAAACGGTTACGGAATTCAGGTGCGAAAGCTTTTTTCATTGCTTCCTGATTATCATTGCTATTGTCCTGTTCCCTAAAACCAATACTGACACGTGAAATACTTTCTGCGCCAATATTCGTGGTTAGAACCAGAATCACATTACGGAAATCTGACTTACGACCATTGTTATCAGTCAACGAGCCATGATCCATAATTTGCAATAAGAGATTAAATACATCTGGATGCGCTTTTTCAATTTCATCCAGAAGCAGCACGCAATGCGGGCTCTTATGAATCGCATCTGTAAGCAAACCACCTTGATCAAAGCCCACATAACCCGGAGGCGCACCAATCAGACGGGAAACTGCATGACGTTCCATGTACTCGGACATGTCAAAACGTACCAGTTCCACACCTAACAGTTTAGCCAGCTGCTTGGTGACTTCGGTTTTACCTACACCAGTCGGACCAGCAAAAACAAAGCTACCTACAGGTTTATCTGGCAGTTTCAAGCCTGCACGAGAAAGTTTAATGGCTGAACCCAGCGCCTCAATCGCTTCATCCTGACCAAAGACCACTCGCTTCAGATCACGCTCAAGATTAGCCAGTACAGTTTTATCATCTTTAGAAACTGTTTTCGGTGGAATACGGGCAATTTTTGAGATGATATCTTCAATATTTTCAACAGTAATTAAACTATCATCTTGCTCCGCTTTCAAACGGCGCTGAGCTCCAGCTTCATCAATTACATCAATGGCTTTGTCAGGCAAGTAACGGTCATTGATGAATTTTGCAGATAATTCCACAGCGGCCACCAAAGATTTATCGTCATATTGAACATGATGAAAATCTTCAAACTTCGATTTTAAACCACGTAAAATATCAATCGTTTCAGAAATAGACGGTTCATTGACATCAATTTTCTGGAAACGACGCGACAATGCATGATCTTTTTCAAAGACCTGACGATACTCCTGAAAAGTGGTTGAGCCGATGCAACGCAAGGTTCCATTCGACAGAGCCGGTTTGATCAGGTTCGATGCATCCATGGTGCTGCCCATGCTTGAACCCGCACCAATAATCATGTGAATTTCATCAATAAATAACACCGCTTCCGGTTTCTTTTTCAACGCATTCAACAACTGTTTCAAGCGTTTTTCAAAGTCACCACGGTATTTGGTTCCTGCTACCAAGGCACCGATGTCCAGACTGTAAATTTCAGCGTTGGCCAGCGGTTTAGGTGCTTTACCATTCACAATCAGCCAAGCCAGACCTTCGGCAATCGAGGTTTTACCTACGCCCGGATCACCCACCAGCAAAGGGTTATTTTTACGACGGCGACACAAGATTTGCGCTGCGCGTTCAATTTCTTTTTCACGACCAATCAGTGGATCGGTTTTACCCTTTTGCGCTTCCACATTTAAATTGGTGGTATATAAATCGAGTGGACCTGCATTTGAAGAACTTGATGTTTCACCATCCAATTCTTCAACTTCTTCTTCAGGCTGCACTTCTTCCTTGCGCGTACCGTGAGACAGATATTGAGTTAAAGTTAAACGGTTAATCTGATGACGTTTGAGCAAGTAAACCGCAAACGAATCGCGCTCTGAATACATTGCCACCAAAATGTCTGCACCTTCTACCGTACGATCACCACCGCTGGATTGCACATGGAAAATTGCACGTTGCAGAATACGGTCAAAGCTTTCAGTCGGATGTGGCGCCTGATCACTATGTTCGCCGAGTTTAGGGGTGTGTTGTTCAACGTATTCTTCGAGTTCTTTACGCAGAACGATAATATCTGCTCCACACGCCTTGAGCGCATTTACGGCAGAGTCATTATCAAGTAAAGCCAACAATAAATGTTCAACTGTGAGAAACTCATGTCTCTTTTGACGAGCCATGCTTACAGCCAAACGTAAGGATACTTCTAATTGACGACTGAGCATGTAATCCCCTTAATCTTTTGGCTCAATCTGACAAAGCAATGGATGACCTTGAGACCGAGCATAATTATTGACTTGGTTCGCTTTCGTTTCCGCAATGTCACGTGGATAAACGCCTGCAACACCTTTCCCTTCATAATGTACAGTTAGCATTACTTGCGTGGCTTGGTCAAGATTTAAAGCAAAGTATTGTTGTAAAATTTCAATTACAAAGTCCATTGGCGTGTAATCGTCATTCATGAGCACAACAGCGTATAGAGGAGGACGCTTTAATTCAGGCGGTGCAGTCTGAACTGCAACATCACCTTCAGATTCATCCTGTGAGTCATTACTTAAGCGTGGACTAACATGCCAATCGACATATCCCGATTGATGAAAAGAATTTTTGATGGCATTTAAACAATTTTGACGCTTATTCATTCTCATAGGATTTTAAATTCACATTTATTGGGCATTTGCTTCTGCTTGAGGAATTTCAGAAATAAATGCTGATTGACTCTCTATCGGTTTGCCACGTCCCCAACTGAACCGCTTGATGACTGGAGTACTTGTACCACCAGTTAAGCGAACTTCAATGAATTGTGGAGAAAAGCCTTTAGGCATGGTCCAACGTCCAGTTAAACGTTCATAATCTTGGAAATTAAAGTTCTTATCTTCCATAGGAACCACCAACACTTCTGTACCTTGAATTAAGCGTAATTCAACTGCACCGGAGATACTACGTCGGCCCGGGCTTACCTGCACCAGATCCAGCTGGTATTCATAAGCATTGTCAGGTAAAGCTTTAACACCAATATTTTGTACAGTCAGGCTTAAACCACCGCGCTGACGCAACACTTCACGATAGATCGCGCCCAAACCTTCGGACTGGACTTTATCTTCACGCGCCTGATTCAGTGCAGTATACAAATCATTAGAATTACTGACTGCAACATCACGCTCTTGCACAGCCAAATTCAGGTTTTTATTCAGGGTTTCCAAACTAGCCTTTTGCTTTTGCACAACTTCAACCAGTTGCTCTGCGTCGGCTTCAAAGCCAACCACAGTCAAACCTTGCCGATGCCCAACTGAATAGCCCAGTAAACCACTGCCCACAACCAGAATTGCAGCACCAATGGCCAGCGGTAAATTGCCCTTTAAAAAAGGCTTGTTACTTAGTAAAGACTGTTGTGACGGAGTATTTGAGTCAGTATTCTGCATCGGCATCTCGAGTTTGATTCATTCAAAACACACATTTAAATCCAAATCTAAATGTGTGTGAAGTCGTAAAACGTTTTTTATGGTAATAAACCAATCCCAGCAAGGCCAGCATTTTCAGCAAAGCCAAACATCAGGTTCATGTTTTGTACAGCTTGTCCTGCCGCGCCTTTCACCAAATTATCCTGTACTGATAATACAACCAGTTTTTTCGGCTGAGGTTTATACAGCGCAATACGAAGCTGGTTTGCACCACGTACAGAACGTGTTTCAGGTGAACTACCTGCTGGCATTACATCAACAAATTGTTCATTGGCATAGAAAGCTTCATATAAACTTTGCAAGTCAGCTTCAGCACCCGCATCAGTTAGATCAATATAAATCGTGCTGAGCATGCCACGAATCATTGGAACCAAATGCGGTACAAAAAGAATATGATTAAACACGCCTTTTTGACCCGAGATATTTTCCAAAGCTTCTACAATTTCAGGATGATGACGATGACCTGCAACGCCATATGCTTTGAAGTTGTCAGCATTTTCAGAATAGATCATGCCTAAACTTGCTTTACGGCCTGCACCTGACACACCTGATTTTGCATCAATAATAATACTTTCAGGTTTCACCAATGCTTCAGCTTGTTTAAATAACGGCGCAAGACCCAGTTGCACAGTCGTTGGATAGCAACCCGGATTACCAATCACATTGGCATTTTTAATTTTGTCACGGTTCAATTCTGACAGGCCGTAAACTGAATCTTTCAAGATATCTGGGCAGGCATGTTCAAGACCATACCATTTTTCAAACTGTTCCAGATCTTGTAAACGGAAGTCTGCTGCCAGATCAATCACTTTCGTATTGGCTGCAACCAGTTCTGCTGCATGTTTCATGGCCACACCATGAGGGGTTGCAAAAAACACGACATCGCATTTTTTGAGTTCATCGATGTTCAAATCTGAATATTGAAGATCGGTATGACCGCGTAAGCTTGGGAACATGTCATCTACACGGCGACCATTTTCGGTACGTGATGTCAGCACATTCACTTGCACATTTGGGTGTCGTAGTAAAAGACGCAACAATTCAACGCCTGTATAACCTGTACCACCGACAATACCAACAGTAATCACGATCACTACCTCAAATCAAAAGTTTCCATTTCGTAACTGCGTAGTATGACAGGAAGTTTGGGTTTTCTGAAATGTTTTGAATGGATTCCAAATAAATTGGTCAACAATCAAACCTAAATATTCAACTAATTTTGTCATGCAAAGGTTTTAAACACAGGACTTCATCAAAAAAGCACGCAAGATATTTCAAATATCTTATGGCCCATAGTTTCCTACTACCTACCCTTATTTTCTTTATTCTTCGATGAGGCTAAATATACAGATCTAGAATAATTATCTATAAATTTTAATTCTATCAACAATTAAACGTATCTTTTTACCATCCAAATAAGCAAAATCACTCAGTAAACATTCATCTTCAAAAGAAATATCACCTACAGTCAAAACTCCATTATCCAATCTTCCAATAATTTCATAAGCAAAAGACTGATCAATTTTTCTGAATTGGGGCAACGTTTCTGTTATATCAATTTGATATTCATCAAAAATTTCGTAGTCTAATTCAACTTGATACATACAACCGGTCTTAAAAATAAAATTATAATCACTACAAAACACATTTAAAATCAATCCATTGACTTCAATCCAAATTGATTCTTCCACGTGCTCATCTTGAGAAATTATTCTAATACTATAGTTCATTTATAAACCGCTATTTTTCTAGCCACCAATACGGCATCGGACTGCTTTTTAAAATTTTTCGATGCTGCTGATAATTGGCATCATGTTTTTGCACCTCTGCCCAAAACCTTGGACTATGATCAAAATGCCGGGTATGCGCCAGCTCATGTACACAGACATAACGTGCAATATGCCCCGGAAATAACACCAAGCCACTATTCAACATAATGTCATGTTTCGCTGAACAGCTGCCCCAGCGTGTTTTCGGCTGACGAATGGCACATTGACCAAAATCCAATTGGCATTGTTGACTCACCTGCTCTAAATAAAGCGGAAGATGATGCTTAGCATAAGCAATCACAAAAGCCTTTAAATAGCTTTCAGGATTGCGGTCACTAATCGACAGCACCACGGTATGTGCATCGTAAATAAAATTTTGTTTTTGTGTGGTACAGGTAATTTGTAAAGGATTTTCTAAATTAAACAGTTGTAATTCTTTGGGAAAAGAACGATCAATACTCTGTACTTTCTGCTGCTGGGCTTGCCACGTTTCAATCATCCATTTTTCTGATTGTTTTAGAAAATCCTGAACTTGGCGCTGTGAGCAAAACTGCGGCACAGTTAATTTAATTTGTGTAGGTTCGACACGCAGTCTTAATCGCGTTGCGCGTAATTTTCGGGTGATTTGAATTTCTGGAAGGTTTGGGGTCATTTTCTTCTTTTATAATTAATCTCCCCCAACCCCTCTTTTAAAAAGAGGGGCTTTTTCCCTCCTTTTGCAAAGGAGGGTCAGGGAGGATTTCTTAAACCGCAGTACGCTCTTCAATGCCATTATCAGTTGCAACCACAGCAATATCCGCTTTGTTTAAAGCAAAGATACCGTTACATACCACACCCGGAATGTTATTCAGGGTTTTTTCAAGTTCAAGGGCATTTAAAATATTTAAATTGTAAACATCTAAAATTACATTGCCGTTATCGGTTACTACACCTTCACGGTAAACAGGGTCACCACCTAAAGACACGATTTTACGGGCTACCGCAGAGCGTGCCATTGGAATGACTTCAACTGGAAGTGGGAATTCACGGCCCAACTGTTCAACCCATTTTGAATCATCCACGATACATACGAATTTTTTCGCAATAGACGCCACGATTTTTTCACGAGTCAGCGCAGCACCGCCACCTTTAATCATGTGCATATGACGGTCGATTTCATCTGCGCCATCTACATAGGCATCCAGGCCGCCTACAGAGTTCATATCTACCACTTCAATGCCTAATTTTTTTAGGCGTTCAGCAGTCGCTTCAGAACTGGCAACCGCAGCTTCCAATTGCAATTCTGGCAATAATTCAATGAGGAAGTTCACAGTACTTCCTGTACCTACACCCAAAATACCGCCTTTAGGCAAGTGTTTTAAAGCCGCTTTTGCAGCAGCTTGTTTCTTTTCATCTTGGGTAGCATACAGACTCATAACTTGGCTCAACTATTTTTGACATTTGTTGCTGATTATTCAGCCCAAATGTACAGGGGTTTGTTACAATAAAGGCTTATTTTAAACTGTTAGATGGAAAATTAACATGCTGTCTCGTTTGGTTCGACAAATATTACAGGCAACGGTCTATGACGTTGCAATCGAAACTCCACTCGAAGCAGCGCCACGAATTAGTGAAAAGCTAAATAATAACATTCGCTTTAAACGTGAAGATTTACAACCTGTCTTTTCCTTCAAGCTACGCGGTGCCTATAACCGTATTAGTCAATTACCGAAATCTCAGTTGGAACGTGGCGTTATTACGGCTTCAGCAGGTAACCATGCTCAAGGTGTGGCACTATCTGGTCAAAAACTGGGAATTCGCGCCATTATTGTGATGCCGAAAACCACACCGGATATTAAAGTTCAGGCCGTGAAACGCCTTGGCGGTGAAGTGGTCTTGCACGGTGACTCTTTTGATGTGGCCAATAAATATGCTATTCAACGTGCTATTGATGATGGCATGACCTTTATTCCACCCTATGACGATGAACTGGTCATGGCAGGTCAAGGCACGATTGCCAATGAAATTTTGCGTCAATGGCGTGATGTTGAATATGTCTTTGTTGCTGTTGGCGGTGGCGGTTTAATTGCAGGTGTAGCAGCTTACTTGGGCGATGTTGCCCCACATGTCAAAGTCATTCCTGTGGAATATGATGAATCGGCTTGTTTAAAAGCAGCCTTTGAGGCCAATGAACGTGTCATTTTGCCATCTGTGGGTTTGTTTGCTGACGGTACGGCAGTAGCGCAAATTGGTGAAAAACCATTTGATGTAATCCGCCTGCAAAAATCTGACAATTCAGGTCCGATTGTTGAACGTGATGTCGTTCTGGTAAATACCGATGAAATCTGTGCCGCGATTAAAGACACCTATGACGAATGCCGCAGTATTGTAGAGCCATCTGGTGCCATGGCTTTAGCGGGCATTAAAAAATATGTCGCTGAACATGGCATCGAAGGCAAAAATATGGTGTCGATTGTTTGCGGTGCCAACATGAACTTTGACCGCCTGCGTTATATTGCTGAACGTACA
Organism: Acinetobacter bouvetii; assembly: GCF_902753875.1. GTDB lineage: Bacteria > Pseudomonadota > Gammaproteobacteria > Pseudomonadales > Moraxellaceae > Acinetobacter > Acinetobacter bouvetii_A. The sequence goes on along the minus strand of NZ_CADDTS010000022.1, from coordinate 149,233 downwards.
GAGCTGGGTGAACGTAAAGAAGCCATTTTTGCCGTGACCATTCCAGAAGAAAAGGGCTCATTCCTAAACTTCTGCCGCGCCCTGCAAGGTCGCAACATCACCGAATTTAACTACCGTGCCAGCAATGCCAGCGCTGCTCAGGTCTTTGTGGGTATTAGCTTGAAAGGCGGTGAAAAAGAACGTCACGACATTTATGAAACCTTAAAAGTTCAGTACGACGTGGATGACTTGTCTGATGATGAAGTGGCAAAACTGCATATTCGTTATCTGGTCGGTGGTCATGCAGACATTGAAAATGAACGTTTATTCCGTGTCGAGTTCCCGGAGCGTCCGGGTGCATTACTGACCTTCTTGGAACGACTTGGTCCTACACACAACATTACCCTATTCCACTACCGCAACCACGGCGCGGCTGAAGGTCGTGTACTGGTTGGTCTGGAAGCCACCGATGCCAAACAGAATCCGGATGGTTTAATTGAAACATTGGAAAATATCACTTATCCATATGCAGAGATTACCAACAACCTGGGTTATCAACGCTTCCTAAAATAAGCCTCATCCTTGAATAAAAAAGAGCCATTGATTGGCTCTTTTTTTATTGATTTTTATTCAAAGACTGATTAAGTCGATCTTAAGCAGTCCAGTTTGATATAGTGTTCTATACAAATCCCTTCTGCCTTAAATTGCTTGGCGAAGGCTTTACAGAATTTACGGATTTTGACTTCATCCTCCGGCACAGCCATCCAGTACGCGGTTTCTGCATAAATAATTAATAATTCAAAATGATGTGCTTTGAGCAGCTCATAAATTTCTTCAAAAACAATATCAAACACCTGAGCATCGACATTGTAGTACTTACCAATCACCTGTTTATGTTGCTCATAATGCTGATATAAAGGCATCGTTCTTTGACGAATGTCCTGCTGGGTCCGCGAAATATCAATCTGCGAATGCTGCAAAACTGCACATCTTTCCAAACCATTTTCATGAGGATTTTCAGCATCTACAGCCATTAAGTAAGCAGGCTCATGTTGAGTCACTTCTTCAGCGAAAAGCCATGCCTGAAATTGCTGAAATATGCAGCGCTGTTTTTTCTTCGGTATTTTTTTTAATTCAAGTGCCGGATACCATCGCTGCAACAGCTTAAATATTTTTTTATCATCCATTTCCATCACTAAAAACAGAAAATTTTATGACTCAATCATAAAACAAGTTTTTGACGCTTTTATGACCTGATTGCATTTAAAGAAAATCTTATATCACCAAATATCTCACCCAATAATAAATCAATAATTAATTGCCTCATGACTATCTATGTACCAGCAATAACATGCTGCTATTATTATAAATAAACCTTTGTTATATATAATTTTGTAAGCCTAATAGCTGAATAAAAAATAAAACGATAAAATCAGTCTATATTTGACATACATCTCATCAATCAAACCAGAGAAAAACGGATAAGGAATACTTTGCATGGCATTATTTGCAGTCATTGGTCTGGGTAGTTTTGGTGCCACCATTGCCACCCAACTGGTCAGTCTAAATCATGATGTGATTGGAATCGACAATAACAAAAGAAATGTGGAAAGCCTGTCAGATCAAATCACCCATGCTGTGATTGCAGATGCGACCGATGAACATGTACTCAAAGAACTGAATATTGAAAACTGTGAAGCGGTTGTAGTGGCCATTGGTGAAGACATTGAAGCCAGTATTTTATGTGTCTTGCATCTTAAAAATATGGGTATCAAAAAAATCTGGGCCAAAGCCAAATCCAAGGCCCACCACATGATTCTGACTCATCTGGGTGTAGATAAGATCATACATCCAGAAGAAGATATGGGCACGCGTGTTGCCCAGTCTTTGAGCTATCCAATGGTCAGTCGTTACATGGGCTTAGAGGACAATCACTTTATAGTTAAAATTGAGATCAAGGCCAAACAAAAAGGTGAACGTTTTAATCACTTAATGGACCATGGTTCAGAAATTAAAACCCTGCTGCATAAACGTGGCAAAGACATATTATTTAGTATAGACCCGAATTTAATTCTGCAAGAAGGTGATATTTTAGTGGTTGAAGGTGAACTTGAACCCTTACGCAAACTTTCTGCCCGGTTTAAATAAATGATGAAACCATTGCATAATAAAAAACACCAGACCATTAATCTCAGCCCACCCAGTCTGCTGGCGCTGGGATTTTTAAGTTTTATTGTCGCTGGTACTTTATTACTCAAGCTCCCAATTGCACATCATGGTGAATTAAGCTGGATTAATGCTCTATTTACCGCAACCTCTGCAGTGACCATTACCGGGCTTTCTGTGGTCAATGTCGGAGAAGCCTATACCACCTTTGGTCAAGTGATTATTATGCTGTTACTGCAATGCGGCGGCTTAGGTTTTATGACCTTTGCCATATTGGCGGCACTCAGCCTATCATCCAATATCCGGCTCAAACAGCAAATGATGGCACAGGAAACCATTGGGCAAACTAGCCTGACCAGAGTCTCATTCACCATTAAAGGCGTGCTGCTATATTCGCTGTTTTTTGAAGCTGTCGGTACAGTGATTCTGACCATTGCCTGGATGCAGGAATATAATTTTTCCCAAGCTTTTTTCTATGCTGCTTTTTATAGTGTTTCTGCCTTTAATAACGGCGGTTTTTCACTATTTCCTAAAAGCTTAATGAGCTTTGCGGATCATTATTTCATTACTTTTACCATTAGCATGCTCTACATTATTGGGGGTATTGGCTTCGTGGTGCTAATGGATATCAAACGTGCCCGACGCTGGAAAAAACTCAGCACCAATAGCAAATTAATCCTTTCGACTATTGCAGGCTTGAACCTGACAGCCTTTGTTGTGCTTTGGGCACTAGAAGCTAACAATCCTCTCACCCTGTCTAGTATGAGCCTAGGTGATCAAGCCCTGAATGCCTGGTTCCATGCCACCGTACCACGCTCATCTGGCTTTAACAGCCTGGATGTCGCCAGCATGACCGATGCTTCTACCCTCGTGACCATGGTCCTGATGTTTATTGGTGGCGGCTCTTTGAGTACTGCAGGCGGCATTAAAGTGGGTACTTTTATTATTGTGGTTTTAAGTGTCATCACCTTTTTACGCCGTTCTGAAGAATTACGTGTGTTTAACCACTCAGTTTCCAAGGCCACTTCCTTTAAGGCTTTGGCGGTACTTTCCATTACCTCAATTCTGATATTTTTAGGACTGTTCAGCCTGCTGATTTTAGAACCCAATAAAAACTTTCTGGATTTACTGTTTGAAGCGGTTTCTGCGGCGTGCACGGTCGGTTTATCACGCGGTGTCACCAGTGAACTGCAACCGGCAAGCTTGATGGCTTTAATCTTGCTGATGTTCGCCGGTCGTTTAGGACCGTTGACTTTGGCTTACCTCATTGCAACCCCGAAAAAGAGCCGTTTAAAACACCCTCCAGCAGATATTCAAATCGGTTAAGCTGGTTTCACTGGCTATAAAAAAACCACTCATTAAAAGTGGTTTTTTTATTGCATCAGTTTTTAGAACCAATTCATCAGGGACACACCTAAACCAACATAAGTCGCACGGTGGTTATAATCAATCAGGCTCTCACCATAGCCATCAAACAGCTGAAAATGACCACGTAATTTACCGCTAATTGGGAATGTCCAATCAAACTGCGCAGCACCATGGGCATCACTACCACCTTTCAGTGAGTGACGTAGCATGAGTGAAAAATCATTGTCATTCCAGCGATAGAAGGCCGTTAGATCGCCCCGACCGACATAGTCTTCAATATCCGGATTGTTATCATCTTTAGCATTTTCTTCTAAGCGATACCAAGGACGCAACATCAATGCAAAGTTATCACGCTCCAAGCCAATATTGAAAATAATCCGGTTCCAGCTACGTGATAAAGGATCTGCACGACCATTCGACTGATGATTAAAAGTCATACCGAGTAAACGTGCATTCAAGCCCAAAATTTCATAATTGGTACGAAATACCAAACTGGCTTCCGGTTCATAATTGGTTTCACGGAACGGACGCGATTCTTTTTCATTATATACTTGCCAACGTGATGACTGGGTATAGCCCAACCAAACATCGCCATTATCACCAAACAGGTTTTCCACAGCTTTGGTTTTTAATGACAGCTGGAACTTGGATTCCATCGATTTCAGGTTCTGGTCCTGAGCGACTGTATTATTCGGGTTCGGACTGTGCGGAAACTCATTTTTATCTGAAGTCCAAAATGCAGGAAGCAAATAAACCGGTTGATAGCTACGAATATTCCAAGTACCAAGTTTACTTTCCTGCGACAGCTCCCAACGACTATCCAGTAAAGATAGGTTTGGATTCAGCTTGGGTGCTTCAACTGCAAATAAACGATCTGTGAACGCATGGCCAACCTTTTCTTTAAATGTCTGCTTTTCTGTTTGCTCAGGTTGTATTTCCTGTGCAGCCTGACGCTCAGAGACCAAAGTAGGTTTAGCCACTTCAGGAATTTTGAACAATGCATCATAACAAGCCAAACGATCTGCATTTGAATCCAAGGCAACACAGGCTTCTGGGCTTGCTGGTGTAACCAAAGAGTCCGGAGTCTGCGCATTAATATTCGCCACATACAAAGAACTGAGCATGATCATGCTCAGTTGCAATGTTGTGCGTTCAATTGATTTGAACGCCATATAGTCATACCTCAAATGATGTATTAGTTCACTTGCTTAATATCAAAACCAAGTTCAAGCAGTGCCTCACGTTTAGCGACTGGAGCAACAACCGCTTTCACTGGTTTTTGCTGAACTAGATATTGTTCTGCTACCCGTTTTAGGTCATCCAGAGTGACAGCAAGCAAACGTGCTCGTAATTGCTTGCGTACTGCCGGTGTACGTGCGTGTAGTAATGCATAACAGGCACTGATGGCTTCACCAGCCGGAGAACCCGGTTTGTCCATGCTGGCAATCAAGCCCAAAATTGCTTCTTCAAGTTGATGCGGCTTGTGTTCTGAGTTCAGCAACCAGTCAATACTGGCCTCAAAATCTTTAAAAGTTTCTGCCAAACGCGGATCACGGTAGCTGTAGAAACGGAACGAGCAAGCATTGCCGTCATAGTTTGCACCACCACCGTAAGCACCACCTTTTTCACGAATTGCGCTGTGCAAGAAGCCATTACGCAAATATGCAGCCAAGACCATTAGTGGTGCAGCATCTGCATGCGACACTTCAACTGCAGCATAAGCTGCCGCACAGAATTGTACATTGGCCTGAATAAGCCAAGCTTCATCATTATTGCTATTTTCCGTGACAACTTGAGTTAATGCTACAGGGGTTGGGTCAATTGCCAGCTTATCCCAAACCTCTTGCACCTCTTCAATTAAACGTTCAGATTGGTGTTCTTCACACACCAGCAAGAATTGTTTCGGTGCTTGTAAAAGCAGACGATGAATCGCTTTTAATTCCGCAATTAAAGCATCATAAGCAGCTTCATCATTTTCAATTTTATTCACCAAGTCACCTAACCAGTTCAGTGCCCCCAAACCGGTATTTTGATAATCACGTTGTGCCAAAGCACTATGATTACGTCCGGCAATTTGCATGGCATAACTGTGGCCTGAACCTGAAATACGCGAATTCCAACGGGTTTTACGTTGTTGCAGTAACTCTATAATGCGATCTTTTTCATCAAAACGTAGCTGTTCAAAGGCCAGTTTCAACAAGCGAATGGCTTCAAAATTATTCACCAGCGACTTGGTGGTTAAAGTCAGCCATGCACTGATCTTGTTTTTATCATCGTATTTTGAACGCAGTGATGCACCCATCCCTACACCACCGCTCACCGCCGTTTGCAGCTGCTGTAGCGCAAGATAGTCATACTCGCCAGCACCCACTTCACCCAGCAAAATTGACAACAAGTTAAAGTATGGAGATTGCACCACCTGATCAGGAATCTTGATGGTTACTTGCTGATAATAAATACCGTTGGTACCGGCATGGTAGAGGTTCAAAGGTGTGTCGAGATTATTGCTGATAATTTCACGCAATTGACCTTGTACAATATGCAAATCTGCAGGAACATCCTCCAGACCTACTTTTGGCAACAAGTTCAAATCATCTGGCGTATCCTGACGTACTTTTAGGGCTTCAGTCTGTTTGATGATTTCCGATTTTTGTTCATCTGTCAGTTTGGCACCAATGTCCGCCAAACGGGCTTTTTCTGCTTCAGCTTCCTTGGCCGATTTGGTTGCATCCGGCACCAAGGTCATTTGTACACGATGCGGATTATCCAGCAAATATTCTTTAATCAGATTCGACAACCACATTGGGTCTTTCAGTTCTTCTTTCACTTGCTCAATGGCATTGTCCACGTCCCAAATATGCACTGGATCGCTATGATGAATCGCGCTGCTTAAACCGTTTAAAATCAGGCTTAAACCATAAGGCATGCCATCGCCATTGATTTCACGCTGATGCAATTCAATCTGATGCAGAATAGCATCCACCATCTGCTGATCTACTGGTTTAGATGCCACCTGTTCCAGAACCTTGAACACGCCGTTTTTAAATTCTTCAGCATGCTCAGGGTCTGAACCTTGTACACCACAGAAGAACGTCATTTCAAAGTTGGAGTCATCCACACCCATAATTGGACCGGTCGACTGCGCATAATCACAGGTTTCCAGGTAATGACGCAGCGGAGAAGCTGAATCTTCAAGCAGGATGCCTTCAACTAAACGCATCCCTAAACGCAATTTAATATCACTGGCTTCCGGCAATAGCCAAGCGATGACGTGATAAGTTTTATCACTTAAATCTTCAGCATCTACTGCATAAGTTTCAGTCACTTCAAGGGGTGCTGTCAGACGTGTTTCTGGGGTTGAATGAAGCGTTTGGCCTTTCACAAATTTAGCCAAGGCTAAAGTTTCAAATTGTTCTTGCAGATGATATGCCGACTCATTACCAAAAGTCATAAACACAGCATTACTTGGATGGTAATGTGATTTATAGAAATGAACCAACTCTGGGTAAGTCAAATCTGGAATATCTTTAGGATCACCACCTGAATTGTAATGATAGGTAGTATTCGGGAATAAATGATGTGCCAATTGATGATAGAGCTGGTCTGAAGGAGAACTCATCGCCCCTTTCATTTCATTGAAAACTACGCCTTTATAGACCGGCTGTCCATCTTCCAGCTCAATACGAATGCCTTCTTGCGCAAAATCAAGTTCATTTAAGTTGGCCGCAAAAGTGGCATCAAGATACACTTCAAGCAAGTTCTGAAAGTCTTTTTTATTTTGCGTTGCAAAAGGATAAGCTGTCCAGTCCGCAGAAGTAAACGCATTCATGAATGTGTTCAGTGAACGACGAATCATCAAGAAAAACGGGTCACGTACTGGAAATTTTTCAGAGCCACATAATGCCGTATGCTCAAGAATATGAGCCTCGCCCTTGGAATCCATCGGCTGGGTACGAAACGCCACGAGAAAGACATTTTCATCCAGATCACTGGCCAGATGATAATGAATTGCACCGGTGACTTTATGCTGATATTCAGACACTTGAATATCTAAGGCTTCTACATGGTGTTGACGTATCAGCTGAAACGCAGGATGAACAGTTTGAGAAATGGTTTCAGTGACATCTACAGTCATGTGATCTCCTCACGTATACATATTTATAAGATGGTTTAGATTATACCTGAATCTTAAAGTATTTGGATTTGTAGAATGAGGAATTTCCAAGCATTTTAGTCAAGTTTATGTTTGGTTCTTATTGAGCAAAATCAGCACGATATCCAAGGCAAAAAAAGATAGCAACGAATTGCTATCTTTTAAATTGAAGATAAAAAACACATTTAACTCTTTAATAGCTGTTTCTCAGGAATTTTATGGCTTAAATAAATACAGAATAAAATCACTATCAAAATCACTGCTGAAGCTGTGAAGCGGCTTAAATCCAGACCGCCAGAGGCAATCGGTTTGTCCAGAAAATCTCCCACAACTGCACCCAATGGACGGGTTAAGACAAATGCACTCCAGAACAACAAGGTTCGTGAAATATTAGTAAATAGATACAAAAGAAAAATCAATAAAATCAGCCCGACGAACAGTACAATTCCGCCACTATATCCCAGCCCCATGGTATCTGCTGACCAGTCACCTAAAGCCGTACCCAGGGTTTGAGAAAAAGTAATGGTGATCCAATAGAAAATTTCTGCACGTGGATAATTCACTGTATGTGGTGAAATACTGCCTTCAACTTTATACCAACTGAATAAAGACAAACACACCAAAGCCAGCAACAGACTACTTCCGCCTATGTAACCAATTCCCAATGAGCGATCGACAAAATCGGCCAGTGTGGTCCCTACGGTGGTACTGGCAATAATGGTAAACCAGTACAGATACGGATGATAAGCTTTAGCACGGATTTGAAAAAACAGCATCGCGATAAATAGGGCAGCAAAAATAAAGGTGCTGACTAAATATCCTAAATTCAGTGACATAGACAGCGCATCACCACCGGTTTCACCAAAGGTTGTGGCAAAAACTTTAGTAATCCAGAACAGTGCTGTGATTTGAGGCACTTTAGAAAGATGGTTTGTAATACTTAGTTGTTGATTCATCAGTCTGACTCAGAAGAGATCTAGACTGATATTTTCAAACGTATCTCTTAACGCAACATTAAAAATTCACTAAATTCAAATAAAATCAGCACCTAAAATCACACATACACATTGCAAAACTAAAAAAAGACTATAGCGCATGATGCTGATGAGCCTAAGCCATAGCATCATGAACGAAAAGAAATAAAAACTAGAGCAGATATTTGAAATAGCTATAATTTGGATGATTTTCAACAAATACATAATTTTGTTTTTGATAAAAACTTGCTGCAGATTTAGTGTCCGTATTCAAACAAAGGGCAGAAAAATTGGCACGGGCATTTTTTTCCAGATATTGTAACAACTGCTTACCTACACCATGCTTACGATATTTCGGTAATACATAAAAACGACGTACACGACCAATACGCACATCAATTTCATTTTCATTCCACTGCTGATTTAAACCGCCGCAAGCAATCAACTTCTCATCATCATAAACAAAAAGCAGAAATTCACCGGGTTGATCAAAGCAGTTTTTTCCACTCTCATACTCTTCAATCAATTGATCCACAATCTGAAAGCCTTCTTTACGAGCTTGTTTGGCCAATTCCTTGATTTGTTCAGGTAATTTTTCAGCTTTGGCAATCGTGATATTCATCTAACTTTCCTAATCCTTTTCTATAGTGCATTTTGAACGAATAAAATCAGCCACATCTTGAATTTTATTCATCAATCTACAGCAATCATGAGCATTGGTGTAAACTTAGCGCTTTAATTTAAAATGTGAACGAAAGACATGGCAACTGTTGATCTTTTTGCAATTGGTAATGCATTAATCGACCAAGAATTTAAAGTCTCTGACGATTTCCTAATTCAACAAAATTTGCAAAAAGGCACTATGCAGTTGACTGACGGTGAAACACAAGCAAATTTATATAATAACTTAAAAGAAACACAAGTATACAAAGGTCAAGCATCTGGTGGATCTGCTGCTAATACCACCGTTGCTTTCAGTGCACTGGGCAGCAAAGCCTTTTATGCATGCCGTGTAGGAAATGATGAGCTTGGTCGTATTTACTTAAGCGGTTTAAATGATGCCGGAATTCAAACCGCTGAACAATCTGTCAGTGAAGGTGTCACAGGTACCTGTATGGTACTGGTTAGCCCCGATTCTGAACGTACCATGCATACTTACCTTGGCATTACCGCTGAACTCAGTGAAACACAAATTAATTTTGAGCCCTTAAAAACAGCTAAATGGCTTTATATTGAAGGTTATTTATCTACCAGCGATTCTGCGCGACAAGCAGTAAAACAGGCACGTGAAATTGCCAAAGCACATGGCGTCAAAATTGCTTTAACCCTTTCTGATCCAGCTATGGTGCAATACGCACGTCAAGGTCTGGATGAGCTATTAGATGATGGCGTTGACCTATTGCTTTGTAATTATCATGAAGCTTTAATGTATACAGAAACTGATTCAATTGAAGCAGCATTGGCTAAATTGCAATTAAAAAGCAAATACACTGTCATTACATTATCAGCCGAAGGTGCATTAATTTCCGATTCTGAGCAAACCCTGAAAGTACCAGGTCGTAAAGTGACTGCGGTAGATGCCAATGGTGCCGGTGATGCCTTTGCCGGTGCGTTCTTATATGCACTAAATGCTGGTTTAAGCCTTAAATTGGCTGCTGAACTGTCAATCCTGATTTCAAGTGAAGTGGTTTCACAGTTTGGCCCTCGCTTGAGTGTAGAACATTACGCAGAATTATTTAATAACTTCCAAAAGGAATGTGCATAATGATCAAGATTGCCATGACGGAAGAGATTCCTGAACGTGAAGCACGTTCATATGAAACGCCGGATGGTGACACCATTTTCATTACCCAGCGCGATGGTTCATTCTATGCTTATCAAAATCTATGCCCGCATTTGCAGGTTGAGCTGGAATTTTTGGAAAACCAGTTTCTGGATCGTGATCAGGAATATATTGAATGCTCAACGCATGGCGCGCTGTTTCTAGTAGAAACTGGTGAATGTATATCTGGCCCCTGCCTAGGGCAATCACTTGAAAAAGTAGAAATTAATGTGCATTCTGATGGTGGAATTTACCTGAAAGAAGAATAAACCAAATGGAATTTACCATGCTTGAGTTTTTACAAGACTATAACTTAATCCCTTTTCATTTAAGTTTATTGGCTTTGGTTTTACTCAGCATGGTAGAAACCATTGGCTATTATTTTAATATACGCCCGACACAGTTTCTAAAAGGTCTTTCTCCAAAACGTCTAACTGAATCGCCTTTGCTGAATGTCAAATTTTCCAAAACACTGATTGTGGTGTTTTTACTGATGAACTTCAGTTTTTCAGGCTATTTTTTACAACTTTGTGTTTTTGCCAAACAACAACAATTTCTTCCTGCTTATTATTTAATTATCCCTGCATTGATCATTGCGATTTTTTTCACCGTGTTTATGATTCACTGTCTAGATCAGGTGATTAAACCGACGCAAACCAAACAACAAATCAATTTACTCGGACGTTTGGCCACAATTTCCAGCGGCAATGCCCGACCTGGATTTTCTGCGCAAGCACGTGTTCGGGACAGTTTTGGGCAATTACATTATGTGCAGGTCGAACCGGAATTTGGTGAACTTGAATTTCAATCACAGATTATTTTAATTCGGCTAAAAAAATCCCACTATATTGCTAAAAAAATTTCCAAATCTAATACTTTATTTAGTATGGAAAATCCGCAGTAATATGATCAGCCATATATATATAAATCAATATAGGCACAAAAAAACCAGTTAAGTCACAAACTCAACTGGCTTTCACATAAGAATATTAGCCTTAACGTTTCAAAAAACCTGAAACCAGATTCATCACTTGTTGGATATCAGCATTGGCTTCCTGTTTATTGGTTTGCTCACCTTGCGGGGTGAGTGAATCAATAATTTGTGGCAATACCGTAGAAATGGCACTGTATATATCCTGTTTCGGTACTTGAGCTTCTTGTGCCACCTGTTCGACGTCCTGATCATCAAACAAGCCTTGAACTTGTTGCTGATTAACACTGGCATTTTCACCTGGGCCTGTAGAGACCCAATCATCCACCTGGCTACTGAGTCCCGTGCCTTTTAATTTATCCAGTGCACCCTGAATCCCGCCTTGCTTTTGAATCCAGGCCAAGATCAAGGGCAATACTGCTATTAATAAAGTTTTGGTGCCACTGGCAGCTGCATTACTTTTGGGTTGGGATTGCTGAGTCTGCCCTGCACCACCCAACTGACTCAGTACCGATCCTAAAATTCCACCAAGTCCACCTTGTTGGGTTGGTGAATTTTGTTGCGACTGTTGAGGATTACTGCCACCCATTTGCCCAAGCACCGAACCTAAAATATCACCCAAACCGCCGGATTGTGATTGCTGTTGCTGTCCGCCTAAAGCTTGTTTCGCGAGTATTTCCACAATATTGCTCAAATTAGTCATTGTATTATCCTTTTATCGACCCAATAAAAGCATACGATGCTTTCTAAGCAATTCAGCCAAACAAATTGTTAAGATTTGCAAGACTTAAAATGGTGTTTTCCTTCTTACCAGCGAAATTTATCCCAGTTTTCAGGGTTAGCCCAAAACTTGGAATTGAACCAGTCCGGCACATGTTTGTAGGTTAAAATATTGAATTGCCACAAGGCAAAATCACTATCATGCAGGGTTTTATCAATGAGCTGGGTAAAACCCAATGCGCGCATTAATTTTTCATCCCGTAATTGACTCACCACTACAATCCGTTTTGCCATCAGGTCACGCAGTTTCACCAGCAGCTGAGACTTTTCAACATCTGAAAGCGAGCTAAGCTCTGCCGAGTCCAATAGCACAAAACCCAAATCATATCGCTGGGTAAAAGGCAGATTTAAAAACTCAGTTACGTTAAAATAGTGCCATTGAATTGATTGATTGTTATCGTATTGAGCAAGATTCTGGCCAATACATAATGCAGTTTGAATAGGCTGTTCTTTAGATAAATCGTCTAGCATTGAAGTGATGACATTTTGCTCAGCCATAACTGCATCCTTATTATTTAAGAGAGTATTTGTATGGAACTACAAGGCATTTGCCATAAAATGCATGCAGGTCTTAAGGACCTTAGTGTAACTGATCAACATACACACAAGGCAAATGTTGAATATAAATTTGTACTGGATCGTTCAGAAATTAGTCTTCCGTTCAGTTTAGGTCAAGAAATTGAAATTGAATGGACCGGCAATATTTATTGTGTGTCTTGTGGTAGCAAAACCAATAAATCTTTTTCCCAAGGTCATTGCTTTAAATGCTTTAAAACCAAGGCATCATGTGACATGTGTATTATGAAACCTGAGACCTGTCATTATCACCTCGGTACTTGCCGTGAAGACAGCTTTGCCCATGAAGTCTGCTTCCAGCCACATATTGTCTATCTGGCCAATTCCAGTGCCTTAAAAGTTGGCATTACTCGTCTTGGTCAGATGCCAACCCGCTGGCTCGACCAAGGCGCGACCCAAGCCCTACCAATTATGAAAGTCGGTTCCCGTCGCCTATCGGGTCAGCTTGAAATTATGTTTGGAACACAGGTGGCAGACAAAACCGATTGGCGCAAGCTACTGAAAGGTGAAGCTGAACCACTAGATTTAATTGAAGTACGCGAACAACTCATTGAAGAGTTTGCACCTAAAATTCAAACCATTCGTGACGAATTTAGTCAGAATCTTGAATTTAATGAAAGCATTGAAGTTCTGGAAGATGAACGTCCACGCGAATTTGTTTATCCGGTCGAGCAATATCCGGAGAAAATCAAGTCTCATAATCTGGACAAGACACCGATTATTCGCGGCAAATTATTCGGAATTAAAGGACAATATCTGATCTTGGATACCGGTGTAATTAATATTCGTAAATATTCAGGTTATGAATTAAAAATCCGTGCCGAATAAAACTTCATCCCGCTCATAAAAAAACCTGCATTAATGCAGGTTTTTTTATTTCAAAGGAACTTATTTAATTTTGGCATGTGCTTTGAGGTATTGAGTGTAATCATCCAATTCCTGCTGACCACGAAGCTGTTGATACAATTTGGACAATTCACCCAATTGCTCATTGGTCAAGGCACTTGAAGTGGTCTTATTCACATTCGATACAGCCACAACCACCAACTCATTTGGCAATGACGCAGTTGTTACTGACCACATTCCTGCTTTCGGTGCTGGCACACTGAATGCTGCTCGTTCAACTTCACGTTTTAAACCTTGTGAACGAGCGAAGACACCTGCTTGTTCAAAAGCGATTTTACTTTGGGCCACAACAGCTGCAGCAGGTTGTGATTTAAAGTTATTCAGTGCTGTTTGAATTTTAGCTTTCGCAGCATCAATAGCTTTCTGTTCAGTCAGTTTTACTTTCACACGAGGTGTCGCTTCAGCAAGAGTTTGCACACCAGCTGCATGATAGTTACGTACTTTTACCCAAACCGTATTGCCATTGGCCATTTGAATGCTGCTTGAAGCATTGCGGTCGCCATTTTTCACGTCATCATTAAACAGTTTAACTTTAACGTTTGCATCACTCAGTACAGGGTGCTGTGTAGACAATGTCATGCCTTTGACTGCCTGAACTGACACACCTTTCACTTCCTGAGAAACTACATCCAGTGCATCACTACCCACCACCAATTCATTCAGAGCATTAACTTTATCTGAAAAAGCATTAGAAGCTTTATTCTTTTGCAACTCTGCCATTAAACGTGGTTTTTCAGTTTCAAAAGAAGGTAATTTTACAGAAGCACCTTCAGTTTCAATTAAATGATAGCCATATTGGGTTTTAATTGGCGCTGAAACCTCAGTAGGTTTTAATGCCGCAACAGCTTGGTCAAATGAATCACCAAACACACCTTTGGCATAGGCATCAATCAAACCGCCTTTACTTTTCGACTCTGTATCATCTGAATATTGTGCTGCAGCCTGAGTAAAACTCAGTCCTGCTTTAATTTTTGCAGCAACATCATCGGCCAACTTTTTAGCTTCAGCATCAGAACGTGTATCTGCAGTAATCAGAATATGCTTGACTACAGGCTTGGCATTTTTCTTTTGAGCATCCACAAAGGTAGCATAAGCTTGCTGTAATTCAGCATCTGAAACTTGTGTATTTGTCGGTACAACATTGGCTGGCGTTAACACCACATAATCAACATCAACACTGGCCACTTGCTTAAATGAATTTGGATGCTTGTTGTAATAAGCAGCAATTTCTTGAGGTGTTACATTAATATTTTTCTTGTATTCGTCCAGCTTGATACTCGCCAAATGCAAAGTACGCTGTTCAGTTTGCAGATTGGCAATTTGCTCAATATCCAGCTTGCTGACCAATGCATAATCTATAAATGTTGAAGTTAACATTTTTAAAGCATGGTCTTTACGCAAATTGGCGATTAAAGCCTGACTGGTCATGCCCACTGAACGTAAATAATTTGAATACAGGTTTTCAGAAAATTTACCATTTTCCTGGAAGCTTGGCTGTTGAGCAATCATCTGCTCAATTTGAGAATCACTCAACGAAACACCCAATTTTTCCGCTTGCTGTAACAGCAAGGTCCGGGCAATCAGGCTCTCCATCGCTTTATTTTCAATAAAAGATTGATTTAATAAAGTTTCATCACCATTGGCATAAGCTAGGTATTGTTCTTTAAATGTTTTGGTCAGCGTTTCTAATTCTTTTTTAGAAATATCTTGGCCATTGACAACTTTTGCCGTGTCTTCTGACTTCCCACCACTAAAATATCCTTCAATACCTACAAGTGCTAAAGGGGTTAAAAACAAAATGAGCAATGCTTTGCCCAACCAACCCTTAATAACTTTACGAAAAGATTCCATAAGTATTCCAATATTTTATTTCTGGGGGATTTTACCCGAAAACCCACTACGAATGAATGTGTTCCAACTGTAAATCGGGATTTTTAATAAAAAAACGCGCCTTTAAGGGCGCGTTTATCGGATTTAAAAAAGATTAAGCTACAGAATCTTTTAAACCTTTACCTGCTTTGAAGCTTGGTACTTTGCTTGCTTTAATTTCTAAAGCTGCGCCAGTTTGTGGGTTACGACCTGTACGAGCCGCACGTTCTTTAACGTTGAATGTACCAAAACCAACAAGTGTAACAGTATCACCAGATTTAAGTGCTTCAGTAATTGAAGCAATTGTTGCATCTAAGGCTTTACCTGCATCAGTCTTAGACAATCCCCCTTTCTCTGCAATTGCATCGATTAATTCTGATTTATTCATGAAGATTACGTCCTCTTAATATCGTTTATTTAAGGTCTAAGGATTCCATAGCACCTTTATAGCAATGCTTTAGGGCAAAACGCAATACTCTGATTATGCTTTTCTGCAAAATAAATGCGAAAAAAATTGTTGAAAAATGCAGAAAAAGCAAAATTGTTTCATTTTTTTACAATTTGCGCTTTTAAAAGCTTATTTTCTTCAATTAAAAAATCAACCTTGCTATGTAGCTGTAATATGAGACTTTCTAAATGCTGGATATCCTTTACCGTGACCAGACCAATTCGATTTAAGGAATGGTTTACACTATGGTCTAACAATTTTTCAACTTTATCCTTGGTATCCGTTACCGACTCTTTGGCTTTTTCGGATACTTTCTCTACAGTCTGATCAGCGATCTCGGTGGTTTTAGATTCCAGCTCTTCACCAACTTTGACTAAAGAGTCAAACAATTTATTGCCTTCTTCCTCAGCACGTGAAAAAGCACCCAGGCCTGCCAGCCAGATTTGTTGGGTATATTTTCGAAAATCAAGCCCTGACTTACGTCCTGAGCGCAGCTTATTCTTGGTTTTATCAGTATTCTCGTTTTTTTGTTGATCTATCTCTTGATCTTTTACTTGCTTATCCATGTAACTTTTCTCCTGCCTATTTTACATACAACTTAATGCATTCACTCCAAAAATCTAGCTATAATAGCAAATTAAAGACTTGATCGATTTGCTAAACTGTTCTACAAAGCAAGATTAATATATTAGCTTAAAGTCCTTAAGCACATTTTGAGCATAGGATGCTCTATTTCAGGTAAGGATTAATTTTTATGAGTGAATCGCAACAAAGTCAAAAACAACCACATTTGTTGCTCACAATGACCATGATTGTTCTGGAAACAATTTTTACCTTCATCTTAAAACATGATCGGGTCGTTGGTTTGCAGGCTAAAAAATTTATCGACCAAAAAATTGCCATTAAAATTAATAGCTATTTACCTTATTTTGATTTTTACGTTCAATTTAGTGAACACGGTGTACTTTTTGATACCAAAGCACCAGAGCAAATGATCGCACTGGATGTACGCACTACTCTTATGGATTTAATTAAAGTCTTTGTTTTTGGTAACCGTCGCAGTATCAAAAAAATGCGCATTGATGGTGACATCACACTAAAAGATGAATTTCGTGATTTAGTCCTTTTGTTCAGCTTTCCAAAGGTTTTGTCTGACTGGAAACAGTGGCTCAGTGAACCTGTAGATGAACAAGATGTCATTGCATCAAAAAAACGTATTGCGCCGCTTTTAGAGAAAATTGATCAACAACGTTCAAAGATCAATACCTTACAGGTTGAAGTAAAACAATTTAAAAACCGCATTCGTCGCATGCAGCAAAAACAGAAAAAAATGAATATCGCTTTTAGTCTAACAATAGCACTATTGATTGCGTTATTAGTGTATAATTGGTGGTTCGCATAAATATATAATTTTCATATAAAACAAAATAATTTTCAGCTCAATAAAAAACTTGACTATTTTAGTCAGGATTCATAAAATCGACACATCTAGTCTTAACATGTGTATCGAATCATGCGTCTTACTACTCGCGGTCGCTACGCAGTGACTGCTCTACTTGATTTAGCTTTGCAGCCAACTGAACAAACGATCACGCTTGCTGAAATTGCAGCTCGTCAAACTATCTCTGTTGCTTATCTTGAGCAGTTATTTGCGAAATTAAAGCGTCACGGCTTAGTTTCTAGTGTTCGTGGTGCCAACGGTGGTTATCACCTAGCGCGTAACGCTGAAGAAATCACTGTGTTAGAAATTATTGAAGCTGTAAACGAAACAGTTGATGCGACTCGTTGTGACCATAAAGGTAACTGCCAAAATGGCGCGATGTGCTTGACTCATGATTTATGGCAAGAACTCTCCCACCACATTGCCGATTATCTCGCAAAAATCACTCTTGCTGACCTAGTAGCTCGCGACAACGTACAAACCGTTGCGATTCGCCAAAATACAGCAAATTTTGATTCAGCCCTTTTATCGGTTACAGGTATTTGACATGAAACGTCCGATTTATCTTGATTATGCAGCAACAACTCCTGTAGACCCTCAAGTTGCAGAACGTATGATGGAGTGCCTAACATTTGACGGTACTTTCGGTAATGCTGCATCTCGTTCACATGCTTACGGTTGGCAGGCTGAAGAAAAAGTAGAATATGCACGTGAACAGGTTGCTAATTTAGTTAAAGCAGATCCACGTGAGATCGTATGGACTTCAGGTGCAACAGAATCTGATAACCTTGCATTAAAAGGTGTTGCTCAATTCTATGCGTCTAAAGGCAAACACATCATTACAAGTAAAATTGAACATAAAGCAATTTTGGATACTTGCCGTGAACTAGAAGAAGAAGGCTTCGAAATTACTTATCTTGAACCACAACCACAAACAGGTTTAATTACCCCTGAGATGGTTCAAGCTGCGCTTCGTCCAGACACTATTCTTGTTTCCCTGATGATGGTAAACAATGAAATTGGTACCGTGACTGACGTTGCGGCAATTGGCGAATTAACTCGTGCCAACAAAACTTATTTCCACGTTGATGCTGCCCAGGCTGCGGGTAAAGTTGAAATTGATCTTTCAACTTTAAAAGTTGATTTGATGAGCTTCTCTGCCCACAAAATTTATGGCCCTAAAGGTATTGGTGCATTATTCGTTCGTCGTTCACCACGTGTCCGTCTTAAAGCTCAAATGCACGGTGGCGGTCATGAACGCGGTATGCGCTCAGGTACACTTGCAACTCACCAAATCGTTGGTATGGGTGAAGCATTTGAACTTGCAGGCAAAAACCTAGAATCTGAACAAAAGCGCATTCGTGTCCTGCGCGACAAATTATGGAATGGCCTACAAGGTTTGGAACAAGTGTTCCTAAACGGTCACCCAACTCAAAACGTTGCAAACTATCTCAATGTCAGCTTCAACTTTGTTGAAGGTGAATCTTTGATGATGGCATTGAAAGATGCTGCTGTATCTTCTGGTTCAGCATGTACTTCTGCAACACTTGAACCTTCTTACGTACTTCGTGCACTCGGTCTTTCTGACGAACTTGCACACAGTTCGATCCGTTTCAGCTTTGGTAAATACACCACTGAAGCAGATATCGATCACGTTCTTGAAGTGACTAAAGCTGCTGTTGAGAAGTTACGTGAACTTTCTCCGCTTTGGGATATGTATAAAGAAGGTATCGACCTTTCAACTGTTGAATGGGCTGAACACTAATTCAAGCTAGCGTGATGGCTTTAAATTAAAGCCATCTCGTTGATAAACGTAATTTCACCCCCATATTAATCTTAAGGCTGACCCCGAGGTTTGGAGAAGCATCATGGCTTATAGCGAAAAAGTAATTGATCATTACGAAAACCCTCGTAATGTTGGTGTTTTAGATAAAAATGCTGAAAATGTTGGTACAGGTATGGTCGGTGCACCAGCTTGTGGCGATGTAATGCGTCTTCAAATTCAAGTGAATGATGAAGGTGTGATTGAAGAAGCACGTTTTAAAACTTATGGTTGCGGCTCTGCAATTGCATCCAGTTCACTTGTTACTGAATGGTTAAAAGGTAAAACCCTAGACCAAGCTCAAGCGATCAAGAACATCGACATTGCAACTGAATTGGCTTTACCTCCAGTAAAAGTACACTGCTCTGTACTGGCTGAAGATGCAATTAAAGCAGCTGTTGAAGACTATCGCAGCAAGAAAACTAAAGCTTAATAGTTTTCAGGTTTTTAAAGAAAGATTAACGGAGTTTTCATGATCCATTTAACTGAAAATGCAGCAACTCATATCAGCAATTACCTGAAAAATCGCGGTAAGGGTGAAGGCATTCGCGTTGGTGTGAAAACTTCAGGCTGTTCTGGTTTGGCCTACGTGCTCGAATTCGTCGATGAAGTCGATACACACGACCAAGCATTTGAGCAGTTTGGTGTTAAAGTTTTCGTTGATCCCAAAAGTCTGGTTTATCTTGAAGGTATGGAGATGGACTACGTTAAAAATGGTCTAAACGAAGGCTTCGAATTTAACAACCCGAATAAAAAAGGCGAATGTGGCTGTGGTGAATCTTTCACCGTTTAAACACCCTATTCCCTCTCTTTTGGTGATTAAAACAGTGTAAAATGCACTGTTTTAATTGCATTTATAGCAGTCACTTTTTGCATATCTATCGCGGATCCAATCTCCCATGAATCATTTTGAGCTGTTCAACCTCCCTGTAGCACTCGATATTGATTTAGCAGCATTAAAAACTGAATTTTTGAAGTTGCAGCAACAATATCATCCAGATAAAGCCGAAGACAAAGATCAGGCCCTAATTAAATCCAGCGAGATTAATCAGGCATTCAAGGCTTTATCCAATGTTGATAGCCGCGCTGCTTATCTCTTGAGTCTTAAAAAACAAGACTATCATCTGGATCAATCCATTGGGGATTTCGAGTTTTTACAGTCTGCACTAGAAATTCGTGAACAGCTAGATGAAGCTGCATCGGCTGATGAACTCACTTCATTAAAGCATGAGGTTCAGCAATGGATTGACGGTTTAGTACGTGAATTCAAAATTGATTATGACGATGAAGACTGGGGCGAAGCACGCGATACCGTACGTAAATTACGTTTCTTTGTAAAAGTGATGGCTGATATCGACAAAGCTGAGGATCGTTTCCTGGATGACGACAGCTTTGATTTAGATGATGATTTTTAATTCGTTTTAATTTTATTTTTTAATTTTTAGTTCTAAGGATGTAACACAATGGCTCTCTTGCAAATTGCAGAACCCGGTCAATCAAGTGCACCGCATGAACACCGCATTGCAATTGGTATCGACTTGGGTACTACGCATTCATTGGTTGCCACGGTACTTTCAGGTAAAGCCAAAGTACTCAATGACGAACAAGGTCGTGTGTTACTTCCGTCTATTGTTCACTATAGCCATAATAATAGCCATTATGGTGATGAAGCCAAGCCTTTTATTACCACAGACCCGAAAAACACCATTGTTTCAGTAAAACGTTTTATGGGGCGCTCCAAAGCAGACATCAAATTTCAACACCCCTACACTTTAGTGGGTGAAGACAATCAGATGCCTGCTTTTGAAACTGCACAAGGCCGTAAAACGCCTGTCGAGATTTCAGCAGAAATTTTAAAACAACTCAAAGACCGTGCTGAAGAAAGTTTAAAAAATGAAGTGAATGGTGCAGTCATTACTGTTCCGGCTTATTTTGATGAAGCACAACGTCAGGCAACTCGTGATGCCGCGCAACTCGCGGGTTTAAATGTGCTTCGCTTGTTGAACGAACCGACTGCAGCCGCTGTGGCTTATGGTCTAGATCAGGAAACCAATCTGGCGCATGATCAAAACTATGTGATCTATGATCTGGGTGGCGGTACTTTTGACGTATCTATTCTACGTTTCTCACAAGGTGTATTCGAAGTTTTAGCGACCGGTGGCCACACTGCACTGGGTGGTGATGATCTGGATCGCCTGATCGTAAAATGGGCTAAAAAACAGCTCAATATTGAAACTTTAGATGATGCCGAATATGCACATTTCATTGTTTCTGCACGTAAAGCCAAAGAAGCTCTGTCAGATGCTGAATCGGTCGAACTGAAAGTTTTAGATCAGGTTTTAACTTTAGACCGTGCTACTTTTGAAGACATCATTAAAGTTGCTTTAGATAAAACCATCAGCGTATGCAAACGTGTGATGCGTGATGCCAAACTTGAACTGAATGACATTAAAAATGTCGTACTTGTCGGTGGTTCTACCCGTTCTTATGCAGTGCAAAAAGCTGTACGCGACGTCTTTAATCAAGAACCCCTATGCACGATTAACCCAGATGAAGTGGTTGCTATTGGCGCATCCATTACAGCGAATCAGTTAATTGGTAACTCTAAAGATGGCTCACTATTACTAGACGTAACTCCACTGTCTTTAGGTTTAGAAACCATGGGGGGGCTGGTTGAGCGTTTAATCTCGCGCAATACTGCCATTCCTGTGGCGCGTCGCCAAGAATTCACCACTTATCAAGATGGCCAAACCGCCATGCTGATTCATGTGGTGCAAGGTGAACGTGATCTGGTTGAACATTGCCGTAGTTTGGGTCGCTTTGTCTTGCATGGCATTCCGCCAATGACTGCCGGTCAGGCACGTATTGAAGTCACTTTTCAGGTTGATGCCGATGGCCTGTTAACTGTTGCTGCCAAGGAAACCACGTCTGGTGTACATGCTCAAATCGACATTAAACCTTCTTATGGTTTATCTGATGCCGATACCGAACGCTTACTGATTGATGGCTTCAAATATGCGGAAGAAGATAAACATCTTCGTCATTTGCAAGAAACCAAGGTTGAAGCAAAACGTGAGCTGGAAGCACTGGAACAAGCCCTAAAAGTGGATGCCCAGCTATTAACTGCTGAACAGTTAGTATCGTTAAATCAAGCCAAAGCTCAACTTGAGGCTCAACTCGAAACCACCGATATTAAAGCGATTGAACAAGCTGTAGAACAGCTTAAAATACACAGTGATGCTTTTGCTGCTGCACGCATGAACCAACATATTGATGCAGCTTTGAAAGGCACTAAACTTGATGACTGGTCAAACTCGGACCAATAAACAGGAAAAAATTATGCCACGTATTAAAGTTCTTCCACATGCGCAAATTTGCCCTAATGGTGCCGAGTTCGAAGTTGAACAGGATGCCAACCTGTGCGAAAGCCTGTTAAAAAATGGTATCAAGATTGAACATGCATGTGATATGTCTTGTGCTTGTACCACCTGTCATGTCGTAGTTCGCAAAGGTTTTGACAGCCTCGAAGAAATGACAGATGTAGAAGCAGATTTACTAGATCGTGCCTGGGGTCTGGAACCGGATTCACGCCTTTCATGCCAAGTGAAAATTGTCGATGAAGATTTGGAAGTCGAAATTCCCAAATATACCATCAATCACGCCTCAGAAAATCATTAAGATTTTCGCTCATAAAAAACCACGCAATCGCGTGGTTTTTTTATCTGTAAACATCATCTCAATCATGATTTTTAGTGGTATTGCTCGTCCTTCTCATCTTCAATCACATCTTCCAGATTCAGCCGAACAATCCCCTCTGAATTGGTCATTTTCTGTTGTTTCTGAATCCGCTTAATCATCTTTTCCAAAACTTGGATCAACTCTGGATATTCATAATTTTGAACCTCATCCAGATTCAGCAACAAATGGAAACCCTTGTACTCATAATCAAACCAGCGCTGATAATCCAATTTACGCGAGGTATATTTTTCCATAACTTGCCAGGTCTTTACCGGACCGTGAATCCCTTTAAGCGTAATAGGTTTTTTCGGCGCACATAAATAGTCATTTTTAATTAAATTATAGGTTTCATCTGAAATCAGGATTTCATCGACTGCTGCTGCACTTTGCAGCCGTGCTGCCAGATTGGCATCACGTCCAACAATGGTATATGCCATACGATGTGCTGCGCCATAGTTCCCTACGTGACAATAACCAGTACTAATCCCCATACGGATATGCAAAGCCGGATAGCCCATCTTGATCCAGCGTTCACGCAGCAGTTTCATTTGTTGACGCATATCAATTGCCATGTCTAGACAAGTTTTGGCATCTTGCTCCACCCCTTGCGAGATTGGATCACCAAAGAAAATCAGGATGGCATCCCCCATAAACTTGTCGACAGTCGCTTCATACTGCTTGGCAATTTCAGTCATATGACTTAAATAGTCATTGAGCAGGAATGCCAAATCATCTGGAATAAGCGTTTCTGAAAGTTCGGTAAAACCTTGAATATCTGAAAAGAAAATGGTCATTTTCTTACGTTTGTATTCAATTTTGGCTTCCGACTCACCTTTCATGATCGATTGCCACAACTGCACAGGTGCATATCGGCTCAGCTGATTTGCGAACTCCATATAACGATTCATTTGATCGTAATAATAGGTTCGACGATTACTGATATGTTGAATCTGGCTGCTTTGATAAAAACTACCCACACCAAAAAAAGTAATCAGACAGATGAAACCAAGAACGGTCAATTCACCAGTGGTTTGCTCAAAATACTCACCAAAACCGAAAACCAGAATATTACACAGATAAAAATTTGCGATACCAATTAAACTGGCTAACGACACCACTAAAAAGGAAATTTTATTACTGATGGCAGTATATAAAATGGCAAACAGTGCAATAAAGGTCAGCACCAGATTTAAGTGAATAGCAGATAAAATAGCTGAAATAACAACAACATCTGTAATAAACAAGACACTGCGTTTCATCTTGGCATTATAACGATACTGTAGCCAGTTCGATAATTTCGGTATGATCAGTAAAATGAAAAGCAGAAAGAATGGAATATAAATCTGGTAATGAGTGTCAGAAGCCGTGTAATGATAGACAATAATAAGTAAAGACAACATCATATATCCCATCAAGCGATGAAAATATTCAAATTGTCTGGGTTCTTTTCTAATCCAGTCGTCTAATGACACTCAATCACTCCTGATCCGAGTCTTTACGCCATACATTCCTACTATGGCTTTCAATGGCTAGGAATCAATCCATACGCCAGTCAAAAGGCATATCACCTTGACCACGTAGAGCTAGCATTAAAGTTTGACGCATGTGTGCAAGTACTTCATTAGTATAAGGGACTGCAGGTGTTCCCCAAACCGGTTTCGGCCAAGCAACATCATTTTGGTAACGCACCACATGATGAAAATGTAATTGTGGGACCATGTTTCCAAGTGCTGCCACGTTCATTTTGTCGGCACGAAAAACACGTGAAAGTTGGCTGGATAACCAGCTAGATTCACGAAGGAATTGTTCCTGATCAGCCTGACTTAATTCATATAATTCGCTCACGCCAGGTACGCGCGGAATCAATATGAGCCACGGAAATTGCATATCATTCATTAAACGACATGTTGACAGTGGAAAGTCGCCTACAAAAAAAGTATCTTGAGCAAGTTGGGGATGCAAACTAAACATATCTTTATAAATTATGCAAAATTAGAATGATGGCTAATACTATCACATCCAATGGGACGTGAATATTCTATGCAATGTGTTTCATTACAAATAAACCACTATTTGCAATGAACGCATGAACATTCACGAATTTAATAAATTTCTTTAAAAAATCAAGCGCTTCATCTCACGATTTTTTAAAATCTGCACAAATTGCAAAGCGAGTGCATAAATCTTATGCACTCCCTGTCAAATCAATGAATTTCTTTCAATAAACTGTCCAATAAATCGATAATAAATTGGATACGTTTTTGATAATCTTCCAGCATGACCATGACTTTCAGGCGTTGCCCGCCATCCATGCGGAAAAAGGTCGGATGTTTTTGCATCATTTGAATAATACTGATGGCCTGTACTGGTGTTTCTGGTGAAAATTCAATATGACCACCGTTAGCACTGATATCAATTTTGGTAATGCCCAACTGCTCTGCTTTTAAGCGGATTTGATGCACGGCAAATAACTGCTTCACTGGCTGAGGTGGTACACCAAAACGATCAATCAGTTCCATACGAATATTGTCGAGTTTTTCTTGCGTATCGGTATTACTGATCCGTTTATAGAACAATAAGCGCTGGTGTACATCACCCAGATATTCGTCCGGAATCAGCGCTGGCATATGCAGATTAATCTCTGCAATTAAAGACAATGGCGCATCAAAATTCGGGGTTTTGCCTTTTTGAATGGCTTTCGTGGCTTTTTCCAGCATTTCCATATATAGGCTATAACCAATCGCCTGCATGGAACCGCTTTGTTGTTCACCCAGCAATTCACCGGCACCACGAATTTCCAGATCTTCGGTTGCCAGCATGAAGCCAGCACCCAGATTGGAGGCACGCTGAATGGCATCCAGACGTTTTTCCGCATCCCCTTTGAGACCTTTAATGGACGGGACCAGTAAATAGGCATAGGCCTGATGGTGCGAACGACCAACACGACCGCGTAACTGATGTAACTGTGCCAAGCCTAGCTTGTCTGCCCGCTCGATCAGAATGGTATTGGCATTCGGCACGTCAATCCCGGTTTCAATAATGGTTGAACAGACCAGCACATTGTATTCTTTATGATAGAACTGCTGCATCACCTGCTCCAGTTCCCGTTCCCGCATTTGCCCATGTGCCACAGCCACGCGTGCCTCTGGTACCAATTCACGGATATTTTCAGCGGTACGTTCAATGGTATCCACTTCATTATGCAGGAAATATACCTGTCCACCACGCAGTAATTCACGCAAAATGGCTTCTTTGATAGATTCGCCAGTGTGTTCTTGCACAAAGGTTTTGACAGCCAAACGACGGGCTGGCGGTGTGGCAATAATCGATAAATCACGCATGCCGCTAAAGGCCATATTCAGGGTGCGCGGAATAGGAGTCGCCGTCAGGGTCAGCATGTCGACATCGGCCCGCATGGCTTTAATACGCTCTTTATCACGTACCCCAAAGCGGTGTTCTTCATCGACAATCATCAGCCCTAAATTTTTAAACTGAATACTTTCCTGCAGGATTTTATGCGTACCAATCACAATATCCACTTTACCTTCAGCAAGGTCTTCTATGGTTTTCGTATGGGACTTGCTTGAACCAAAACGGGAAAGTACTTCAATGCGAATCGGCCAATCCGCAAAACGGTCTTTAAACGATTCATAATGCTGCTGTGCCAATAAAGTAGTCGGCACCAGAACCGCGACTTGCTTGTTGTTCTGTACCGCTAAAAATGCAGCACGCATTGCCACTTCTGTCTTACCAAAACCAACATCACCACAGACCAGCCGATCCATCGGTTTCGCCAGTTGCATGTCGTGCAAAGTCGCTTCAATTGCATTGGCCTGATCCAGCGTTTCTTCATAAGCAAAGCCACTGGCAAACTGCATATAGGGACTTTGTTCCAGTTCAAAACTAAAGCCGGGTTTGGCATGACGACGGGCCTGAATATGCAGCAACTCGGCTGCCACATCATGGATTTGTTCCAAGGCTTTACGTTTGGCCTTGTTCCAGGCATCTGTACCGAGTTTATGTAAAGGCGCAAGATCCGGATCACCACCACTATAGCGGCTGATCAGATGCAAATTGGTGACGGGAACATAGACTTTGGCCGCGTCGGCATAATCCAGCTGTAAAAATTCATGCTCCTGATCATCAATATCCAGCGTGATTAAACCGGCATAACGCCCGACACCATAGTCAATATGTACCACTGGTGCACCAATACTGAGTTCGGTTAGGCTGCGAATCAGGAATTCTTCAGAAACCTCTTGCTGGCGTTTGCGACGGCGCTGGACCACACGATGTTCATAAAGTTGATTTTCTGAAATAACCGTCAAATGATCAGGAATAACCAGACCACGATCTAAGGGCGCGCTGGTAATGGCGATAGCATGTAATGATTTTCTAAAATCAGAAAAATTTTCAACATTAGGAATATCACCCAAAGTGGGGCGCAGCGCATCTTTTAAGGTTTCACGGCGACCGGCACTTTCTGCCACCAACAGCACCGGATGATTCACTGCATCAATATATTTTTTAACCGCAGAAAAAGGTTTTTCTTTTTTCGGATCTACCGGCAAGCGTGGTGGGATGTCGGTATTGAAATTGATCACCCCGGCTTTTTCAACAAACTCTTCCGCAGAAGCAATGATTCTGGCGAACTGATTCAGCTGTTCCAGCACCTGATTCGGCTGCAAGAAAATCTCTTCCGGTGGCAAAATCGGATGATCAACATTATGACGGCGATCTTCATAGCGACGCACCACATCTTTCCAGAAACTGCTTAAGCCTTCATCCAAATGCTTATCTGTAATGACAATGCCATTCTTCGGTAAGTATGCCATCAGTGTACTTTGGGTTTGCATGGCTGCTTGACTAAAGAATAAGGGGAAATAAAACTCCAATCCCGGAGAGGCAATACCTTCTAAAACATCCTGATAGATTGGGTTTTTCTTGGGATTGGCATTGGGGAAACTTTCTGCATAACGGTCACGGAAAGTCGCACGCCCTTCTTTGAGCGGAAATTCTTTGGCAGGCAAAACAGAAAACTGTTGTAGGGTTTGCGTGGTTCTTTGTGTTTCTGGATCAAAAAACTTCAAGCTTTCAATTTCATCATCGAACAGATCTATACGGATAGGTGCATTTTGCCCGGAAGCATAAATATCCATAATGCTGCCGCGTACCGCAAATTCACCGTGATCATAAACCGTATCGACCAGATGATAGCCTGCCTGAATCAGTCGCAGTTTCTGATGTTCTAATTCAAATTTTTGTCCTACTTTAATATCGAAATGTTCACCCAATACCCAAGAGGTCGGTGCAACACGCTGCACTAAAGTTGAAGCTGAAAGCAGCAATACGCCCTGCTTGGGCATATTGGATAAAATCGAAAGCCGTTCTGACACGATATCCTGATGAGGCGACAATCTGTCATAGGGTAAAATTTCCCAATCAGGGAAAATGGTCGGCTTGATCCCGTAAAATTCCAGCTCACTTTCCAACTGTCCCAAATGCTGGTTATTTCTGGCCACCACAATAAACAACTGCTTACTTTGTGCTGCAATTTCTTTGAACAATAAAGAAGCAGATGAGCCTTGTAAATTACCGACCCAGCGTTTTTCACCTGCCTTTAACTGTGGCAGATTTAATTGGGAAATTTCTTGTTGGAACATGTAGATAGCTTTTGGTCTAAATGACATGAGCAGTATATTAACATGGGTTTTTTCCCGGTTGAGTTATTTTTATATTCAGCCTCTCATGACCCTTAAATCCTTTTAAAAGTCATGTCCTCATAAAGGATGAGGTCACTATTTTTCGCGTTTAAAGTTGCGATAATAGTCATTCAGCTTTTTGACCACTTGCTTCAACTGCAACAGATTTTCTTCGGTATTACCTAAACGTGTGACAAAACGCTGATTGGCAATTTCCAGATCAATTTTTTCATTGATAATCATGGCGGTGAAATACAAGGCTTTTAAATCATCAAACGTGGTTAATTTGCGATTAGAGAAATAACTTAAACGCTCTGACCATTCATTGACCACGATGTCATCGACGATATACCCCTGCTCCGGATCGAACTGGATATTATTTTCTTGTAGAAACAGCTGTTCGGGAGAAGGTTTGGAACTTTTAAACAGCCCTGAGCCTGTAATTAGTCCAGAAAGTTTATTCAACATAAGCATTACAACTATCTAAGATTGCCTGCTATTTTAACCCTGTACAGCTTGATCCAGAGATTATTTTTTATAAAAAAGTTGCAGTTTAAACAGCTACTTTTTATGTGAGTCATATTTAAATTCTTGTAACAAGCAATTCCTCCAGCCAAAGGTTCATGCTGTAGGCTTACTTCTGAAACCAATTGTTAAACCAAGATGCCATCTAGCTGTGCTCAGGTCATTAATTACTGTTCCAAAACAACTTATTACAATGCTGCTCAACGTTATTCTGTCTTAAGTATTTTATGTGTACAAGAAGACAATGCTGATGAAGATGCACTATGTGAAAAATTTAAATAGCATGTCTAACATGCTAATCAATCAATTCAGAATTCCTTCCATTAAGATCATCTTCTCACTCCTGATCTCTCTTGATTTTCAGCACGAATAATCACAATTAATTTAGTCTTATGAAGTGATTTTTGCTAACATGACTTTTTTTAATATGTTTGCGATTTTTTACTGCATATGACTTCAACTTATCAGCAACAACTTGATGCCAAAGTTGCGCGTATTACGGCTCAATTTTCAGAATACAATCCTCCCTCTTTAGAAGTTTTCCCTTCTGCTGAACAGAACTTTCGTATGCGGGCTGAATTCCGTATTTGGCATACAGAAAATGATATGTTCTATGCAATGTTTGAACGTAATGCAGAAAATCAAAAAACTGTCGTTGAAATTAAAGATTTTCCAATTGCAGATCAAAGCATTAATGTTCTAATGCCTGTATTACTAAATGAACTTAAGGCACAGGACATTTTATCAAAACGCTTATTTGAAGTTCATTTCTTAGCAACACTTAAAGGTGAAATGCTGGTTTCACTGGTTTACCGTTGCCCGCTCAACACAGAATGGGAAGTTGCGGCAAAAGCACTTTCTGATAAGCTGAATATTAAAATTTATGGCCGTAGCCGTGGTCAGCGCGTCATTTTGACAGATGATTATGTTGTGGAAGAACTACAAGTCTTTGATCGTACATATCAATACAAACAAATTGAAAGCAGTTTTACCCAACCAAATGCACATGTTTGCCAAAAAATGCTGGAATGGGCATGCAATGCAGCTGACCATTCAGACAAAGACTTGTTAGAACTGTATTGCGGTAATGGTAATTTCACACTTCCACTCTCTACGCGCTTTAATCGTGTACTTGCAACTGAACTGGCTAAATCATCAGTCTATGCTGCACAGTGGAATATTGAAAAAAATAACATCAATAATATTCAAGTGGCACGTTTATCTGCGGAAGAGTTTACCCAAGCCTATAATGGCGAGCGTGAATTCCGTCGTTTAGAAGAAGCAGAAATTAATATTGCCAGCTACGACTTCGACACGGTATTTGTCGATCCGCCTCGTGCAGGTATTGATGATGAAACACTCAAACTGTTACAACGGTTTGAACGTATTATCTATATTTCATGCAATCCAGACACTTTACACGACAACCTCAAACAATTGTCTCAAACGCATAAAGTGACTCAATTCGCTCTCTTCGATCAGTTCCCCTATACCCATCATGTCGAATCTGGTGTGTTACTGGAAAAATTTTAAACAATTTATTTCTGTTGATGCTGTTCAGGTATTGTGACCAAAATGAGGCTCCATTGAGCTTCATTTTTTTATGATCTTAAAAATGAATTACTTATCATTGTTCTATAAATGTCACTTGTCATAATACCGTTAAATTATTCTGCTACTATCGGAAAATTCGTGATTATTTGTGACCAAGTGCTGCTTTTATCACTACCGTAGACTTGTATTCCTCAAAAATTTGGATATATTTCGATCTATGTTAGGTTGCATATGAAGGCTCTATGAGTTTTTGGCAAAAGCTGTTTTCTGCAAATCAACAGCAAAACGAACACAAGAATCAAATCTCCTGTGTCGAAAATGATTGCTCTTGTAAATCAAATGAAGAACTGATCCATGCTTTGGCAAAAGCTACAGATGAGGATGTCATCATTGGTATTAAAAAGGTTCTAGCTTCAAGAGGTTATAGCCGTAAAGAGTTAAATGCATTACAGCATCTACCACTTCAACAGTAGAGTCTGAATCCTCTACACAAAGGCATTTAGTTAACTAAATGCCTTTTTATTTGCCTGTCAAAATTATAGATAGTCTAATTTTAATACTTCGATACACACTTCTGCGCATTCATGCTGAAATAACTATGTTCTGCGATTCAAAAGTGCTCTACTGATTAAATGCAATATGAATTATCAGCATTATAAAAATATCAAAAATAAATAGAACATGAGCCAATAAGAAAAATTAAAGAAAAAACAAAAAATAGAAAATAAGTCTATAAAAGGAAAATATATGAAAGCGTATTATCCTAGACTGGCAATATTATGCAGCCTTATTTCGAGTCATAGCATGGCGGCGGCAATGGATCAATCAGGACAGTCCGTGCTGCCATTTCTGGAACCTGGGCATTATTTTGAAGCCACCATTACAGCAGCAGATCCTGAAATTTCCGGTCATACCTTAGACTCTCGCCCAGATTTGGCCACCCCCAATAGTGATGATCATTCAACAGACAATATTGCCAAGAATTTTCAATACTATAGCGCAGCGCTCAAGCTTCAACTCTCACCTCAATTGTCTTTCGGTCTGCTCTATGATCAACCTTTTGGATCAGATTTACAGTATCCAGTGAAGTCGAATGCCAGTTTTTCCGATCCGCTACTAAGCCAACAAGGCACCCACGTTGAAGTAGACACCCAAAACCTGAGCGTTATTTTTGGTTATCAACCTATCAAAAATTTTAACTTGTATGCCGGACCTGCTTATCAAACTGTTAAGGGGGACGTTTCACTTCGTGGACTGGTATATGCAGAATTTGATGGTTATAACGGCAAGTTTGCAGAAGATGGTGCTTTGGGCTGGATCGCTGGTTTTGCTTATCAAATTCCTCATTTGGCACTCAAAACCGCATTGACCTATCATTCTCAAATTGATCATAAAATTCAGGTTTCAGAAGATATTTTGGGTACTTCACTTTCACTGGTGGAAAACGCTAAAACCAAGATTTCAACACCACAATCGGTCAATTTCGATTTTCAGGCCGGTGTTACCACGAGTACTTTACTATACTCTACGATTCGCTGGGTCAACTGGAAAGATTTCGTGATCCGTCCTACCCAATTCGGAGCATTATCCGAACTCGCTACGACCACTCTCAGCAGTGGCAGTTATACTGCCGGCTTTAACCTGGATGACTATCATAAGGATCAATGGAGTGCGACTTTAGGTGTGGCTAGACAATGGACAACACAATGGTCAAGCGCTTTTGATATCGGTTGGGATTCAGGCACAGGTAATCCAGCATCCATTTTAAATCCCACCAAAGGCTATTGGAATTTAGGCCTAAGCTTACAATTCCATCCAGCTCCCAACTATTTTATTACTGGCGGGATTAAATATTACTGGTTAGGTGATGCAACAGCCCAAGATGGAACCTATTACTTACCTCTGCCGGGTGCTTCTTCAACAGCAACTGTTGGTGAATTCAATGATAATGATGCCATCGGTTATGGTTTAAAAATTGGCTATACTTTTTAAGCAATATGATCTTTTTTTCAGTTCGAAGGACAGTATTGCTGATCAATATAGGCAATCATCGGTCCCAAATTGAAGTGTGAATCTGCGCGCTTCAATTGAGGGATATAGGCACTTGAGATAGTGCCATCCAAGTACAAAGCATTTTGTACTTGGAGTTTTTTTTGGAAAAATAGTGCAAACTGATAAAAACTCACCGCCGTATTACTAATCACAAAATAAAGGGTTTGATCTTTAATCCCCACCCCATTTCGTCTCTTTAACGAATCGGAATCCTTTAAAAAATTCGGATTAATCTGCTTATTAATGACCAGCATTGGGCCAGATTGGGTAGCATATTCTGCATCAAACTTACGTTTTTGATAATCTTCTGTAGTGGCAATCATCATTTCCTGTTGATTCCAGGCCAGCACCCCATTTGGCTGCATGTGAAAATTGCCATAGCCTTGTTTAACGGTACTTAATTTTTGCTTTTGCTGGGCTGCTTCCACATATAATCCAACGGGTGAATAATCTGCGTGAAACATGCCTGCATTCATGGCAAAGCTGAGCTTTTCACAAGACTTCAGTTGCTGCTGAATAGCACTGAATTTACGCAAAGGCTGGTGAGTTTGGCTATGCATTAAAAATAGGCGTAAGTTCTGTGGCTGATCAACCTTGATCACATCTACATCCAGCACCTCACCTTGCCAGTGCTGAGGATAAACAGCTGCATGGACTATACCGCTAAAACCGAGCAAAGCCACAACTGCACATTTAATCAACAATTTTCTCTTCATAAAGCACTTACTCATGGTTTATGCTTAGGTATTCCATCTTAAACTGTGATGTAGTTTCTCTATAAAAAGCCCTTCAACTCAGTGAAATAGTCGATTCTTTTATTAAGAAGCAGTAAACTACATCAATAAAATACATTTGTAACTTTATTGGCTAAACGTCATCATGCAACAGCAGAAAATACGGTTTCCTCTAGGGGCACATCTTATCGTTAAACACCTTGGATACTCCCACCACGGCATTTATGCAGGTCGTGGGCGGGTGATTCATTATTCAGGTTTTGCTCATTTATTCAAGAAACGTCCCATTGAAATTACCTCACTGGAAAAATTCAGTTTTGGTAAAAGCATTATTATCCAGCAATATCACAATCCGAAGTTCACGGGTCGTAAAGTTGTACGACGTATGCGCTCGCGTATGCACGAAAACCAGTACCACCTGATTATCAACAACTGCGAACACTTATGTACATGGGCCATCACCGGGATTGAAAGTAGCCCTCAAGTCATTCGCATGATGAACCGTTTGACCACCATTGGTTATGTCAGCTCGATCATGAGCTTTATGAACAGTATGCTACTGACCCTCACCACTACCTGTTTTGCCCTGGTGCTGTACATTAAGAAAAAGTTACGGGATAAAGCCAAAAACAACCGTATCCCAAATTATTTAATGTTAAAAGAACAGGATCCCAAGCAGTGATTAAACTGGCTTATCTCGCCAGATCCAGCCATAAAATTTCAATTGTCTTTAACCTGAAGTAGCAATATTTGACCTAGCTACAGGATGACATCCTATCGATCTGAGGATTGAAGGCTTAAGCATTGATCAATAATTATTTATCTTTAGATTAAATAACACCCATTTCAACAAATGGCGGAAACTTGTCATTCACCAGGTTTAACTGCGCGCCATACTCCAAATAGGCTTTACAGCCATCGAGCACTGTGGTGAAGCCACCAGTCTGATCAATCACAAAAGCAATCAAGGCCGAGTCTTCTAAAGAAATATCATAGTTTCGAATTCTCAGATAAGTTTCCTGTTCTGTTAACTTCTCAAAAATAAAGTCTACCGTACTCTTGGGTTCTCCCCAGATAATCTGGATAAGTTCATTATTAAACAGCTTCTCCACATAAACACTGCTGGTCAATTCATATTTTTCCCAATACCAGTCTACAGTGGTGTTTTCAATCAAGTGTCCCGTAGATGAAGTAAACCAGAACTTGCTGGTAATTTCAGGATCGACAAAGGCATTAAAAACCTCTGCAACCGGTTTTCGAATTAACATCTGGGTTTCTATGACAACACTCATTTTTATGACCCTCAGCTTTTTCTTATAGTGATAGCACAATTACTTTCTGATTGAATATTATTTTTATGCTAATAAATCGCTCGGATGACTGAGCTCCCCCAAAGTATATAGACTTAGAATTGATGATGGCTACCAATAAAAAGCCCCATCCGGAGATGAGGCTTTGATCTTGCAGTAATGATTTAACCGAGTAAACGCAGACGCTTGTACTCAGTCAAAGCAGTGCATCGATTATTTTGAATTATTTACCAGGCTTAAAGCTGTCTTTTAAATCCAGAATACGGTTAAACACCGGCTTTTGCGCAGTATGATCATATTGATCTGCCACAAAGTAGCCTTCACGTTCAAACTGGAAGCGATCTTCAGGTTTCGCTTCAGCCAATGCAGGTTCAATTACCGCTTGAACCACTTTCAATGATTCAGGATTCAAGTTGGCAAGGAAGTCATCGCCCACTTCCGGATCAGATTCAGTGAATAAACGGTCGTAGATACGAACTTCAGCAGGAACGCCTTTTGTTGCAGATACCCAATGCACCACGCCTTTCACTTTACGCCCTTCAGGGTTTTTACCCAAAGTTTCCGGGTCAATTGAACATTTCAGTTCAACCACTTCACCATTAGCATCTTTAACCACTTCATCACATTTGATCATATAAGCATGACGTAAACGCACTTCACCTTCTGGAATTAAACGTTTAAAGCCTTTCGGTGGTACTTCTTCAAAGTCTTTACGGTCAATGTAAATTTCCGAAGTTAAAGGAATAATACGATCGCCCATGTCAACGTTTGGATGACGTGCATGCGTCAAGTCCATCGCTTCCGGCAAATTGGTTAAAGTCACTTTCAGTGGATTAAGCACTGCCATACCACGTGCAGCGGTATTTTCTAAAGACTGACGGATGCAGTATTCCAGCATGGCAACATCAACAATACTGCCATCAACTTTAGATACACCCACGCGCTTACAGAAATCGCGCAAACCTTCAGGGGTGAAACCACGACGGCGCATGCCGACAACGGTTGGCATACGTGGATCATCCCAACCATTGACATAACCGCCTTCAACCAATTTACGCAATTTACGTTTAGAGGTAATGGTGTAATCGACATTTAAACGGCTAGATTCGTACTGATGTGGAACCGCTGGAGATTTAACTTTCTCAACAACCCAATCATAGAATGGACGGTGATCCTGAAATTCCAAAGTACATAAAGAATGCGTTACGCCTTCAATAGCATCTGATAAAGGATGCGCATAGTCGTACATTGGGTACATTTTCCATGTGTCACCCGTTTGATGATGCTCAGAGTGCAATACACGGTACAAAATAGGGTCACGCATGTGAACATTAGGAGATGTCATGTCAATTTTTGCACGAAGTACAGCCTGACCTTCACCTAATTCACCATTACGCATTTGCTCAAAACGCGCCAGGTTTTCTTCAATAGAAGCATCTCGTTGTGGCGAGTTTTTACCTGGTTCTACGAAATTACCACGGTTTAAACGAATTTCTTCAGGGGTTTGCAAATCCACATAAGCATCACCTTGTTCAATCAATTGAACTGCCCAAGTGTAAAGCTGATCAAAATAGCTTGATGCATAACGTGGCTCGCCGTTCCAGTTAAAACCTAACCATTTCACATCATTGGCAATACCATCTACATATTCTTGTTCTTCAGCATCTGGGTTGGTATCGTCAAAACGCAGGTTGCATAGACCATCAAATTCTTTGGCAATGCCAAAATTCAAACAAATCGCTTTCACGTGACCAATATGTAAATATCCATTCGGCTCTGGAGGAAAACGAGTAATTACTTGTTGTGTACGGCCTGCAGCTAAATCATCAGTAATGACTTGGCGTACAAAATCTAAGCCCGGCTGTTGTTCTTGCTGCGCAGCATCGACAGGTTGAGTACTTGTTGTCGGGTTATTTGGCAGGGATGAAACAACATCATTCGGCTTCATAGTTGATAAATCACTTCTATAAGATAAAATAGGATAATTAAAACGCTTTTCAGAGTTTTTAACAAAGAAAATAACGTTTTTGCTTGCCTTGTAGTTTACAGTTTGCTTATGCTTCTCTCAACCAAAAACCCATGGCTTTTTTTGTCCATGATCAGGAGATTATAGAATGAGTTTTCCTCAAGTCGAATTAAACACCAATAAAGGACGTATTGTTCTT
Source organism: Acinetobacter bouvetii (assembly GCF_902753875.1). Taxonomy (GTDB): domain Bacteria; phylum Pseudomonadota; class Gammaproteobacteria; order Pseudomonadales; family Moraxellaceae; genus Acinetobacter; species Acinetobacter bouvetii_A. Next base: position 112,218 of record NZ_CADDTS010000022.1, on the reverse strand, counting down.
GAACTTAACTCAGAAAAAGCACCTAAAACTGTTGCTAACTTCTTGGAATATGTTCGTGATGGTTTTTATGATGGCGTAATTTTCCACCGTGTTATTGACGGTTTCATGATCCAGGGCGGTGGCATGGATGAAAACTTCAAAGAAAAAGCAACTCGTGATTCAATTGAAAACGAAGCAGATAACGGCCTAAGCAATGATGTAGGTACGATCGCAATGGCGCGTACTCAAGCACCTCACTCTGCTTCTGCTCAGTTCTTCATTAACGTGAAAAACAACTCTTTCCTTAACCACACGGGCAAAACTGCTCAAGGTTGGGGTTATGCAGTCTTTGGTAAAGTAACTGAAGGTTTAGACGTTGTTGACGCAATCAAAGGTGTTCGCACTGGCAACCGTGGTTACCACGCTGACGTTCCTTTAGAAAACGTTGTAATCGAATCTGCAAAAATCATTTCTGAGTAATTTTTAAATCCTCCCCGACCCTCCTTTAATAAAGGAGGGAGTTTCAATATGAAATTAATGTCGGTGCTCCTCCCTTTTCAAAGGGAGGTTGGGAGGGATTTTAAGACAAGGAAAAGATCCGTGACCTATCTGTTTATATCAGATTTACATTTGTCACCTGAACACCCTCGACTCGTTCGGGGGTTTTTGGATTTATTAGACAGTTATAAAGATAGAAATACCCAACTCTATATTTTGGGTGACTGGTTCAATGCCTGGATTGGTGATGACTTCACTGCCCCGTGGTTAGACGAAATCATTAATGCCTTGCAGGAGTTTAATCAAGCCGGAAATCAAATCTATTTCCAAGTCGGCAATCGAGATTTTGCCTTAGGTCAAAAGTTCCTAGATAAATTTAATGGTCATCTACTCCAAGATATTGATCACTTAACAATTGGGGCTTATCACATTCGTCTTGAACATGGCGATCTGCTTTGTACCGACGATGTCTCTTATCAAAAATTCCGTAAAATTATTCGTAATCCGCTGCTTTTAGGTTTTTTAAAAAACTTACCCTTAAGTTTCAGACAGAAAATTGCCAATGGCTTTCGTAAAAAAAGTGCTGAAACCAAGCAAGTCAAATCTTATGACATTATGGATGTCAATGCAGATGCCGTTGAGTTCGCATTAAAGGATGCGGATGTGTTGATTCATGGACATACTCATCGTCCTGAAATTCATCAATTACAAGATAAACAAAGAATCGTATTAGGTGATTGGCGCGAACATGAAGCCCAGATTTTAGAGATTGATCCTAAGCAAAAAAATGTAAAATTAGAATTAAAGACTTGGGCTTATTAACGACAATTTTTGATCACTGAGCTTCTACATACAGCTAAAGTCATTCAAACTCCATACTGCGTACTATAGAAGCTCATATTAGAGATTAATAACCACCCTCAGTTTTCATCACTTCCGCACCATCTTTATACTTGGCCAAAAGTTCACGCAGCGAATTCATGAGCACACTGGTATCCACACCTACAGCGACAAATTCAGTGCCTAAGTCTAAATACTTCTGCGTGGCTTCATGTTGTGTCGATAAAATTCCAGCTGCCTTACCGGCTGCACGAATACGCTGAATGGCATCAATCACCGCTTCCTGTACTGCAGGATGATTCGGGTTACCTTCATAGCCCATGGTCGCAGACAAATCGACCGCGCCAATAAACACGCCATCAATACCATCGACTTTAAGAATGTCATCCAGATTTTCCAGACCTGTGACCGACTCAATTTGAATGAGCAAACAAATGTTTTCATGCACCGTTGCATAATAGTCAGGAATGCTATTCCAGCGCGTAGCACGCGCAAGGGCCGCACCCACACCACGAATCCCTTGTGGCGGATATCGCACTGCTTTCACCATCAGCTCTGCTTGCTCAACCGTTTCCACCATTGGAATCAATAAAGTCTGTGCCCCAATATCCAAAAGTTGCTTGATCAGCTGCACACTACCAATCGGTGGACGCACCACAGCCTGTGATGGATATGCTGCAATACTTTGTAATTGTGAAAGTGTCGTTCTTAAATCACTGGGTGCATGCTCACCGTCAATGAGTAGCCAGTCATAGCCTGCATTGGCTGCAATTTCAGTACCATAAGCATCTGCCAGACCTACCCACAAGCCAATCTGCTGCTGGCTTTGTAATCGTCTTTTAAAATGGTTTGTATAATCTATCATGGGCCGACTCAAGCTAAAGGCGATGTGATTGTTTGATTAAACGCCATTTAGCACAAAGTACCAATATCGATTTCGTATTTAGTCATTGTATATAACTATGAATAACTCATTTTATTGAGGAAGTTAGGACTATTGATACGTCATCTATATTCGCGACGATGTGTATTTTTTAGAATATATTAGGCGTGGAATACAGGATTGCGTCATTCTAGGAATCATCTGATCATGCCAAAGTATAAAGATTGGAAGATTTGTTCTAAGATTTTCTGTTGAATAATCAGTTAAAATAAATCCATATTCAATCGTGGAGACCGCATTCATGGATTTGTTAAACGTTTCAAAATCACGCTACACCACCAAAGCCTATGATCCTAATCGAAAAATTCCCCAACAACAGTTTGAGCGTTTATTAGAAATCCTGCGTCTGACTCCATCCTCAATCAACATTCAACCCTGGCATTTTTTTATCGCAGATAACAATGCCGCAAAACAGCGCATTGCCAAAGCACTGGTCGGAAAATACGCCTACAATGCGCCTAAAGTTTTAGATTCTTCACATACCATCCTGTTCTGTACCAAAGCAGACATTTCAGAACAACACTTAGCGACCCTGCTCACTCAGGATGACCTGAGTGGCCGTTTTAAAGATGAAAAAGCCAAACAGGGACAAAAGGACAGCCGTAGCGGTTATGTGGATTATTATCGCAATGAAAAAGGCGACATTCAGCGCTGGGCGGAAAACCAGACCTTTATTGCACTGGGTCAGCTGTTGCTTGCTGCTGGTATTGAAGGTGTTGATGCTACGCCTATAGGTGGATTTGATGAGCAGATCATTAATCAGGAATTGGGATTAGATGAAAGAGGTTTAATTCCATCGGTGCTTATGACCCTCGGCTACCGCAGTGAAACTGACTTTAATGCTCAACTGCCAAAATCACGCCTAAACCGTGAAGAAATTTTCACTCAGCTCTAATTAACGATTAATTACAATAAAAGGGGTTAATCAGCCCCTTTTATGTCATTTCGGGTCTTATTTTTGCAACAAGATTCAGGTATATTTGCGCAAAAAATATACGGTAGTACCTATACTATGCTTGCTGCTCCTAAAATGCCGATAAAGTTTAAATGTTCATCATGCAAAACGGTTTATATGCACAAATACACGGCAGATGCTATTTTGGCGACATATCCCAAATGCCCTCATTGCCACCAACCGGGTCAGCTTCAGGGCACTATTGAAGTGCAGGATGTAATTAAACATCCTGTAGCTATGGCTAATTACTATTTGCAAGATACCTTACAACGCTTTCAACGTCCGTAATTAAATCAAAAGGCCTTATGTGATAAGGCCTTAAATCTATCTCAAATAACTCACCACACAATCTCTTGCAGACTTATTTATCATTTTCAAATTGTCTGTTTTTTGGTCTATTTCTTGCTTCATATCTAGATATCGCGATGTAAATCTTGAAGAGGTGAACCATGTCTTTGCTTATGTCTATGCCCATGAAGTTTGAGTGTCATCATTGCAAACAATACTATCTTCACCTCTATCAACCAGAAGATCACCACTATCCGAGCTGTCCTGACTGCCATCAAAATGGCATACTGCTGGGACTGGCAGAAAAGGAAGATTTTCTTCAGCATCCTTTGATTTTTTTATCCAGCTATCTTAAACAGTCATGGCATAAGCTAAGCAAATAACACTGGCTAATCCCAAAGCCAACCCCAAAGCCGTGGCTGGTTTTAATTTTTCTTTAAAAATGACTAAGCCGCTTAAAGCTCCCAGAATCACCACCAGAATGTTCATACCTGCAAACACGATTGCAGGTGTGTCTTTTAACAGCATGTGCGCTTTGACATACAAGGCAATATTGGCGAAATTTAAAATTCCCAGACCCAACCCAGCCAGAATATTCTTTGTACTACCCGCTGTTTTTGTTGTCACGGCAATATACGCCAAAGACAGGATAAAGGCACAGATAAACATTAAATTCAAGGCAACAGCAAACTGCACGCCCAGGCCTGTGGTGTATTTAAGCAAGACATCAATCAAGGCATATCCTGACCAGACCAAGGCTAAATAAAGCAGGCCCTGCTTTGAAAATGACTGCCCTTGTTCTGCTTTTTGATGTGAAAATAGAATACTCAATACTGCTGAAATACCGAGTCCAATCCCGATGATTTTCAGCGTAGTAAACTGTTCCTGAAAAATAAAAAATGCAGCCAATAACGATAAAACCACCGATAAACGCTGGGCGATTTCGGTTTTTATAATGCCGGCATATTGCAAGGATTTTGCTAGACACAAGAAAATACTGGGTAACAGAACACCTAAAGCCACAATGAGCCACCACGGCGTATCCATGACTGAAACATGCTGCAAATCTGGCTTAAACCATAAAAAGCATAGCAGCGCTGCAGAGGCATAATTCCAGACAATCATTTGTAATGAATCAAAACCTTTAGCTTTACACTGCTTTAAAAGAATTGAAATCACCACACTACAGCATGCTGCAGCCAATATAAGTTCCATCTTTTACCTTATTTTTAACAGGTTAGATACAGAAAAGCCCACAATCAATGTGGGCTTTAGATTATAGATAATCAGTCACGATTATTTATAACGATTCACCATTTTCTCTAAAGAAATTGGACGAATCTGATCAGCATGACCCGCTGTACCAAACGCTGTATAACGATCTACACAGATTTGTTTCATTGCATCTACAGTTGCAGCAAAGAATTTACGTGGGTCGAATTCGCTTGGTTTTTCAGCCATCATACGGCGCATTGCACCAGTTGAAGCCAAACGCAAGTCAGTGTCGATATTGATTTTACGCACACCATGTTTGATTGCTTCAACCAATTGTTCAACAGGCACACCATAAGTTTCTTTGATGTCGCCACCGAATTCATTGATTACAGCTAACCATTCTTGTGGCACTGAGCTTGAACCGTGCATCACAAGATGGGTATTTGGCAATGCCGAATGAATTTCTTTAATACGGTCAATCGCCAGGATATCACCTGTAGGTGGACGAGTGAATTTGTACGCACCGTGTGAGGTACCTACCGCAATCGCCAAGGCATCTACATTGGTATCAGCAACGAACGAACGTGCTTCTTCTACAGAAGTCAGCAGTTGAGAGTGGTCAAGAACGCCTTCAGCGCCTACGCCATCTTCTTCACCCGCCATACCGGTTTCAAGGCTACCCAAGCAACCAATTTCACCTTCAACTGAAACACCACAAGCGTGCGCCATTTGGACTGTACGACGAGTCACGTCTACGTTGTATTCGTAACTTGTAGGTGTTTTACCGTCTGCACCTAATGAACCATCCATCATTACAGATGAAAAGCCCAACTGGATAGAGCGTTGGCATACATCAGGGTCAGTACCATGATCTTGATGCATAACCACTGGAATATGTGGCCATTCTTCAATTGCAGCTAAAATAAGGTGACGTAAGAATGGAGCGCCTGCATATTTACGCGCACCTGCTGATGCTTGAACAATAACAGGTGAATTCGTTTCGTCTGCGGCTAACATAATTGCGCGCATTTGTTCTAAGTTGTTTACGTTAAACGCTGGTACGCCGTAGTTGTGTTCTGCAGCGTGATCCAAGAGCTGGCGCATTGAGATTAGAGCCATAATATCCTCCCAGGTAATGCGCCATATTCTACATGGACTCAGGTTGCAATTCAGCAACTAAACACACTATTTCAAAAAAAATCCCTGCTTATGCAGGGACTTTTAAATAAAAAACCACAAACTTATTGTGCAGTTGCTGTAGAAGCCACCTCATCTGTCGCTGCAGTTGCTTCATCTGCTGATGCATTCGCCACTTCAGCCGGAACATCCGTATTTTTTTCATCCAGAACTGGCTTATCCAGTGCATCAATCGCTTTTTGCTGTTCAGGTGTAGTTTGCTCATCTACTGCTGCAGAAGCGGCAGTTTCAGTTTTAGGTGCTTCTTCTTTCTTGGCACAAGCAGTCAAAGTCAAAGGTAAAATTACGAGAGCTGCAAGTGTTAATTTCAAGTTCATCACATATTCCTACGGTAGGAGATCTAATGAGCGAAATTTTATTTCAGTTATATTTCATTTTGATGACTAAAAAATGAATCGCTAAAATGAAATAGGCATGAAAAAAGGCTGACCGAAGTCAACCTTTTGATTGCAGCTAGACGGCTGAATTAAGCACGTTCTAAAAGCACAGCAACCGCTGGAAGTGTTTTGCCTTCCACAAATTCAAGGAATGCACCACCACCAGTCGAGATATACCCAATCTTGTCTGCAACTTCGTATTTATCAATTGCAGCCAAAGTATCACCACCACCCGCGATAGAGAAGCCAGCAGATTCAGCGATTGCCAAAGACAAGGCTTTAGTACCTTCACCAAATTGATCCACTTCAAATACGCCTACAGGACCATTCCAAAGAATCGTTTTTGACGTTTTCAAGATTTCAGCAAAAGCTTTAGCTGTTTCTGGACCAACATCCAAAATCATGTCGTTGTCTGCAACATCTTCTACTTTCTTCACAACTGCTTTTGCAGCAGCTAAAGAACCTAAGAAGTCAGCAAAATCAATTTCTGATGCATCAGCTACAACGACATCTGTAGGAAGTGGAACTGAAACTTTTGCAGCAATGGCTTTGGCTGTGTCGATCAAATCATTTTCACACAATGATTTACCAACATTGTAGCCAGCAGCAGCCAAGAAGGTATTAGCAATACCACCACCTACGATAATTTGATCGCAAATGTCTGAAAGTGAAGTTAATACGTCTAGTTTTGTTGAAACTTTAGAACCTGCAACAATGGCAACCATTGGCTTTTCAGGTGTTTTAAGTGCACGACCCAAAGCATCCAGCTCAGCTGCCAATAATGGACCAGCTGCTGCTACTTTCGCGAAACGCGCTACACCTTCAGTTGAAGCTTCTGCACGGTGTGCAGTACCGAACGCATCCATCACAAATACATCGCAAAGCGCTGCGTATTTTTGTGCAAGTTCAGGATTGTTTTTCTTTTCACCCACATTGAAACGGCAGTTTTCAAGAAGTACCACTTGACCTGCCGCAACTTCAACACCGTCTAAATAGTCAGTGAACAGTTTAACGTCTTGACCCAAAGCTTCAGTTAAATAGGCTGCAACTGGCGCTAAAGATTGCTCAGGTTTTGGCTCACCTTCAACTGGACGACCAAGGTGTGAGTAAACCATTACAGCAGCCCCTTTTTCCAGAGCAGCTTTAATTGTAGGTAATGCTGCGCGCAGGCGTGCATCACTGGTAATCACACCGTTTTTAACAGGAACGTTTAAATCTTCACGAATTAGTACACGCTTACCTGCCAAATCCAGGTCAGTCATACGCTGAAAGTTCATGTATAGCTCACTTTATAGATATAAAAAACGCACCGATTTTAAATGATTATGTAGAAAAAGGTTAGCATCTTTTGCATAAAAGCTGTCGAAAGGCAAAGTTTTGATTATCATAGTCAAAAGCCACATAATGATTTAGAGCTTATGTCTATACACCCAGATCCAAATATCAATCGCTTGAACGTTTTAGGCGAACCCTTGGCAAGCTGTTGCTACTCTCCTATTACAGGTTATTTTCGTAACGGCTTTTGTCATACTGCGACGACAGATCTAGGTCAGCACACCATGTGTGCACAAATGACCGCTGAGTTTCTGAATTTCTCTCAAAAAGTTGGTAATGACTTGATCACACCACTTCCAGAAGTTGATTTTCCGGGGTTAGAGCCGGGGGATTTCTGGTGTATTTGTGTGACCCGTTGGGTTGAAGCGTACCAAGCCGGTATGGCCCCTCCCATTAAAATTCAAGCTTGCCATCGAGCTGTGCTTTCTTATGTTCCGCTTGATGTGCTTATGGAATATGCAGTGTAATGAGTACTCCCCAAATAATTCTGGCTTCCAGCAGTCAAACCCGTAAAGATTTGATGGATCGTCTTCATATCGATTATCAAAGCATCGTTCCCAATATTGATGAATCGCCTCGCGGTGAAAATCATGCAGATCATTTAGCCAAACGACTGGCATTTGAAAAAGCTAAAGCGATTGCAGAACAACATCCAGAAGCGATCGTGATTGGCTCTGATCAAGTCGCTTGGCGTGAAGGCGCACCGGATATCTTTATTGGCAAACCGTTGACCGTAGAAAAAGCGGTCAAACAGTTGCAGGCCAACTCCGATAAAATCGTATATTTCAGTACCGCCTTAAGTGTGCAACAGCTTTCAACCGGTTTTGAACACACTCTGGTTGAACATTACAAGGTTAAATTCCGCAAACTCGGTTTGGCTGAAATTGAACGCTATATTGAAGTTGAACAGCCTTTAATGTGTGCTGGGAGTTTTAAATGTGAAAGTTTGGGGATCAGCCTGTTTGAGCAGATGATTGGCCAAGACCAGACTACCCTGATGGGCATGCCAATGATTCAGCTGTGTCACATCTTACGTCAATTGAATATTTTAGTTCCTTAATTTTATAATTATTTTCATAAATTGCGACGTAAAGCATAGTTTCAAAGCGTAAAAGCTTTGCAGACAACTTTATAGAGCAGTTTATGAAAAAAACTTTTTTTGAAATTCAAGGTTTTACATGGAAAGCTAGAGCACCTCATCAGCAGGATGCTATACTGATTGACAATAAAGTGATACAGCACAATGGACTCATCACCAAGCGCTGCGTTTATGATACAGAGCAAGAATGGTGCGCTGCAATTGCAGATGGAGTTAGTCAAAGCCCTAAAGCAGCTCAGGCTTCAAAAAAAATATTACAACTCACCTCTACTGCATTCAAAAATTCAATCCCCATCAACTTTGAATACATTCAGAATCAATTTAGCCTTGCATTTTCCTCTGATCATCAAAGCATGGGGGCAAGTACAACTCTAGCCTTGATCCATCATACACAAAGCAATTTTTTAAGTATTAAGCATTTGGGCAATAGCCGTGCCTATCTGTACTCTTTAGCACAAAAATTTCCAAGATGGTTTTGCTTGACTCGTGATCATACGCATTTAGAAGAATTACGAGAGAAAGGAGAACTTAAATCGGGGCAAAATTATGCAAGTATTTATAATATTTTGACAGAATTTTTCTGTGCAGACTCATCACACCTTGTAAACGATCAGAATTATTTAGAAGAGTACCTAACTGAAAATGAAGCGATTGTACTTTGTAGCGATGGTGTCCATGACATTTTGGAATGTCATGAATGGCCTTTATTAAATCCCACTATTTCTATTAAAGACTGGCTAAAGCAGATAAAAATAAAACTTGAACATTGCAAAGCTTATGACAACGTCAGCATTATCGTCATACGTTTGAAAAGCACTGGACAACAGAATCCTACCCTATCTAACAACGAATTAGGTAATTACTCGTCATGAACACAGAAAATATAAATAGGGCTAAAAAACTAAGTCTAATTTCTGGTTATGTCTCTATTTCCATCATACAAAGGCAATTATTGATTGGATATAATGAGGCGAAACAATTAGTTGAAATTTTATTACAACAAAATTTTTGCGAACAAAATTACACACGTGAACATGGCTATAAGGTAATAGCTCATAAGGACAACACATGAATCAAAACGTTGAGACATTACTAAAAAACGTCTCTCAGGAATTAAGAATTCTTGAAACTGCACGTAAACGCTATGCCAAACAGCTTGCAACAGATTTTTCTATCTTTAACTATATTTCGACAGATGAAATGATGTTAAGCCGAATAATAGCTGATCTCCTTAACCCTCAAGGTGATCATGCGCAAGGGACTAGCTTTCTCGAACTATTTTTAGCGCAATTATCTAATGCACCAACTTATAAACAATTAGATTTAACTCAAGCAGAGGTCAGTACAGAAGTTAAAACTTTTAGAAATAATACACAAAGACGTATGGATATTTATATCCAAATTCCTTTCGCTGATCACACTGATAAATTTGGGATTTGTATTGAAAATAAGCCTTATGCTGCTGACCAAAAAAATCAGTTAGCAGACTATGCAAAGGAAATATCTCAAAGGCACAAAAACAATAAATGGCATATTATCTATTTGACAGGAAATAATAATGATCCTAGCCCTATCAGCATTTCATTAAACCAATTCACTGAGTTGCAATCCCAAAATTTTTTTACTAAATTGTCTTATCTTCAATTAGTTGAATGGCTTAATCATTGCAAATCTAAATCTATTAATGAAAAGGTTAATTCATTTTTAACCGCCTTTATCATCTTTATTACAAAACAATTTTCAGGAATAGAAGATATGTCTGAACAACAAAGTTTACTTAATCTGATCTCAGCAAATGATGATTATATTAAAGCTACGTTTGAAATTATTGCAGCTAAAGATAAAATCCAAGATCAGTTAGTTAAGGAATTTGAAATTCAGTTAATCAATGCCTGCAAAAAGAAAAACTGGTATGTCAATGGAAGTTTTTCACGAGACAAAGCTACAGGTTTAAATATATGTTTTGAGCAACCACATCAGCACATCAATTATATTGTTCAATTTTATGCCAATAATTATGGCGATTTTTTTTGGGGTCTCTCAAGAAAAGAGGCGACTTTTAAGGCCCCAGAATTATGGATAGAAATTTTTCAAATCATGACTGAAACATTTAGCACAGATAAAGTTAAAAAAAGTGAATGGTGGCCATACTATATTGACCAAAAGTACCCTTTTAACTGGCAATCACATAGTGAAGTCTGGTCAATGATACGCCCAGGAACACTCTGTAGCACTGTAATGGATTATGCAGAAAAAACTTATCAAGCATTAAAAGAACATGGATTATTAGAACGCTTATAAGATAACAGGTGCAGGTTTTATAACTTGCACCATCCAACGTCTCAAGCGAAAATAACATAATTTTTATTTGCAGTAATCTTCATGTCCCAAACTTTAGACGTCTTAGGCGGAATTACCGCGGAGCAGTTCCTTGCCGAATATTGGCAAAAAAAACCGCTGCTTGTGCGTGGTGCAATGCCTGAAATTGCCCATCTTTTAGAACCGAATGATGTGATGGAACTGGCGCTGGACGAAAATGTCACAGCCCGCCTCATCAAGCAAAAAGATAAAGATCCCAACCAATGGTCAGTGAAATCTTCGCCTTTAATTAAAGCGGATTTCCAAAAAATGCCGAAACTCTGGACGCTTTTGGTTCAGGCGGTCGATCATTATTCTTTTGATTTGGCTGAACTATGGAAAAAATTTCCCTTTATTCCACAGTGGCGCCGTGATGACATTATGGTATCTTATGCCCCCAAAGGCGGTTCAGTCGGCAAACACTTCGATTTTTATGACGTGTTTCTGGTACAGGGTTATGGTCACCGTCGTTGGCAATTAGGACAAATGTGCGATGCTTCAACTGAATTTGTTGCAGGCCAGCCTTTAAAATTACTGCCAGACATGGACGTGAATTTTGATGAAGTACTCGCACCGGGCGATTTATTGTATGTACCGCCGGGCTTGTCTCATTACGGCGTCGCAGAAGACGACTGCCTGACCTTCTCCTTCGGTTTCCGTATGCCGAATGTAGCTGAAATGATGGATCGGGTCAGTGATAAATTTGCCGCTGATCAATTGCTTAAAAATCCGCTGAAAGACATCCTGCGTGACAAAGTCAGTTCAATTGGGCAGATTACACAGAACGAGCTTGAATATCTTAAAACCGAGCTTTTAGCTCAGTTGCAAAATCCGACTGTGCTTGAAGATGCACTGATGAGTCTGATGTCCGAATCCAAATATCCGGAAAATATTCCAGAAGCCGAAGCCGTTGGTACAGGTGACTTGGAAGAAGCTTTAGATCAAGGCTATTCACTCATGCTCGAGCCAGCATCACGCCTGCTTTATACCGAAGCTGAAGGCGAATTGCTGTTTTGGGCCAATGGTGAAGGTATTTGTATTTCAGAAGCCTTTGCTCCTGTTTTAAAACAGATGGCAGATGGCAATCCGGTACTACTGGATGAAAGCCTATATGATCCTGACATGCTAGAAGACATCGTAAATCTATTAAATGAATCCATTCTGATGCTGTTACCTGCTACAGATGAAGAATAAATAGATTTTAAATCGATACAAAAATAAGGGGAAATTTAGCTTTCCCCTTATTTTATTCAAAATCTCTTCATAAAAATGGTTTAAAACCAATACGTGCATCTAAGATTTAAACTGTTATTTTAACTGCACAATTGCCTGAATAAGTGTACAACCCGGCTTAGAAGACAATATAAAATCTGCACCAATACGTTCTAAACGTGTCTTCATACTACGCATCCCAATACTTAATCCCTGCTGAATTACACAATCGGAATCAAACCCGACTCCATTATCTTCAATGCTTAAAACAAACTGCTTTTCTGTTAAATATACCATCGAAATTTTTACTTTTGTTGCCTGACTATGTTTAAGCACATTGGTCAGGCTTTCTTCGAGTACACGGATCATGGTCAGACACTGTAAAGCGGTCGGAATTGCTTGCCATTCACGAGGCACACTCCATTTTGAATCAATATCCAGCTCATCCATCAGCTGACTAAAACGATGGCGAACCGGTGCCACCCATAATACCGGGCTGACAGGAATTTTATTATCAGCAGCAGCACCACTATCTATAATTTGCCTTAAATCATCTCTTAAGAGTTTCAGCATGGATAAAAACTGTTTATTTGAAATTGCATGCTTACTCTGATCTACCAAAATCATGGAACGAACCAAAGAAGCTCCTAAACCATCATGCAAATCATGAGATAAATGTATTCTTTCTTGTAATTTGACATTTTCAAGCTCTAGTTGGTGTTTTTCATTTAAACTGGAACTTAAATCTTCACTTACCTGTTGAATTTTTTCTTCAAGCTGAGCATTAAATGCTTCTACTTTTTTAATATTTCTAGCCAATCTTGTACCCAATATTACCACTACAAAAAAAGTAATAATCGGGGCTGTATAAGGAGATAATGGTCGAGCGCCCTTACCTATATAGGTTGATAATAAAAAAAGGTCAAATAGGGCAAAAAAAACAATACCAACCAGACAAATGGACAAAAATATATAATCTATTCTTCGCGAACAAATAGCTTGATAACAAATATATGCTGAGGTAAGTAAAAAAATGCCGATATAAGCCACAAATATCAGTGAAAAAACAAAATAAACATGTTCTACGGGCGTAATAAAAATCGCCAAGATTGCAAATGCAGTTACAACAAATACAAAAGACTCGATTTTGCCTAAATACTTTTGAATAAACCTTAATAAATAAATGCAAAAACTGATGATATACAATACAAAGAACATCAAATTAAATTGCGCTGCCATTAAGCCGGTTGGAAAAGGATATGTTTCAGTGGTCAAAACATTTGAAATAAACAATACCCACAATAATGAACTTAAGGCAAACCATCCAAATGCAGTTTCTTTTGGTCTTAATAACCAGATCACCAGACAGATCACACCAAATGTGATGGATAGAATAATATTAATTTGAAATAAGGTTCTACGTTCCCAAATTGTGCTCTGATGCATTTCATAAATTGTCTGTACATCATTAAAAGCTATACCTCCCAATCCAGGAGATTGAAAAGCATTACCTCGTACATAAATCAAAATTTCATTTTCTTCAGCATTTAAACCGGCACGTGGTAAAATCCAGTAGTTTGGTACATTCCAGTTTTTAGATAAAGGTTCTTTGAGATTCTGATTTTTCCAAATCAAATCACCATTTAAATAAACAGCACCAGCAGAATTAATATAATCAAGAAAAAAGGCGATAGGTTCTGCAAGTTTAGCGTTATTTTTACAAGACCAGTTCCACTCAATCTTATACCAGGCCCCACCATTATAATTATGCCAGCGCTTTTTCCATTGATCAGGTAAATTGACAGCTTCCCAACCCTGCTGAGGTAAAACAGTTTCAGAAGAAGTTTTTACCGTTGTTATTGAATCAATATACACAGAACACTGTGCATTAATTTTTTCAACAATTACCGCATAACTGATCTGACTGAATAAACAGAGTACGAAAATACCCAAATAGCGCAAAATGAACCGGCTCATAAAATACCTAAGGTTCGTGCTGCAATAACAGCTTTGGTTCTTTTGGTTACTGATAATTTTCGGTAAATATGTTTGATATGACTTTCAACCGTATATTTTGACACATTCAATTGTTCTGCAATTTCGCGATTACTCATCCCTTGGGCAACCAGATCCAGTATTTCGGTTTCACGACTGGTTAACAGATCTGCATCTTGATCCGTTGATTTTTCATCACTGGCTGTTGGGATGGCTTGAGCAGATATTTGCTTTAAAATTTCTTGGGCAATAAATGGGTCTATCGGCGCGCCTCCACGTAAAATACTGCGAATCGCCAATAAGACTTCAGCATCATCACGTTCTTTTAAAACATAGCCCGTCGCTCCGGCTTTAATCGCGGAAAATAAGCTCTCCTGAGTACTCCATGCAGAAATCACCAAGATCAGCACATTACTATCCAATGCGCGTAATTTTTCTATTAATTCTATGCCATTGCCATCAGGTAACCCAAGATCGACCAAAGCCAAAGATATAGGTTGCTGATCTATTTCCAAAAAGGCTTGCTGTAAATTTTTAGCAAAAATGAGCATCTCATCGTTATAGCCCAGTTCTGTCAAGATAAGCCTTAATCGTTCCTGTATCAGATCTTCATCCTCAACCACTAGAACCGGCACTGGTAAAATTGTTTCTAATTCTGACACTAACCATCCCCCTTTTCTTATGCTCAATATAGCGAAAAAGACAATGCAAAGGATATCCCTGAAAATAAGTAATTTAATGACTTTTAGACTAATATAGAAACAAAGAAACAGCCCTAGAGGCTGTTTCGGTTCCCATTCATCCATTAACCATAGTGTTGATTTAAGTATTTCACAATCTTTGAAGATTCAAACATTTTTACCCCGGTATTCGGATCAATCAGATACGGCACCTGAATATCACGCCCCATAATCGCCATCACTTTTTCACGCTTGCCACCTGCTAAAGGTTGATACTTTCCAGGTTTTAATCGTAACACTGCCGGTCCTTGATCCTGCCAACGCTCTTTAGGCACATTATGGAACAAATACGGGAGTTCCAGTTCGGTTAACACACCACGTACCACACGGGTAAAAGGACTTGCTTCAAAGCCCCACAACTCCAAAAGCTGGGCCGGTGCAGCACGATCTTGAATATTTTTATTGATCCAGACCCCACGAGCTCCATTGAGGATGGTGCCTGCAAATGCAGCCACAGGAATTTTTGGATATTTACTGAATTTTTTCGGTGTCGTTCCGCTTCGACCGTAATGCTTAAACAAATAATGGATAATGTCTTGCGACTCGTACATTTCAGTACCGGTATTTTCATCAACAAAAAAAGGAAATTGCCTCTTTCCACCTTTTTCTTTGACAATCTTTCGGTACTTCTGTCCACCTTTCGGGCAGGGATAGACTTCATAATCCAGATTTAATAAAGTCAGAACTTCACGTACACGGCGACAAAATGGTGAACCCTCAAACTCGTAAAGTTTGAGTGCCTTTTCCGGCTGTCTGGGAAAAGCAGTACCGCTTACACCCCGCCCTCCCTCAGTCAAGGCAGATGCCAAAGCCTGTACTATTTTAAGCTGATGATTCACCATATTTTGTCCTTATGTGCTTATCTTTATAAATCGACTAATTTTTCTTGTGAAATCACAATCCCGTTGTTATCTGCATAAATGTAATCACCAGAACTGATGCTTACTCCACCAAAATACAAAGTTAAATCTACTTCGCCTATGCCTTTACGATTGCTTTTTTGTGGAATTGAAGCCAATGCGTGTACACCCAAATCCAGTTCAGCAATAGCATCCACATCACGTACGCAGCCATAAATGACTACACCGTTCCAATGATTTTTCACTGCTGATTCTGCAATCATATCGCCCATCAACGCACAGCGCATAGAAGCTCCACCATCCACTACAAGTACTTTTCCTGTACCATCAGTTGCGAGCAGCTCTTTGACCCGTGAGTTATCTTCAAAGCACTTTACGGTTACCGCTTGACCACCAAATGTTTGACGTGCGCCATAGCTTTTAAAAAATTTCCCATCCATAGATGGTGTAACGACCTGAATATCTTTTTCTGGATGGTCATCAAGTAAATCACAGGTTACGAATGCTGGAGTGGACACTTTTTATTTCCCTCATTTGGAATTTTGTATGCGTAAATTATCATAAATTTCAAACTTTTCAGTTTGAGTTTGCGCTGCCTCGACCATAGTATGAGCCACTTGTGCTGCTGTCACTGGCTTATATTTAAATGTATCTGGTACTAAATGCGAAAATCTCCGATACAACTTTTGCGTCAGTTCTTCGAGTGTACGTTGCTCATGGCGAGCACCCAGCAATAAGGACGGTTGTAAAATGGATACACATTCCAGATTTAAACTCCGGATATGATTTTCCAGTTCTCCTTTGACTTTATTGTAAAAAATTTTTGATTGAGCATTGGCGCCTAATGCACTGACCAACACATAATGGGTTGCTGTTGATTCCAGCAAATCGGCAAAATGCGCATTAATTTCATAATCGATATTAAAAAAATTTTCTTTTGAACCAGCTTTTTTTAACGTACTCCCCAAACAACTAAAGGCATGGCTATAGCCATTTACGTCTTCATCATTCAGTAGTAGAAAATCATCAAGTATAAATTGTTGTACTTTTTTTAGACTCTTGAACTGCGGATCTTCATGTCGAACCACAGCCGTAATTTTTTCGCAGTCTGCCATTTGGTTCAGCCGCTGCAGTAATTCCCGCCCGACCAAACCTGTTGCTCCAATCACAATTGCACTTTTAATTGATTTAGTCATTTTTTAAGCAATCTCTATAGGTTATTACTAATGTAACGGTTTCTTTATACTTTTTATGCATCTAAAATGTTGTCAAATCAAGTCAAGACTTGACTTAACGCCATAGTTTAATCACAATATGGCACTTGTTTACGGGCTGGTGATAATTCTTCTGATGAAGGTTTTCAGATGCAATTTCAGCCCGCCCAGACCAATCTAATTCAAGGAGTGCACGAGTGGCAAACTCTGCTCAAGCAAAAAAACGTGCTCGTCAAAACGTTAAAGCACGTAAACACAACGCTAGCTTACGTTCAATGGTTCGTACATATCTTAAACGCACTGTTGCAGCTATCGCAGCTGGTGACTATGCAGCAGCTACTGAAGCTTACAAAACTGCAGTACCTGTAATTGACCGTATGGCTGATAAAGGCATCATCCATAAAAACAAAGCTGCTCGTCATAAGAGCCGTTTAAATGCACAAGTTAAAGCTTTAGCTAACTAAGTTGTTGCAATGAAAAAAGCCCGTTGAGGGCTTTTTTTGTATCTAAACATAACTATTCAATAAAAATATTTTAAGTAGAAGTACTAATTTTTTTTATTTTTCCAGTTTCTGAAAATCGCGAATCGACAATTCATTCATTTTACCCCGCCAAATCCATTTCAGTTTCGACTCCAAAAACTCATCCCCTTCAAACCAGACAAACAATCCTTCCATCATCTTTGGCCAGTCTTCCTGACTGATGGTGTGTCGTCCAGAAATTACGGCAATAATAGCTGCTAGAATGGTATCGTGGCTTACCGCCAGACTTAAACCGAAATGATCTTGGGGATGAGTGTTATAAATCAGCTCTAATACATCCACCACACCCGTAATAGGATGCTTCATTCCGGGCAAGGCATTATTCACAAAACTGTTAATAAAGCCCAAGGCCCCTTGCTTGCGAAAATAAGGACCCGCCTGCTTGATATCCAATACAAAACTACCAGGTTCGACCAACAAGCCTTGCTCGACAATTTCAATATGATGGGTATTTTGTACCAAAGTAGTGGCATCCGCACCTTGAATCATCAAAGCAGCCGTATCCACACAGCGTTGTATCGGACTTGAAATACAGTGCTGAATACTCCGGTCGGTATTATTAATTAAATAGCTACCCCATTCCTGTGCCAGATCACGTCCTTGTTCAGTGAGCTGCAAATCATAACCAGCCAGACCCTGACCTGCCACCACTTCACGAATAGAATGGCGGGTAAACAAAGTGACAGGTGTTTTTGCATCCGGCAATAAATCAATCGCCTTCAGCATACTTGCAGGGAGTAGTTCTAAAGCCACAGTCTAGCCAAAAATTTAAACAGGTTTTAACACACTATAGCATGTTCAGGCAGTAGCTCAATGTCTGTTCGCCATAAGTCCTAGAGCCTGAAATGCCAATTTTTTCATTTCCATATTCCGAAATGCAATAAAACCACCATTCAGCAAACTGTCACGCTGATTATATAAAAAAGCTTGTCCTTTAAAATCGACCAGCCCACCGCCAATGCGTTCAATTAGACATTGCCCTGCACTGGTGTCCCATTCACTGGTGGGATGAAAGCGTGGATAAATATCCACCTTACCTTCCAAAATCATGCAGAACTTGTAAGCACTGCCTGCCTTAAATTCTACAATGTCGACCTGTTGCTTTAAGATATTCAGGTATTCTGCATATTTGGGTTTATTCTGGCTGCTCTGGCTTAAACCAATCTGGATAATGTCAGACGATGGATCATCTGTATACTGCGACCACACACCGCTTTGAATCTCAAATTTTAATGGTAAGCCTTGCTTCGGACAGATATAAATCGTCTGTTCACCCGGAATCGCCAAGATTGCAAAAGTCGTATGCGAACCCTCAACCAAACTAAGATTGATGGTAAATTCTGGTCGTTTGTGCAGAAACTCTTTGGTACCATCCAAAGGATCGAGTAACCAAAAATTGTGCCATTGCTTGCGCTCTGTGTAGTCACCTTCTTCTGACAATAAAGGAATCAGCGGGAAAGTCTGCTTTAATGCGCGGGTGATAAATTCATTCACCCGATAATCAGCCTGAGTCACCGGTGAATTGTCACTTTTTTTCTCGACACCAAAAGTCTCACCTGCACAATAGGCCTGATATTCTGCTCGCAAAATTTCACATGCCTGTGTCACAATGGGAAGCAACTGTAAAATCAAAGCATCTTGCGGTGCTGTCGTAGCTTTAAACATAGATTACCTTCATATGTCGTATTATTCAGAAAAACCGACCATCATATTTGATATGGATGGTACGCTTCTTGATCTTGCTTATGATGATTTTATCTGGAATCATCAGCTTCCGATTCGTTATGCAGAAACACATGGCTGCACACTCGAACAGAGTACCGAAGCGCTCTTTCAGTTTTATCAGCAACATAATCATACCCTAAATTGGTATTCCACCCGCTTCTGGAGTGCCAAAGTCGGTGTAGATACGCTGGCATTACAGCAGGAATTTAAACATCAGGTGGCCTTGCGTCCAGGCTGTATCGAATTGCTTGAATATCTTAAATCCGAAGGCTATGCCTGCTGGATTGCCACCAATGCAGATTGTGAAGGTTTAAAATTCAAACTCGAACAAACCCAAATCGCGCATTATTTCGATGTCATTATCAGTAGCGAAAGCATCGGTTATGCCAAAGAATGCATCGAATTCTGGCAAAAACTGCATTTCCTGCACCCCTTCCAGATAGATCAGTCCTATTTTATTGATGACACCGAAAAAGTTCTGAAAGGTGCAGAAAAATTTGGTCTCTGCAATTTAATTACCATTGCCCAGCCCTCATCTCAAGGAAAGGTCAGAACGACAAGCCCTTATCCTATTCTACAAGATTTGACCGATTTAAGGACCATTCTGGAACAAGCTGAGGATCAGAAAAAATATGCCTAATCCCGCTCAACAGCAGCATGTTGAAAGTATGCGTATCGATAAATGGCTATGGGCAGCGCGTTTTTTTAAGACACGCTCCATCTCCAAGGCAGCGATTGAAGGCGGTAAAGTCCACCACAATGGTGAACGGGTGAAAGTCTCCAAAGAAGTTCGCGTGGGTATGGAACTCACCATCCAGCAAGGCCTGGATCGTAAAACGGTGCTTATCAAGGCCTTATCGGATATTCGTGGTGCAGCTCCCATTGCCCAGCAACTTTATGAAGAAACCGAAGTCAGTATTGCACGACGAGAGTTGCTTGCCACCCAAAGAAAGTTGCATAATCTAGCCCGACCTGAACATCGACCTAGTAAAAAAGATCGACGACAAATCAGTAAATTTAAACAAGATAATGATCAACAGTTTGACCAGCACTGGTCTTATCATGATGATTAACCAAAGCGTCATATTCTGTCGCATTCGACTGAATTGATATAGAACATAAGGAATGAATCTGTCACTATACTGGGGTGGAACACGTTTGAAAGCAACACATCCACTTAAGTTAATATTTTTGTGACATCGTTTTGAGGTTGTGAGATGGATGATAATAAAAGCAAGGCGCTAAACGCTGCCCTAAGCCAGATTGAAAAACAGTTTGGTAAAAATACAGTAATGCGTCTGGGTGATAACACCGTACAAGCCGTTGAAGCGGTTTCTACAGGGTCTTTAACACTGGATATCGCACTCGGTATTGGTGGTCTACCAAAAGGCCGTATTGTTGAAATCTACGGTCCTGAATCTTCAGGTAAAACCACCATGACATTACAGGCTATTGCCCAATGTCAAAAAGCCGGTGGTACGTGTGCTTTCATCGATGCAGAACACGCACTTGACCCACAATATGCGCGCAAATTAGGCGTAGATATCGACAATCTTTTGGTATCACAGCCTGACAATGGTGAACAGGCCCTTGAAATTGCCGATATGCTGGTTCGTTCTGGTGCGATTGACCTGATCGTTGTCGACTCCGTAGCGGCTTTAACCCCACGTGCTGAAATTGAAGGCGAAATGGGTGACTCGCACATGGGTCTGCAAGCGCGTTTAATGAGTCAGGCACTTCGTAAAATTACCGGTAATGCCAAACGTTCTAACTGTATGGTGATCTTCATTAACCAGATTCGTATGAAGATTGGTGTAATGTTTGGTAGCCCTGAAACCACAACGGGTGGTAACGCGCTGAAATTCTACGCTTCTGTACGTTTAGACATTCGCCGTATTGGTCAAGTCAAAGAAGGTGATGAAATCATCGGTTCTGAAACACGTGTGAAAGTCGTGAAGAACAAGATGGCACCTCCTTTTAAAGAAGCCGTCTTCCAGATTCTGTATGGTAAAGGTGTGAACCACTTAGGTGAATTGATCGACTTGGCGGTACAACAAGAGATCATTCAAAAAGCGGGTGCGTGGTATTCTTATCAGGGCGATAAAATTGGCCAAGGTAAAAACAACGTCATTCGTCATCTGGAAGAAAATCCGCAGATAGCCATTGAAGTTGAAAAACTGATTCGTGAACAGCTCCTCACTACAGGTACAGCACCAGTAGAAGATAAAGACGAAGCGGAACCAGACTTTTTAGATGCTTAATTTCAAGCATAATAAAAGTTAAACTGTAAAACGCCCTACGGGGCGTTTTATATTTGATGCGATAGAACCCTTATGAGCAATCCCAAATTTCCCAACATGCTTGATTATGAAACGCTCAAGCAACAATTTGATGAGTCATCTGACGAATCACCCTCTTGCTCCTCCCCACCCCAAGACTCAGATGCTTTGCATTTTGAAACTGATCCACAGCCCAAAGCCCAAGGCCTTACCGGTACGCGTTTACGCTCTTATGCTTTTGCTGTCCTGACCCGTAAAGAATATTCCAAGGCTGATCTGATTGAAAAACTGGCGCTGTATGCCATGGATCGTGATGAGGTGGTCAAACTGGTCGATGAACTAGCGAGAGAAAATTATCAGAGTGACCAGCGTGTAGCAGAAATGATGCTGGCCAGCCAAAAACGTAAAGGCAAAGGTCCTAACCGGATTAAACTGGCTTTAAAATCCAAAAAAATTGATAGCAGTCTGATTCAAGACGAATTAAAAGAAACCGACTGGAATGAACAAGCCTATCAACTAAAAGTCAAAAAATTTGGTTTAAAGGTAGAAAAAGAACCTAAACTCAAAGCCAAACAAATTCGCTTTTTGATGTATCGTGGTTTTGAAATGGATGCGATTATGAAGGCAATTAGCCGAAAAGAAGATGAAATATAAAGAAGGAAAGAGATAGATATTATTATAGAAACTGGTGGCAACCCTACCAGCAAGCCTTCGGCACATCATAGTTCCACTACCGTTGCTACCTTCCGGTCCTGGCGGGGTTCGTAGAGTACAATTGCGAAGTAACCGGCAGGGCTACCATTGCAAGAACAGAGTATAGAGATTTTTCTTTAACTTGCAAGCACTCAAACCCGTTTTCCAGCAACATTGTTTTTATTTGCTTATTAAAAAAACAATATTGAAGAAAATCAGCATATTTGCTTATTTTTTATCTGCGCAATCAATTACTTTAAAACTACGACAAGATTGTAAAAGCATATTGCATTTCACCGCATGGGCGTTTTTAATGTGCTCAGGTCTTTTAAATGATTACACTCTAAAATGACGTATTTAGAATGTATCTCAAAATACGAAATGGATGTTTTTTTATGATGCTCAAACAGCATGCTTTATGTGTACTTGCTCTGCTTAGTTCTGCTTCACTCTATGCAAATGTTCCGATTGAATCCCGTGGTTTAAGTCAAAATAATAGTATCGACTTAAGCAGCAATACAGCCACCAGCACAGCAATTAATTCAGGTGCAACGGTTGCCAATGTACCTACCAATCTAAATTGGCAAATCATGCAAAAAAACCAGCAACTGGAAAATGACCTCCGTACATTACGTGGAAAAATAGAAGAACAGGACAATGAAATTGAACAGCTGAAACATGAACTCAGCAATCGTTATACTGACTTAGACCAGCGACTTGAACTGTTACAGCAGAAAGTAGATCCAGAAAGCGCAGCATCAGAGGAGGATAACCAACAGGATACGTCTCCCAGCAGCTCCAACAGCACAGCCGCAATAGTTTCTACTCCTTCAGTAGCCTCCAATACTGCCAAAGTAGCGACAACACCTACACCAACTTCTACGGCCAAAGCAACGACATCTACAGCAACAAAACCTGCTAGTACAGTAAGTACGCAGCAGCCAGCAGCCGAACTAGATAAAGCTGCGTATACAGTTGCATTAGATGCCTATAAACAAGGTGGCGCAAAGAAAGCTATTGCACCTATGCAAAACTTTATTAAAAATAATCCGAATAGTGTTTACATCAGTAATGCCTATTTCTGGTTAGCAGAGTTTAATTTGGCGATTGAACCAACCAATTATGTGGAAGCCAAAAAAAATTACAATATTGTGGTGAATCAATATCCAAACTCAGCTAAAGCCTCGCGATCCCTTTACCAGCTTTATAATATTGCCAATGATGTCGATCACAACACCACCCTAGCGAATCAGCTTAAAACCAAACTACAAAAAAATTACCCAAAATCTGAAGAAGCCGGCTATTTCAAGAAATAAAAAAGACACCTATAAAGGTGTCTTTTTTTCAATAACGTATTTGATTAACGCACGATACCACGTTTTGACTGCTCTAAAGAATCAATCAATAATTGAGCTTCAGGTGCTTCAGGCAGAATTTCAGAGCGAATCTGCTGAATAGCCTGTTCAGTCGTTAAACCATCTTTATAAATCAATTTAAAGGCCTGACGTAATGCTTGGATCACATTTTTAGACCAGCCTTTACGACGCATACCTTCCACGTTCATTGCAAAAGCATGTGCTGGATTGCCAGAAACCATCACATAAGCAGGAACATCTTTCAAAATTAATGATGCTCCACCAATCATGCTGTAAGAATCAATCTTACAGAATTGATGAATACCTGAATTTCCACCCACAACAACATAATCGCCAATATGCACATGTCCTGCAACACCGACATTATTGGCAAAAATATTGTGATCACCCACAACACAATCATGTGCAATATGAGTATTCACCATCAATAAGTTATGACTACCCAACTTGGTAATACCCTGATCTTGTACCGTACCACGATGCAAGCTGCAATGCTCACGAATCGAGTTGTGATCACCAATTTCAAGCCATGTTTCTTCGCCAGCATATTTTAAATCCTGACAAACTTCACCCACGCTCGCAAACTGGAAGATTTCATTATTTTTTCCAATCCGAGTATAGCCACCAATAACCACATGTGAATGCAGCTTAGTGCCCTCACCAATGGTTACCTTGGGTCCAATGATACAATAAGGACCTATTTGTACATCCGATGCAATAACTGCAGATGAGTCAATAATGGCGGTTGGGTGAATTAAATCGTGATTACTCATGCCTGCTCTATTTTTTGATGCGAAACCATAATTTCCGCGGTTGTTGCTACAACGCCATCCACTGTGGCTATACAATTATATTTGTAAATACCACGTTTGTGCATAACCAATTCTGATTTTAACACCAGTTGGTCACCAGCAACGACTTGTTTTTTAAAACGAACCTTTTCAGCGCCCGCAAAAAGGAACAAAGAGCCTTCGCTCGGTTTCTCATTATTCATGATAAAACCAAGTATACCAGAGACTTGAGCCAAAGCTTCAACAATCAAAACACCTGGCATAATCGGATAGCCCGGGAAATGTCCCTGTAAAAACTCTTCGTTGATTGAAACATTCTTGTAACCCACGATGCCATTATCAGTCACATCAACAATACGATCGACCAATAAGAATGGATAGCGGTGAGGTAAATATTCACGAATTTGTTGAATATGCATTGGCAATTCAGGCTTCGTAAATGCAGGAGTATTAGACTCAGTCATCATATTTCTATTTACGCTTAAAAGTTGATTCAAGGGACTCGATTTGAGTCTGCATATGATCAAGCCGTTTCAGTAATTGGGTCAATGGCACATCTGCTAATTGTTTAAAGCGTACAGCTGCTCGTTTCCAGTGCAAACTTTCCAGCATTGGCGTACCTGAAGAATAGCTGCCTGGTTCAGAAATACTTTTTGTGACCATTGACATACCGGTAATTGTTACATTATCGGCAATATTAATATGCCCTACGACCCCGACTGCCCCTGCAAGCACACAATTTTTGCCAATCGTAGTACTTCCAGCAATACCACATTTAGCCGCTAATGCAGTATTTGCACCAAGCTTAACGTTATGCGCGATTTGCACAAGGTTATCAATAATGACACCATCTTCAAGAATTGTGTCGTCCAATGCACCGCGATCAATACTGCAATTTGAGCCAATTCGGACATCATTGCCAATTTTAACTGAACCCAATTGAGCAATCCGATGCCATTTCCCTTGGTAAGGTGCAAAGCCAAAACCTTCACCACCAATCACGGTATTCGCATGAATACGAACGCGATCACCAATCTTGGTTTCGCCAGTTATGGTCACGTGTGAATCGATAAAACATTGTTTACCAATTTCAACACCATCATCAATTTTCACTTGTGATTGAATGACAGTTTCATCACCCACAACACAGTTTTCACCAATCACAGCATAATGACCAATATAAGCAGTATCAGCAACAATGGCAGAGGGATGGATTTGTGCTGTACTTTCAATGCCCTGATGCGTATTTTTTTTCTCAAAAACATGCGTCAGAATAGCGAAAGCAAGGTAAGGATTCGCGACAACAATAAAGTTATTATGCGTGTCCAGCTGTGCTTTTAAAGCTGCTGTAACAATCAATGCACCTGCGTTTGATGCACGTGCCTGATCTAAATATTTATCAGCATTTACAAATGCGATATGCTTCGCTTGAGCAAGATCTAAACTTGCCAATCCTTCTAACTTTAGATCAGACTGACCAACATACTCGCCTTGCACAAGGCGAGCAAGATCTTCTAAGCGAAATTGTTTCGGATTCATTGATTACTTAATAAGATTAACCTTTTGAATCATTTTATCAGTTAAATCATACTTAGGGTCATAGGCAAGTGCTGAATTTTTATTCAAAACAACTTCCAAGCTATTTTCTTTACGCAATTGTTCAGCAACTTGTTTCACACGACCATCCATAGTTTTATTCATGACCTGAATTGAAGCTTGAACGGTGGCTTGTAGTGATTGCTGAATTGTATTCACTTCTTTCAGTTTAGCCTGATACTGAGTAGCCATCTGCTGTTTTTCAGCATCAGGAAGATTGGGATTTTGCTGTGCACGTTGTTGTAGCGCTTCCAACTCTTTCGCCAACTGTTCAAGCTTTGTGGTTTGTGGTTTTACTTTTTGCTGTATAGAAGCATTCTGCTGTTTTAAATAAGTGCTATTTTCTACCACTTTTTCCAGGTCAATTACCCCATAACCCGCAGCATGAACCACTGATGTACTTGCAAAACCAGCAAAAACCAGACTCATTAATATTTTATTCATTTAAATATCCAAATATCTTTAATTAAACTTGTATAAAGTCGTACTTAGAAAGTACGACCAATTTCAAACTGGATATTCTTAGTATCATCACCCGGTTTATCATTTAGTGGATATGCATAGCTAAGCGATAATGGCCCAATCATGGTAATCCAGGTAAAGCCAGCACCTACGCTATAACGCATGTTACCCGCATCAAAACCAAAGTTATCCTTACAATACTGTTTGGCATCAACTTGCGTGTTGCTTGAATTTAAGTATAAGTTTCCTTTCGGAATATCACACTGGGTATCAAAAACCTGTGCACCTTCTGCAAACAGCACTGGTCTAACTTGTCGTGTCCAATCCCCTTTAAATGGCAAAGGCAAGGCAAGTTCGGTACCAAATTGCACTAAAGCATTACCACCCACTTCTTCAGGATCGTAATCTCGGGTTTTTGATTCATTATAAGTTACGCCTGGATACTTAGGACCTAAAGTACTATTGTCATAGCCTCGTACCGAACCAAAACCACCAGCATAAAAGTTTTTATAGAATGGTAAATCATTACCATAACCCAACTTACCATAACCACGAAGGACAAAATCTTTACCTAAAGGCAAGAATGCTTGTGCATCATAGGTTACTTTTTGGTATTCCACATCACTACCTGGTAATGCAATTTCACCATTCACACGATGAGACATACCACTCGTTGGGAAAACTGGTCGGTTCAAGGTGTTGTATGACCAACCCAAATTCAGGTTGTAGGTTAAGAAGTCACCATTGAATTTATTATCAAAGTCAACTGTTTGCCCGCTACAAGTATAGCCTGTGACTGTAGTTGGATTAGCAGGATCATTATATTGAGCAACTTGCTCCCCAATACACACATCTGTAGCACGCCCAGTGGCCTTACCACCATTTGCCAACAAATAGTCTCGGACATATGTTGATACATAAGGCCCTGTAGTGACATCTGTCTGGTCAATGTTAAATCCGGCACTGATACTCTGATTTTCATCAATTGGATAACCAAAGTTAATACCACCACCAAAACTGTCCGTTACATAGTTGTTAACGTTATAGTCACTATCCAGCTTGGTTTTACGGTAGTACATGTTATAACCACGACGCACACCATCAATGGTGAAATACGGGTCTGTCACGCTTAAGTTATAATAGTCTTGTGTTTCTGAACGGGATAAGTCAATCGAAACACTATTACCTGTACCCAAGAAGTTGGTTTGGCTTAAACCGGCTTGGAATGTCACACCACCACTTTGCGAGAAACCCACTGCCAAAGTACTGGTACCTGAATGCTGTTCTTCAACATTGACATTCAAATCAACTTGGTCGGGCACATTGGGAATACGTGCCGGTTTAATATCAACTGTTTTAAAGAAACCTGTACGCTCTAAACGGACTTTAGACAAGTCAATTTTTTCATTGCTTGCCAAAGCACCTTCCATTTGACGCATTTCACGACGTAACACTTCATCTGCTGTCTTAGTATTACCGGTGAAATTGATACGACGTACGGTCACTTGCTGACCCGGGTTAATATAATAATTTAAATCAACCAGTTTAGTTTCTTTATTAATCTCAGGAACAATATTGACTTCAGCATAGTAATAACCAGCGTTACCATACTTGCGAAGTAAAAGCTGTTTGACCGCATTTACCTTCTCTTGAGAATAAGTCTCACCATCTTTATAAATTTGTAGTGCTTTTAATTCTTCTGGCTTATACAGCGCATCACCCAAGAACTTGCTTTCACCAAATTTAAACTGTTCACCTTCTTCCACAGCCACTTCAACAAAGATATTCTTTTTATCTTCGCTCAAGTTCAAACTTGAATTGGTGATATTGAAATTGATATAACCTTTGTTTAAATACAACGCACGTAAAGCTTCCAGACTGGCTGCCATTTTTTCACGTGCATAACGATCGTTACGGGTAACAATCGAGCTCCAACCACTTTCCTTCACCGCAAAAGCTTGCTTGATTTCACTTTCTTTAAAAACAGTATTACCAATAATATTAATATCAACAACTTTTGCCGCTTTACCTTCTGCAAAGTCGATAGTCAAGTCGACACGGTTATTTGGTCTTGCGGTAGTAATAACTTTTACATCAGCATCATAGCGACCTTGTTGCATATACTGCTGTTCAAGCTCAGTCTCAATGGTTTGCAGCGCAGATTTTTTTAGAACCTCGCCTTCTGCAATCCCCATTTTTTTCAGCCCGTCTTGAAGAGCCTCTTTAGGGATCAGTTTATTGCCTTTAAACTCGACTTTTGAAATCAGCGGGCGCTCAACCACTGTAAAAACAAGCGTATCCCCGTCTTGAGATGCTTTGATATCATCAAACAAGCCCGTGGCATACAAGGCACGTATCGCATTGGCAATTGTCGCATCATTGACACGATCGCCTGCATTAACAGGTAACATCCCATAGACATTGGTAGGCGTTAAACGAACAAGTCCGTCAATTTTGATATCGCGGACAATGAATTCATCTGCTGCATATACTTGTTGTACTGCTGCCATTGCACTAACGAGTGCCAAAGGCATAAATAAATGTGTGTGCTGCATGCCAGTCTTTTCCGATGTTAATTTATTTCATATCTACGTTGTTATAAACGCATGAAGTCATTGAATAATGCAAGGAGCATCATGCTACCGAGCAGTACCATACCAATTTTTAAACCAACCAATTGTATTTGTTCAGAAACAGGTTTACCACGAATTAGCTCAATAAAATAGTAAACCAAGTGTCCGCCATCAAGCATTGGAATAGGCAATAAATTTAAAATTCCTAAGCTCACGCTCATCAAAGCCATAAATGAGATAAAGGTTTGCCAGCCCATTTCCGCACTTTGGCCTGCCACTTTGGCAATCGTGATTGGACCGGATAAATTATCCAAGCCAATTAAACCACGAACCATTTTGACAATCGAGTTCAAAATCATACCTGAAATTTGACCCGTTTTATCTACCGCCATTACAAAAGCTTCTGTTGGACTGTACTGAATGGTTTGCTTATATTCCTCAGGAATGGCTATTTTTCCTGGAATATTTTGTACACCCAGCACCCCTGAAACATTGCCCATACTGTCGCGCTTCCCTTGCGGCATTACTTGCAAATGTACCAGTTGATTTTGACGTATTACATCTATTTTTAACAATTTTTCTGGCGAAGCCTGAATAATTTGAACCACATCGAACCAATCATTGGTTTTCACGCCATCAATCGCTACGATTTTATCACCTGCTTTCATGCCTTGACGAATAGCTGCACCATCTTCACTCAGTTTACTGACCACAGGCGCGAGGGGCGGACGATAAGGTAAAAAGCCCAGGCTGTCTAATGCCGACTGTTTCTGATCTTTAAGAAAATTGTGAATAGGTAATTGGAAAGTGTGTAGCTGACCATGACGATCTGCCTGAATTTCAATGCTTCCGGTCTCACCTACACGATCTACCAGTGCAAAATTTAATTTTTCCCAAGTATTGGTTTGCGTTCCATCAACTGTAGTAATTTTGTCACCAACCTGCATTTGCACACTTGCCGCAGGTGTATTCGGCAATACCTTACCTACACGGGTATTCAGTTGCTCCTCAGCTGGAATAAATAAAACCCAAAATAACAACACAGCAAAAACCAGATTGATTAAGGGTCCAGCAGCAACGATTGCAATTCGTTTCCATGGATGCTGACGATTGAACGCACGTGGCAAATCCTGCTCAGCGACACTGCCCTCACGTTCATCCAGCATTTTCACATAACCCCCTAAAGGTAATGCGGAAAGCTGGTATTGAATGCCTGACTTTTTCGAAGTCCACTTCAACAAGGTTGGACCAAAGCCAATCGAATAAACTAAAACTTTAACACCCAGTTTACGTGCAACAATATAATGTCCGAACTCATGAATCGCGATTAACGGCCCAAGGAGTAAAATTGCTGCCACAATCATAAACAAGGCACTCATGGTTTAGCTTCCTTTATGGGTGACAATTTGTTGTGCTACTGAACGTGCAGCTTGATCTGCCAGTAAAATACGTTCAATTGATTCTGCCGAACCACCTTCTACCTGATTTAGAGTCTGCTCAACCACCTGAGGAATTTCAGTAAAGCCAATATTGTTTCGCAGGAAAGCCGCCACAGCAATCTCATTTGCAGCATTTAAAATAGCCGGTGCCAAGCCACCATTTTGCATGGCTTGTCGTGCCAGCTTCAAGGCCGGGAAACGTGTTATATCAGGTTCCTGGAAATCCAGTTTTTGATTGATAAATAGATCAAGTGCAGGCACATGGGTTTGAATACGCTGTGGCCATGCAAGCGCATGCGCAATTGGGGTGCACATATCCGGATTGCCCATTTGCGCCAAAGTCGAACCATCCACATATTGAACCATAGAATGAATGATACTCTGTGGATGTACTACCACTGTTACAAACTGTTCTGAAATTGCAAAAAGATGACAGGCTTCAATCAATTCCAGCCCTTTATTCATTAAAGTGGCTGAATCCACGGAAATTTTCTGTCCCATTGACCAGTTTGGATGCTTGCAGGCCTGTGCCGGGGTAACGCTTTGCAATTGTTCCAGACTATGGTTAATGAATGGGCCTCCAGAGGCCGTCAGCAAAATACGCGATACACCCTGCTTCGGCTGTCCAGTACGTTCGGTCTGAAAATAACCTTCTGGCAAACATTGAAAAATGGCATTATGTTCAGAATCTACCGGTAACAATTCAGCATGATAATCGCGCGCAGCTTGCATCATGATGTCACCGGACATGACCAGCGCTTCTTTATTAGCCAGCAAGACACGCTTACCTGCCTTCACTGCTGCCAAAGTGGGTAGCAAACCGGCAGCACCTACAATGGCCGCCATGACCACACCCACATCCGGATGTTCAGCAACAGCAATCAGGCCAGCTTCATCGGACAGAATTTCAATATTGTTCAAATTGTGATTTTGAAAATGCTGTTTAAGTTCATCCACTTTACTGGATGGAACCACTGCGATTTTCGGTCGATACTGTTTGCAGATTTCGACAAGTTCCAATATGCGACTATGTGCCGTGACTGCAAAAACAGAATACTTTTCAGGATGCTGTTGCAGAATTTTTAAGGTACTTTGACCAATGGAACCCGTTACACCTAATATACAAACAGATTGTGACATCTATAAATCTACACCAATAAGTTTTAAAACATACATGCCTGCAGCAAAAATTGGAGCAGCAGCAAGCAATGAATCAATACGGTCCAACACTCCACCATGTCCTGGCAGAATACGACCTGAATCTTTAATTCCTGCACGACGTTTGATCATAGACTCAAACAAATCACCCAACACAGAACTAAATACCGTAATTACAGATAAAATTAAAAATAAAATATGTTGCGCGAAGCTTAAATCCAGATATAGCACTTCCACCACAACAACAATAATCATGGATGTAAAAATACCGCCATATAAACCCTCAACGGATTTATTCGGACTGACATCTGGAGCAAGTTTTTTCTTGCCTAATTTACGCCCAACAAAATAAGCCCCACTGTCTGCGCCCCAAACCAGTAAAAACAGATACATGAGCCACCATGGCGAGCTATGCCATACAGAGAAGATTGCAGTCACAGCAGCAGATATAAGAATAAACCCAATCACTTTAAGACTGGAGTTATACCATGCATCGTAATCTGGATAGGATTTAACCCAAAAAATACTGAGTATCCAGCAAACAATAGAGGCCGCCCAAAGCAATAGTGCGATATCGTTAAAATATAATGCCAAAGTTGCAAGCGCTGCAGTTGCAATACCGTAAACCCAGGCAACTGGCTTGACAAAATTTTTATTTTTTTGTGGCATGAGCTTAAACCACTCATACCCCGCAACCCCTGCTGCAACAATCATCAGCATAAACATTGGATAGTGAGACTGTGTAGCGAACATACAGCTGAGTACGACTGCTACCAATACCAATGCGGTTATAATCCGCTCTAACATTTATTAATTCTCAATTTTCTCTTGTTGGATTTGCTCTGAAGTTTTACCAAAACGACGTTCACGTCCAGCAAACACTGCGAATGCATCATCTAACTCTTCTACAGTAAATTCAGGCCACAAGGTTTGGGTAAAATACAGTTCAGCATAGGCGGCTTGCCAAAGTAAAAAATTAGACAACCGATAATCACCACCTGTACGGATTAATAAATCTACAGCAGGTAAATTTGCCATACTGACATGTTGCCCAAACAATTCAACATTAACATCTTCCACAGCAACTTTTTTGGCCAGCACATCTGCTGCAATCTGTTTAGCAGCCTGCGCCATATCCCACATACCACCATAACTAATGGCAATAGTTAAAGTCATGCTGTCGAACTTAGCAGTCCTTTGTTCAGCTTGCAACATTAACTCGCGCAAACGTTCAGACAATCGCGAACGATCGCCAATAAAACGCAAGGCAATATTAAATTTTTCCATTCGAGGAAGTTGCTCCTGGATTGTTTCTTCCAACAATGCCATGAGTAAATCAACTTCAAACTGAGGACGATTCCAGTTTTCACTGGAAAATGCAAAAACAGTTAACGCTTGTATATGATTTTTTTTGCAGTGCTCAACAATCGGATCCAGAATATTCTTTCCTTCACGATGTCCTGCACCTTTTTGCATTTGATTCTTTTTTGCAAAACGATTGTTGCCATCCATAATGATGGCAACATGTTTTGGAAGAAGTGTACTATCTTCTGATACGGTCATTAAATTTTAGACCTTCATCAATTCAGCTTCTTTAGCAGCCAGACGTTTTTCAACTTCAGCAACGAATTTATCGGTGATTTTTTGAATATCATCACCCGCACGACGTTCATCATCTTCAGAAATTTCTTTTTCTTTCAATAACGCCTTGATATCACCCAATACATCACGACGAATGTTACGGATTGCCACTTTGGCATTTTCCGCTTCGTTACGTGCAACTTTCTGCATGTCTTTACGTGTTTCTTCAGTAAGAGCAGCCATTGGTACGCGAATCGCATCAGCAGTGATCGGGTTCAGGCCCAAGTCAGATTCACGGATTGCTTTATCAATAGCAGACACCATTGAACGTTCAAAAGGCTGAACCAGCAAGGTACGTGAATCTTCAACACCCACGTTCGCAACCTGATTCAAAGGTACATCTGAGCCATAGTAAGGAACCATAACACCGTTCAGGATGGATGGATGCGCACGCCCTGTACGAACCTTGGCAAAACCATGTTCCAAAGACTCAAGCGTCTTGTTCATACGGTCTTCAGCGTCTTTCTTAAGATCGTTAATCATGTGATCTTCCTTACTTAATTCTAAGAGATGTAATAACTAAATAGCGTGTAGTATAAAGAGCTTTCAGGCTCACGTACATCAATTCGTAACGTGAGTACCCTCTTTTTCACCCATCACCACTGAAAGCAATGAGCCTGCCTTATTCATATCGAACACTTGAAGTGGCACGTTATGGTCACGACATAAGCAAATTGCAGTCAAGTCCATCACACCTAATTTTTCATCCAGCACTTGATCAAATGTCAGTGTTTCATACTTCACAGCATCATCATATTTGCTTGGATCTTTATTGTAGACACCGTCCACTTTGGTTGCTTTTAAGATCAGGTTGGCTTCAATTTCAATACCACGTAAGCAAGCTGCTGTATCTGTCGTAAAGAACGGGTTACCTGTACCAGCAACAAATACACATACCTCACCTTGAGTCAGGTGACGAATCGCATCACGGCTTGAATAAGACTCAACCACAGCGCCAATTGGCAAAGCTGACATTAAACGGGTTTTGATGTTACGACGCACCAAGGCATCGCGCAGTGCCAGACCATTCATCACAGTCGCCAACATACCCATCTGGTCACCAGTTACACGACCAACCAAACCATCCTTTTGCAATTGGCTACCGCGGTACAGGTTACCACCACCCACCACAATACCGACTTGCACACCCAAACCAACCAAGTGCGCAATGGCTAAAGACATTTGATCGAGCACGGTTGCATCAATACCCATGTCTTTATTTCCAGCCAATGCTTCACCAGAAAGCTTAAGTAAAATACGTTCGTAACGGGGCTTTTTTGAGTCCAACATTTAAGAAATCTCCGAATCTTTCAATATCTAAAATTTTATTCGTATGCGTTTATGACCAATCAGGCAGATTTAATCCGAATTAATTTTGCATATAAGTCGTATTCATCTGCATCGGTAATTTCGACTTCAAGCAAATCGCCGGCCTTGATTTGAGTTTTATCAATATCCTCAACAAAGACATTACCGTCAATTTCAGGTGCATCTGCATAAGAACGCGCCACGGCAACCGGGAATTCATCTTCCAGATCATCCACTAAAACAGTCATGGTCTGACCTACGCGTTTTTGCAGTTTGGCTGCTGAAATCTCTTGCTGAACCTGCATGAAACGCTCATAACGGTCTTGTTTAACGTCTTCAGGCACATGATCCGGCAGATCATTGGCAGTCGCACCTTCAACAGGTGAATAAGTGAAGCAACCTACTCGGTCTAACTGCGCTTCCTTCAACCATTCTAGTAAGATTTGGAAATCTTCTTCTGTTTCACCTGGAAAACCAACAACGAAAGTTGAACGAATCACCAATTCAGGACATTTTTCACGCCAAAGCTTCAGGCGTTCAAGAGTATTTTCACTATGGGCTGGTCGCTTCATCAATTTTAAGATGCGCGGACTGGCGTGTTGAAAAGGAATATCTAGATAAGGCAGGATTTTGCCTTGAGCCATTAAATCAATCACTGCATCGACATGCGGATATGGATAAACATAGTGCAAACGCACCCAGATGCCCAATTGACCCAATGCTTCACACATGTCAAAGAATTTGGTTTTGACTGGTTGACCGTTCCAGAAATCCAGCTTGTACTTGGTGTCTACACCATAAGCAGAAGTATCCTGAGAAATCACCAAGACTTCTTTTACACCGGCTTTTTTCAAAGCCTGTGCTTCATTCAACACCGAACCAACAGGACGTGAAACCAGATCACCACGCATGCTTGGGATGATACAGAAGGTACAACGGTGGTTACAGCCTTCCGATATTTTTAAATATGCATAATGCTTCGGCGTTAAACGAATACCCTGTTCAGGAACCAGGTCAATAAACGGGTTATGTTTAGGTGGTTCAGGCACATACTCGTGTACAGCCTCCATCACTTCTTGATATGCCGCAGCACCGGTCACTTTCAGGACATTCGGGTGCATTTGGCGAATTTTGTCTTCATCTTTACCCAAACAACCAGTCACAATCACGCGGCCGTTTGCGCTCATGGCTTCGCCAATCGCATCTAAAGATTCTTGTACTGCAGATTCAATAAAACCACAAGTATTAACAACAACCAAATCGGCACCGTCATAATCCGATGCCACATCATAACCTTCAGTCTTTAACTGAGTTAAAATTCGTTCAGAATCTACCAATGCCTTAGGACAACCTAAAGAAACAAAACCGACTTTGGGGGACTTCATGAATCTGCGCTCCACTGTAATGCGCGTATTGTATGTCTTTTCCGATCATAAAAATAGGTGGAAACCTCACTCTTTGCATTACGCACCAAAATACGGCTATATTTTTACCAAATATTTTATATGCACCATTTTGGTTCACTAATAATTTTATTTCCTTTACTATGATCTTAAAATTCCGTAATCACAGAACAAAAAAGCACACTTTTATTGCGGCTGAATTTTTATTTATACCAATGCTCAAAGTTGGCGTGCATTTTGCTTTATTTCGACAACGTTTAACTCGTTGAATGTCCCATAACAGGGAGAAATGACAAGAAGTGCAGATGCCATTGCGCTATTTTAACACAGGATACTTTCGCTAATGGATCAACCCGTTGCTATCGACTACCGCCTTTTAGTGGACAATTTAACCACTGCAATTTTATTGGTCGACAGTAATCTGAATATTTTTTATTTAAATTCTTCTTGTGAATCTCTGTTTGATATCAGTTTACTGCGTGCAGCCGGACAGCCTGTGCTGAATTTGTTGCATATGCCAAATGATGAATTTAATACTGAAGAAGCATTATTAAATACTTTTAAGACTGGACAACCTTATACCCGTCGAGAAGCAGCCCTCAGTGTCAGCTTTAAAGATATTCATGTGGACTATACCGTTTCACAGATCAATTCGGAAAAACCTTATCATCCGCTGCTACTGATTGAATTAAACCAGATTGACCGGATGCTGAAAATCTCCAAAGAAGAGAACCTGATTCAGCAGCATCAAGTGGCCCGACAACTGATTCGCGGTGTTGCGCATGAAATCAAAAATCCCCTTGGTGGAATTCGTGGTGCAACCCAGCTCTTGGCGCGCAGTCTGAATGACCCGCAATATGAAGAATTTACCGACATTATTATCAGTGAAGTCGACCGTTTACGTAATTTAGCCGACACCATGTTGGGTTCACGGCAGTTACCTAGTTATGAACTAGTGAATGTGCATGAGCCCTTAGAGCGTGTGCGTTCCCTCATTACCAATCAAACCAAAAAGAAAATTAAGATTACCCGTGACTACGATCTGTCCTTACCAGATGTCATGGCAGATCGTGACCAGTTAATTCAGGTCATGCTCAATATCAGTGTCAATGCAGTTCAAGCGATGATGGAAAACAAGGAATTCTTTGTGGATCATCAACCGGAACTGATTTTAAGAACCCGGATTCAACGCTTGGTCACTATCAACGGTGTATTAAAACGTTCCGCAGTACGTATTGATATTGAAGACAACGGTCCAGGTGTCCCTGAAGAAATCCTGGAATCGGTATTTTATCCATTAGTCACAGGACGTGCTAAAGGCACCGGGCTCGGTTTGAGCATTGCACAAAATATCATGCACCAACATAGCGGAATGATTGAATGCCAATCTGTTCCGGGAAAAACAGTATTTAGCTTATATTTACCTTGGGAGTCTAACCATGTCGCGAAATAAAATATGGGTCATTGATGATGATCGTGCCATGCGCTGGGTTTTGGAAAAAACATTCAAAGAAGAAGGTTTTGATGTCACCAGTTTTGAAGAGGCACAGTCTGCACTGGACCAACTCAGCATAGATGCTCCCGATGTGATTTTAACGGACATTCGTATGCCAGGTATTGATGGCCTGACCTTTCTGGGCAAAGTCAAAGGCAGTCATCCCGATTTGCCGGTGATTATCATGACTGCACATTCCGATCTGGAATCTGCCGTATCCAGCTATCAAACCGGTGCTTTTGAATATCTGCCAAAACCGTTTGATATTGATGAAGCATTGGCTCTGGTCAACCGTGCCATCCTGCATATTGCCAAATTGCAACAGCAGGAATCTGCCAAATCAGCCCCACCGATTCATTCTACTGAAATTATTGGTGAATCGCCGGCCATGCAGGAAGTGTTCCGCGCCATTGGCCGTTTGTCCCAGTCACACATTACCGTATTGATTAATGGTGAATCTGGAACCGGTAAAGAGCTGGTTGCCCATGCCCTGCATCGCCACTCACCCCGCAGCAGCAAGCCGTTTATTGCCCTGAATATGGCCGCAATTCCTAAAGACCTGATTGAAACAGAACTTTTTGGTCATGAAAAAGGTGCCTTTACCGGTGCAAATACGCAACGTCAAGGCCGCTTTGAACAGGCCAATGGTGGCACGCTGTTTTTAGATGAAATCGGTGATATGCCATTTGAAACACAAACACGCTTACTCCGTGTTTTGGCCGATGGCGAGTTTTACCGTGTCGGCGGTCATATCCCGGTCAAAGTGGACGTGCGTATTGTAGCAGCCACTCACCAGGATCTGGAAAAGCTGGTACATGAAGGCCGCTTCCGTGAAGACTTGTATCACCGCCTGAATGTGATCCGTATTCACATTCCTAAACTGGCTCATCGTAGTGAAGACATCCCTATGCTGGCGCAGCACTTCCTGGCACGCGCAGGTAAGGAATTAGGCGTCAATCCTAAAATCTTGCGTCCTGAAACTCAGGAATATATGCAACAATTGCCGTGGCAAGGTAACGTGCGTCAGCTGGAAAATACCTGCCGCTGGTTAACTGTAATGATTACCGGACGTGAGGTTTATCCTGAAGATTTACCATCTGAATTGAAACAGATTCCAATTCAACGCGCTACGGATGATGCTCAGCCACACAATACTTTTGACCGTATTTCACTGCATCACTGGGATGAATTATTGGGTCAATGGGCAATTCAGAAACTGAAAAATGGTGAGATGAAAATTCTCGACATTGCCACTCCAATGTTTGAACGCACCTTAATTACTGCAGCTTTACAGCAAACCCGTGGTCGTAAACGCCATGCCGCTGAATTGCTGGGCTGGGGACGCAATACCTTGACTCGAAAACTTAAAGAGTTAGGTATGGATACCTCAGATGACGATGTAGAAGAAGAGATCGAAAGTTAAATGCACTTCATATAAATAAAGCGCCTGAGGGCGCTTTTTTATTGCTGCATTTTTAATTTAATTACTGAATACTTATGCGGTAAAACCAATATAACGAGAATAACCTTCCACCCCTAAATCCGACTGTAAAATCAGATAGTCAGGATAAGTAGACTGAGTAATTTCAGCAAACATATTCACCTGATCATCATTGGCATGCAGATCATCCACCGAACGCGGCATGCTTTGCTCAAATTCATCAGTCATATATTCAAAGCCAATATCCATGGCAATAAACAGCGTATGTTCACAAGGCTGCACATATTGCTCTTCAGCCCAGTCAATCACATTGTGCTGGCAATGCGGACAGGCAATATTGTCTGTTGCCTGAATGGACAAGGGAACGAGTTGATAA
This sequence comes from Acinetobacter bouvetii, assembly GCF_902753875.1. Taxonomy (GTDB): domain Bacteria; phylum Pseudomonadota; class Gammaproteobacteria; order Pseudomonadales; family Moraxellaceae; genus Acinetobacter; species Acinetobacter bouvetii_A. The sequence continues at coordinate 72,815 of NZ_CADDTS010000022.1, read as the reverse complement.
GTCATATAAAAGGTTAATCTGTTTTAGGCTCAATCCATTTTAACAAACTATATAATAAGATCTCTTTATTTTTTCTAAGCAGATTTGCCATAAAAAAAGGGAATCTTCTTGATTCCCTTTTTTTCATACAATTGTACTTTTAATGATGTAGTGCTTATTTATGTGCAGACTTATAACGCGATAGTGCAGTTACAGCTACAGCAGAGATGACCACAGCAGGTAAACTTGCCATTAAAATTCCTGATGCACCCAAGCCCAAAGCCAAGATTTTTCCGCTCAGCAGTGGTCCAGTCATGGCACCCAAACGGCCCAGTGAAATTGCACTACCTACACCTGTAACTTTACCCGTGCCCGAATAGAAGATAGGTGAAATACCATACAGAATCGATTGACCACCTGTAGAGAACATGCCGCCCATCACCCCAGCCAGAATGAGTACTGGAATAGACGTCGTGGTAAACAACAATACCAGCGCAACAAACAAACCACTATAAATAATCACCGCCATTTGCCAAAGTTTTAAACGGTCCAGCAAGTAACCCAAGGCCAAGGTTCCAATCACTGCACCCACCTGGAATACCAGCATCACCATAAAAGCTTGTGGTTTTTCCAGACCCTGTTCCATCAACAGGTTAGGCAACCAGCTAATCAAAATATAATTGATCATCAAGGTAAAGAAGAAACCCACCCAAAGTGGCAGGGTATTTTTATATTGCTGCTCTTTAAATAGTACTTCAACCATACCCGGAACAGCTTCGGCAGCAGCTTGTTCAACGACCACTTGCTTAGGCTTATCTTTAAGAATCATTGCCATGAATGGGAGCAGCACCAATGGCGCCAAACCTCCAATCAGGAAAAGCGTATGCCAGGAAATATCTTTAAACAAGATAGCCAGTCCCGCAACAAAAATAGCACCTACTGGTAAGCCACAATACATCAGGCTGTTTAACTTGCCACGGTTTGCCTCAGTTGCTTCATCACCGACCACAGAAATCATGGTTGGCATTGCAGCACCTAAACCCAACCCGGTAAAGAAACGTGCTGCATATAAAATTTCAACGCTTGGCGCAATTGCCGTAAGCGACATGAAAACACCAAAAATCGCGATCGATAACATCAGGACTTTTTTCTGCCCCAAATAGTCAGCTATACGACCACCAAAGAATGCCCCAAACAACATTCCGAATACACCTAAACTAAATACATAGCCCATTTGCACTTGATCAAGGGCAAATGTTCCAGCAATTCCTTTTGCCGCAATACCGGGAGCCTGAAGATCAAAACCTTCAAAAAAAGCGACCCAAAAACACAAAAAAATGATTAAGATTTTTTGCATTTTACCTGTTTGTATTTGTGCCATGATTGAACTCCGTCCATAGTAAGCAAATTGCCGTGCAGCAAATTGCCACTCTATTTTCAGATCAATCTTTTTAAATAAATACCACTACAATGGTCGGATTAAATCCACCAAAATGTGAACAATCCAGTATAAATAAGACTTAAATACAATTATATTAATCACAATAAGCTATAATAAATTATTTAAATTATTAAATTTCAATTACTTATATTTTCAGTAGTTATTTATGATGAAACCATAGTCAAAAGCAATGGATTTAAAATAAAAGATAAAAAAGCCCGCTGACGCGGGCTTTTTAATTTCTTGAATTAGTCTTCAGGCTTATGCAGATTTTTTCGCTTGGTTATTTTTACGAATCGTAATCATCACCAGTTGAACTGCAGCCGGTGTCACACCCGGAATACGGCTGGCCTGAGCCAATGTTTCAGGGCGCACATCTTTCAGTTTAAGCGTAATTTCACGAGAAAGACCTGAAACCACATCATAGTCAAAATCGGCAGGAATACGGGTTTCTTCCAGACGTTTCATCTGAGCCACATCTTCTTGCTGACGGTTGATATAACCTTCGTATTTCACCGCAATTTCAATTTGCTCACCCACAAAAGCAGAGACTTGTGAATCGGTTAATTCAGCAATTTGCGCAAAGTTGATGTTTGGACGTTTCAACAAATCAATTGCAGAACATTCTTTAGACAAATCTGCACCGGTCATTTCAACGAATTTTTTACCCATTGGATTGTTTGGTGCAGCCCAAAGATGTTGCAAACGACCTTTTTCTGTTTCTACCGCTTCCATTTTTTCGCAGTAAGCGGTCCAGCGTTCATCATCCACCAGACCCATTTCACGACCAATCGCAGTTAAACGTTGATCTGCATTGTCTTCGCGAAGCATCAAGCGGTATTCGGCACGTGAAGTGAACATACGGTACGGTTCTTTGGTACCCAATGTGATTAAATCATCAACCAACACACCCATATACGCTTCGTCACGTTTCGGTGTCCATTGTTCCTGATCCCAGGCACGGCGTGCTGCATTTAGACCGGCAAGCAGACCTTGAGCACCCGCTTCTTCATAACCGGTAGTTCCGTTAATTTGACCGGCAAAGTACAGGTTATTGATCGACTTGGTTTCTAATGAGAACTTCAAGGATTGTGGATTGAAGTAATCATATTCAATCGCATAACCTGGACGCAAAATATGCGCATTTTCCATACCACGGATTGAGCGAACCAGTTCAAACTGCACATCGAAAGGCAAAGAAGTCGAAATACCGTTTGGATAAAGCTCATGTGTATCCAGACCTTCAGGCTCAAGGAACACTTGGTGTGAATCTTTATCAGCAAATTTATGAATTTTATCTTCAATTGATGGGCAGTAACGAGGACCTACACCTTCGATCACACCGGTATACATTGGTGAACGATCTAAACCACCACGAATAATGTCGTGCGTGCGTTCATTGGTATGGGTAATGTAACAGTTAATTTGCTCAGGATGCATCGATGCATCACCCATGAATGACATGGTTGGAGACGGGAAATCACCCGGTTGCGGTGTCATGACAGAGAAATCAACCGAACGTGCATCAATACGCGGTGGCGTACCTGTTTTTAAACGCCCTACTGGCAAGTTTAATTCACGTAAACGATGCGCCAATGATATTGAAGGAGGATCACCCGCACGGCCACCAGAGGCATTGTTCAGACCAATGTGAATCACACCGCCCAAGAATGTACCAGTGGTTAAGACCACTGTTTTGGCATCAAAACGGATGCCCATTTGAGTGACTACACCTTTAACGGTATCGCCTTCAACGATCAGATCATCTGCTGCTTGCTGGAAAATATCCAGATTGGCCTGATTTTCCAATGTGTCACGAATCGCAGCTTTATAGCGAATACGGTCAGCTTGCGCACGTGTTGCACGTACAGCAGCCCCTTTACGTGAATTCAAAATACGGAACTGAATACCACCTTTATCGGCAGCCAATGCCATTGCACCGCCCAGGGCATCAATTTCGCGTACTAAATGCGATTTACCAATACCACCGATGGCCGGGTTACAGCTCATCTGCCCTAAAGTCTCAATGTTATGAGTTAAGAGCAGAGTCTGTCGACCCATACGCGCTGCAGCAAGGGCTGCTTCGGTACCAGCGTGACCGCCACCGATAACAATGACATCGTAAACTTTAGGATAATGCATAATGGTTTGAGAGATAAAAAAAGGATGACGGAACATTATATCAAAACTTAACGAGATAAGTTGACAAAATGAGTCGAATTTATCCATCAAGACTGGATTATTTAGCCAATGCTTTAATGTTGCAATGTAATTCTGCTTTTCAGACTTACCATAGAAATGAAACATTTAATGAGCAAAGTTTACTTGATTAACATTGTTTTATTTTGATTATTTTTTAAGCTAAAGGTTGGGTACATTACGAACAAAGGTATATAAGATGAATAAGAAAATTTTCCTCTCATCCATTCTATGTGGTCTATGTTTTGCCTCTTTTGCAGCCTCTGCAAATGACAAAGTCGAAAAAGTATATGATGCTCAAAGGTATCAAAAGGTATGTAAAGGCAAAAGCCAAGGTGCGCAAGTCAGTTTTGCGTATCGCGGTATTATCTGGAATGGTACATGCGAGCCTCAATTCTTTCCTTCTGCAAAGAACTCTTCAATTACAGGAGATGAACCTGAGTTAACCAATGCTTGTAATGGCAATACAGGTGCAACAACAGCAACCATTAATGGCAGTGAAGTTAAGGGTAAATGTGCACTAGGGTTTGTCCCTCCTCGACCTCAAATGCAACAAACTCAACCTCAAATGCAAACCGCACCTGCGCAATAGTCTGCACAAATAAATACAAGCTTGATTTAATTCAAATTATAAACGGGTAAAGTGACTAAAATTTACCCGTTTTTATATGTTGCTAATTTAAAAAACTCGTTTAAACTCAAAGAATATTAAGGATATAAAAATAAAAAGGATATTCCATGGATTCGGGACTATTTACCTTTTTTTTACCGGTTGCATTAGCCATTATGATGACTGGACTAGGGCTGGAATTAACACCAAAAGACTTTATGCGTGTAGGACGCTACCCCAAAGTCATTTTTCTAGCGTTATTTGCTCAACAGATTATTCTAGTATCTGTCGCTTTTTTAATATGTGTGGTACTAAAACTCACACCGCTTTTGGCTGTAGGCTTAATGCTATTAGCTGCATCACCCGGTGGTCCGACAGCAAATTTATTCAGTTATATATATAAAGGAGATGTTGCGTTAAATATCACACTAACTGCAATCAACTCCATGATCTGTACTTTTACCCTCCCTTTTCTGGTGAATTTATCAATTCTGTATTTTCTTGGAGACCACCAAAAAATTGGAATACCTACCACCAAAATCACTTTGGTTTTTTTGGTTATTTTTATTCCTGTCTGTCTAGGTATGTTCATCCGTTCAGTAGCACCACATATTGCCTTAAAATTAAACAAGCCTATGCGTTTTCTTTCCGTCGCTTTTTTATGCTTCTTGTTCAGCCTAGCTATATATAAAGAACAATCCAACCTGATTGAATATTTTGCCGAGATTGGTATTGCAACCGCGCTGTTTTGTTTTATTAGCCTATTTGTCGGCTATTTATTACCCTTACTGGCAGGAATACCAGATAGACAAGCACGCGCGTGCACCTTTGAAGTCGGTATTCACAACACCGCCATTGCTCTAACCATTGCACTTTCAGTACTCTCTAATACAACCATCGCTCTGCCTGCCGGCATCTACTCTATTTTGATGTATATTTTTGCCGTGCTGTTTGGCTATATTTTAACAAGACGCCCTGTCAACCTGAATGAATCAAATTCAAAGATATTGAAGGAATGAAACAACATATCTGATCTTTAGGCACATCAAGCTTTCTATTAAACAGGCATATCAAACAGATCAGATTGAGAAACAAATTTCATCACGATCAATGATCAAACACATCTCGTCAAACCCAACTTATATCATTAATCATTAGAAGCGGACGTCCAGATACGTCCTTTTATTTTTCTGCATAGTTTTTATCAATATATAGTCGTTTAAGCCTGAGTTCCGCTACAATACTATTTTTAAAAACACAAATTTAGGTTATCTCCGTGAAGTGGTTACAAATTCATATTACTGTCGAGCAAGCTCAAGTCGATTTCACTGAAACACTTTTAAGTTCACTAGGTGCAGTGAGCGTAACTTTGGATGACGCCGAAAATCAGGATTTGCTTGAACCACTTCCAGGTGAAACTCCACTTTGGAATAAAGTCATTGTCACCGGCATTTACGCTCAGGAAGATGATGAAGAAATTGATGTTGCAGCTTTAGAAACCTTTATTAAAGCACAAATGCCTGAAGCACCTATGCGCAGCGAATTCATTGAAGATCAAGAATGGGAACGCACCTGGATGGATGCCTATGAACCTATTCAGATTGCAGAGAAATACTGGATTGTGCCTGAATGGATGGAAGCCCCTGAGGCTGATGCAGTTAACATCAAGCTTGATCCAGGTCTTGCTTTTGGTACAGGTAACCATGCCAGTACTTTCCTTTGCTTACAATGGTTAGGCAAAACCGATGTCAAAGATAAAATTGTGATCGACTATGGATGTGGTTCAGGTATTTTAGGTGTTGCTGCCCTATTACTGGGTGCGAAAAAAGTCTATGCCACAGATATTGATCCTCAAGCTGTTTTAGCAACACAGCAAAATGCCGAACTCAATGGTGTTTTGGAGAATCTTTATGTTGGTTTACCAGATGAATTCAATGCAGAATTGAAAAATCAGCAAGCGGACGTATTCGTTGCAAATATTCTTGCTGGCCCTTTAATGGCACTTGCGCCAGAATTCGCAACTTTAGTGAAATCTGAGGGAGAGTTCGCACTTGCTGGTATTTTAGAAGAGCAAGTTGCTGATGTTTCTAGTGTTTATTCTGAATTTTTTGATATACTAGCAATTGAAAAACGTGAACAACATTGGTGTCGAATTTCAGGTAAACGCCAAAACACCCATTCAAATCTTGAATAGACTATGAGCGAAAAACAAACCTATTGCCCTAACTGTTTAACAAAGTACAAAGTCTCTGTGGCTCAACTGACAGTTGCTCGGGGCATGGTTTGTTGCGCGAAATGTTCCACTAATTTTAATGCGCTCACCCATCTTGTAGCAGAGAAAGAACGAACCACCTCTACTACTCAATCTACTTCAACCCTAAATCCATCCAATGCCATTGCTACATCCAGTCAATTTCATACTGAAGCATTAATTGCAGGACATCAACAAGAACAACACTTATTAAATATTTTTGATCGCAAGGTTGAAAACTCGAATATCGATCTAAAAACCTATTTAAACAACCTCAATTATTTCAGCACAGATCCGATTGGAAATTACCCCGCACTCAATTGGTCTGAAAAATCCGAACAAGAAAAAAAGTATAGTGCTTGGCACTATGTAACATGGGGGGCGATTAATGTATGCCTGATCAGCTTACTGATTTTTCAAATTTTCTGGTTTAATCCAAAAATCTTGAATAATAGCCCTTTGATTAGCGCGTTATTTAATAATGTTTGCCAGACTTTTAAATGCTCCATTATGGAAGAAAATTATCGCCTGATCTCGACCAATAAGGTCAAGGTAAAACAAATTTCCAAAAAAGAAACCCAGTTTACAGGTGAGCTCATCAACTACCATTCCAAAAGCTTGGCCTTGCCCAATATTAGAGTAGATTTGAAATCTAATGGGGAAATCATTTCTACTTATTCGTTTGCTCCATCTGATTATTTGGTTGCCAGTCTGAATGGCATACAAAGAATTCCACAAAACAGCCCTTTTAAATTTAAGTTTAGCCTTCCTGTAGAACGTAAAAGCTTTGATACCTATAGTTTGGAAATAATTCGTCCGTAATATTGAAAAAAACTATAAAAAAACACAAAAAAATGTAAAAAAAATGCAGTTTTCTTGCTCACTTTTTCTTAGACAATGCTATCATACGCGCCACGAAAGCTTTGTGCTGCAAACTCCTCGAAAATTTTCACAACAAAATCGTCTAGCCAAAATGCGCTTTATTCAATATTGCGTATCGAGCAGATTTTTTTGTTTTGATTTTGGTTGGTAACAAATATTAAACTATTGTTACGCTTATTTTTCGATCAATAACGTCGAGTTGTGGCAAGCTAAATGATCAAGTTTTAGAACTCCAGTTTTAGGATCTAAAACGGAGTTCATTGAATTTTTTATATACCACTTTTATATATCTCTTTACCCAAGTGATATTTGATTTTTCGGATTAATTCGCATGAATAGCAAGTCTCCTATTTTTACTGCACAATCTGATGTCGCTCTTCGTATTCACGTAGATCGCGCAGTTCGCCATTACTTTGCACAATTGCAAGGCGAGCAACCTTCACAGGTATATGACATGGTGCTGGCAGAAATGGAGAAGCCTCTTTTATCTGTAGTTCTTGAATATACGCGTGGAAATCAGACCCGTGCTGCCGAGATCCTTGGACTCAACCGTGGTACTTTACGTAAAAAGTTAAAAGCTCACGGTTTAATGAGTGAATAAATGATAAAATGCTCACGGTTGCCGTGGGCATTTTTTTTATCTTAAGTTTTGCCTACCGTTTTAATCTAGACCTTTAATATTGTTGACGAAAATCATGACTATTAAACGCGCTTTAATCTCTGTATCTGATAAATCAGGGATCGTTGAATTTGCTAAAAACCTCGTGGCTCTTGGGGTAGAAATTTTATCTACTGGCGGTACATATAAGTTGCTTAAAGACAACAATATCGCTGTAGTCGAAGTTTCAGAGCACACAGGTTTCCCAGAGATGATGGACGGTCGTGTTAAAACACTACATCCAAAAATCCACGGTGGTATCTTAGCTCGTCGCGGTCTAGATGAAGCTGTAATGGCTGAACACAACATCGATGCGATCGACCTGGTTGTGGTAAACCTTTATCCATTCGCTGCAACTGTGGCTAAACCAAACTGTTCACTTGCTGATGCAATCGAAAACATCGACATCGGCGGTCCTACTATGGTTCGTGCTGCTGCGAAAAACCATGCATCTGTAGGTATCGTAGTAAATGCATCTGATTATGCGACAGTAGTTGCTGAACTTAAAGCAAATGGCGCTTTATCTTACGAAACTCGTTTTGACTTGGCAGTGAAAGCATTTGAACACACTGCACAATACGACGGCATGATTGCTTCTTACTTAGGCGCTCGCGTAGGTAAAGAAGAAGGTCAGGCAGATAAGTTTGCGCGTACTTTCAATACTCAATTAAATAAAGTTCAAGACTTACGTTACGGCGAAAACCCACATCAGTCTGCTGCATTCTATGTAGAAAACACTGCAACTGAAGCATCTGTTTCAACTGCGAAACAGCTTCAAGGTAAAGAACTTTCTTATAACAACATCGCAGATACTGATGCCGCACTTGAATGTGTTAAATCATTTGCTAAGCCTGCATGTGTAATTGTGAAACATGCAAACCCATGTGGTGTTGCTGTTTCTCTAGACGGTATCAAAGCGGCTTACGATCTTGCTTATGCAACAGATCCTGAATCTGCATTCGGTGGCATCATTGCATTCAACCGTGAATTAGACGTTGCTACTGCACAAGCGATTGTTGACCGTCAGTTCGTAGAAGTGATTATTGCGCCAAGTGTTGCTGAAGGCGTACTTGAAGTAACTGGCGCGAAGAAAAACGTACGTGTACTTGTATGTGGCGAACTTCCTGCAATCACTGAACGTAAAGCGCAACTTGACTACAAACGCGTAAACGGCGGTCTTTTAGTTCAAGATCAAGACTTAGGCATGATCACTAAAGATGACCTTAAAGTTGTGACTAAACGTGCACCAACTGAAGCAGAAATTGATGACTTAATCTTTGCTTGGAAAGTTGCGAAATACGTTAAATCGAACGCAATCGTTTATGCAAAAGGCCGTCAAACCATTGGTGTAGGCGCTGGTCAAATGAGCCGTGTAAACTCTGCTCGTATTGCTGCGATCAAAGCTGAACATGCTGGTTTAGTTGTTGAAGGTGCTGTAATGGCATCTGATGCATTCTTCCCATTCCGTGATGGTATTGATAACGCTGCTAAAGCGGGTATCAAATGCATTATCCAACCGGGTGGTTCTATGCGTGATGAAGAAACAATTGCTGCTGCTGATGAAGCTGGCATTGCAATGGTCTTCACTGGTATGCGTCATTTCCGTCACTAATTAATTAGAAGTCGTATTTATTAATCCCCCTAAATCCCCCTTTGTAAAAAAGGGGGACTTTTCACAAATAAAGGGACATTTTTATTCGTGAAACCCCTCTTTTTTTTACAGGGTGAGAAGCATGGCTTCGCAAGGTGGGATTCTATTCTTTTGAGGGATTTTTAGATGAATATTTTAGTTTTAGGTAATGGCGGTCGTGAACATGCTTTGGCATGGAAAATCGCACAAGATGACAAAGTCGCAAAAGTATTTGTAGCACCAGGTAATGCGGGTTCTGCAACTGAAAATAAATGCGAAAATGTTGCCTTAAATATTTTAGACAATGCTGCGATTATCGACTTTGCTAAAAACAATGCAGTTGATTTAATCGTGGTTGGCCCTGAAGCTCCGCTTGTTAATGGTGTGGTTGATGCCTGCCGCGAAGCTGGTGTGAAAATCTGGGGTCCAACTCAATTTGCTGCACAGCTTGAAGGCTCTAAAGCATTTGCCAAGCACTTCTTAAAACGCCACAACATCCCTACTGCATTCTATGATGTGTTTACTGAAGTAGATGCAGCAAAAGCATTTGTTGAAAAAAATGGCGCGCCTATCGTGATTAAGGCAGATGGTCTTGCTGCGGGTAAAGGCGTGATCGTTGCCATGACCAATCAAGAAGCATTTGATGCGATTGATGACATGCTTGCTGGCAACAAATTTGGTGATGCAGGTTCACGTGTAGTCATCGAAGAATTCCTTGCAGGTGAAGAAGCATCTTTCATTTGTATGATTGATGGCGACCACATTTTGCCGATGGCGACTTCTCAAGATCACAAACGTATCTTTGAAGGCGACCAAGGTCCAAACACAGGCGGTATGGGTGCTTACTCTCCTGCGCCAGTTGTGACTGCAGACGTATTTGAAAAAACCATGAATGAAGTGATGCGTCCTACCGTTGAAGGTATGAAAAAAGACGGTCATGTTTATACTGGTTTCTTATACGCAGGCTTAATGATTGATGAACAAGGTCAGCCTAAAGTAATCGAGTTTAACTGTCGTTTTGGCGACCCTGAAACTCAACCGATCATGATGCGTTTAAAATCATCTTTAGTTGATTTGGTTGAAGCTGGCATTGCAGGGAATTTACCTGCGGAAGCTGAATGGGATGAGCGTAAAACTGTCGGTATCGTACTTGCGTCTAAAGGTTACCCTGAAACTTCGAGCAGCAATGATGTGATTTCAGGTTTAGACACTGAAATGACGGATGCCAAAGTTTTCCATGCAGGCACTAAAGTCAATGAAAATGGCGAAATCGTTACTGCAGGTGGTCGTGTGCTTTGCGTAACTGCACTTGGTAACACCATTGGTGAAGCGCAAGCTAAAGCATTAGAGCTTTGTGAAAAAGTGACATTCGACGGCGTGCAATATCGTAAAGATATTGGTTACCGTGCGATTGCTCGCGAAAATGCTTAGCTCTTTCTAGTTAAGAGATTAAGTAAAAAACCCCGCATGTCGCGGGTTTTTTAATTTATAACAATAGACTTTTAAGCTCTAAATTTTATTCAGACAATGTAATATTTCACACTAAAAAATCCAATTCATTTCTACCTTAACATTAAGTACATGTTTTTAAATAACTAAAAATTTATTTCGTATAACGTGTAGTATGTTAATTTTAGGTATATTTAATAATTAAGATTTATAGATCTCAATTATATATCTTTATCCTAAGATCAAATTGGCCTATAAGCTTATTGAAGAAAGTCCGTTAACTTAACCAGATTTTCATGAAGTAAAGCTTGTTTTATATACTACAAAAAGGTTCTAGACCTAATCTAATTTAGACTAAAAAAATGAAACAATACCTTGCCCCTAGCAAATATATTAACTTTGAAGATCCCTCTATTCTTTCTCTAGCAAAGAGCCTAGCTGAAAACTGCTCTAGTGAAAATGATATAGTTCAAAAATGCTTTGAGTATGTCAGAGATGAAATTAAGCACAGCTCTGATTTCAAATTGAATCCTATAACCTGTAAAGCATCAGATGTCTTATTACATAAAACAGGATATTGCTATGCTAAAAGTCATCTACTAGCAGCGTTATTGAGAGCGAATAGTATTCCTGCTGGATTGTGCTATCAACGGCTATCTATCGGTGATAGTGGGCAAGCACCATACTGTCTTCATGGTCTTAATGCTGTTTATTTACAGGGGCATGGCTGGTATCGAGTTGATGCTAGAGGCAATAAAGATGGAGTTAACGCTCAGTTTTCACCTCCACAGGAATATCTAGCTTTTCCTATTCAATCTAAAAATGAACGAGACTTACCTGAAATATGGTCAAAACCGTTAGATATAATTATTAAAGTGTTGGAGAATTATGAAACTTATGATCAAGTGCTAAATAATTTACCTGACGTTGACTTGATTGATTGAAAGGCATCTTTAGCAAAGTCGATCCATAAGCTATATCATGTAATAAGACTTAAATCTCCCAAATTTAACATAAGGGCCACTATACGAAATTAATTCATATATTTATTTTAATATCAATTACTTATAATTTTAAATTCAATATAAGAAGCGCACAAAAGCCGACTTTGAAACAAGTCGGTTTCTTTTTAACCAAAACTGGAATCTTTTGCCAATAATTTTGTTAAAAAAGCAGTCAATTTTACTATTTTTCTGATTTCTTAAGGCTTCATTTTCTGAATAATTGCCCCATTCTTAAAAGCAATCTTTCCTATAAGAACCTACACCTCCCTCGTCTCTCATACCTCTATATTTTTGTCATTAATTTACTCTCCATGTTCTTTTTATCCCAAACTCAACCAACAAGACTTTATAAACCTGGATTAACAATGTTAAGAACATGGCATTACTACTTATCCATTTTTCAGCTTTATATTTTCAAAAAACTTATATAGAAACAAAATACGCTTAAATATCAGTTTTATTAATTTCAATAAACTTAATCTATTGTTTTATGAGTTATTTTATCAAAACAGCTCTGTTTGTTATGCAAAATCAAGCTAAGTATTAGATTTATAATCACTATTATGGATAAAATAAAATTGCTATGATTACGGCAATTTAAAGATAGCCTGAATGCTCAACGCTGCTTAGAATACAGCGACTTGCTGTACACTGTTTTGTATTTATCAGCTTATGCGACTGATCTCTAATTGCATTGAATTTCAGGTCAATTTAAAGTCGTATGCATTAATCAGTATTTACTGATTCAAGCTTGATTTTAATCTCTCTATACCACAGATTCGTAGATTTAAAGCCAAAATTAAATTTACTTAGGATGATCACATGAAAAAGCTCCTTGGTCTTGTACTAGGCTTATCCGTTGGCTTAGCTGGCTGCGGCAAACAAGAAGCACCTGCATCTGATGCAGCTCAAAATAAAGATTCTGCTGAAGTACAAACTGTCACTATGGCATCTACTGGTTCAGATGCTGACGTTTGGCGTTATATCGCCACCCTGCCAGAAACTAAAGCTGCTGGCATTAAACTTGAAGTGAAAAACTTCACTGACTATGTGTCTATGAACACTGCCGTTGCAAACAAAGAAATTGATGTGAATGCATTCCAGTCTTATGCTTACATGGTTGCTTTCAACGAATCAAATAAAGACAAAATTGCTCCACTATCTACAACTTACTTGGAACCAATGGGTATTTACTCAAGCAAAGTTAAGAAACTGGATGAATTCAAAACGGGTGCAACCATTGCCATTCCTAACGATGGTGCCAATGAATCACGTGCATTGTTATTACTTCAATCTGCCGGTTTAGTTAAATTAAAACCTACTTTTGACAATGTAAAAGGCACACCTGCTGATGTCATTGAAAACAAAAAGCAAATTGTGATCAAACCTATTCAAATGGCGACTGCTGTACGTGTGAAAGACGAAGTCGATGCGATTGTGCTAGGTAATACCCTTGCAATGGAAGGCGGTTTGAATGTGTTGAAAGATTCAATTTACTACGAACCAATCGACCAAAGCACCAAAATGAATGTCAACGTGCTTGCTGTTGCTGCTGACCGTCAAAATGACCCAGTACTGAAAAAAGTGGGTGACTTGTACCACTCTGAAGCTGTGAAAAAATTTGTTCAAGAAAAATTCGGTGGCACTAAAGTTGACGTAAATAAACCGATTAGCTATCTCACTGAAGCAAAATAGTAATATAATTGGTTCATCTAAACAGGCAAAGTAATTTTGCCTGTTTTTCTTTTTATGTATAGTTTTTGACAATATGATTGAATTTAAAAACATTTCAAAACACTATCAGCTGAAAGGTCAAACCATTCGCGCCCTGGATCAAATCAATTTACAGATTCCAGCTGGCAGTATTTTTGGCATTATTGGCTATAGTGGTGCGGGTAAAAGTACCTTAATCCGCTTGATTAATTTGCTCGAACGACCAAATGAAGGTCAGGTCATTATTAATCAAAAAGACTTTACCGCATTAGATGCTCGTTCATTACGTCAAGAACGTGCAAACATTGGCATGATTTTCCAGCATTTTAATTTGCTGCAGACCAAAACGGTTGCAGCAAATATAGAAATGCCGATGAAATTGCTCGGCTGGGGTAAAGCAGAACGTGAAAAGCGTTTAAATGAATTACTTGAGTTTATTGATTTAAAACACAAAAAAGATGCCTTTCCAGATGAATTGTCCGGTGGACAGAAACAGCGTGTCGGTATTGCCCGTGCCCTGGCCAACCATCCTAAAATTCTACTCTGCGATGAAGCCACTTCGGCGCTTGACCCACAAACCACCAAATCTGTTTTGGCTTTGCTAAAAAAAATTAACCAAGAGCAAGGCATTACCATTGTCATGGTGACCCATGAAATGGATGTGATTGAATCTGTGTGTGATTATGTCGCGGTGATGGAACAGGGCAAAGTCATTGAAACCGGCTCAACCATTGATCTGTTCAGCCAGCCTGTACACTCAACCACCAAGAATTTCATTCAAACCGTGTTGCAACAGCAGTTGCCAGTCAACATTTTGCAAAATCTTGAAAATCAAAACCATAACAGTATTTATAGCCTACAGTTCCTTGGCACTTCGGCTCAGGAAACTGTGGTTCAGGCAGCGATTAAACAGTTTGATATCAGCTTGAATATCCTGTTTGCCAATATGACTGAAATTAACGGCACCGTGATTGGACAAATGTTTATTCAACTTCTGGGTGATCCTGCTCTTGTTCAGCAAACGATTCAGTTTTTTGAACAGCATGGGGTCAAAGTTGAACAGTCTGGAGTGAGCGCATGAGAGATTTAATTGTTCAATGGCTCACTGAAGTCACTGCGCCGTATTGGAAAAGCTCCCTTTCGATTGATCAATTTGTGACAGCGCTGCAGGAAACCTTTCACATGGTGTTTTTTGCCATGCTGTTCGGCTGCATCTGGGGCTTTATTCAGGCGATTATTTTATTCGTCAGCCGTCCTGCCGGTATTTTGCCCAACCGTGTGATTTATCACGGCTTGAACCCGATTGTGAATGCGCTACGTTCCCTGCCCTTTATCATTCTGTTGATTGCGGTCATTCCCTTAACAAAAATGCTTGTAGGCACTTCGATTGGTACATGGGCTGCCATTGTTCCTCTTACCATTTATGTAGGCCCATACATTGGCCGCTTGGTTGAAACTTCTTTGCTTGAAGTGAATGAAGGGATTATTGAATCTGCACAAGCGATGGGTGCCTCACCTTGGCAAATAATTTTCAAATTTGTGCTGCCGGAATCCCGCGGTTCCTTGATTTTAAACTTGACCACAGCCACCATCAGCCTGATTGGCGCAACGGCTATGGCCGGTGCAGTCGGTGCGGGCGGTATTGGTGATCTAGCAATTTCTTACGGCTATCAGCGTTTTGACACCAGCGTGGTGATCTTAACCGTGATTGTGCTGCTGATTTTAGTACAGCTGGTACAAAGCTTGGGTGACTGGCTGTCTAAACTGCGTTAATTTTTTAGATTCAAATACCTCCATGATAAAACCCTCTCCAGGAGGGTTTTTTAGTATCCAGAATTAAGTATGAAGCAATGGTTCATTTCCAATCCATATTCAATAATTTAAAATCTCCCAAGCCGCTGCTATAACGCTAATCGCAAAATGCATCCAATAAAAACTGCGTTTTGAACTTGAATTAGTTAAATATTAATCCATGACTTTTCCTAGAGCATGCTAAACTATCCAGTGGTTTTTGCAGGGACTCATTTATGCACTTTGTACATCTTGGTATTTTTACAGAATTTTCGGTCACAGAATCTATTGTACGCATACCGGATCTTGTAAAAGCTGCAGCTGCAGATAAAATGCCTGCTTTGGCCATTACCGACCTGTCCAACCTGCATGCTGCAGTAAAATTCTATAAAAAAACCTTGGACAAAGGTATCAAACCGATCTTTGGCTCGACCTTACGCTTAAATGATGCCGAGCATAAAGTCACCTTGCTGGCCATGACCAAAAAAGGCTGGCGCAGCCTGACCGAGCTGGTGTCTGAAGGCTATATCAGCGGCCAGCAGCTGGACATTCCCTGTGTCAATAAAGAATGGATTTTAAATCAGCATGAAGATTTAATCGTTTTGCTGGGACAGCACAGTGATGTCGGGAAAATGCTGCTGACCTCTAACCCGCAAAAAGCTGAGCCGCTGTTGCAGGAATGGGTCGAAAAATTCGGCAACCGGGTCTATTTTGCACTGACACGTACCAATCGTCCCGGTGAAGAAGACTTCATTCAAGAAGCCGTTAAACTGGCAAAAAAATACAATATTGGTGTGGTAGCACATAATGATGTGCATTTCGTCAAACAGGATGATTTTGAAGCTCATGAAGCGCGGGTTTGTATTGCCGATGGCTATGTCTTAGGAGACAATCGACGTCCTAAAAACTACAGTCCGGAACAATACTTTAAAACTGCTGCAGAAATGACGGAGCTGTTCTCCGACATTCCAAGTGCTATTGAAAACACTTATTACATCGCACAGCGCTGCAACGTTTCATTTCGTCTGGGCTTCCATGACTTGCCGGATTATCCGATTCCGGAAGGCCATACCATTGATACCTATTTTGCTCATCTGTGTGAGGAAGGTCTGGAAGAGCGCTTAGACTTCCTCTACCCGCCTGCAAAGCGCGGTGAGGACTGGCCTGAAATCCGCAAGCCTTATGATGAACGTCTGAAATTTGAGATTAATATTATTCTCACCATGCAGTTCCCGGGCTACTTCCTGATCGTAATGGACTTCATTCAATGGTCCAAAGGCAATGGCGTGCCAGTTGGTCCGGGCCGTGGTTCAGGTGCCGGATCGCTGGTCGCCTACAGCTTAAAAATTACCGATCTAGATCCGCTGCGCTACGACCTGCTATTCGAACGTTTCTTGAACCCGGAACGTGTCTCCATGCCCGACTTTGACGTCGATTTCTGTATTGCCGGCCGTGACCGCGTCATTGACTATGTGGCGCGTACCTATGGACGTGATGCGGTTTCACAGATTGCGACCTTTGGTACCATGGCAGCCAAAGGGGCTATTCGTGACGTGGCACGTGTTTTAGGTAAATCCTATGGTTTGGCTGACCGTATTTCAAAAATGATTCCAACTAAACCCTTAGGTTTGAGTCTGGAAGAATCGATTGAAGCCGAACCGCAGCTTAAAGATATCGTCACCAATCCGTCTAACCCAGACTATGACGATGCTTCTGAAATCTGGGAAATGGCACTGAAACTTGAAGGCATTACCCGAAACACCGGTAAACACGCCGGCGGTGTAGTGATTGCGCCAACCAAGCTGACTGACTATTCCGCTGTCATGTGTGAAGCTGACGGCACCAGCCGTGTTGCACAATTCGATAAAGACGATGTTGAATCTGCAGGTTTGGTGAAATTCGACTTCTTGGGCCTGCGTAACTTAACTGTTATTGAAGATGCGATTAAGCATATTAACGCGCGCCCAGATATCACCGAACCTGTCGACATTTCCTATATTCCGCTGGATGATCCGGACGCCTACGCCATCTTTGCCACTGCAAATACCACTGCGGTATTCCAGTTTGAATCCGTCGGCATGAAAAAAATGCTCAAGGATGCGCGTCCAAGCAAATTTGAAGAAATTATTGCCTTCGTATCCTTGTACCGTCCGGGTCCAATGGATCTGATTCCTGACTTCATTTTCCGTATGCACGGCGGTGAATTTGAATACCTGCATCCATTGCTGGAAAAAGTACTGGAACCGACTTACGGCATTATGGTGTATCAGGAACAGGTGATGCAGGCCGCGCAGTTCTGTGCTGGATATACCTTGGGCGGCGCGGATTTACTGCGTCGTGCCATGGGTAAAAAGAAAGTTGAAGAAATGGTGAAACACCGCCAGATCTTCATTGAAGGTGCTGCAAAAAAAGACATTGATACCGATACCGCCAACCATATCTTCGACTATATGGAAAAATTTGCGGGCTACGGTTTCAACAAATCACACGCGGCTGCCTATGCCCTGGTTGCCTATCAAACGGCTTGGCTGAAAGCCCATTATCCTGCCGAGTTCATGTCTGCCGTCATGACTTCGGAAATGCAGAACACCGACAACGTGGTTTTCATCATTGATGACTGCCGCAGCAACGGTCTGGAAGTTCTGCCACCGTCTGTGAATATGTCGCTGTACAACTTCCACGCCAGCGATCCGAAAACCATTGTCTATGGCTTAGGCGCAATTAAAGGCGTTGGTGAAGCGGCAATGCAGTCAGTGATTGACTCCCGTATTCAGGAAGGTCCTTACCGCGATTTATTCGATTTCTGCCACCGCGTGGACTTGAAAAAAATCAACAAACGTACCCTTGAAGCCTTGATTCGTGCAGGTGCTCTGGATTGTTTGGGCATTGAACGCTCCAGCCTGATGGCACAGCTTCCGGAAGCCGTTCAGGCAGCGGAACAGGCACGGCACAACCGTGAAACAGGGATTATGGACTTGTTCGGCGAAGTCGAAGAAGTGCAGCGTAAACCGGCTAAACCGGTTAAGCCATGGTCCGATGAAGTCCGTTTAAAAGGTGAAAAAGATACCCTCGGCCTGTACCTTACCGGTCACCCGATTGATGTTTATCGCCCAGAGCTGAAAGCATTTATTTCACAGCGTATTAATGAATTAACACCAACACGCCGCGGTGTAACCACCGTCTTTGCCGGTCTGGTGGTAGATGTGGCCAACTTCCCGAACCGCATGATGGTGACACTGGATGACGGTACTGCACGGATTGAAGTTTCCGCTAATCATGAACGTTTCCAGCGCTTCAAAGACATCATCCAGAATGAAAAAGTGGTGGTGATTGAAGGTGAAATTTATGAACGTGAAGGTTTTGACCGTCCGATGGGACGCCTGACCAAAGCTTTCAACCTGAATGAAATCCGTCAAAAGCGTGCCAATAGTATTCAGATTAGCCTGAAGGCTGAACATCTCCATTCCGCACTGAGTCAGGATTTACGCAAAATTCTTACCCCGTTCTGTAACGTTGATATGTGCAATCATATCCCGATGCAATTACATATTGATTATCCTTATGCTTCTGCAGATATCAATCTGGGTCTGAACTGGAATGTCGCCCCACTGGATGAACTGCTGTCCAAATTACGTGACTATTTTGGTAAAGATGTGATTCACATTGAATATCATGTCAAGTCCAAAGCCGCCAAGGCCGTCAGTTATGAACAGGCCAAACCGGCAAATATTCCTCCTCCGCCTGACAATGTCAGCATGGATGAGGCGATGGATCTGTATCAGGCTGAAGCCAATCAATATTCTTAATTTTTTAAATAGCTAAATTCGAATCGGACACATTATGAGTCAAGTTGACAATGCTGTGGTTTCAGCACATCTCTCCCATGTGCGTATTGTCATGGTCAATACCACCTTACCGGCCAATATCGGCAGTGCCTTGCGTGCCATGAAAACCATGGGCTTATCCAAACTGGTTCTGGTTGCGCCTAAAACTTATCCGCATCCGGATATTGATGCTCTCGCTGCCGGTGCTGTAGATTTAATTGAACAGATTGAAATTGTACCTACTTTGGAAGAAGCGATTAAAGACTGCCATCTGGTGTTTGGTACCAGTGCCCGTAGTCGTACTATTCCCTGGCCGCTACTGGATGCCCGTCCTGCAGCTGAAAAATCGCTTCAGGCTGTGGTGAATGACCAGCAGGAAATTGCCGTGATTTTTGGTCGTGAAGACCGTGGCCTGACCAATGAAGAACTGGCGATGGCCAATTACCATGTCACCATTCCGGTCAATAGTGATTATGGCGTACTCAATGTCGCGCAAGCCATTCAAGTGATTTGCTATGAAATGCGTATGGCTGCCATGGCATTGACTGAACAAAAGAAAGATCCCGAAGCAACGATGCATGTAACCGATGAAATTGACATGCAATGGGATGAACCATTGGTGACCCATGAACAAATGGAACAGTTCTACCCGCATATTGAAAAAATGCTGGCTGACATTGAATTTATGGATCCGAAAAACCCACGATTATTACCTTTACGCTTGCGTCGTTTATTTGGACGTATACAATTAGACCGTATGGAATATCATTTACTTCGTGGCATCTTTAGCCGTGTACAGGCATTAAATAACGGTACATGGAAAAAATCTACAGACAAAACAACCGATTCATCAGAGGATCAACCTCATGCTTAAACAGCTCAAAGAAGACATACAAGCTGTATTCGCGCGCGATCCTGCGGCACGAAACACCTTAGAGGTTCTCACCACTTATCCAGGCATACATGCACTGATTATGCACCGTCTTGCCCATGAACTTTGGCAAAAAGAGTGTAAAGGCTCTGCCCGCCTGCTGTCTTCTTTTAGCCGTTTTGCGACCGGTATTGAAATTCATCCAGGTGCAAAGATTGGTCGCCGTTTCTTTATCGATCATGGTATGGGTGTGGTGATTGGTGAAACCGCTGAAATTGGTGATGATGTTACGCTGTATCACGGCGTGACTTTAGGCGGTACCACCTGGAATAAAGGTAAACGCCACCCAACGCTTGAAGATGGTGTGGTCGTGGGTGCTGGAGCCAAAATTTTGGGCCCTTTTACCGTGGGTAAAAATGCCAAAGTGGGTTCCAATGCCGTGGTAACCAAAGAAGTGCCACCAAATACCACCGCGGTCGGTAATCCTGCGCGCTTTATTACCAAAGACCAACCGAAAGATGCCGAAGAAGCACGTCGCCGTGATTATGCCGAAAGCATTGGTTTCCAGCCTTATGCTGCAACGCAAGATCAATCTGACCCTATTTTAGAAGGTATGCGAGTGTTGCTGGATCGAATTCAGCATAATGAAAAACGTATGAATACCTTATGTCAGCGTTTATCTTTGCTCGATCCGACGTTTAAAAAACAGCAGGATGATGAACAGCCTTTTAGTGTTGAAGAGCTAAAAATCATTGAAGATGTGCGCCGCGAATGTGAAGCACAGAGCAATCAATCGAAAGCCTGAGAGCTTGTCTAAAACTTAACACACCCTTACTTGCATGTTCATCTAAGTTTTCTTAGACTGGATGAATATGCATATTTTTTTTCAATTTTAAAATTAAATGAATGGATGATCCATATGACTCTTAAGCCTTTGGCATGTACCTTAATTGCGGTTTCTTTATTATCAGCATGTAGCATGTCACCCACTCAAGATAAAAAAAACAATAGTCCGATTATCTTTACCGAACCTGATTTAACACCGCCGTTTTATGCACTGAATCCTTTTAACTATGATGCTCCACCTCCATTTGAAATTGCCTTAAAACAAGCTGCAGCACAGCCTGTGACTAAAATGCAAACAACACTGCCAGGTGATCCATCCCAAAAAGTCACTTTAGATGTCAATAAACTGATCATTCCAACCGTGAACAGCAACCAGCGTAATTTAAAATTTGCTGTAGCTGCCGGTGAAAATGAAATTGATGTCACTGAAATTGATGACTTCCTGCAACTGGTTGAAGGTAAGGCACGTCACTATCCGCCTCGTTTTACTGAGCGTCAGGAACGTAAAGGGTTTGAGGCCAAGTTAAAAGAATTGACTCAACAGCTGGATACTCTTGCCTCTAAAGACAATGCATCATTTGATATTCTAGTGCGTGCATTTAAAGCCAGCGTGATGGCACGTAATCTGGACTTGGGTTCAGTCTACACCACTAAATCTTTGACTTATGCACAGCGCATCTTAAAAATTAACAAAGAAGACGCTGAAGCCAACTTCTGGTTTGGTTTTGGTTTATCTGAAGGTGGTGGTCAACGTGAAGCCATTCCTTATTTAGATAAAGCCATGAAAGCCGGTGTACAAGAGGCTTATCTCTCTGCGGCAAATAACTACATTGCCATGGAACAAAAGAAAAATGCGATTCAGACTTTGAAAAATTACAAAGTCAAATATCCGCAAGAAGCTGAAGTCGCTGACCGTTTAATTGCTGAAATTGAGAAGCAAGGTCGCTGGAATGTATGGCAAGTGCTGAATCCACCTAAAGCGCCTTAAACCTTCTTTTTTTGTCATACTCAAAATAGGCCGTCCAGTACGGTCTATTTTTTATTTGGGTGAATTGAAAATTGGATGAATTATCGTATGATGAAGAAAAATTCAAACAAAATATATTGCAGATGATTATGCCAAAACATATCTATAAAGTTTTATTTGTTACGCTATTGAGTAGTTATCTGCTGACAGGATGTCAAATTGTCAGTGTCAAAAATCAGGCGATTAATGTCACGATTGCCAATGAACGTGAAAGCATCCTCACCCGCAGTAAATTAAGTGAAGCCAGCTTAAATGTGCTGTCCATGACCGGGCGTGAAGCTAAAATCTGCTCGGATCAGCCAGATCAATGTATTCAGGAACTGCAACAAATTCCCCAGATTCAGGATGAACAACTGCTATCGACGGCAAGTGAAATCTATTTATCCAAGGCACTGGAATTTGAAAAATCATCTGATTGCAAAGTTGGCATTTTGACCAGCACCAAATCTGAAGAAAAGCAGAAATTACAACAAGCAACTTATGAAAAATGTCTGGATCAGCAACTGCATATGCTGGATAAAAGCATTCGCTATAGCTATGCCTATATGTTTAAAACCAAGCGTGGTCCGCAAGACCGCATTTTTGACAACAGACAGGTTCAAATCCGTGACTTCTATAATTTGTCCTTAGCCAAACTGGTTTCCGCTTATGCTTTGCGTTACAAGCCCACTGCAGTAGAACCGCAGATTAAAGTGGGTAAAAGTATTTATAGCATCAACTTTGATGATTATCCTCAACTCAAACAACAAAAAATTGAGCAACTGCTCTCCAGTTATAATCTAAACTTCTCCGGTTTACGTTCGATTAACCGTCGTGATGGTTTTGGTTCAGAATTTGTCTTGGTGTTGCCACAAGTGAAGGATGATATCGGTGAAGGTCAACATAAATACATTATTGACCCGATGAATTTCAGCTACAAAAACGGCATCAATCCGAATATTCACCAAGCGCGCTATTTAGCGGCCACCCTGACGGCGCAGCCTAAATCGGCCAGTAATATCAGCGACATTTTAAATAATTCCGAATTTGAAATTAAAGCCTTCGATCCTTATAAATACGAACAGGTCAGTTTGGCCGGTAAAACCTACCCGCTGGCTGCAAACTTTTCTACACCCTATGGTTTATGGCTGGCACAAAACAATCTGGGTAAGGCGGCTTACTTGACCCTGATTGATCGTGATGATCATCTGACCATGCCGCATTTATATATGCTCGAGCCCTACAACCCGAATAAAAAAATCATTGTCCTGGTACATGGTCTTGCCAGTAGCCCGGAAGCCTGGATCCGGCTGACCAATGACATTATGGGAGATCCGGTACTACGCGAACACTATCAGGTCTGGCAAGTATTTTATTCAACCAACATGCCGATTATTGAAAGTCGCTTCCAGATTTATGCCCTGCTCACTCAGGCATTTGCCCAAGTCGATGCCAAAGCACCGGCCAAAAAGGATGCAGTTCTGGTTGGACATAGCATGGGGGGCATTATTGCCCGGTTACTGGTCAGTGATGCAGATGTGACTAAAAAAGCTTTGGCCATGATGAATAATCGCCAGCTCAATAAATATCAAAAAATACCCATCATTTCACAGCGCTTAGTAATGAAAGATATTCCAAATTTTAGTCGCGCCATTTTTCTGGCAGCTCCGCATAAAGGCACAGATTATGCAGATCGCTGGTTTACTAAGGCCGCACGTAAAATCATTCGTATTCCCGGAGCCTTTCTCTCTGCGATTGGCGATACACTACAAAGTCAGGATCTCGATTTTAAAGACTTACTGCAGCAAGTTGACAACGGCTTGATTCAAAATGGACCGAGCGATTTAAGTCACAAATCGAAATTTATTGAATTGACCAAAGATATCAATCCACGCAAGGGCCTACAATTCCATTCGATTATGGGCAATGTGACGAAAAGTGATGATTTGAATGTGATTACCGATGATGTCGTACCTTATCGCAGTGCCCATCTGAATGGCGCTGTTTCAGAGAAGATCATCAAAGGTGGACATTCCATTCAAGAAACACCGGAAGCTGTTTTAGAACTACGACGAATTCTAAGACTGCATTTGATGCAATTAGGTTTATATCGCCCCTAATTCAATGCTCTATTCAAGCTGTGTCCATCGACAATCTCATTTAGTGTTCAGATTGTCGATGCATCCCAGCTCGGATAAAAAACTAAGCATCTGTTCCTAATTTTTCTGCATTTCTTGCAAAGCATTTTTCTCTACTCATGCAAATTTGCTAAGATAACTCATTCGAATGAAATTGAGTTTTTGCATCGACCTTGCGGCTTTAAAATCAGAACAACAGCAAAGCCAAAGCCTGAAATGACATAAACTCCATTCATTCACAGATTTGAAATTGGTGAAGCAGCCAAATTTTTTAAAACCTAGACGTATTCAGATATTTAAGGATTTTACCTCGATGAGTTACCCGGAAATCATGGCTGATTTTTCCACTTTAACGCCAATGATGCAGCAATATTTAACCGTCAAAATGCAACATCCCCATTCGCTGATGTTTTATCGTATGGGTGACTTTTACGAACTGTTTTTTGATGATGCACATAAAGCGGCAAAATTGCTGGGTATTACCTTAACCCATCGCGGTAAGGCCAATGGTGAACCGATTCCAATGGCTGGCGTTCCCTATCATGCTGCTGAAGGTTATCTGGCCCGTCTGGTTAAAAAGGGCGAAACCGTGGTCATCTGCGAACAGCTGGGTGAGGGCGAGAGCGCAGGCACTCGCGGTAAGGCACCTATGGAGCGTGGTGTAGTGCGCATCATCACTCCGGGCACCCTGACTGATGATGCACTGCTCACCAGCCATCAGTCTTCCAATCTGGTTGCACTTTGCCTACAGCAAGGGCAGATTGGTATAGCGCTGCTGGATTTGAGTGCTGGTATTTTCAAGGTACAGCAACAGGAGTTCCAACAAGAGCAACTGGCAATTGAGCTTTCACGTTTAATGCCAAGTGAAATTGTGGTAGATGAAAATATTGTCGATCCGAATATTATCGAGCAAATTAAAAAACAACTCGACTGCCCTGTCACCCGCCGCCCGAATGTCGATTTCAACCTAAATAATGCGCAAAAAACCTTATGTGACCAGTTTGCAGTCTCAACATTATCCGGTTTTGGCATTGATCACCTGCCACTTGCTAAAGCATCAGCCGCAGCACTGATTCATTACGCCAAAGAAACCCAGAAGACTGCTTTACCGCATATCCGCTCGATTCAACTGGAACAAAGCAGCGACTTTATTGCTCTTGATCCGGTTACGCGTCGCAATCTGGAACTGGTTGAACCACTGTTTGAACATGGTACATCCCTGTTCCAGCTGATCAATGACTGTCAAACAGCTATGGGTGGGCGCTTGCTCAGTCGCACCCTGATGCAACCCTTACGTGATACCAAAATACTGGATGCCCGTCTGGATGCCATTGCCGCCATGATTAATGGCTATCATGAGTCTCCTATCCGTTTGGTGCTTAAAGAGATCAGTGATATTGAACGTGTGCTGAGCCGCGTAGCACTCGGCAGTGCACGCCCTCGTGACTTAGTACAACTGCGTCAGGCCTGTGCCCAACTGCCCTTATTACGTCATGCAATTCAGCCGATTACTCAAGCCAAACAATCGGTACTTGTTCAACAATTGAATGATGAATTGGGCGACTTTAATGGACTGCATCAACGTCTGATGTCAGCCATAGTCGAAAATCCACCTGTCTTACTGCGTGATGGCAATGTCATTGCAGAAGGTTTTGACAGCGAACTTGATGAGCTGCGCAAGATTCGTGATCATGCCGGTCAGTTCCTGATTGATCTTGAAATCCAGGAACGCGAAAACACTGGTATTTCCACCCTGAAAATCGGTTATAACCGTGTCAGTGGCTACTATATTGAACTGACCCGTGCTCAGGCTGAGCAGGCACCGGATCATTATATCCGTCGTCAGACCTTAAAAAATGCCGAACGTTATATCACGCCAGAACTCAAATCTTTTGAAGATAAGGTGTTATCGAGCGAATCCCGTGCCCTGGCACGTGAAAAAATGCTGTTTGAAATGCTGCTAGACGAATTACGTCAAGACATTGGCAATTTGCAGATGATGAGCAGCGCGATTGCACAAATAGACATGGTGGCCAATTTTGCCCATCAGGCACGCTTACGCAACTGGTCACGTCCTGAATTCAGCCCTGAAATTGGGGTGAAAATTGTTGCGGGCCGTCATCCTGTGGTCGAAGCCTTAAGTAAAACCGCTTTTACCCCCAATGACACCACTTTAGATTTTAACCACCGTATGGCCATTGTGACCGGGCCGAATATGGGCGGTAAATCGACCTTTATGCGCCAGACTGCACTGATCAGTTTATTGGCCTATTGCGGTTCTTATGTTCCTGCCAAATCTGCAACCTTAGGCCCTATCGACCGCGTATTTACCCGTATCGGATCAGCAGATGATTTATCGACTGGTAAATCGACCTTCATGGTGGAAATGACAGAAACTTCACAAATCTTGCATCATGCCACCAATCAGTCACTGGTGTTGATGGATGAAGTTGGACGTGGCACCAGTACCTATGATGGTTTATCCCTAGCTTGGGCTTGTGTAATTGACCTGAGCAAACGGATTAAATGTCTATGCCTGTTTGCTACCCACTACTTTGAACTCACTGAACTGGGCAAAGAATCCGGGATTGATAATTATCATGTCACTGCCAAAGAGTTGAATGGCAACCTGATTCTTTTGCACAAAGTTCAACATGGCCCTGCCAGTCAAAGTCATGGCTTGCAGGTGGCTAAACTGGCCGGTATTCCTGCCAGCGTGATCAAAGAAGCCCAGAACCGTTTAAAAATTCTGGAAAAACAGCAGCATCAGCAACTCAATAAAGCGGTACAAAATGATCTGTTTAGTGTGGTTGATGAACCTGCGATTGAAATCATTGAACGTGTTGTTGAAATCGAACGCAATGTTCCAGCGCTAAATCTATTAAGATCACTGGATGTAGACAGTCTGTCACCACGTGAAGCCTTACAGCAGATCTATGCTTTAAAAGATGCATTGGAAAGCTGATTGAAGCACCTCAGAAAAAGACTTCTAAATAGAAGTCTTTTTCATTTATTACATATTTTTAAGGATATGTTCAGTTTTTAGCAAAATTAACAGCCTTATATATAATAAATATCAATAAAAGCAATTGTTAGTTACCTACTTTTTTGCCTAAAATACAGCAAGAGTAATTAGAACCATATTTTTTAGGTAGCTGTCGCCATGACCTTTGTTGTCACTGAAAACTGTATTAAATGTAAATACCAAGACTGCGTAGAAGTTTGTCCGGTAGATTGTTTCTACGAAGGTCCAAATTTCCTCGTGATTAATCCTGATGAATGTATTGACTGTGCATTGTGTGAACCTGAATGCCCGGCAAATGCTATTTTCTCGGAAGACGAGTTACCTGAAGGTCAAGAAGTCTTTATTGAACTGAATACTGAACTTTCACAAAAATGGCCGAACATTACCCAGATTGGCGATCAGCCTGCCGATCGTGAAGAATGGAATGGTAAAGCGGACAAGTTACAGTATTTGGAAAAATAATACTGTTCTTAGACTTAAAAAGAGATCAGCATGTGCTGATCTTTTTTTATACTTAAAAAAACATTTGATTGCAATATTTTCAAATTTTATCCTTCAAATTATATTAAAATAATACACGTATTTATAAATATTTGATTTCTATAATGAAGCATTTTCTCAAGGGATTAATTGGGTTCAGTTTAATCCCTCTTGTCATGATTGGATGTACAACATCCCCTCAGAAGCAAGGAAGTATTAGCACAACTCCCGACGGAAAACGGATCTTCATTCCTCAAGAACGCATTATTTTTGATCGTCCTATTCCTCCTAAAACAGTGCCCTATGCTTATAACTCTTGGGTTGCTGTAGGAAATAATCTCAGACAAGTCCGAGAATATGAAACATTTTTGGAACGTAATGGTGTCGGCAACATTATTCCAAGTTTTGAGCTCATGCGTACCGCACGTGACTGGCAAAAGTGTGGCCGTTCAGAATACATGATTCCAAACCGTGAATTGTGGGCCAACCAGATTCCAACTTTACGCGTTTTTAAATATTTGATTGCAGCCAAAGTACTGACTGAATTTGAAGTCACTTCAGTTTATCGTGATTTACCACTGAACCAATGTGCAGGTGGAGCCAATTCTTCACGCCACTTATTTAACTCTGCTATCGATTTTCGTATTGGGCCAGCCTATCCTCATCCTGAAGATTATGCCTTCATCGAAAATACCAAATTTAAGTTATGCCAGTTCTGGTCACAAAATGGTCAAAGCCTGAATATGGGACTTGGACTATATGCTTCAGGACAAATTCATATTGATACGCAAGGCTATCGTACCTGGGGGCCGGATTTATCCCGTCATTCTTCAATGTGTAACTACTAAGATGGCTAATAACTAAATCTTGCAAGCTATTCAAAAAGAGATCTGCGTGATCTCTTTTTTATTGCCCTATTTTCAATAAACCCAAACGATAAATTGCACTCTGAATGGAAAGGTTTAAAATGCATGCATCGCAACAAAGGTGACATAACTATGCAACAAATGTGGACAGAGATTGATGCTTACATCGATTCACATTTAATTCCAGAAGACCCGATTCTTTTACAGACATTAAAAAATACTGAAGATAAAGGTTTTCCAGATCACCTTGCCGTAGCACCGAACCAAGGTATGCTGCTGCAAATGCTGATTCAAATGAACAAGTGTAAGCGTGTGCTTGAACTGGGTACTTTTGCCGCTTACAGCACCATGTGGCTGGCCCGTGCGCTTCCTGAAGATGGATATATCCTGACGATTGAAGGTCGCGACACTCATGCCGCATTGGGTCAGGAAAATATTGATAAAGCCCAACTGCCACAAACGATTGAGCTTAAGGTGGGTCGTGCGGCAGATATATTAAAAGCCTTGCCTGAAGATTTTGAACCGTTTGACTTTATCTTTATTGATGCCGACAAACAAAGTTATCCTGAATATTTGGAATTGAGTCTAAATCTGTCCCATTCAGGTAGCATTATTGTTTTGGATAATGTGATTCGTGCCGGTGACATCATCAATCCTGAAAATCACAAACCAAGTATTGAAGGAATCCGCGACATGTTTGTCGCTTTACAGGACAATCCACGGATTCTGTCTTGCACAGCCCTACAAACCGTGGGAAGCAAAGGACACGATGGTTTTGCCCTCGCCATTGTAAAATAATTACACAAAGATTAAAAAACAAACTTTTTGTTTTTTTAATTATTTATTAGTTATTTACAAATACTATCCATATAGTTATCCACAACTTATGCGGATAACTATGATGAATTATTAATCACATTATTCCAGTAAAACAGGACTTTTCAGAACTCCATTATTTGACGACCAATAAGGGAACAGAGGAGTTGCGAAAGATACTGGTAGCTACACTACCCAAAAAGAACTGCCGAATTTTACTGTGGCTAAACGCACCCAATACAATCAGTTGTATCCCATGTTCAGCCTGGTATTCAAGAATATTTTCCGAAACATCCCCATAACGATATTCTGTGACTACATCAAGTCCTGCATCCCTTAAATACTCGGAAGGTTCATTGAGTATTTCCGGATGATCACCCACATACAATAAATGACATTGTAATAACTTTAATAAATCACTCTGTGCCACACGTTTCATTAAACTGACACAGGTTGGTGAATATTCATAGGCAAAAATGAAACGTGTTGGTGCTTTGAATGATTCACCCACGGTCATTACGGTACATTTTGCCCCACGAATAAAGTTTTCGACATTACTTCCAATTGGCTTATTGCGCTCCGCAGAGCGCTCTCCCACTCGACCGATAATGGCTATGTCATCATCTTTGAGCACTTGAAAGCTCTGTTCTAAAAAATCACCTTTTTCTTGAACATGCGAAGCGGTAATCTGATACTTTTGCTGAATCATTTCGGTAATATGTTTCAACAGATTATTACTGTAGTCTAGCGCCAGTTCACTTTGTTTTTGTTCAAGTTCTGCCAGCTCTTTCAGTAACATTGCATTACTTTCAAAACCGATGACACCACTAATTTCCCCCAAATGATAACTTGCAGGGTAATAATCTAAAACCTGTAATAACACCAATTCACGCTGGGTCTGCTTTGCAACCCATGCTGCAGCTTCGGCCACTGCATTCACGCATGGAGATGAATCAATACAAGCGATTACACGTTTCATTTTCGCCTCGCTTTTCGCCTCTACAGGCTTTAAGTCTAATTGTTATTTTTAACTTAGCATATCTGTTACATAGTTTGCATGCTTTTATGTAATTAAACTTAGTGCTTCATTCATCTTCATTTTATTGAATTTTTTAATCCCGATAACGGATAAATGTCGCAGGATTTCCCGCAACAATGGCTGCCTTTTCCACATTTTTAGTGACCATGCTATTCATGCCTATAATGGCATGAGCACCAATCTGCACACCATCCTTGATCCCGACATGCGCACCCAACCACACGTCCTGTCCAATCTCGATCCCCTGAGAACGAACTGGCTGCTGGTAAATCGGCTGTTGCAGTTCCATACCATGATCAAAGGCATATAGGTGCGCATAGGCAGCGATGCGTACCTGATCATGCAGCTTAATACCGGCTCGACCACCATCTAGAATACAGTGATGGTTAATGGCAACTTCATTGCCGATCTCTAAAGGACCATGCAGGGTACAATCGGCTGCAATAAAGCTATTGTCTCCGATGCTAATTTTCCGTCCCGGCTCGGCAAAAATATGGGCAAGTGGTGAAATAAAACAGTTTTCACCAATCTCAATGGTTTCCATGTCCATCAAATAGGCCTGATACTCTTGCTGCCAGGCTTCAGCCCAGCCACGGTTTTTCGCTTTTAATGACCAATATAGCCACGGCATATAATTCAAACGGTGCTTATGCTGTTCACGATATTTTAACAGTGGATCTTGCTCAGTCATGTTCTTCTTCTTCTACGATATGCAGCTGTTCACGGCCACGGGTTACATCCTGGATTTTCAATGACAGGGGTTGAATCTGATGGATTCGAAGTAAGGCTTCGACCTCTACGCCTGTCGCAGTATAGTCTTCTTTAAATTCAACTTGCTGTTGATTCAGTTCATATTGAAAGATGGCCCATTCATTAAACTGACAGGCAAAATGCACTTTTTTCTTTTCAATCAGTTCAATTTTTTCAGCTAGTAATAGGCATTGTCCGGCACAGCCCCCATAAGCCCGCACCAATCCGCCTGTACCCAGTTTAATTCCGCCATACCAGCGATTGACCAGAACTAAAATATTGGTTAATTCATTACCCTCAATACTGCCCAATATAGGTCTACCCGCAGTACCGGATGGTTCACCATCATCGTTAAAGCGAACCTGATGGCCAATTTTCCAAGCCCAACACTGATGCGTCGTGGTCAGATCCTTATTCATTTCCAGAAAGTCTTTGACCGCCTGTTCGTTTTCAACAGGGACAGCAATCGCCTGAAAGCGACTTTTCTTAATTTCTTCTTCAAAACTCACTGCTGCGGCAAGGGTAAATGGCATAAATCTTCGGTATATAACAACATTGTTGCAGTATAGCCTGTTTAAATGGCATGCGGATAAAAAAGCCTCCCTTAAAAGGAGGCTTTTCTTGGCTATTGCCCTATCACGAATTAACGCTCTCGTAGTGCTTCCTGTGCTTTATTAAAAGGTTTAATCAGGTAATCCAGTACCGATTTTTGTCCCGTTTTAATATCTACTGTTGCTACCATACCCGGACTAATACTGAATTGCCTTCCAGCTTTGTTAATGAGCTTATCACTATTGGTACGAATATAAACGCGATAATAAAACTGGTCCTGCTTCACTTCATCACGCAAGGTATCTGGTGAAATCATGGTGACCTGACCTTTTAAGCCTCCATAAATGGAATAATCATATGCTGTGATTTTCACCATTGCCTCTTGCCCAGGATGTATAAAAGCAATATCACGTGGAGATATTCGTGCCTCAATCAATAACTGTTCATCTAAAGGGACTATGGTCATAAGCTTGCCATTTTGCGGAATAACGCCACCAATGGTCATGATATTAATTTCTTTGACTACACCATAGACAGGTGCTTTAAAAACCGTCCGGCTTAAAGTATCTGATCTGCCTTTAACCACCTGTTGCTGAGTTTCTACATCAGTATTCGCTCTAGTAAGCTCTTCACGCGCCTTCACATAGTATTGATTGCGAATGTCATTCATCTGATTACGAAGATTATTCGCTTCACGCTTCAAACGTAAAACTTCGACTTCACTTGCAGCCCCTTTAGCTACCAAAGGTTCTGTCATATTCAGTTCCTGTTCAATCAGGTTTAACGCCTGAGACAGCCCTGATAAGGATTGCTCCAGATTGGCACGACGTGAATGATAGAGTGCTGTTTGCTCTCGGACCAATTGACTATCCTTGCGTACATCAGCCGGAAAAGATAGCACTGTTCCATTAACTTCAGCACTTAATCGTGCAGCCGTAGCTCGTGAAGATAAAAGTAATGATGCGGATTCACCCACGGTAGATTCAAGCCGCGTAGGATCAAGCTGGGCCAGTATCTGACCTTGCTTCACTATTTCACCTTCATGCACATTCAGTTTGGTTAGAATTCCACCTTCCAGTGATTGAATAATTTGCTCTTTGGAGGAAGGTACAACTTTACCTGTTCCAACAGAAACTTCTTCTAGTTTAAAAAACCATGCCCATAGTAATAAGATCAACAATCCCAGACAGATCATCCAGATAAATAAACTAACTTTGGGTAATGGTGGCTCTAATTCAGTCACTTTGATCGGATGTCCGAATTGTGATGCACTCATGTATTCGCTCCTGCAACCTGACGTTGTTGTGACTGATTTTGATTAAGAATCTGGTCGCGAGGTCCGTCCATCACAATCCGGCCTTCATTCACTACAATAATTCTGTCCACCAGTTCCAGCACTGCACGGCGATGAGTCGCAACAACCAGAGTACGTTGCCCCAGCCACAATTTTAGATGATCGATCAGCTGCTTTTCTGATACATCATCAAACGGTGCAGTAGGTTCATCCAGCAATAAGATATGGGGTTGGCGTACCAGTAGCCGTGTCAATAAAAGTGCTTGTTTTTGCCCACCAGAAAAACCGAAACCACCTTCAAGTATCATGTGATCCAAACCTTCTTTCTTTTCTTGGACGAAGTGAATTGCCCCAGTAATTTTCAGCGCTTTTAATATTTCTTCATCACTGGCTAAGGGAGCACCTAACTTCAGGTTTTCACGAACAGTACCAAAGAATAGATGTGCATGCTGATTCAATAAAGCCATATCACGACGTACATCTGAAGGATCGATTAAACCTAATTCCACACCATCCAGTTTAATTTTGCCTTGCACTGGCGTTTGCATGCCTGACATTAATTGCAGCAAGGTTGATTTCCCGGCACCATTACGGCCAAGAATTGCAATCTTTTCACCCGGTTTTATATCTAAATTCGGAATCACCAGACTGGGTCTTGGATCATCCTCACCATATTTAAAAGTCACACCTGTGAATTCATAATGACCATTCAGCGCCGGACG
This sequence comes from Acinetobacter bouvetii, assembly GCF_902753875.1. GTDB lineage: Bacteria > Pseudomonadota > Gammaproteobacteria > Pseudomonadales > Moraxellaceae > Acinetobacter > Acinetobacter bouvetii_A. The sequence goes on along the minus strand of NZ_CADDTS010000022.1, from coordinate 38,979 downwards.
ATGAATTAAATGTGCATGATCCGGCTGATCTACCGGTTTTTTCATTAATTCATCCAGTCCATTCTTGGCCACTTTGGCTTGTTGCCAGCGCCCCAACACACCTGTAATCTGAACAATAGGGCCCAACATACGTGAAGATAGCATTGAACAGGCAACCAGAGCACCGGTAGTCATCTCCCCTTGCATGACAGCAAAACAGCCTACAAGTACAACTATAGCAAAAGTTAAACCCTGAATTTTCTGCGTCCATGCATTCATAACACCCACAATTTTTCGTTGCCGCATGGATATATCTGCTGAGGATTCATTCAAATGATTCCACTGATTCTGAAATCTTGCTTCAGCACGCAATAATTTAATGTCTTCAATTCCCTGTACGGCTTCCACCAGCATGGCATTACGTATGGCACTTTCACGCATGCCTTCATTTGCCAGTTTTGCCAAAGACTTTTGTGCAAGTATTCCAGGCAAAATCATTAAAGGGATAACCAAAACCATCACCCAAAACAGATTGCCACCAATCATCCAGAAAATCGCTAGAAACAGCAGAAAAAAAGGTAGATCTGCAATTGCCGAAATGGTGGTTGAGGTGACTAGTTCACGAACTCCCTCAAGTTCACGAATCTGTGAAATAAATGTTCCTGTAGATCTGGACCGTTCACTGTTTTTTATTCTGAGTGCATGACCAAAAACCCGGTCTGAAATTTTCAGGTCAGCACGTTTACCAATAATATCTGATAGATAAATACGTGCGACTCTTAAGCTGAATTCAAAAATTGCGGCTATCAATACGCCACCGGCAAGTACCCACAAGGTTGAAACAGATTGTGCCGGAATTACACGATCGTAGACATTCATGGAAAAAACAACAGTTGCCAGTGCCAGTATATTGGCTATCAAGGATGCAAACATGACATCGATATATCGCTTCCAGTCACGCAGAACAATAGACCAGAACCAGCTACTTTCATAAGGTTTGATATATTCATCCACCCGTGCATCAGGTACAGATTTTTCAGGGCGAATAATATAAACATGACGAATATGTGCCTGTAACAATTCCAGTGTGAAAGTCTGTGAAAGCCCCTGATCACCACTGAGCTGTATATTGGCATTGCCCTCAGCATCAACCTTTTCTAATACTCCAACCTGCCCGTCATGAAATTCCACAATGACCGGTAATCGCCATGGATTGATCACATCCATACTGAATTCTGATTTGCGTAGACTCATCCCGACCTGACGTGTCATCAATAGCAATATATCATCCACACTTTGATTAGGATGCCACTCCAGCTGTAAACGAATACGTTCTTCGGAAGGTTCTATACGATAATGTCTGGCTATAGCCAGTACCGCCTGAAGCCAGGGTTGATTTTTGTTTTTATTATTCATGGCTGAATCTCAAATCCTTGAATTGAAATATGGTTTAGATCATAAAGATCACGCGAACGTCCTGTGACCGCGATATATCGCACCAATGCTGCATAAATGTCGTAACGGGTATTTTCAATATCTTCAGATGCACTATGAATAGTCTGTTCAGCATTGAGTAAATCAACAGCTGTACGTGTACCCAGTTTGTATTGTTCCTGATACAGCTCTCGGGTACGAATGGTGGTTTGCTTACGGGCAACCAGGATATTTAACTGTTTTTGCTTATAATCCACTTCTTCACGTAATGACCTAACTTCATCTAATACATCCAGATAGACTGAATTCACCTTGGACTTTGCTGCTTCTTCGGCATAACTCGCTGCACGTGTCTGGGAGGCCTGCGCACCACCTTGATATAAATTGCTGCTCACTTCAATCATTACAGAATTATAATAACCATCATCTTCATTATTATTTGGGTTACGTCCGTTAAGGGCCTGACTGAGTGAACCTTTTAACTTAATGCTTGGATACTGACTTAATTTGGATTGCTGCTTTTGAAATTTAGCAAGCTCTACTTCTGCCTGAGCAGACATCATGTTAGGTACTTTGTTAAATTCGGGATCACTATATAAATTGGAATTTCTAATTATAGTTTCCGGCAACGACCAACTCAGATTTGTGACATCCATCCCCAGTAATGTTCTTAATTTTTGTTGAAATTTTTTTAGCTGTGTTTGCTGAACGATTAAGTGTGCTTGTGCTGCTTCTAAATTTGATCTTGCCTGCACAGGGTCTGCCTGTGTACTGATGCCCGCCTTGGCCCTTAAATCGGTAATTTCGGCAATTTTCGTAATACCAGCAATCTGTTGCTGCGCAATTCGCGTAATTTCCTCATAACGCTTGACATTGACTATAGCATTCGCTGTTTCATAGGCCACTTGATCAATACTCGCCAAAACTCCTGCCTGTTCAGCCATAAGCGTTGCCTGCTGTATATCTACGCCACTTTTAACCTTGCCAAAATCATAGAGCAACTGGCTTGCATTTAAACTGATCAATTGACGTCCACGTTCACCAGAAGTCAAGTCGCCGGTAGATAGCCCTCCAGAAATCTGCGGGTAATACTCAGCTTTGGCAACATCAATATAAGCATCCTGTTGAGTAAGCGCAGAAATACCTTGGGAAATATCCGGACTATGCTGTAATGCCTGGAGAATAGCGGCATTAAAACTTAATGGAGTGGCTGGTCGTTCACTGATTTTAGATGTGTCCAGTCGAAAATTGCTTAGTGCATGAATTTGCACTTTATTGGGGTCATCATCAGGCTTAGCCATAAAGAATTGACTTATCCCAGTACTGAACGACTGCTTATATATATTAGGACTGTTTTCTTGGGCATAACTCATGTGCAAAGGTATGATGCAGATCAGGCACGGTATGCTTCTCAGCAATAACTTTTGACACAACCCCATCTTGCCATTTTTATTCTTGAGCATCATTGGTGTGTTAATTTTTTATTTTATGAATACTTCGTGTATTTCGTAAAAAATACAGCTTTTTTTGTAAAGTAATTGTTATTTTTAATACATATTACATACGCAGATGATCTTGTCATTTATTGAAGACAAAATCATCTGTTTTTTTGATTATTTTTTAAACGGTAAAATCATCACCCAAATAAACCTTGCGCACTGTTTCATTTTCCAGTACTTCTTGCGGTGTTCCCTCGGCAATGACCGCCCCTTCACTGACAATGTAAGCATGCTCACAAATTGCCAAAGTTTCTCGAACATTATGGTCTGTAATCAGCACCCCAATGCCACGGTCTTTAAGATTACGAATAATATCCTTAATATCACCAACAGAGATTGGATCGACCCCGGCAAAAGGTTCATCCAGCAGCATAAATTTCGGATCGGCAGCTAATGCACGGGCAATTTCAGCACGTCGGCGTTCACCACCAGACACACTCATCCCCAAGGAATCTTTGATATGCGTGATTTTAAAATCGGCCAGTAATTCATTCAGACGCTGTTGGCGTTGCTGCTTGTTGAGATCCTTACGTGTTTCAAGAATCGCCATGATATTTTCAGAAATGGTCAATTTTCTAAAAATAGAAGCCTCTTGAGGTAAATAACCAATCCCTTTACGGGCGCGCTCATGCATCGCCAAATCGGACAAATCGAGATTATCTAAATGAATCTCGCCTTTATCCATTCGAACCAAACCCACCACCATATAGAAACTCGTGGTTTTACCCGCACCATTCGGACCAAGCAATCCCACAATCTGTCCACTTTGCATCTGAAAAGAGACATCTTTAACCACCCATCTTTTACTGTAGTTTTTGGCCAGATGTTTGATACACAGGGTCTGGGGTTGATTTAGCGATTGATCCATTAATCACGTGCTCCTGGGAATGATTTTGAGCTAGATGGTGGAATAACGATTTGTACACGACCTGAAGATGAACCCGTATTATTTGGAGTACCCGTCGCTTCGACATCACCTTTATTCATACTATATTTCAAAGTATTACCACGAATACTTGCGCCATCCTGTTGCAGCAATGCGCCACCAGACAAGGTGATAATCCCGGTTTGGGCATTATAAAGAATCTTTTGTGCCTGTCCTTTGGCCAAGCCTTTATTGACATCTACTTTTTGTTGAAAACGTGCAGGTCCACCAGTCGCAGTAATGGTACTGATTTCTTTTTGACTGTTCAGATTGGCCACAATTGAATTGGCTTGCAATCTCATGGTGCCCTGTTCGATGATGACATTACCGGTATAGGTCGTCACCCCGGTTTTTTCATTATAGGTTGCACGGTCAGCCACCAGTGAAATCGGCTGATTTCGATCTGATGGAATGGCAAATGCCGGTGCCGATGAGAATACAACCAAACCGACCAAAGCTGCTTGCTTAAGCAAGGTTTTAGACAATGTAAGCTTAAGATTTTGGTTCATATTTTCCTCGAATATTAAAAAATTCGTATTGACCGTCATTTAAATTGGCTTTCAGACCTTGGCTTACAAATTCAGCTTGGGGAGATTGCACAATGACTTGCTTATTGGTTTCAAGTTCGCGAGTTTTCGGGTATCCGGTTAATTCTTGCGTCTGAAACTGCATTTTGCCCTGCTGCATTAACTTAGTCGCCACGACGTTTCCGGACAAAACCACACGCTGGTTATCTTCATAACTGTTTGCAACTTTGGCATAAAACGTGGCATCAACCGCCCCATTTTTATACATAGAAGCATTTAAGTTTTGAAGTTTTGCCGTTTCTTTTTGCAGATCTTGCTCAAGCCGATCTACCGTAGCACGGACGTACAAATTCCCATGCTCATCGGTCTGAGTGAGATTAATTTTTTCAGCGGAGTAGGTCATGCTTCGGGCTGAATCAACCTCAAGCTTCTTACCTTTACCGCTGTAATAGTAGTAACCACCACTTATAGCTGCAATTGCTATAGCAGTTACGTATAAAGCTTTTGTATCCATAAGTGTGGTACTTAACTCAAATTCAATGAATTATTTAACTATTAATGTGGGATAGCCGTATACTTTTCAAGCAGCTGCTCATAAGCTCCTTTGGCCATCAAAATCATATCGCAGATTTCACGGACCGCACCACGACCACCCATCGCCTGAGTCACCAAATCAGCACGACGGCGAACTTCAACATGACCATTCGGCACAGTGACTTTCATGCCGGCAATCGCAAATGCCGAAAGATCAGGCCAGTCATCACCCATATATAAACAGTCCTCTGGTACAACATTCAATTGGGCACAGGCTTCGCGTAATGCCATACCTTTATCTTCACGGCCCTGAAAAACCAGATCTACACCTAAGTCCGACATGCGCTTTTCTACAATATGACTTTTACGTCCAGTAATAATAATGACTTTCACACCCGCTTTCTGTACGAGTTTCATACCCAAGCCATCACGAATATCAAAGGACTTGATTTCGTCACCGGTATTGGTCAAGGTCACAAAACCGTCACTTAAAATGCCATCGACATCAAGAACCAAGGCTTCAACATGACGCGCCTGTTCCAGTAAAATATAAGATGCCATTGATTAATTTACCCCAGCTTGAATCAGGTCATGCATGCTAATCACACCTATAACCTTGTTTACATCATCTACAACAACAAATTGATTGATTTTCTTTTCGTTCATGCGCTCTAAGGCTTCAACAGCACGCGCTTCTTGCGAAATGGTCAACGGATTTTTGATCATCACTTCTGAAACAGGCAAGTTCACATCAAAACCTTGCTGCTTATCAATTAAACGACGTAAATCACCGTCGGTAAAAATACCAAGCAATACATCATTTTGATCCACAATTGTGGTTAAACCTAGACGCTTGTTTGAGATTTCGTATAAAACTTGATTCATTGGTGTATCCGGAGAGACTTTTGGCAACTCCGAAGCGATATGCATCAAATGTTTAACATGAAGTAATAGACGTTTACCTAAAGCACCAGCTGGATGTGACATGGCAAAATCATCAGCGGTAAAGCCACGAGCATCGAGTAAAGCCACAGCCAGTGCATCGCCTAAAGCCAACGTTGCAGTGGTACTTGAAGTGGGTGCCAGCCCCAATGGACAGGCTTCCTGAATATTACCCAAGGTTAAAGCCACATCGGCATTTTTCGGCATCGGGCCTTTATCATCACCACTAATGGTAATTAACGGAATTTCCAGACGCTTGATCAAAGGCATGAGCATCATAATTTCATCGCTCTTGCCCGAGTTTGAAATGGCAATCAGCACATCACCATGAACCAGCATCCCCAGATCACCATGCCCGGCCTCACCCGGATGCATAAAGAACGAAGGAGTCCCCGTAGATGCAAAGGTAGCTGCCATTTTACGACCAATATGCCCCGACTTACCCATACCTGTAATGACTAGACGCCCTCGACACTGCAAGATAATTTCACAGGCACGGCTAAAACGATCATCAATTTGCGTCGCCAATATTTCCAGCGCTTGTTCTTCTATACGCAAAGTTTCTAATGCAACTTTTTGAAAGTCTATTTGATTTGGCATATTTGGTGGGTTCAAAATAGGTTTACCTTTACTCTATACAGAGTTGATTCAATCAAGCAAAAAATAATTTTCGCAATTTTATCATATCTATGCAAATGTCACGTTTCTAAATGTACAAGATTTCACGAATTGTGTAGAAATGATGGTGAGCCGCGATGGCTTTTGTCCATTTCAAAAATACACTTTTGATGGCTCAATTGTTATTTCCCCATGTATCGCTGATTATTTTTATTTGCAATGTACCATCTTAGATCATCAACCATGACCTTGAACATTCGCATAAAGGTATATTCCCTAAAAAATTCCTGCATTTTTTCGTTTTAACTTTATGAAAAAAAATGCTTAGGTTAAGATTGAACACCATTTTCAATAAGCTTCTAGAAAACCTATGCAACCATTTGTTCTATACAACTCAGAGCAACGTAAAAAAGTTGAATTTGTTCCACGTAAAGAAGGACATATCGACATGTATGTGTGCGGTATGACGGTATATGATTACTGTCATATTGGACATGCTCGGGTCATGGTTGCATTTGACTACATTATCCGTTTCCTGCGTAGCCAAGGTTGGAACGTTAAATATGTGCGTAATATCACCGACATTGATGACAAAATTATCAAACGTGCCAATGAAAATGGTGAAAGCATTACTGCATTGACCGATCGTTTTATCCAGGCGATGAATGAAGATGCTGAAAACTTGGGCTGCTTACATCCGGATGAAGCGCCTCGTGCTACAGATTATATTGATCAGATGCAAAACATGATTGGCAATCTGGTTAATAAAGGCACGGCTTACCCCTCTGCAAATGGCGATGTGTATTTTCAAGTAGAAAAATTTGCCAAATATGGTCGTCTTTCCGGTCGTAAACTGGAAGATATGCAAGCCGGGGCCTCTGAACGTGTCGATGTTGAAGTTGAAAAGAAACATCCCTTTGACTTTGTGCTTTGGAAACATGCCAAAGAAAATGAACCGTCATGGGCTTCACCTTGGGGCAATGGTCGTCCGGGTTGGCATATTGAATGTTCGGCAATGTCAACCTGCTGCCTAGGCAATCACTTTGACATTCACGGTGGTGGTTCAGATTTGATGTTCCCGCACCATGAAAATGAAATTGCACAGTCAGAAGCGTCAACTGACGAACAGTATGTCAATTACTGGATGCATGTCGGCTTTATCAATGTTGATGGTGAAAAAATGTCTAAGTCTTTAGGCAATTTCTTTACCATTCGTGATGTGATGGATAAATTCCACCCTGAAGTAATCCGTTACTTTATTGTGTCTTCACATTATCGTAGCCCGGTGAATTTCTCTGACGTGGCACTCAAAGAAGCAAAAACAGCACTTTCACGTTTCTATCATTCATTCAAAGCCTATCAACAAGCCTATGGTGAAAAAACTGTAGCTACTTTAGATGAAGCACTGGTGGAACGCTTTAATGCTGCCATGCGTGATGACTTTAATACCGCTGAAGCGATTGCCGTATTGTTTGAAATCAACAAAGAGCTGAACCGCGCTGTCAAAGATGAAAATGCCGAACAGGCTGCGGTGTATTATTCAACCTTGCGTCACTTGACTGATATTTTAGGCTTAGTACAGCACAATGTAGATGACTTCTTAAAATCTGATATCGGTCAGGAGGCACTAGGTCTGTCTGAAGAGCAAATTGAAGATCTAATTCAGCAACGTAAAGATGCGAAAAAGGCCAAGGAATTTTCCAAAGCCGATGAAATTCGTCAATCTTTGCTTGATCAAGGCGTGGTTCTGGAAGATACCCGTCAAGGTACCATCTGGCGTCGTGCTGATTAATTCAACATTTCGAAGCATAAAGAGTTGACAGTTTTATTAAACTCTCTATAATTCACAACCATTGCGGGAATAGCTCAGTTGGTAGAGCATAACCTTGCCAAGGTTGGGGTCGGGAGTTCGAGTCTCCTTTCCCGCTCCAGAATACGAAAAACCCTCATCGAAAGATGAGGGTTTTTTATTGGATATACTCCAGAGACATAACAGAATGACTCTAAAATCTTCCCCAAAATAGCAGCTGATTATCACGGACCGAATCAACCTTTTCAAATCACCTTAACTATCACCATTAATTTATTTAACTATCTGATAAAAAATCATAAAAAGTTATATTTATCTTGTATTCATATCACTCAACCCTAGCTATGCTAATCTTAGAACAGATAACGAATCTTGCAACAAGAGGACAGTATCATGGACTATTACCAACACATTTTAGTTTCAGTCGATGATTCGCCGATTGCCGTAGCAGCAGCCGATCAGGCCATGGTCTTGGCCAAAGCCTTTGGCAGTAAAGTGACCATAGTCAGTGTGGTCATTATCGACCCTTTAACCAGTGTCAGTTTTTATAAAAATGTCCCCGGTGTGACTGATTATTTTATGGAAGCCAAAGCACATGCCAAAAACATTCTGGCTGAACTTGGACTCAAATTCACCAATGCAGGTATTGAAAACACAACGAAACTTCTGGCCAAGCAATCGCCCAGTGATGCCATTGCTGAGCTTGCCGATGAATTAAAAGCAGATTTAATTGTAGTCGGTTCACATGGTCGGACCGGTTTGAAAAAAACCTTTATTGGCAGTATTGCCCAAGATATTCTGACCGCTAGCCATGTTCCTGTGCTGGTCGTTAAACATACACAATAACCCATTTCACCTACTCTTTTGTACATACCATTAACCCAATCCAAAGGGTTAATGGTTTTTACTTGTCACAAATTAAATCTATAAACAAGATCCTACTACGACCATAAACCAATACGCATAACCTTCATTCAGGCATACACTTTTCATATTTTCTTTAATCACGATTGAAAGAGCAAAACATGTCACAACAAGATTTTGAAAATGGTTTAAAAGTTCGTACCGAAGTCATGGGCGAGACTTTTGTAAAACGTGCGCAAGACAATACTGTGCCCTTTACCCAGCCTTTACAAGACTGGATTAATGAGCATGCTTGGGGCTCAACCTGGCAACGTGAAGGCGTACTGCCTCGTAAATATCGTTCACTAATCACCATTGCTTTTTTAACTGCACAAAAAAGCCCAACCGAACTGAAAGGCCATGTGCGTGGTGCACTTAATAATGGGGCGACGGTAGAAGAAATTCAGGAAGTGTTATTACACAGTTTGCCATACTGTGGTGCTCCTGCCACTCAGGAAGCTTTCCGTGCTGCGCTTGAAGTCATCAATGAATATCAAAAGTCTGAATAGTCACGTTTGATTTTTATCGTAGATCGCTTAAGCAGTTGAGGATTTAAACTGCTTAGGCTATTTCTTAATTCTAATTAAATCACCTCAGTTTAATGGGTCTCATTCATAAATCAAAAAATGCTCCCTATAAGATCTTTTTAAAATTAGCACAGCCTCATTTTATTGTTTAAATTTTTATGTTTTCGCGTATGCAATATCTCAACTTTTGAAAGGGCAAAATGAGGATTTTAAAATATATTTTAAGTCTGCAAGAAAAACCTTTTGTTTCCCATACACGACTTCCTGAGCCAGTTTTAAGCACTGCTTTAAAATGCAGCGCAAGGGATGGGAAACGTGTGGCATCCATGCCACACTCGTGAATCCAATAGCTGCTAATATCTATTTTATATTTTAGCTTTATAAATTACGTATAGTCATTGAAAAATGATTTATAAAAGAAGTCTAAAAAGGCTGTAATGTGCCTTGATGTAATTGCAAAGTCTCTGCTTCCAAGTATTCCAGCTCTTCAGGATGATGCGTAACATAAATCATCGGTACATTCAGCTCATCTTTCATCCGTTTAAAAAACGGTAAAATTTGCTGTTTTAAACTCCTGTCCAGACCGGTTAATGGCTCGTCCAGTAGCAGTAAATTGGGTGAAGATAGCAAGGCACGGCCGATGGAAACTCGCTGTGCTTCCCCGCCGGAAAGTTGATGCGCCTTACGCTGAATCAAGGCTTTCAGATCCAGCAACTCGACAATTTCATCAAACTGAAATTTTTGTTCCGTTTGATCCAACAATTTCTCTGCATACAGCAGATTTTGTTTGACATTCATGTGCGGAAATAACAAGGCATTTTGAAAAATCAGCGCGATTTTACGTTGATACATCGGCACATCAATGTTCTGCTGCGTATCAATAAATACCTGCCCATTCAACTGGATACAACCCTGCTGTGGCTTTAATAAACCCACAATATTTTTTAATAAAGTGCTTTTACCACTGCCTGATGGCCCGACTATACCTAACAGCTGCTGCTGCATTTCCAGTTCCACATTCAACTGAAAGTCAGCATGCCGATATTGAAAATCACATTTCAACATTTCAAGCTCCCAATTTGCGTTGATATTTTTGCAGAATAAAATAATTCGCAATCAGGGCTGAAAATGCCAGACACAAAGACAAAACTACCAGCCGCATGGCAAATTCTTCGCCATCAGGCTGCTGTAAGAAGGAATAAATCGCAATCGGAATGGTGCGAGTTTCGTCTGGAATATTACCGACAAAAGTAATGGTGGCGCCAAACTCACCCAGACTCCGACTGAAACAAAGGATACTTCCAATCAGCATTCCCGGTAGAGCCAAAGGCAGGCTGATACTGCAAAATACCCTGAATGGACTTGCCCCTAACGAACCGGCCACCTGTTCCAATTGCTGATTAATCAATTGAAAAGACAGACGAATCGGCTGCACCATTAAGGGAAAAGCCACAATGATCGACGCCAGTACCGCGCCTTTCCAGTTAAAGGCCAGTTCAATGCCGAGTGTATTTAAATATTGTCCAATCCAGCCTTTATTACCAAACAGCAGCAACAGTAAATAGCCCAACACCACAGGCGGCAGTACCATTGGCAACTGTAAAAAGGCTTCGACCAAAAATTTCAGCCTGAATTCATGGCGTGCCAACGTCCAGGCCAGTGCCACGGCAAAAGGTAAACAAATCAGCGTTGCCCATAAGGCGACTTTTGCCGAAAGATATAAGGCACTCAGTTCTTCGGGACTGAACATCAATTCACGACACCCTATGATTGGCTCATGCGAAATCCATATTTTTTAAAGATATTTTTCGCCTGAGGACTGGTTTTTACAAATTTTTCAAATTGAATGGCATCCGGATTTTTTTCTCCCTGTTTGGTCAGCGCCAGCGGATAAATAATCGGATGATGTGAATCTGCCGGGAAGGTACCAATAATCTTCACCTTTTGACTAATTAAAGCATCGGTTTTGTAAACAATGCCCACATCACATTCGCCACGTTCAACAAAAGCCAAGGCTGAACGAACATCATCAGTGCCCACAATCCGCCCCTTTAACTGATCTAGCCAGTTCAGCTTAATCAAACTCTGTTTGGCATATTTGCCTGCAGGAACCGACTCCATCTGTCCAGTACACAATCGTCCTTGAAAGGCTTTGGCAAAATTAAAACTGGATTGGGCTTTAAAAGGAATATTCAAATTTTTCGGGCTAATCACCACCAGCTGATTAAACAATAATGGCTTGGCTTTATTGGCCTGAATGATTTGCTTTTTGACCAGATAATTCATCCAGTCCAGATCTGCAGAGAAAAACAGGTCACTGCTGGCCCCTGCTTCGACCTGTTTCGCCAAGGCTGATGAAGCACCAAATACCGCTACAACATCTGTTTTAGGATGTTGCTTTTCATAAATTTTTTCAATATCGCTGATGGCATTGGTCAGACTGGCTGCGGCATAAATTTTGACAGTATCTGCATGTGCAGCTGAAAATATAGAGGCTAGGCAGACCGAGAAAAACAGGGATTTTTTCATGATTATTCTGTTCCTTAATGAATAAATAAACCGTGCACAATCTGTCCTTCAGATAAAACTGCTCCCGCAGGAATGCGGACCAGACAATTGGCCTGCATGAGATTGCTCAGCATATGCGATTGCTGTTTAGACAAACTTTGCACTTTTAGCATCGATTGATCAAAACGGGCCGACATTCTTAAAAAACGTTCCCGGGCATCGGCTTTAATAGAATGAGTCAATGTGGCACTAAACCATTGTGGATGCCGCTTTTGCCCTTGCAATACATTCAGTAGAGTTGAAGTATAAATTTGCATGCCAACATAGACAGCCGCAGGATTACCCGGTAACCCCAGCAAATAGCAATGTGAGTGGTCATGCCGTTGCAAGTCTGCAAAGAACATCGGCTTACCCGGCTTCTGCTTAACTTTCCAGAAAATCTGTTCAAAACCTAAGGCAAGAGCAACCGGACGGATGAAGTCATAATCCCCCACTGATACCCCACCTGTGGTTAAAATCAGATCGTAGCTGCTTGATAATTCCTGAATCAAAGCTTTTACTGCATCCTCAGTATCCGCAACGTGGAAAATTTCAACCTGCTGCCCCAGCGTCTGAAACCAGGCCTGAATCATCGGGGCATTGGCATCGAAAATTTTACCAGCTGCAAAATCCTCAACCGATTTCGCCACTTCATCACCTGTGACAATCACTGCCACTTTGGGATATTGATAAACTTTTACCGTTTGAATACCGGCCATACTTAAAGAAGCAATTGCCCCCACAGAGAGAAATTGCCCTGAGCTGGCCAGCAATTGACCCACAGAGACTTCTTCACCGGCATCCCGAATATCGGCATGGGTATTTAAATGTTCAGTGATTTCAATCTGGCTGGTATCAAGAACTTGGACAATTTCCTGACGTGCCACTGTGGTGGTGCCAAACGGAATTTTAGCCCCGGTAAAGATCCGAACCGCCTGCCCGGCTTGAAGTTCTAATTCAGCCTGCTGCCCCGCCCGAATTTCTCCAATCAAGTCAAAGCGGCTAGTAGCTTCAACGGGAGATTGCGAGCAAATGGCATAACCATCCACAGCACTTTGTGAAAATAAGGGCAAATTGATACTGGAATAAACATCTTCAGCCAAATAACGATTTAAAGCCTGATTTAATTCAAGTTGTTCAATCACTAAGGCTTGAGTACGTTCCAGAATTAAATCCAGTGCCTGATCTACACTTATCAGACCAGATTCAGCACCACATCCCGACATTGTGCTGCTCATTGATAGCCACCTGAATGGGGAATATTTTTTTGCACATCAAATAAATGCACCAATGCCGGCAGCACCGCAATCAAAGATTCTTTCGCGCCCTGACGACTGCCCGGCAAAGTCATCACCAGACTGTTATCAATATAACCTGCCACGCCACGACTTAAAGCGGCATATGGCGTGCGCTTCTGTCCAAAACTACGCGAAGCTTCCATTAAGCCGGGAATTTCCCGTTTTAACAAAGGCTGAAGGGTTTCGACCGTTAAATCTTTCGGCCCCAATCCTGTACCACCGACAGTTAATATCAATGGATAGTCATTTTTTTGCTGTTCAATCAAGGCCAGCAGTTGTTCCGGACTGTCCGGAATGACGTGATAAGCAATCTCGCTAAAATTGGCTTCCTGTAAAATTTCCAGCACATTCTGTCCGGCTGTATCCGGTTTTTTACCAGCAGCCACGGTATCCGACAACACAATGATTGAAGCTGGCATGGTTTCTTTTAGGGCACGAGTAAAATGTGACTTGCCGCCTTTTTTCTTTTGTAATTTAACCTGATCCAGACATAGATCTTCCGGTTCACAATGCGGTTTCAGCATGTCATAGAGCGTTAAGCCGGCCAGACTGACTGCTGTCAGGGCTTCCATTTCCACCCCGGTTGGGCCAATGGTTTCGACCGTTGCAATAATCTCAACATGGGCATCAAACAGCTCATATTCCACATCGGCACGGTAAATCGGCAGCGGATGACACAGTGGAATGAGCTCATCAGTACGCTTGGCTGCCAGAATGCCGGCTATCCGCGCGGTCTTTAACGCATCACCCTTTTCGGTATTGCCATTTCGTAACAGCTCAATGCAATGCGGTGGTGCGTGCAGAATCCCTGTAGCGACTGCTGTCCGATAACTTTCTGCCTTCATCCCGACATTTTTCATTACATATTCCTATAATTTCTTCTTCACAATATTTGTTCAATTAAAGCGGCCATTGATAAATCGGTGCAACATTCTCTTTGGCGTTGCCCTTGTGATGATCACAATGCTGATGCTCATGATGATGTGTATGCGCTGCATCCGCTTCATCTTTACGGATGCAACAGCCTTCTACATATTGACTGCTGCCATCCAGATAAAATTCTTCTTTCCACACCGGAACTTCATGCTTAACCCGTTCAACCGCTTCTTCACAGGCAGCGAAGGCTTCACGGCGATGTGCCGCATAGGCAATGGCGATAATGGCTTTTTCACCAATATCCAAAGCGCCAATCCGGTGAATTACCCGCACATAAGACACGCCATATTTGTACTGAATGTCCTGTTCAATCTGGCGAACCATTTTTTCTGCCACGGGTGCATAAGCGGTATATTTCAATGCCTTGACCGCCTTGCCTTCATGATGATTGCGCACGGTGCCAATGAATACACCGATACCGCCACATTCAGGAAAATGCTCAATCTGATCGAAACTGTCTAAAGTTAAAGCCGTATCCTGAATTCTGGAAAATGCTTTCAGTGACTCCATTTCAACCTCCTGCTACAGGTGACAGCAGCACCAGCGTCGTGTCTGTATGCAATTGGGTTTGACGTGAAATAATGTCCTCACCGATGGCACATGCACAGCGTTCAATCATGTTTAAAGCTGCAGGATAATCCTGTCCAACTTGATCTAAAACTTGCTCAACCGTACTGTTTGGACTGCAGATCATTTCTAGGTTTTCAGGCAACTGTCTTTCTACTGCACCGAAGGCTTCAATTTTAATTGTGATCTGTGGCATTTTAACCTCCAATCATATGCATGCTGATTTTGCGCGATGGCTGATTTTTTAAACGTTGTTGTATGGCGTGAAAACCTGATTCTTTGTTCCAGATATATTGAGATAAAGCAGCATCCAAGCTCAGTTCACTTAAAGGTTCATAAGAATTCAGGGCTTTAATTTCAGTTTTCAGATTCAAGCCTTGAGGCGCAAACAGGCAGTTATAGAATTCACCTTGTGCGGTTAAACGCACCCGATCACAGGTGCCACAAAATGAGTTGGTGATGGTCGAAATGATTCCAATCGGATGACCATCAATAAAATACTGTCGTGCTGGCTCTGAAGTAGATTGAGCAGCGTCACTTCGCTGTTGAGTTACGACAAATTTAGTACTTAAGCGGTCTAGAATCTGTTGTTCACTGACCACATGTTCGCTCGACCATTTACGGTCACCATCCAGTGGCATAAATTCGATAAAACGCAGCATAATCTTTTGCTGAACCGACCAGTATGCCAAAGGTAGAATTTGATCGTCATTGATGCCATTCATCAATACACAATTGATCTTGATCGGCAAATTCACCGCTTGCGCAGCACGAATGCCTTCCAGTACCGGGGCCAAATCTTTTTGGGTCAGTTGTTTAAATTGATGGGCATCCAGACTGTCCAGGCTGATATTCAGATCATCCAGTCCTGCCTGTTTCAAAGCAAATGCATATTTTTTTAAATAGTGGGCATTGCTGGTCATGGAAATGCGTTTCAGCCCAAGCTTTTTTAACTGCTGAAGCTGCGCGACAAAATGCACCACACCTTGGCGCATTAGAGGTTCACCACCAGTAATGCGAATATACTCGATGCCACGACGCACCATAAAATCACAAAACTGATAGAGTTCTTCAAAACTGAGCAGATCCTGTTTTTTCATCCACTCGGGATGTTCCGGCATGCAATAGACACACTTAAAATTACAGCGATCGGTCACTGAAATTCGCAATTTGCGTTTGCTGCGACCAAATTGATCGACCAATTGCGCATCGGTTTTAAGCTCTGTCATCATATTCATGTTGAACATCCATCTTCAGGCAACCCCTTGCTACCGCACATCTATTGTGCGCAAGATTCAGAGCGCCCAATCTTGTTATCATTGGATTTGCAATAAGTGTTCCAACTTTGTGCCAAAAGGCGAATTCTTCAGGTTTAGTGCAGAAATTTGAGTTGTTGATATTGTTGTAACTCATCTAGTGAGTTAATACTGTGAAAAAACAGGGCATGATTTTTAAAACGTGCCACTTGAGCGTGCAAATCTGCGAAACAGTGCTTTAAACTGCGCTGTTTTTGTTCAAGATGAGCAATCAATGTCGTCAAACTGCTTCGTTTAACCAGACAAAATGGATACAGCGCGATCCCGTTTATCTCCACATAGGCTACTTCTGCCATGCTATTTTTGGCTAGCGCCTGATGTAACTTAAAAAGAACTCGCGAAGGAATATAGGTCACATCACAAGGGACAAACAGCACATAGTCTGCCTGTACATGCGACCATGCACTTTTCATCCCCATCAATGGACCTAAAAAGCCGCTTTCATCATCCTGATAACAATGAATGCTGGGAATAATTTTCTGATAAATCGAATAATCCCGATGACTATTGATCCAAACTTGTGCAACATGTGATTTCAATTGTTGATGAATCTTGATCAGCTGAATCTGATCATCAAATTGCTGCAACAGTTTATTGATGCCATTCATGCGCCGCGCCTGACCACCCGCTAATATGACTAGGTCTGTATCTGGATAAACTGATTTGGTCTTTACTTGCTTCATTCAACCGCCTCCATTTGACAGGATTTAATCAAGCCTCGAATTTCAGGCAAACATGAACCGCAATTTCCACCTGCTTTTAAGCATGCAGTGACCTGTTTTTCATCAGTAATATTTTTTTCTTTAATGGTTTCAATGATGCGATTTTTACCGACTTTAAAGCAGCTACACACCAGTGGCCCTTCATTATTTGCCATCGACATCGGCTGTCCGGCCAGCAGTGCCTTGCGGTGCATGGCACTTAGACGTTCACGCTTAAACAAACTGGCGACCCAGTCGCGATCTGGCAGTAAAGCTTTAGGTGCGATGTACAAACTAGCAATCAGATGACCATCTTTCAGTACCACACTGTGACTGATATGTGCAGTGAGATCTTCAATATTCAACCATTCAAAACTTTCATCCTGAAACGGTAACAGCTCTTTTAAATGTTCAGTGGTGGTGGTGAATTTTTTACGGTCTGCCAGTTCATAGCGCACCGCTTTAGCCGTGGTAATTTTCGTCCACCACACCGTATTTTCAATGGAGGACTGCACCATTCTTTCAAAGCCCTGACGCACATAAAACACGCCCTGCCACTGACTATAAAATGGATGGATTATTACCGGAGTATGTTTAAACTCAGGTTCACCGGAAATCGGATCGACCACCGGATTGACCACTTTGCCAATCCGGGCATCGGATGCGACCTGATCATTCCAGTGAATTGGTGCAAAGACCTGTCCACGACGAATATCATCACTGACTGTCGCCCGTAAAACACAGTTACCCCATTTCGATTTCACTTCCACCAATTCACCATCTTTGACCCCGTATTTCAGGGCATCATGCGGATGGATTTCACAATAAGGCTCTGCGCGATGGGTACTTAAATTGGCCGATAAACCGGTACGGCTCATGGTATGCCATTGATCACGAATCCGACCAGTATTCAGCACTAAAGGGTACTCACTACAGACCGAATTGACCGGATTGACTGCAGTAATGGCAATAAATTTGGCTTTGCCATCTGCATGGCTAAATTGCCCTTGGGCATAGACTTGTGCCACTGCACCATCGGCTTGCTGCTTCGACCAAAGCGGCCACTGCACCGGTTCCAGTTCATCATATTCAGTTTTATTTAAATCACTTAAGGCCTTTAAATTGAAATAGCGGAAGTTTGGCGTTTCGCCGCGATGATTCAGGTCTGAATTTTGTTCGGCTGAGAGTCGTGCATGCTCCAGGAAAATGTCATGGCTATTGTTAAAATCAAAACCACTAAAGCCTAATTTTTTTGCCACCTGACTGATTGCCCACCAGTCTGCTTTGGCCTGCTCGGGTTCATCTAAAAAGGCACGCTGTCTGGAAATGCGGCGCTCAGAATTGGTCACGGTGCCATCTTTTTCACCCCAAGCCAGTGCAGGCAATAGCACATCTGCATATTGTGTGGTATCGGTATCTTGGCAAATATCGGACACTACCACAAACTCACATTTCTCTAAGGCACGCTTGACCTGATCGGCATCCGGTAAACTCACTACAGGATTGGTGGCCATAATCCAGATGGCTTTGATTTTTCCGCTTTCGACCGCCTGAAACAGGTCAACTGCTTTCAAACCCGCCTGTTTGGCAATATACGGACTTTGCCAAAAGTTTTGCACCAATTGTTGATGGCTGGCATTATCCAGATCCAGATGCGCCGCCAGCATATTGGCCAGTCCACCGACTTCACGTCCACCCATAGCATTCGGTTGCCCGGTCATTGAAAATGGTGCGGCCCCCAGTTTGCCAATTTTTCCCGTAAATAAATGACAGTTGGTAATGCTATTGGCTTTATTCACCCCTTGTGAAGACTGGTTCACCCCCATGGAAAACAGGGTCATCACTTTTTCAGTTTGGGCAAATTTCTCATAAAAAACTTGCAGTTTTTCCAGTGAAATCCCTGTACGCACTGCGACATCTTCAATAGCGGCTTCAGTTTGGCTGTGCACCAAAGCCTGTTCTAAACCCACTGTATATTGCGCAATAAAGTCATGGTCTGCATGACCCTGCTGAGCCAGATACTGCAATAAACCATTGAATAAAGTGACATCCTGACCCGGTAAAATTGGCAAATGCAAGTCGGCTGCTTCACAGGTACTGGTAAAGCGCGGGTCAATCACCACCACAAACAGATCCCGCTGTTCCTTGGCTTTCATGATGCGTTGATACAAAACCGGATGACACCATGCGGTATTTGAACCGACCAGCACCACCATGTCGGTATGTTCAAAATCTTCATAGCTGGCCGGTACGATATCTTCACCAAAAGCCCGTTTGTGAGCGGCAACCGCAGATGACATACAAAGCCGTGAATTGGTATCAATATTGGCAGTGCCCAAATAACCCTTCACGAACTTGTTCACCACATAATAGTCTTCTGTCAGCAATTGTCCGGATACATAAAAGGCAATGCTGTCACGTCCGTATTGATCGATACATTGCTGAAATTTGTTGGCAATTAAATCCGTTGCAGTATTCCAGTCAGTTTTTTCACGCTGGTTCTTACGACCCAGCATGGGATGAAGAACGCGTGTTTCCAGACCAATGGTATCGGCCAGATTGCTGCCTTTAATGCACAGTTTCCCGTAATTGGATGGATGATTCACATCCCCTGCAACCGAAACTTTTTGACCTAACGCGGTGTCCTGTACAGTTGCAGTTACGCCACAACCCACCCCGCAATATGGACAGGTGGTATTGGTGATTTTCGTATTTGTTTCTGTGGAGCTATGCAGTTCCATAACGGGAATACTATTCATGATCGCTCCTTAGCTCCTTACCTAAGCATCTTTAATCCTCCCCAACCCTCCTTTAAAAAAGGAGGGAGCTTTTCTTGATTTGATCAGCTTTTTATTCAGGCCATTCCCCTCTTTTTCAAAGAGGGGTTAGGGGAGATTTCTACCTATTCATACGCTTTATTTGCCACTGTAATACATCTTAAATAAAGCTGGTTCTACTAAATGAACTAACCTGCTTTCTTTAATGCAAAATCTTTACCAAAGAGCAATTTATTACGAATATTACTGATTGGCGTTTGGTCAGAAATCAGTTCTGCATACCAGGCGCCATCTTCAGTATCACCAAACAACACTGCACCAATGACTTTATCTTTTTGAATAATAATACGTTTATAGATCTGACGTTTTTCATCATTCAAGATAATGTCTTCATAATCATCCTGTGGTTCAAAATTACCCGCTGAAAATACGTCACAGCCACTCACCTTTAATTGTGTTGGAACCGTCGGTGCTTTAAAAACCAGACTACCATGCTCCGCCAAATGCGATGCACAAATAAAGGCTTGTCCCCAAAGTGGCTCAACCAGACCAAAGGTTTGGCTGCGGTGCTCAATACATTCCCCCACCGCATAAATACTTGGGTCAAAGGTTTGCATGGTGTCATTAACTAACACCCCGCGGTTACAGCGTAAGCCTGCACTTTGCGCCAAGGCCATATTCGGACGGATGCCCACTGCAAAAACCACTAGATCGGCATCTAACACCGCGCCATCTTTCAGCTTGATTTGGGTGACATGACCCTCTTCGCCAATCAGTTGTTCAGTATTGGCTTGAGTAATGATGTTAATGCCCTTCGCTTCAATACTTTGTTTTAACAGGCTGCTTGCACGACTATCCAATTGACGTTCCATAATCCGGTCCATCAAATGCAAAACCGTCACATTCATGCCGCGTTGTTTTAGGCCATAAGCCGCTTCTAGCCCCAACAGACCACCACCAATCACCACTGCATTCTTTTTAGATTTGCAGTACTCCAGCATAGTATTGACATCATAGATATCACGGAAACTGATCACACCTTTTAAGTCCGAACCTGGAATTGGTGGGACAAAAGGTTTGGAACCTGTCGCCAGAATCAAACGGTCATAGTCCACCACTAGACCTTTTTCGGTATAGACCTGCTTGCGTGGACGGTCGATTTTCACCGCAGCATCACCGGCAATAAAACGGATGTTTTTGTCGCTATACCAGGCATGTGGATGCAGCATGATATCGTCAATGGTTTTATCGCCCGACAACACTGGTGACAGCATGATGCGGTTATAGTTGCCCCATGGCTCTTCACCAATCACTGTGACTTCATAGCGATCTGGCGCCATATCCAGTAAGTCTTCCAGACAGCGCATACCCGCCAGACCATTACCCACCAAGACCAGCTTCATCTTTTCCTGAGAAGTGCCATTGTTAGTGATATAAGTTTTTTGCGGTGTAGGACTGACCCAGACTTTGCCATTTTCAATCTTGCTTGGGAAAACCAGTAACTTTTGATCTTTATCTTCCAGACAGCGTCCGGTGGCCAGACTGAAATGCTGCTTGTAGATCGGAGATGCCACGACACGCTCGCCCTGCAAATCACCAATGATGCCGCGTGACATCACAAAAGCCTGACTGAACGGATCTTGATTGCTCAAGGCATAGATGCGTTTTTCATTGCCGACACGGAAAATGGCAATTTGCTGATTTTCAATTAAAGCCCCCACACCGGTATTGGGTGTGATGTCATCGAGGCTGCAAATTTCAATCCAATCTAAATCATTCATTTCTTTTAAAATTGTCATATTCTTTCTCCTTTATTCTTTCAAGCCTCAACAACAGGGATACGTGTCACATCACGTTCAGCCTCGGTTTTGGGACGGATTTGACCGCGAACCTCGGCGAATTGAATGTGTGGATCATTTTGTTGTTCAACTTTGGCATTGATAAAGGTTACGAAGCGTTTACGTACTTCCGGATCTTC
Organism: Acinetobacter bouvetii; assembly: GCF_902753875.1. Classification (GTDB taxonomy): domain Bacteria; phylum Pseudomonadota; class Gammaproteobacteria; order Pseudomonadales; family Moraxellaceae; genus Acinetobacter; species Acinetobacter bouvetii_A. Next base: position 17,161 of record NZ_CADDTS010000022.1, on the reverse strand, counting down.
CACCGCAGTACGCCATTCATCTTGATAGGTGCCGACCACATGGTTCATACGGCGTTCCAGTTCTGTAGCCAGACCCAGTGAGTCATTTACTACCACATCTTTTAAATAATCCAGACCGCCTTCCAGGTTGTCACGCCATACCGAAGTACGTTGTAAACGATCTGCCGTTTGAATATAGAACATGAAGAAACGGTCGATATATTTGATTAAAGTTTGGGTATCCAAGTCAGATGCCAGCAATTCCGCATGGCGTGGTTTCATGCCGCCATTTCCGCACACATACAGGTTCCAGCCTTTTTCAGTGGCAATTACCCCAACATCTTTACTTTGCGCTTCAGCACATTCACGGGTACAACCGGAAACCGCCATTTTCAGTTTATGCGGTGAACGCAGGCCTTTGTAACGATTTTCCAGGAAGATGGCCAAACCGACTGAATCATCCACCCCATAACGGCACCAGGTACTGCCCACACAAGATTTCACAGTACGTAAAGATTTACCGTAAGCATGACCGGACTCAAAACCAGCATTGATGAGTTTTTCCCAGATTTCAGGCAGTTGATGCACTTGTGCACCAAACATATCCACACGTTGACCACCGGTGAGTTTGGTATATAAGCCGTAATCTTTGGCAATTTGACCAATCGCAATCAAGCCATCTGGCGTCACTTCACCCCCTGCCATACGCGGTACAACTGAATAGGAACCATCTTTTTGGATGTTACCCAGATAATAGTCATTACTGTCTTGCAAACCGGCATGGCTTGGTTTCAGTACAAAGTCATTCCAGCATGAAGCCAAGATATTCGCAGCGGTTGGCTTACAGATATCACAACCTAAACCATGACCATGTTGGGTAATCAGATCATCAAAGGTTTTGATTTCATTGACACGTACTAGGTGATACAGCTCTTGGCGTGAGTAGGCAAAGTGTTCGCAAAGGTGGTTGTTAACCGTCACACCTTGACGTTGCAATTCAGATTTCAATACTTGAGTGACTAAAGGTGCACATCCGCCACAAGCCGTTGCCGCTTTGGTACATTTTTTTAATGCACCCAGTGAGGTTGAACCATCAGCGATGGCACTACAAATATCTGCTTTGGAAACGTTATTACATGAACAGATCGTTGCACTGTCTGGCAGCAAATCCACACCACTTCCACCCGCTTTGGCAGAAGACTGTGTATAACCCGGCATGATCAGGCTTTCCGGATTTTCCGGTACAGCCAAGCCATTCAGCATCATTTGCAACAGGTCATTGTATTCTTTGGCACAGCCCACCAGAACCGCACCCAGCAGTTTAGTTTTCTCTGCATTCACCACAATCTTTTTATAGATCATGGCATCTTCATCGGTATAAAAATAGCTGAGTGCATTTGGCATCATGGCATGCGCATCACCCACCGATGCTACATCCACACCCATTAGTTTCAGTTTGGTGCTCATATCCGCGCCGGCAAAGGTGTTGCAGTTTTGCGCCATCACATGCTTGGCTGCAATACGCGCCATGTCATAGCCTGGAGCCACCAGACCGTAGATTTTATTTTGCCACAGTGCACATTCACCAATCGCATAAATGTCTGCATCTGAGGTTTGGCAATAATCGTTAATCACGATACCGCCACGCTCACCAATGGCTAGGCCACTTTGACGCGCCAATTCATCACGTGGGCGAATCCCCGCAGAGAATAAAACGATATCGGTTTCAAGTTCAGAACCATCGCCAAACTTCATCACATGCGTGGTATTTTCACCTGCTTCAATGCATTGCGTGGCTTTTTGGGTGTGAACTTTTACCCCTAAGTTTTCAATTTTTGCACGTAAAACCTTACCGCCCAGGTCATCAATCTGAACCGCCATCAAGCGTGGAGCAAATTCCACCACATGGGTTTCAAGGTCTAGATCACGAAGTGCCTTAGCTGCTTCCAGACCCAGTAAGCCCCCACCAATCACCACACCAGATTTGGCATTCAGGCTGGCAGCACGGATGGCATCCAGATCCTCAATGGTCCGGTAAACAAAACAGTTTTCACGGTCATTGCCTGGAATTGGCGGTACGAAAGCATATGAGCCTGTCGCCAATACCAGTTTGTCATACGCAATGACTTCGCCATGATTAGTCGTAACGGTTTTGTTCAATGTGTCTATTTCAGCCGCTTTGGTGCTGAGGCGTAAATCTATACCATACGCATCGGCAAAATCTGCACGACATAAAGTTAAGTCTTTGGCTGACTTGCCTGTGAAATATTCTGTTAAATGAACGCGGTCATAAGCTAAACGAGGTTCTTCTGCCAGAATGGTAATTTCAACTTCGTCACCTGCAAGTTCAAGAACCGATTCAATGAACTTGTGCCCTACCATCCCGTGACCAATCATGACTAATTTCATATCAATTCTCCTTAATCCCTTTACTTAGCCTTGCGCCATGTTGTTACGTTCAAGTACTGCCTGTTCAAACAGTTTTTGCTCTTTTTCTTTATGCTCTACAGAGAAGCGAATCATGAGTACACAGCTCGCTGCGATCACCACCAATCCACCTAAAACCATTAATGTGGTTTGAATATCCAGCATGCCTTTCAGCAAGAAACCTGCTGCTACAGCACCCACGTTACCACCTGCACCAATGATTCCAGCTACACCACCTAAAGCATCGCGGTCAATAAAAGGAACCAGTGCATACGTTGCACCACATGCCATGTGAGTAAACAAAGCGAAGATAGTCATGGTTAGGATCGCGAGAATTGCGGTATTCATTTGCGAGAACACGATCAGGAACAAACCTTCCATCACAATCATGGTAAACAGCACTTTGGTACGGCCATCCAGCCCTTTCACCGTTGCCACTTTGTCCGAGATAATGCCGCCTAGCGCACGGGCAAACAGTGCCAACAAACCGAAAATCCCTGCTGCCATGCCAGCTTCTTTTAGTCCGAAGCTGAAATGATCGACGTAGTACATAGCCACAATATTGTGAATAAAGATTTCGATACCAAAGCAAGCTGCATAAGCACCAAACAGAATCCATACGCGGTAGTTTTTCGCAGCATGCATCAGAATCGCCATGCCACCTTTTTTCTCACTACCGACTTGAATACCCGCTGCGCGAAGTTCTTTGAAGTTGCCTTGTGGACAGTCTTGGGTAAATTTCCAGTACAGCGCACCGACTATGAGCATCATCACACCTGGGACAATCAGTGCAATTCTCCAGCCCATTGCCTGTTCAACACCAAACATCACCAAGGCAGAAAGCATTAACGGCATCAGGGCTTGAGTTGCACCGCCACCCGCATTCCCCCATCCTGCTGATGCAGCATTGGCAGTACCCACCACATTCGGTGCAAACATAATGCTGGTGTGATATTGCGTGATCACGAAGCTGGCACCAATGGCACCAATCAACAAGCGGAAAAACAGGAACGATTCATAGCTGTTGGCAGAAGCCACACCAAAAACTGGAATACTGCCGATAATCAGTAAAGCGGTATAGGTTTTGCGTGGGCCATATTTGTCACATAAAGGACCGACAATTAGGCGAACCAAAATGGTGATGGCAACGGCAGCAATATTAATATTGGCAATTTGATCTTTAGTTAAGTGAAATTCACCTGCAATTACAGGCATGAGTGGTGCACAGGCAAACCATGCGAAGAAGCAGACAAAAAAGGCGAGCCAACTCATGTGAAAGGCTCTCATCGCCGCGCTATTAAAACTAAAAAGACTTATTTTTGTAGCTTTCTTTTCATATAAATTTGAAGACATAACCTTCTCCTTCCTGAACTGAACGTATTGGGTTATCTGCTATGCGGATTGCTGCATACCAGATTCGATCAGAACGGACATCGTTGGCCGTCTTACAAATTTCTTAGAGTCGTCTTTGACTCAAAATAAGTTATGCAATGACTATGCCAATATTTAAATAATATCTTTAAATATCTATTTTTAATTAATTTTTGTTTATTCACTTTCTCTGCTTACTGCAAAACTTGAATCTAGTCCTGCTACTTCTTCCCTTCTTGACCGTTTGGATGCAATTCAGATGTGCATCCTTGTAGCGCATTTTTGCATTAAGACAGTGCACAACTATGGCCGATTCAACTTTTATATTGGATTTTAATTAAACTGCACAATTTCTTGTTAACTTTGGCATTCAAATTGCTTAATATCTAGGTGCAACTTTTCAGCCTTTGCCTGATGATATTTAGCTAATATGCCAAACCTCAAAATTGCACTGATTGATGACGATCAAGAACGTGCTAACTATATAAAAGCGTCCCTGATTGAACATCAATTCGATGTGGTCGCCTGTCTTACTATTGATCATTTAAGTATGTTCCGTCTGGAACAGTTACATGCCGATGTCATCTTGTTGGATATGGATCACCCCCACCGCGACATTATTGAAAGCTGTGTCAGCCAGTTTGATTTACCCACCGTGCTGTTCACGAAAAACAGTCATAAAGACACCATTAAAAGTGCCATTGATGCAGGGGTCACGGCATATATTGTCGACGGTATTGATCCGGCCAAACTGCAAAGCATTTTAGAAATTTCGATTGCGCAGTTTAATAAACATAAAAAACTACTGGATGATCTGGAAGATACCAAAAATAAACTGGCCGACCGTAAAATCGTAGAGAAAGCCAAAGTACTGATGATGCAATTACATTCCCTGACTGAAGAACAGGCCTTTCAATTGCTCAGAAAAAATGCCATGAGCCACCGTATGACCATTGGAGAAATGGCACGGCGTTTATTGGATGCCCAACAACTGTTACAAAACCAATTCAAGGATTAGGCCATGACAGCATTAGAAAAAACCAAAATCCAGATTGGCTACATTCCTTTGCTTGATTGTGTGGCCATCCTTTGGGCCAAACAGCGTGGCTTCTTTGATGAACTGGGCCTGGATATCACCTTAGTCAAGGAAGCCTCATGGGCCAGTCTAAGAGACCGGCTGGCCTTTGGCTTTTTAGATGCAGCACATTGCCTGTCTGCCATGCTTCCTGCCGCAGCGCTGGGTGAAGACCAGCTGGGTATTCCCTTCCAGACTGCACTGGTGCTCAGTCATAACCGTGCCTTCATCAGTCTAAGTCAGAAATTATGTTTTGAGCTGCAAATTTCAGCGCAAGATAATGCCCAGCAATCGGCAGAGAAAGTGGTCTCTGCCATACAAACACAACAATCAATTCATCTGGCGCATGTATTTAAACAGTCGATCCATCATTATTGTTTAAGAGAATGGTTGGCCCTCGCCAATGTTGAGGTCGCGCAAACAACCAAACTCACCATTCTTCCGCCCCCTTATATGGTCGAAGCTTTGGGCAATCATGTGATTGATGGTTTTTGTGTCGGCGAACCCTGGAACACCCAAGCTGAACTGTTGGGCATCAGCCAGATTGTAGCCAGCAGTCAGGATATTATTCCCAAGGTTGCAGATAAGGTACTGGCCGTAACGTCTGACTGGGCAGCTCAACATCCCAATACACACCTTGCCCTCATTCAGGCGATTCAAAAAGCACAGCGCGAATTGCAGATGCTGGAGGACTATACGGAAGTCTGGAAGATGCTGGTTGACTTCAATATTGTTCAATTTCAATGCTCCGACAGCATTCATGTGCAAAAGTTCCATTCAATTCAAAATATAATCCGTCACTTTGCCGATGATTCATCGCAACCTCAAATTGAAGATTTTCGGTGGCTGATTCAGCAAATGCAGAAATGGGATCAGATCGAAATCGATGCTGATCAGATCGACAGCATCAGCCAAAACTGTATTCTGTCGTTGTGATCATTTGCGAAGAATGATGTGTATCAAATCCTTTAAATCGTAGCATTGCTCCAGTACTTCCAATCAGTTCAGGAATCTGGAGCTAAATCATTCTTTTTGAGTATATTTATTACTTCAATCCAATTTTTATCTTTTATTTTCAGTTACCCTATTTTCCACAAAATTTCTCCACATTTTTACGCTATCTTACGCAAAATTACATTTGGAACATCCAATAATGAAGCGCATCGCACCGCGTTGGCAACTGAGCACATTAAGTTGTGCCTTGCTCACTTTTATGTCCTCCACTTGGGCTGCCGATACAACTACAACAAACGGCACTACAGAGCAGGCTGCTCCGGTGCAGACACTCGCCACTTTAAAACTCGAAGCAACACCAGCGACGGCAAAAGATCCGGACATCAGTGCCGTGGCCAAAACCATTGTCACCCGTGAAGAAATGCTGCAATTTGGCGATCAGTCGGTCAATGATGCTTTACGTCGTGCCGCCGGTTTTCAGATGCCGACTCCGGGACAGGGTCCACGCGGTGGCGGTGGTGCTTCTGGTATGCGCTTCCGTGGCGGCGGCGCACCGGTCTTCTTGATCAATGGCGAAGCGGTGCAAGGAGGTCCACGTGGCGGCATGTCTATTGTCGACAGCCTGACACCAGACATGATTGAACGCATCGAAATTACCAAACAGCCGAGTGTGGCCCAAGCCTCAGTTGCTTCTTCAGCAGTGATCAATATTATTTTAAAACAGCCGCTGGATAATGCCCGTATCAGCGGCAATGTCCGTTTGGGCTATGGTCTGGCTAAATCTGACCAGCAGGAAGAACAACGTAAAAATATTAGCCTACAAGCCGATGGACGCGATAATGCCTGGTTATATAGCCTGTCGGCCAACCAGATGTGGAATGACACCACCTCAATTACCCAGACGCAAAGCAATGGCCAGTCCCGTGAACAAAAACGCGTGACTGATCGCAAGTCACAAATGCTGGCACCGCGGGTGGAATATGAGTTAGATGATCAGCAAAAACTGGTTGCAGAATTGTTCTATCGCAATAATGAAAGCGAAGGCTCACGTGACGATCAGCTGCAAAATGATAAAAATGACAGTATCCGTTTAAATACCCGTTATGAACGTAAAGACAAAGGTAATTCGGACAAGATTCGTCTCTCTGTTGAACAGCAGAATGAAACTGAATCAACCCGTTCTACCCTGCTGAATAGCTATACGGATGAAACAGTCAATGAATATGGCATTGCATACGATGGTGTACGCAAACTGGATGAAAATAAACAAATCAAGTTCGGTACAGATATCCATAGCAACGAACTGGAAAGCAATGTCAGCCAGACTTTGGATGAGCAGCAATATGCCTTGTATGCTGAAGGCAGCTGGAAATTTACTGACCGTCAAACCATCACCTTAGGTGCACGTCAGGAATGGATTAACCGCTCTGGTCTGGTGGAATATAGCGACCATCATTTAAGCCCGGTCTTAGCACACCGTTTTGACTTTGATGATCACTGGTCTTTACAAACCAATATCAGCCAGGCTTTCAAAAGTCCAAAGGCAGACCGTTTATTACCGACGGTTTCCATTTCTACAGATAGTGATGCCGGCAGCCTGAACAACCCGGATCGTGCAGGTAATCCGGATTTACGTCCTGAAAAAATTACGGCATATGAGTCCACCTTGGGTTATAACACCCCATCAGGCGGGATCAATATTACGGCGTTCCAGCGTGAAATTGACGACTACATTGAAAAAGTCATCCGTCAGGAAGGCACGCGATTTGTAGAACGACCTGTCAACCAGGACAATGCCAGCACTTATGGGGTTGAAATTGCAGGACGCTATGCCCTCAAACAAACGGAAAATGGTCATTCATTTATGTTGAATGGACAACTGTCTACCGTGCGCGCCAAAGTTGAAGATATCAATCATCAAGAACGTTTAGTTAGCGATGTCGCACCTTATACAGCCAGTGCCGGTTTGTCTTATAATTATCAGCCGTGGCGTATTGCAACCAGTGTCAATCTGAACTATGTACCAGAATTTACACGTGCTTTGGATAACCAGCCTTATAACCGCACCAGTAACGAACGCGTGAATATGGATATCAGTGTAACCAAACGCTTTAATGATGGCTGGGCTGCCAGTCTAAATGCGCGTAACATTTTCAGTACTGACTACAAAGAGCGCTTAAACAATCAATCGGATGGCAGTCTGTACGAAGCACGGGTGAATCAGGCGATTCCAAGTGTGTTAATCAGCGTTGAGAAAAAATTCTAAAGTAAAAAAACCGGTGCATAAGCACCGGTTTTTTGTCGTATTGGTCTGATTTAAAATGCTTCAGATATCCATGGATAAAATGGATTTGTGAAACTCATTACCAGATTAATTCTGATTTTGCAGTTCTTTAAGCATGCTGGCAATCCTTGAGGTATGTTGCCGATTTCCCTTTTGTTCCATAACTTTATTTTCTATACGCCAAAGGTATTCAAAGATTTCTGACTCGCTCGAATGACTACAAATCATGCTAAAAATTTTAGGTAAATATTCTTCGTATTCATCAGCCATGGATGGGTTATAACGAATACCTAAGGGGTCCCATTCTTTCAGTAATATTTTATAGATCGCATGCAACAAGTTTGCATCTTTATTATGATCGACTTTCATTAAACCACCCCATCCTTAGGAATTTAATATAAAAATCAGCTATATGGCAATATAATTTACTTTATTGAATATGATCAAGTCCTTTTTTAGAACTTGCATTAAATAATTTTAAGATCAAATCTATAAAACTTTATCAATAGTAAAATGGTAATTTTTTTAATCTATCTTCGGCTTATAATAAACTTTATAAAAACCTATTCCAACTAAAATTAAATACTCAATCCGGTTTTTTATAATAAATATGCTCGAGCACATGTCTAATGTACTTTATAAATGTGTAAACAGGACATAATTTATTATTCAAAAACACACAAAATAAAAATAAATTCAATCACTTAAAATGGTAGGTATTTGGTAGGTAGGATTTTTCTATTGTTCATTTGATACTCAACTTACGGTGAGGGTCACCGATAATATAATCAATGGTAGAAGGAATCGCACCATGGCTTTTAAAAATATTGCAGATCAAACGAACGGTTTTTATATTCCTTGTGTTTCACTTTTCGGACCAGGCTGTGCCAAAGAAATTGGTGCCAAAGCCCACAATTTAGGTGCGAAAAAGGCTTTGATTGTGACGGATGCAGGTCTGTTCAAATTTGGCGTTGCAGATACCATTGCAGCGTACCTGACCGAAGCAGGTGTAGACAGCCATATTTTCCCGGGCGCAGAACCTAACCCGACTGATATTAACGTCCATAATGGCGTACAAGCCTATAATGATCATGGCTGTGACTTCATTGTCTCTTTGGGTGGCGGTTCATCACATGACTGTGCCAAAGGTATTGGTCTGGTGACGGCTGGTGGCGGTCATATTCGCGATTATGAAGGGATTGATAAAAGTACTGTCCCTATGACGCCGCTGATTGCCATCAATACCACCGCAGGTACAGCCTCTGAAATGACTCGTTTCTGTATTATCACCAATACCGAAACCCATGTAAAAATGGCGATTGTTGACTGGCGTTGCACACCGCTGATTGCCATTGACGATCCCAAACTGATGCTCGCCAAACCAGCCAGCCTGACTGCTGCTACGGGTATGGATGCGCTGACGCATGCGGTTGAAGCCTATGTCTCAACTGCTGCCAATCCAATTACTGATGCCTGTGCAGAAAAAGCCATCAGCATGATTAGCGAATGGCTCAGTCCAGCCGTAGCCAATGGTGAAAACCTAGAAGCCCGTGATGCGATGAGTTATGCACAATATCTTGCAGGTATGGCTTTTAACAATGCTTCATTAGGTTATGTCCATGCGATGGCACATCAACTGGGTGGTTTTTATAACCTGCCGCACGGCGTATGTAATGCTGTCTTGTTACCGCATGTCTGTGAATTTAACCTGATTGCCTGCCCTGACCGCTATGCCAAAATTGCCCAGCTGATGGGAGTCAATACAGAAGGCCTCACGGTCACTGAAGCTGCATTTGAAGCCATCAATGCCATTCGTCAACTGTCTGCTTCTATTGGTATTCCTTCCGGCTTGGCTGAGTTGGGGGTTAAAGAAGCTGATCTTGGCATCATGTCAGAAAATGCGCAAAAAGATGCCTGCATGCTGACCAATCCACGTAAAGCGACGCATACTCAAGTGGTCAATATCTTTAAGGCAGCTTTGAAACCGAATGCATCGGTTGTCGATTTTAAAGCTGCAGTGTAATAACTCTGTGTAAGTCTTCTCTCCTATCTGGTGACTTACATTTTTGGCAACCGATGTTCCCGCTCTATTCTAGTGCGGTTGAGGAAATAGTCTTGAACCGGTTATTTCCTCAGCTGATCCCTGAACCCTGTATAACACCGGATCAGGAATATGGTTGCTTCTTTTTTACAATTCAATTTGACAAATCTTTAAGCATCATGAAGGATAAAAGAAAATAATTCCTGCTTAGAGTATAAAAATGACAAATAGCACCACCGAACCGGTTTATCAACTCGATGTATTGGGTTCAGGCTATGAACAGGCCACTTTAAATTTCCCAGATGATTATGAAGGCGAAGTCACGGCCACCCTGATTAGAAAAAAAGCCGCCCAGCCGACGTCCAAAGCGGTTCTGTATATACATGGTTTTATCGATTATTTTTTTCAAACTGAAATGGCAGAACAGTTTAATCAACATGGTTTTGACTTTTACGCCCTGGACTTGCGTAAATATGGACGCTCTTATTTGCCGCACCAAAAATATTATAACGTACGTGAAATTGCAGAATACGATGCAGAAATTGACCAGGCCCTGGCAATTATTGGTGCAGAAGGTCATGATGCGGTCTTGCTAAGCGGACATTCGACTGGTGGTCTCACCACAACCTTATATACTGCACATCATCCTGATCATCCCTTGATTAAAGCACTCTGGGTCAATAGCCCTTTTTACGACTTCAACATGAATCCAATCAAGAAAAAACTGGGCATTCCCAATTTAAGTCGTGTCGGTAAAATCTGCCCGGATTTAAAATTTCCAAGTGAACTGAATAAATGGTATGTCCCTAGTTTGCATAAAACCATGCATGGCGAATGGGACTTTAATCTGGAATGGAAACAGCCAACCTACCCTTTGGTCCGTTTGAGTTTTGTGCGGGCCATTTATGAAGCTCAGAAAGAAATTCATCAAGGCGTGAGCTTAAATGTTCCGGCCTTGGTCATGCATTCAGACCAGACCAAGAATCCGAAAAAATGGCATAGGTATGCACAAACCACGGATGTGATTTTAGATGTTAAGCATATTGATAAATATGCCAGAAAAATGAAGGGTGATATCACCATCAGTAAAATCAAAAATGGCTTGCATGATTTGGTATTATCAGAACAACCTGTACGCGAAAACGTGTATCAACAACTGTTTGATTGGTTAGCATTAAAAGGTTTATAAAAAAACACTTAAAAGCCATTTTTATACCTTAACTATCTTTATATTTTAATAAGGTTTGATGCACAGGATGCGTCTTGGGCATCAATTCAATTAAACGCTCCACTGCATCAATCGCTTCCGGGAATCTCGCCACGTGTTTTAGCAGTACATCGGTTTCATTGGCTTTAAAAATGGCATCACTTAAGCGGGACTCCAGACAATCACGCCATGCACATAAAAATGGACTTTCTGTTTTGGCCAGAAAAACACCTGTACACAATTTTAAGGCAGAATCGATATAGCCAGCATCTAGAGACTGCTCTGTCAGTAAGAAATCTGCTTCTACATGCGCCAATAACCGATAAGGTCTGGAACCGAGCATACCGCCCAGGACATCGCGTAATTGTGACATTTCCGCTTTCAATGTGCCCATACTGACTTTACGTTCACCATACAGTGCCTGATGCAGGCTATCCAGGCTTAAGCCCTGCGGACACAGTGCCAAGATGGTCAAGATTTCAATTTGGCGTGGGGTCAGCACCAAAACCTTTCCATTAAACATGACCTGCGGCACAGAAAAAGCCCGTATAAACAATTGCTGCTTCTGGTGTTCCAGCAAAGCCGACTGGATAATTGAGGCACAGCGCTCTGCCGCCAGTAAGCCCAGACTGTTGTGCTTCTGCCAGGTGGTCGACAGGTCAATCACTCCCAGCACCTGCTTGGAATAAGGATCAATAATCGGCGCGGCATAACACACCCAGTCATGAATAGAGGACATATAATGTTCATTGGAAAACACACAGCTGGATTGCTGGGTTTTTAAAGACAGTGCCAAGGCATTGGTGCCCACCAATTCTTCACGCCATTGCCCACCTTCAATAAAATGGACACTTTCTGCTGCACTTTGCATTTGCGGACTGGAGGCGGTCCAAATGATGGTACTGCCGATATCACCTACGGCCAGCACCATGGAAGATTGTTCTGCAATATGTTTTAAATCCTGCGCGCAATGTTGCAAGGCATGCGCTAAGGCAGAAGGATAAGTTTCTTTTTGTAAATGAACCAGCGGTGCTGCCACCCGATCTTTGGGAATTTCCGCAGATGTTGAACGCTGCCAGGAACTTGCAATGCTTTGTCCCAACTGTTCAGCATGCGATGCAGACAGACTGCTGCTATGCCTAAACTGTTCAATTTTCTGTCTTTTTTTCATTAAATCCTGTTTCGTCATCATTCCTTATTCTCACAACAATTCATGACTTACATCCACTGTAATCCCTATTCTTTTAAGACAGTGAAAAAAGATTGTAAACCTTCTTGTATCCAACCTTTCTCCAACCTTGTTCAGGTTATGCTACTTAAATAATGTACAAAAGTACCTTATACCAAAGCTGTAGATGCAGTTTGATCACACTAGAATAAGCAAAGGAACATACATATGCGTTACGTCGATCCTAATCAACCCGGTTCAAAAGTTCAGTTCAAAGCCCAGTATGAAAATTTCATTGGTGGACAATGGGTTCCACCTACCAAAGGCGAATACTTTGACAATATTTCTCCGGTAGACGGCAAAGCCTTTACCAAAGTTCCACGTTCTAGCGTGGAAGATATTGAACTTGCTCTCGATGCTGCACATAAAGCCAAAGCACAATGGAACGCTTCATCACCAACAACGCGTTCCAATTTGCTGTTAAAAATTGCAGACCGCTTAGAGGCCAATCTGGAACTTTTGGCTGTCGCTGAAACCTGGGATAACGGTAAACCGGTTCGTGAGACTCTTGCTGCAGATATTCCTTTGGCCATTGACCATTTCCGTTATTTTGCAGGCTGTATCCGCGCCCAGGAAGGCGGCATTTCAGAAATTGATGAAGATACCATCGCCTACCATTTCCATGAACCTTTAGGTGTGGTCGGGCAAATTATTCCCTGGAACTTCCCGATTTTAATGGCGACATGGAAACTGGCGCCAGCTTTGGCTGCGGGTAACTGTATTGTGCTCAAACCGGCTGAACAAACCCCGGTCAGCATTTTGGTACTGGTTGAACTGATTCAGGATCTGCTGCCTGAAGGTGTTTTAAACGTGGTCAATGGTTATGGTGTCGAAGTGGGTCGTCCACTGGCGACCAATCCACGGATTGCCAAAATTGCCTTTACCGGTTCGACTTCGGTTGGTCAGCAGATCATGCAATATGCCACTGAAAATATTATCCCGGTCACGTTAGAACTGGGCGGTAAATCACCGAACATTTTCTTTGAAGATGTCATGGCTCAAGACGATGACTATCTGGATAAAGCACTGGAAGGTTTTGTGATGTTTGCCTTGAACCAGGGTGAAATCTGTACCTGTCCTTCTCGTGCCTTAATTCAGGAAAGCATTGCCGACAAGTTTTTAGAGAAAGCCATTGAGCGGGTTAAACGCATTAAAACCGGTCACCCGCTAGACACAGACACCATGATTGGTGCTCAAGCATCGCAAGAACAGCAAGATAAAATCTTGGGCTGTATTGCTACAGGTCGTGCCGAAGGTGCTGAAATCTTGACGGGTGGCGGAGAACGCTGTGAAGTGGGTCAAGGCTTCTATATTGAACCGACCATTTTCAAAGGTACCAATGACATGAAAATTTTCCAGGAGGAAATTTTCGGGCCGGTACTTTCAGTCACCACATTTAAAGATTTTGACGACGCTATTAAAATTGCCAACGACACCATTTATGGTCTAGGTGCAGGTGTCTGGTCTCGTTCGGCGCATACCTCTTACCGTGCCGGTCGTGCCATTCAGGCTGGTCGTGTATGGACCAATTGCTACCACATCTACCCTGCACATGCGGCATTTGGCGGTTATAAGAAATCAGGGATCGGGCGTGAAAACCACAAGATGATGCTGGATCATTATCAGCAAACCAAAAACCTGCTGGTGAGCTATTCAACCAAACCGGCTGGCTTCTTCTAATCTGTAATCCATGGAATAAAAAATGCGAACTTCGGTTCGCTTTTTTATTTATGATTCATAGTTAGCTATAAACAAATGATAATGATTTTTATTTACAATAATACTTTAACCCTTTTAGAATAAGCCCCGATATATTCGCTTATGGTTTAAATCACTTCATGTCATTCAAAAAATCTGCATTATTCATTTGTGCTTCAATTCTATGTATTCATTCTACTCATGCTCATTATCCTTTTGTCGCCCCGTTAAATTATCAAAATTTCAATAATCAAAGTGCCATTATTGCGGGCTTTTATGACAATCCTTTTGCCTCTGAAGTTCAAATCAAAAACTTTCAGTTTCATATCATCTCTCCCAATGGAACAAAAACAGAAATTCAAGAAAAAGACTGGATTCATGCGGGAAGCTTAAGTAACTACAATTTGAACCATCGAGAAGATGGCAGTTACCGCATTCAGGGAACACGCCATGCTCAAAGTTCGCAGTTTGCAAATGTGAACGGCCAATGGAAAACCCTTCTACCCAATCAACCCAATAAAACGAAACCAACACCTGAGCATGTCATATTTAAACATCAGCTCAAGCCGAATGCTGTGGTGAAAACAGTACAGACTCAGGAGGTCATTGAAACTGTCATTTCACGTCGAGCCATTACCAATCGTGCTTTAGCAATCACAGGCAAAGGATTTGAAATCGAGTTTATCAGTCATCCCAATGCCATCAAAATCAATCAACCGGTGCAATTGCGTTTGCTCAACAATGGCAAGCCGATTGCTGATACAGAAGTCAAATTATTTGCACAAACCCATGATTTTTCCCGTAATGCAACACAAGCCAGCTACCGTACAAATGCCAACGGGGAATTCAACTTTATACTGACGCAGAAAGATCAATACTTGCTTAAAGTCGATTATCAGGAACCCTTCAATACCCCTGAGCAAGAGCTGAATCGTTATAAATATACATTAAGCTTTAATGCGATTCAGTAACCCCTCATGCCTAAACAGCGCTTAGACAGCAAGAATCTGTCTAAGCTTTTAGCTTGTGGTTTAAATGTTTGAATAATTTTACAAATAGCCTATCAAGTTTCTTCTTATCTATGCGTCATTCAGCATAAAATGGATTTAAAAGCTTTTTAGATCAAACAGAATATGCAACTTGACAATAATTTCCCCGACACCATTTATGCCATTCAACATCTTGCCTTTGAAGACCTGGGCGCATTGGAAGATGTGTTCTATCAACTTGGTTTTCGGGTGCGTTATTTTGAAGCGGGTGTGGATGATTTAACTAAAGCATTTCAGCATAAAGGCCTCACTATTATTTTAGGTGGCCCGATTGGAGTCTATGAATCGGAAGATTATCCATTCTTACAACAAGAAATAGACTTACTTAAAGTGCGTTTAGAAGAAAATTTACCTACTTTGGGTATTTGTCTTGGTGCTCAACTGATTGCTCATGCCTTGGGTGCTAAAGTCTATGCAGGCCACCAAAAAGAAATCGGTTGGAGCAAACTCAGTCTTTCCAGTACCGAAAATAATCCGCTTGCCTCTTTAGCTGATACTGCGGTATTACACTGGCATGGCGATACTTTTGATTTACCTGAACAAGCAGAGTTGTTGGCCAGTTCAGCAATATATCCCCATCAGGCTTTTTCAATCGGAAAGAATATTCTGGCTTTACAATTCCACATTGAAGTTGCCGCAGACAGTTTAGAAAAATGGTTGATTGGACATACCTGCGAATTACGTAAAGCCAATATCAACATCCCGGCTTTACGCGCCGACAATGAAAGCTATGCATCTACTTTAGAAGAAAAAGCTGCACAAATTTTTAGCCAATGGATGCGAAATTTGATCAACAACTAAGGATAACAAGCCATTCAGGGTAAGTTCACCTTCACCGCTTATAAACGGCTAACACGACGACCCTGAAATTTACTTACAAGCATTCTGATTTACTCAGCAGCTTTCTACACAAATCGCCAATTTTCAGTCGTATTTCGGATCTGTCTATATCCATAGGCAGATTTTATAGACTTGACTGACTGCTGTTTGCTTTCTTTTTCACTCAAAAATCCGTATAACCACTGTAGTTTATTGCCGAAGTTAAACCGCATGACCCCATTTCTCAGTATAGCCCTCATTCATTTCTTTGCGCTGATCAGTCCCGGCCCTGATTTTTTCTTCGTCACGCAAAGCGCAATCCGCCAATCACGCACACATGCATTATGCGCTGCACTAGGGGTCTCGTTGAGTATTTTGGTCTGGTCGATTTGTGCCATCAGCGGACTGCATTTTTTATTTCAGAAAATAGCCTGGCTGCAGCAGGTGCTGATGATTTTAGGTGGTCTCTACCTACTTTATTTAGGCATACAATTACTGAAATCCGCTTTCAATAAAAATCCGACACCTAGCGCAAAAAACCAGGATGAAACTCTGCCGCAAAAATCCCACAGCATGCTATTAGTTCAAGGTTTTCTGACCAATATGGCAAATCCCAAAGCACTGGTCTATTTCAGCAGTGTCTTTTCCATCGCCATTAGTACAGAAGTCAGCATTTTCGAGCAAAGCTCATTGCTGGCACTGGTTTTTATTGAAAGTCTGATGTGGTTTTCTGCTGTTGCTCTGGTGTTTTCTGCACCGAAAATTAATCATTATTATCAGAAATTCAGCAAGAAAATTGACGGCATTACCGGCGGGATTTTTATCAGTTTTGGCTGCCTGCTGATTTTAAACCGTGATTAACACATCTAAAATCATTTAAACAAAAAAAGCACCATCAATGGCACTGCTGTCCCATAGTTTGCTTTAAATAAAAAACCTGAGTCTAAAGTAGTTAAAATATAAGTGCGACCAAACACTTTAACTATAAGGACTCAGGTTTTGTCACATCAGAATACCGTATTTCATCAA
>NZ_CADDTS010000021.1 GCF_902753875.1 Acinetobacter bouvetii | reverse complement strand
GTAAAGCTCGTAGTATTCATGGATTTCTAAGTGGAATTTATGCTTCTTTATGTGCATACCAATTAACCCATCGAAATAAGCCAACAATTCAAATTATGAAATCATTAGCTTAAGCAGGATTCGGGTTATTTATGATTATTTTTCAGAAACTGTGAATTGAAAGCAAGGTTAAGTTGTTGGTTTTTGGTGTGTTCAGTGTCTACTGGGAAAAGCAGATTAAAACTATGCTAGAATCCTTGTTTTTTAACGCAATGCTTTTCAAGGATTCGGCATGCAACAGCAATCTAATGGGCAAAATAAATTTTTGATTGATGCTGATATCGGGGATGACGATGTCACTTTACCGAATTTACCTGCGGTAAATGTACCTATTGTTGAAACTCCCAAAGAACAAAGCCCTGTTTCTGCGCCTGTAGCCACAGAAACTGAGCAAACAGAGACAGAGCAAGAGGATACCTCTAAAGGCGGCTTTTTTAGCCGTATGAAAGTAGGGTTGACCAAGACCCGTAAAAACCTTGCAGATGGTATGGTCAACATTCTCATTGGTGGTAAAGAAATCGATGATGAATTGTTAGAGGAAGTTGAAGAACAATTATTGGTGGCAGATATTGGTGTAGATGCAACCAAGACCATTATTGCTAATTTAACCGAACGTACAGCACGTGGCGATTTAATCTACTCGCATTCCTTGTACAAGGCTTTGCAAGAAGAATTGGTGGCTTTACTGGCACCACGCGTAAAACCTTTACACATTGACCCAAACAAAAATCCGTTTGTGATTTTGGTGGTGGGTATTAATGGTGTGGGTAAAACCACTACCATTGGTAAACTGGCTAAACGCTTACAGGGTGAAGGTAAAAAAGTGATGTTAGCTGCCGGAGATACTTTCCGAGCAGCAGCGACAGAACAGCTGCAGATCTGGGGTGAGCGTAATAATATTGCCGTAGTTGCGCAGGGCCATGGTGCAGACAGTGCCTCGGTTATTTTTGATGCTTTTGAAAGTGCCTGTGCCAAAGGTGTTGATGTGCTGATTGCAGATACAGCAGGACGTTTGCATAATAAAAGTAACTTGATGCAGGAGCTGACTAAAGTTAAACGCGTCATGCAAAAAATTGATGCTACAGCACCGCATGAAATCATGTTGGTGGTGGATGCTGGTACAGGTCAAAATGCAATTAATCAAGTTGAAGTCTTTGATGAAGCCGTTGGTTTGACTGGATTGACTATTACCAAACTGGATGGTACTGCAAAAGGTGGTGTCCTATTTAATATTGCCAGCCGTACCCATGTGCCTATTCGCTTTATTGGTGTGGGTGAAAAAATTGATGATTTACGTCCATTTTCGGCGAAATCATTTGTAGCAGCGCTTTTTGAAACTGAAAAGTAAAATGCATGACATTTCACATAAACTCCGCTAAATGCGGAGTTTGTTGTTTTTAGGCTAATTGATTGATTTAAAATGCAACATCCAAAATTTTGGGTTTCAAATAACTTCCTTTATAAGCCGTTAGAATACAGCATAAATCTTAAAAGCTTGAGCATTTGAATTGGGGAGTGCTTGCTGTGGCATTGTTAGAAAAAATTGGTCATGTCCTAACGGCAGATATCACCAAAGAACTGAAATTTAAAAAAACAGCTGCGAAAGATGAGTATGAGTTAACTTTTGTTGATCATTTGAAAAAACGCCGTAGTATTTATGTGCTTGGTAAAAAGGTTCACTTTAGTCAGGCTTACTTGGCTGAACTTATTCAGGAAGCTGTACGCAGTTGTCCATCTGCTTTAAATTCTCAAAGCTCTAGAATTGTGGTGCTATTTGGGGATTCACATGACAAATTTTGGGAAATCGTCAAAGATGTGCAACGTAAATTGGTAGCAGTACATGTCTTTGCTGGTACAGAGGTGAAAATTAATCAGTGCCAGGCTGGAGTAGGTACGGTATTATTTTATGAAGACCAGAAAACCATTCGGCAATTACAAAAGAAAATTCCATTCAATGCTGCTGATTTTCCAGTCTGGTCAGAACAGACTTCTGGCATGGCGCAATATGCAGTATGGACTGCTTTAGCTGAAGCAGGTCTGGGTGCTTGTTTACAGCATTATAATCCGA
Organism: Acinetobacter bouvetii; assembly: GCF_902753875.1. GTDB lineage: Bacteria > Pseudomonadota > Gammaproteobacteria > Pseudomonadales > Moraxellaceae > Acinetobacter > Acinetobacter bouvetii_A. The sequence continues at coordinate 2,322 of NZ_CADDTS010000021.1, read as the reverse complement.
GTATAGATTCAGCTGTCGCACAGCATTTCAATATTGATCAGTCATGGTTGCTGCGCGCTCAACTGGTTTTTGGCTCCATTGAACAAAAAGCCGAGATCAAACAGGATCCACAAGATAACGAACGCTTTAGAATTCTGCTTTAACCTGAATGATATATCAATAAAGCACCGGAATAAGGTGCTTTTTCTTTTAAATTATAACTCAAAAAATGAAGAAGTGATAACTGTTCTATAAATAAAACATACTGTCACTTTTTTAACCATGTACTGTGTTTAAAATTAACATAAGATAAATTTATTCAAATAACGTAGATTAAAATTCCAAGAGAATTATCCCATGTCATTTCTCGAACAAATTAAACAGCGCCGTACCATTTATGCGATTGGTAAAAATGTCGCTTTAACACAAGATCAATTAGAAGCTATCATTAAAGATGTCGTGCGTAATAGCCCATCTGCATTTAATTCACAAACCTCGCGTGTAGTTACGCTATATGGAGAGTCACATACCAAATTTTGGAATATCGTACGCGAAACTTTAAGAAAACTGGTGCCTGAAGGTGCTTTTGATGCGACCAATGCAAAAATTGACAGTTTTGCTGCAGGTTATGGCACAGTTCTATTTTTTGAAGATCAGGACAAGGTAAAATCGTTGCAAGAACAATTTCCTTTATATGCAGAGCATTTTCCTGCATGGTCGGAACATTCGACAGGTATTGCACAATTTGCTCTATGGACGGCATTGGCCGAGCGGCATATTGGAGCTTCCTTACAACATTATAATCCTGTCATTGATCATGAGGTTGCAAAAACATTTGCACTTCCAGAAAACTGGAAACTTCGAGCGCAATTGGTCTTTGGTTCGATTGAAGCATCTGCCGGTGAAAAAACATTTATGGATAATGCCGAGCGTTTTAAGAAATTTGATTAGGCTATCCGTATATTTTCAAAACATTAAGAGTGCTAAATTAGCGCTCTTTTTATGTCCAAATAATTACTATATATCTATTTAATTGCAAAGCTTATCTCCACAAAGTCTTGAAGCAGTGGCTGTGTCCGAAAGCTCTTTGTCATAAAATTGACATTTATCCATTGCATAGTGCAACTAAAATTTAACAATGAACAGAGATAATCGGATGGCTTTAAGATTAACTTTTGCTGTGGCTGCATTAATCGCAAGTGGTACAGCATTTTCAGCGGTAAACATTTCAGCGCCAGAGGAAATTAAAATTCTGGCAGTGAATGATCAGGAAGTGAATACAGGATTATTTCGCGCTGCAAATAACCAATATCAGCTGGATGCTGGAGCAAACAGTATCAGTGTTCGTTATAGCCAGTATTTTGAACATTTAAATGGCGAGCATGACATTGTGAAATCCGGTGTGGTGACTATCAAAACACCAGAATTAAAAGAAGGTGAAAATTATCGTTTAGATTTGGTGAATGCGCCAAAAAATTTCGAAACTGCCAAAAAATATGCTGAACAACCAATCGTGGCCTTGTTTGATAAGAATCAACAGATAGTGGTGCAACAAAAAGGGGCTAATACAGAACAAAAGCCGTGGCTAACACAAAGTCTATTTGCTAAAACTATGGATTTAACTCAAAAGAAAACTCCACCCGTCAATCAGCCTGCGCCCGTATATCCACAATTGGCTGCACAATCTAAAGTTACAGCAGTTTCCACTCAAAGTGCAGATCTGGATCAGCAACTGATTCAGTTATGGCAAAAAGCAGACAAAACCGAACGTCAACGGTTTATGTCGTGGTTAGCAGAACAAGCGAATTAATATAAAGAAAAAACCAGCTCAGGCTGGTTTTATTGTTTTGCAATGAAGGGGTAAAATGAAAATGTCATTCATGATCTAAAAAATGAATGTAGTAATGTGTAAAAAATGCTCAATAAATGCTTGGAACGTGCTAAAAATACGCTAATGGGTTAAAAAATAAACACTCAAATAGAGATTGATAGAAAATTCTGTAATAGGGCTTGCAAGAGTTCTGAAACTGTATAGAATACGCAGCATCCCGACGCGATACAGCAAACGAGCTTAGCTGAACAGGTTAAGTTGTTAGATGTTTATTGCGTTATATTTTCTACTGACGAGGTAGAAAATAGATCATTAAGAGATTATGAAGAACAACTTGTGTGGATTTTTACTGGTTGATTAATCGAAATTATTTTCATTGATTGATGGTAGAAATTACTCGAAGTTTATTTGAGCAAATTTTTGTCAGTAATTGATGAGCCAAGATTGGTGCACTATATGCACTATTGATTTTAAACTGAAGAGTTTGATCATGGCTCAGATTGAACGCTGGC
>NZ_CADDTS010000020.1 GCF_902753875.1 Acinetobacter bouvetii | reverse complement strand
GAGTGAACCACCTGATCCCTTCCCGAACTCAGAAGTGAAACCTCTTAGCGCTGATGGTAGTGTGGGATTACCCATGTGAGAGTAAGTCATCGCCAGCTCATTATTCGAAATCCCCCTCCGCTTATGCAGAGGGGGATTTTTTTATTTGCAAGGGGAATTATCAGAGTTAAATGGATTAAAAGCGGATATACAATTCTTTAGCATTGAGAGCCTTGTTATCTGCTGCAATAATAATGCACAATATTTTAAAAATAAAAAATGGATAGATAAAATGAAAGAAAATAAGGAAGAAGCCAAGCAACTCAGTGGAGAGCAGTCAAAACATTTATTAAATATTTTAAAAGAAAGATTTGAACAAAATATGCAGCGGCATAAAGCCATGCAATGGCCTAAAATTCAGCATAAACTGGAAGCAAGTCCAGATAAAATGCGGTCATTACATGAAATGGAATGTACTGGTGGAGAACCTGATGTGGTCTTGCATGATCATGTTACAGATCATTATATTTTCATGGATTGTTGCGTGGAGAGCCCCTCTGCTCGTAGAAGTCTTTGTTATGATCGTGAGGCTCTTGATTCCAGAAAAAGCAATAAACCTCAAAATTCAGTGATGGATATTGTTTCAGATATGGGTGTCGAATTGCTGACTGAGCATGATTATTATGAATTGCAAGCAATAGATGCTATTGATATGAAAACATCCAGTTGGCTATTCACCCCTGATAATATTCGTAAAAAAGGAGGTGCACTTTTTGGTGATAAGCGTTTTGGAAGAGTATTTGTTTATCATAATGGGGCAGAATCTTATTATGCTGCGAGAGGATTTCGAGTTTTGCTGAGAGTTTAAAAAGTTATTTAAGAAGATAAAAAATTAGTCCAATTGCTTAAGGTTTATATTCAATTTAAAGTGCATTTTTTAAAATCTTATGATGTTGTTTAACTTGTTCCGCGTACTTATGACCTTGTTTTTTCATTTTAGGATTTGAATGGTAACCTGTAGGTCCTACGTTGTAATAGGCGAGTGCTTTAGGCCAACTTCCAGCTTTGTGGTTATAAGATGCTAAAATATAAGTCCCACAATTGATGTTATTATTTTCTTCAATAAGGTTGCCTGGACAGCTTTGTTGCCAATAACGAGGAATGACCTGAGTAAGGCCAACGGCACCTGCTGGTGAAGTAACATAATTTCGATAGCTTGATTCTTGTCTAATCATAGCCGCTAACAGTAGTGGATCAACAGCATATTTATCAGCACTTTGAATAATCATAGGTGAAACACGATCAGCCGTGTCAGGAGCTACAGAATAAGCTTTTTGTATTCCTGTAGATAATTTTGCTGACCGTTTTGCAACAGAGTTACTACCGAAAGAAGAGCAACCTGCAAATAGCAAGGTACTCATAATTATAGTTATAGATTGAAAGCTTAATAGACGAGGCGGTAAAAAAAATGATTTTAAATGAGAGAAATGTGGTGTAATAAACAAGTTTATAAACCCAATGTAAAACTTTATTGAAGCTATGCTAGTTGGCGAGATAAAGAGAGTCAATAGCCTATATTCCCGTTTGTTTAAACGGTTTATGGAGCATGTCCATTTTAATTAAAATAATTCAGTTGCTTAAATGATAAAATAAAAATCCTGCGATTTTTACAAGACTTTTATTTTCATTAAAAAATTTTAAAATGCGATCTATTGACTATCCAATTCTTGCAAAATAGCCTGATTAAAAGCAGGAATATCATCTGGGGAGCGTGAAGTTATTAAAGCCCAATTATTCGTGTTACAGCGATGAACCTCTTCATCGACCCATTTAGCCCCGGCATTTTCCAAGTCTAATTTTATACTTTTATAAGAAGTTAAATTCTTGTCTTTAACTCTTTCTGCATTGATGAGGACCCAAGGTCCATGACAAATTGCTGCGATAGGCTTTGCATTGTCAGTAAAGTATTGCACGATTCTATGTGCATCTTCATTTAAGCGGAGAAGATCAGCATTTACGGTTCCCCCTGGAATAACCAAGATATCATAATCTTCGGCCGAGACTTTAGCTAAGGTCGTTTGCGGCATATAAGCAGGTGAGGATTTCTGATCATGCTTCACTGTATATACATCTTTTTGCTCTGTTGCAGCATGAATTACTTCAATACCTTTAGATAGTAGGAAATCAAGAGGTTTAGTTAATTCATCGTGTTCTACACCCGTATTTGAAGTAATAAATAATGCTTTCTTAGACATGTGAATGATCCTGAATCGCTTATTTAAAACTCGACATTAACAAAGTGATTTAAGATCGCTGTACAAATTTTGGCTTATTCTTGTTAATGTTTGAAAAAGTCGACAAAAATAAGCCCCATATCTTGATGAGGCTTATTTCATATTAGTTTCAAAGTGACATTTCTGCTTGAGCTGTTTTGCTTCCTGCCTAGATCGTTTCTTGTTTTTATTGGGGAAACTTCCTGTTTCCTGATGCTTTAATCCTAAATGATCCGAAAATACTCGGACAGGAGAAAATGAATACTTTGAGTGTACGTAAATACTGACAAGACTGTAGAAAATTAACGAACACTAGCTTATTTTCAAATATAGATGCTTTTGTGCAAGAAGTTAAAAATAACCAGTTTATAAATATTTCTCCATCCAGATTTCACAGGCATGACTGTGTCCAGTATTGCCTTTGGGTTGCTGTAAGTATTTAAAACCTAATTTTTCATACAATTTTACGGCTTGCCACAATTCCTTGGTGGTTTCTAAATAACACGATTGAAAACCCTGCTGAGCAGTATAATCAAAAGCTTTTTCTAAAAGTTGCTTGGCAAAGCCCAACCCTCTGATCTCGGAAAGAAAATACATTTTTTGGATTTCTATAATGGTAGGATCTCCTTTCAAAGGAGATAAACCACCACCACCCATAATTTCGTCATTTTCATTTTCGATCACCCAATATTGAGCATTTGGTTGCTGATAAACTGTATATAAATTATCTAAAATGGGATCGGCTACAGCAAAACCTGATTCAGGAGCTAGCCCAAATTCTTTAGAAACTTCACGAATAATCTGTGCAAGAGCAGCATTATCTTGGGGTTGAATAGGGCGAATCTGGTACATAAATTAAAATGAATAAAATAAAAAAGAGATGAATTTTTATAACCCTATACGTGTTAAAAATCCATCTCTTCTCAGGTTTTTATGCCTTGAAAAGGCATAAAACTTATTTTAATTCACTTGAACTCTTGCCTAATTCACGACGGGCAATAATCAATTGCTGAATTTGTTGGGTACCTTCAAAAATATCCAGGATTTTTGAATCTCGTGCCCATTTTTCTAATAATTCTTCTTCGTTATAACCGACACTTGCTGCAAGTTCTACACATTTTAAAGTGATTTCATTACAGATACGTCCAGCTTTGGCTTTGGAGATAGACGCCTCGCGTGAGTTCGGCTTTTTATTGTCTGCCATCCAGGCTGCTTTCATGGTGAGCAGGCGTGCCGCTTCCCATTCTGCTTCCATTCGGTAAATTTGTGCTGCAATATGTGATGTCTGTAGATAGGGAGTGGCATAATTTTCATCTAATTGATTATTGAAAATTTCCTTGATTCTCTCCAATGAGGCTTTGGCACATCCGACAGCCATAGCAGCAACTAAAGGTCGAGTATTGTCAAAAGTTTCCATAACACCGGCAAAGCCTTTGGCTACATCAATTCCAGCATGACCCAATAAATTTGCTGCAGGTACACGGCAGTCAATAAAGCTGATCACAGCAGTATCGGATGCTTTAATCCCGAGTTTATGCTCCAGACGTTCAACGTTCATGCCGGCTGTCCCTTTAGGAACCACAAAAGATTTAATCGCAGCACGCCCCAACTTTTTGTCTAACGTGGCCCAGACCACAACTGCATCAGCACGTTCACCAGAAGTCACAAAAATCTTTTCACCATTTAAGATGTAATCTTCACCGTCTTTTGTGGCTGTAGTACGAATGGCTGCTGAATCTGAACCACAGCCGGGTTCAGTAATGGCCATAGCGGCCCATGTACCTTTAAAACGTTCCAGCTGTTCCTCATTGGCAACTGCTGCAATTGCAGAATTCCCTAAGCCCTGACGCGGCATACTGAGTAATAGTCCGGTATCCCCGTAGCACATTTCAATTACGCCAAGCACGGTCGACATATTGACGCCATTTTTGTTTCCGGTTTCGGTATGGCCACGCTTACCTACTGCAGCCCCGGCATTAATCCCTTCGCCACCATCATTCATGCCATCAATAAGGGAGGCAAACATGTCGAGTTCTTTGGGATAACTATGTTCGGCTTTATCATATTTACGTGAAATAGGGCGTAATACATTCAAAGCTGATTCATGGGCTTGATCGACCAACATCTTAAATTTTTTAGGATTCTGTAAATTCATCTGCTTGATTCCTTTTATTTATTAATTAAGCATGTAAGCCGGAATGTAAAATTGCGGTAGCACGTAAATCGCGATACCAGCGTTCAACCGGATGTTCTTTGGTAAAACCATGACCGCCCAGAATTTGTACGCCATCTGTGCCGATTTTCATCGACTTTTCCGCGCAGAGTAAGCGTGCTAAATAGGCTTCACGATGAAAATTTTGACCTGCTTCTGCAAGACTGGCAGCATTTAAAATCAGCATGCGCATGGCATCGATTTCAATAGCCATATCTGCAATCATGAATGCCACACTTTGCCGGTGTGAAATTGGTTCACCAAAGGCAGTACGTTGATTGGCATAGTCAATGCAGTACGCTTTTACAGCTTCGCAAGTACCAACTGCCATGGCACACCACATTAAATTGCCCAAGTCTAAAAAGGCTTGATAATTAAAGTCATCATCACCTAAACGTTCAGCCGGAGTATGGTTGAATTGAAGCGTGACAGTTTCGGTGGCTTTTAAGCCCATGGCGGGACTTTTTTTGGCAGTAATCGTGCTGTCGCGTTTAACCACAAAAACTTCTGGCAGGCCATTCATTTCAGCATTGACTAGAAACAGATCCGCAGTTTCCCCCAGTATGACTAAGGTTTTTTCCCCATCAATAAAATATTGGCCATTGCCATGATTGAAAATCGCTTTGGTTTTCAATTTAAGCGGGTTAAAGGCAGGAGTCGCTTCTTGAATGGCAAAAGTGGCTTTGATTTCAGTGTCATGTGCAAAGCTGGGTAAATAGGTCGACTGAATGGTTTCAGAACCCCATTGAGTGATCGCATTAATCACGCTAAAAGTTGAAAGCAGTCCGGCAGTTAAACTGAAATCACCTTTGGCTAAATGTTCTGCAATCAGGATATTACTTAAAATGTTCTTCTCCGTGGCAACTCCGCCCAGGCTTTCAGGTAGGGCATAGTAATTTAGCCCCAAATCAGTAATGTGTTGCCAAAGGCTTGCAGGAAATTTTTCCTCATTGTCTGCCTGAGCTGCCAGTGGGTAAAGCACTTCTGATGCAAATTGATCCATCGCATCACAGGTCATTTGCTGTTCTTCAGACAGACTTAAATCGAACAATGATTTATGCTGATTCGGCAGGCGTTGCTTACTGATATGTGCATCAGCTTTAAATACTTTTTGAGTTTTGCTTAAGGTCTGAAAACTAATTTTAGAACCTTGATACAACGATTTTTCCAGAAATTTACGCAGCTTGAGCTGATCCAATACATCGCTACCGGCAATTCTGGTAATGAGTGACAGCCCAAATCCTTGTGCTTTGTTTACCATATTGGTCATTGTTGTCGTCCATTGGTTTTTGATTCTTTGTATTTTTATGCTGACATGTGTATATCAAAATGACTATGTCATCACTGACAATTAAAATTGACTTGGATAAGCGGTGTTGACTTTTTTTTAAGCGAATTAAATATTTGAATATTATTTAGTTTATTAAAATAAGTAAGGGAGATGAAAAATAGGAATTGACTAGAATGACAAAAAAGTCATTCTAGTTTAGAGCGGATTATAGAAAATGAGCAACCATTTTTCGAACATTGGTTTTTGCATCAATCACTGTCATAAAGGTATAGGCGCCGATGAATTTCCGGCTAATAAACATAAACTCTTTTGGAGGCACACTAAAATAACGTGATGCCATCGATTTTGACGCACGTTGCATGACACGACTATGCAGCTGGCTTTTTTTCCAGTCATAGCGCTGCTCAATCATTATACCTTCGGGCAAGTCCGGATTGTTCAGCAGCGTACTAAAGGCTTCAGTAGCCAATAGAAACACTTTCGCCATATCGGGTTTGATGCTTTGCGGGATAGAATCAAAGAATTCATAACCGGTCATCGCAGTGACCATTTCATCAAGATTATGGTCATAACCGGCGTGAATAAGATTGCGTGCAACTTTGAGCAAGCGCTCATCAAACTGGCGAATAGCCCCAAAATCTAACAGTACAATTTTATCTTGAGTCTCTGCACCGTTGCCCAAACGTACCAGATAATTACCGAAGTTTGGATCGGTTTGCATTTCACCCCATTCAAAAATTTCACGGACAGCAATTTCCAGTGAAGCTTCACCCAGCTGGTTGCGACGTTCTTGCGGAAGCGAGAGCATGACTGGGCTGTTAATGGGCACTCCTCGTTCAAAGGTCATGCAGAGAATTTGATCGGTGCAATATTCATCAATAATTTGTGGCACGATATAGCGCGGATCGTCTTTTAAGCGTTCGGCAAAACGACGTGTGGTTGCTGCCTCAATTTGATAATTGACTTCACGATGCATCATCTCGCGAACTTCATCGAACCATTGGTCAAATTCGCGGGTCTGCGGCACCATACGGGTCAATTTAAGCATGTTTTTAAACAGGCTCATGTCTGAATCAATCGCATCTGCTACGCCTGGATATTGGATTTTGAGGACAATTTCCAAACCGTCCGATTTACGTGTTGCACGATGGACCTGAGCCAAAGAGGCCGTGCCCAAGGGCTCATGATCAATGGTTAAATCATGCAGTTTAGCGCCTAATTGTTGTTCTAAATGAGTCTTGATTGCTGGCCAAGCCAAAGCAACAGTTTGATTATTTAAAGTGTTTAAGGCTTGCGTGATTTCTTCAGGTAAAAAATGTTCACCATAAAGCGCCATCATTTGCCCAATTTTAACGATGGAACCTTTTAATTTGCCAATTTCAGAAACCAGATAATCTGCTTGTTCTTTCATGGCTTTTTTTCGTTTCTTTTCTTTTTCTGCTTCACTTGAAAACATGGTGGTTGCGCTAGATGCTGCCCAACGTGTTCCTGCGAGTAATGAAGCTTTGGCGATAGATAAGCGTCGATCCATGGAAGAGGTTTTAAGTTGTTTAAGCTTATCGTTCTGATCTGACATTAAACAAAATCCTTTAATCAGCAAGTCGCAGAATAATTAATTGTAGCGGATATTACCTTTTATTCACGTATTAAAAAAGTTCAACATGCAAAGAGCTACATAAATATGTTTAAAATTTAATTTATTTTTCAACAAATAGCACAAAATGTAGGAGCAGCTTATGGCTTTTACTCTATCGAATTTACTGAAATAAGTACATCACCAGATATCAAGGATAAGTGAAATAGCAAGAGTAAGAAATAATAGACTAAACTAGTAAAACCTACATGCGAAATTGAATTTTGATGTCATTTTTTTGCATCAATATGTCTTTATGATCTTGAATGTGTTTGAAAATCATGGCCTGAACAGTGTCATGCTGAAAACCAAGGGCATAACCTTTTACAATGATAATGCTGGGAAAGCTAAAAAACAGGTATTTGGCATCATCTTCTGAAGGGGTAGAATAAATCCCCTGTTCAATCAAAGTTTGCTGAAAAAATCTTTTTTCACTTTTAACTTGCGCTGAATCTGTGTCATTCCAGTAATTTTGACGCATTGCCATCAAATTATTGTGTTTGTAACTCATAACAATAAAAATATTTTGCAGAAAAGAATTGAAACTATATGGGGGTATTTTAGTCAGATTCAATATGTAGACTGAATGAATTTGTTTTTTGAGTTGGGGCGTAAAAGGTGAAGTTATAGGAATTTGAACATGATTGATGTAGTATCAAGGCATAAACACAATAATAGTATCTGAAATTGAGTCGTTTAAGACAGGGGAATATTATGCGATTTGCGATACCAGTAATACTGAGTCTGGCTACTTTAGGTGCGAATTCTGTTTTTGCAAAAGGTTATTCTGACGAATATAATAAATGTTTGAACACGTCTTATGGTAAAACAGAAACCGTCAAAGATTGTGTCGATAAAGAGCTGAAAAATCAGGAAAAACTTCTCAATAAATATTATAAAAACTATTTAAAAAACAATGAGAGTCATCAAAGTAGTATTGAACAACAGCATAAACTCTGGCTCAACCGTGTAGATCAAAAGTGCTATTTAAAAGTAACTTCAGCCTATATGGCCGTGAAACAATCCAAGTGTGTGCTCGAAATGACCATGGAGCGTGTTTACTATTATCAAATCAAATAAACACGTCATAGATATTTGTTTTTAATCTGATTGAAACGTTATAAAAACCCGCAAAACAAGGTATCATAAGGCGCTTGAAAAAATTGACCTTGGAGATGCCTTAAGTGGATCAACTGACTATTAGCCCTGAACATTTACAGGAAGCCGCTGAAAACCTAAGCACAATTCGTGATTTTATCCGTTTTGGTGTTTCAGCTCTACGTCAATACGATGCACACTTAGGTCAAGGTACAGAAGACTTTTTCGCTGAAAGCTCAGCGCTGGTCTTGCAAACATTGGCATTGGACTGGAATGCTAATCCGGAAATTTTAGATGCGAAATTGCTGCCAAGTGAAAAAGCTGAATTTATCAGTTTGCTGGAACGTCGCATCAATGAAAAAGTGCCAACCTCTTATTTATTAAATCTGGCTTACTTTTGTGGTAAACCGTTTTATGTCGATGAACGAGTGCTGATTCCGCGTTCTCCGATTGCAGAATTGATCAATCAACGCTTTGCGCCATATTGCCTGGATGAAAATGGTCAAATGCGTGAAGCCTTGAACAATCTTCCTGAAAATAATAATCCGCAAACACCACGTCGCATTTTAGATATGTGTACCGGTTCAGGCTGTATAGCGATTGCGCTGGCTTATACCTTCCCTGAATCTGAAGTCGACGCGACCGATATTTCTAAAGAAGCTTTGGAAGTCGCATCGATTAATGCTGAACATCACAATATGCAATATCAGGTTGCATTGATGGAATCGGACTTGTTCGCAAAAATTCCTGCTGAAAATCAATATGATTTAATTGTATCGAACCCTCCGTATGTGGATGCAGAAGATATGGCGGATTTGCCAGCCGAGTTTTTACATGAGCCTGAACTAGCCCTTGCAGCGGGTCAGGATGGTCTGGATTTAGTTCGTAAGATGTTAGCGCAAGCAGCCGATTATTTGACTGAAGATGGCTTGATTGTGATTGAAGTGGGTAATTCTGAATGGGCCATGAAACAGAACTTTAATACGGTCGATTTCCATTGGCTGACTTTCCAGAATGGTGGTTCGGGTATTTTTGCCTTAACAGCAGAACAATGCCGTAAATACCGTGATTTATTTGTAAAATCTGTTCAAGCATAAGGAGTTGCGATCATGGCTGGTAATAGTATTGGACAACTGTTTCGTGTAACGACTTGTGGTGAATCGCATGGTGTGGGTCTCATGGCAATTGTCGATGGTGTACCGCCAGGGATCGAACTGTCTGAAGCAGATTTACAAAAAGATTTAGATCGTCGTAAACCGGGTACATCAAAATTTGCCACCCAACGCAAAGAGCCGGATGAAGTGGAAATTATTTCCGGTGTCTTTGAAGGTAAAACGACCGGTACATCGATTGGTTTGTTGATCCGTAATACCGACCAGAAATCCAAAGACTACGGTAATATTGCGCAAACTTTTCGTCCGGGTCATGCAGACTATACCTATACCCAAAAGTATGGTTTCCGTGACTATCGTGGTGGTGGTCGCTCAAGCGCGCGCGAAACAGCAATGCGTGTGGCAGCGGGTGCCATTGCCAAGAAATTCTTGTTTGAAAAGTTTGGCATTGAAATTCGCGGGCACGTGACTCAGATTGGGACTGAAAAAGCTGAAAAACTGGACTGGAATGAAGTTCCAAACAACCCGTTTTTCTGTGGCGATGCAGATGCAGTTCCTCGTTTTGAAGCCTTGGTAACTTCTTTACGCGAGCAAGGGACGAGTTGTGGTGCAAAACTTGAAATTATTGCATCAAAAGTACCTGTAGGCTGGGGCGAACCGGTTTTTGACCGTCTGGATGCAGATATTGCCCATGCCATGATGTCTATTAATGCGGTAAAAGGCGTGGAAATTGGTGATGGCTTTGGCGTGGCTGAACAGTTTGGTCATGAAACCCGTGATGAATTGACAACAGATGGTTTCTTGGCAAACCATGCCGGTGGTATTTTAGGCGGTATTTCCAGTGGTCAAGATATTCGTGTTGCGATTGCATTGAAACCAACTGCAAGTATCACCACGCCGGGTAAAACCATTACCATTAACCGTGAAGATACGGATGTTCTGACGAAAGGACGTCATGATCCGTGTGTCGGTGTACGTGCAACTCCGATTGCTGAAGCCATGCTTGCGATCGTGTTGATGGATCATTTCATGCGTAACCGTGCACAAAATGCGGATGTGGTTGCGCCGTTTGCCCCGATTGAACCCAAGTGAGGAAAAAAGCTCTGCTTTGTTCCGAACGCGGTAGAGTATTAGGGCTAGCTTTGCTCGAACGCAGTAATTGATGAGCTTTTGTGCTCCACTGAAAAAAACCAGACTTCACGTCTGGTTTTTTATTGCCTGATTTTTTACCCATTATTTATGATAATTTTTATGAAACAGAATTTTTTAGAAAAAAATGAAAGCATTAGAATTTAGACTGGCAAATGCCAGTGATGTTGAAAGTTTGGTTGCTTTGATCAATCAGGCATACCGTTCCCATACAGCTTCAAGCTGGACCAGTGAATATGCAATGGTTGCAGGAGATCGAATCAATCGTCAGCAGTTATTGCAGAGTTTAAAACAACAGAATTTTTGTTTATTTGTTGCTGAAATAGTTGAAAATTTAGAATCTGCTTTAGTGGCATGTGTTGGCTTAACTTTTCAGCAAAATAGCGTCGAAATAGGTACGTTCTGTGTAGACTCACATTGGCAAAATCAGGGGATTGGGAAACAGGTTTTAAGATATGCTGAGAAAATGGCGTTAGAACACTGCCCAACATTAAGTCATTATGACATGTGGGTGTTGGATAGCAGAATAGAGCTGATTCAGTATTATGAACGATGTGGTTATTTTAAAATGCCACATATCGAGTCTTATCCCATTCACGCCAATGTGGGACGCCCCTTGATTGATCTACAATTACAACAGTTGTCCAAGTCAGTGCTTAAAGAGATATAAACGAAGCATTAAAACAATGTAGTTTACTAATAAAATAGCCTAAGCTGAATGATTGAATCAAACTTGATTTAATTTAAGCATTTGAAATATATATTTATTTATAGTGAAATAACACTGCTTAACAAATAAGTGAATTTAGTACTCGCGCATGGTACAAAAATTGCTCATATTAATAGAAGTAATTATTGCAGGAGAGATGTTCTTCTGTGAACACGCCGAAGGAGCAACGACCCCGGAAACTCTCAGGCAAAAGGACTGTAATAATTTCAAAATCTGGAGAGAAGCATCGGAAAACCGATGCTCACCGAAGGGGATGGTCTGCGTTAGTCTTAGATAACGATATGATCGAAGCTCTCAGGTAAACATGACAGATGGGGCTCACAAGAAATGTCTCTACATTTCCAAGGAGAGTCGTATGTGTCATATCGTCGTGATTGGAGCAGGCATTACCGGGGTTACCTCAGCTTATGAGCTGGCCAACTTGGGCTATAAAGTGACCGTGCTCGACAAACATTTATATCCAGCCATGGAAACCTCATTTGCCAATGGGGGACAACTTTCAGCCTGTAATGCAGAAGTCTGGAATCAAAAATCCACCGTACTGAAAGGTATTAAGTGGATGTCCAATAAAAATGCACCTCTCTTGCTTAATCCCTCATTTGACCTGCATAAATACGGCTGGTTAATGGAGTTTCTTGGCAATATCAAACATTATGAAGCCAATACGCGTGATACGGTCAAAATGGCGCTGTTAGCCCGTGAGCGTTTATTTGCAGTTGCTGAACAAGAGAATATTCAGTTTGATCTGGAAAAACGCGGCATTCTGCATTTTTACCACACCAAGCTCGATTATGAAGTGGCAACCCGAGTTAATTCTTTATTGAATGAAGGTGGCTTGGAGCGCACTGCGGTCACAGCTGAGGAAATTAAAGCCATCGAACCGAGTTTACAGGGCGAATACTATGGTGGTTTTTATTGCCCGGGTGATGCCACTGGAGATATTCATAAATTTACCACCGGATTAGCCAAGGCCTCTGAAAAATATGGGGTGAAATTCATGTTTGGCACAGAGGTGACAGATGTAAAGCATCATGCCAAAGGGGTGACGGTGCTTTACCATGCCAGTAATGAAAATATGCATTTAGATGCAGCGGTTGTGGAATCGCTAGAAGCCGATGCAGTGGTGGTTTGTGGTGGCGTAGGAAGCTATCAGCTGGCCAATTTATTGGGGGATCGGGTGAATGTCTATCCGGTGAAGGGTTATTCGATTACCCTGAATCTTAATGATGCAGATAGCGTGAAGAATGCGCCGTGGGTCAGTTTGCTGGATGAAAGTGCAAAAATTGTGACTTCGCGCTTAGGTACAGATCGCTTACGTGTGGCAGGAACGGCTGAGTTTAATGGTTATAACCGTGACATTCGTGCCGACCGTATTCAACCGCTGACAGATTGGGTTAATAAAAACTTTGATATTACCACTGAAAATGTTGTGCCTTGGGCAGGCTTGCGTCCCATGATGCCGAATATGATGCCGATTGTACGTAGAGGAAAGCGTGAGCGGGTTTTTTATAATACAGGGCATGGGCATTTAGGATGGACATTATCGGCGGCAACAGCTGTGATGATTAGCCAGCAAGTGGCTGCCCAGCATCCAGTTTGAATTATTAAGAAAAGCATGAAGCATGAACTTCATGCTTTTTTATGCATAAAGGTTTGTAATTGAAAAAATGGTATAATAATTTGATTTTTATCACTTTAAAATAATGGATACTTATGAAGATCTTTTCAAAAATTGTTTTAAGTTCAGTTTTAGTTGTGGGGATGACAGGATGTGTGTCTACACGTGGATTAGTGTCTTTAGAATCGCCAGTGAAACAGATGAATACGCAGGAAAGAAGTCTCAAAACTGCAGTCATTAAAGTTGAAGATATGCGTGTATTTGAAGAAAAGCCGAAACAGGCCAATATTCCTTCGCTCAAAGGTGGATTGCAGAAAGCAACAGCTTCAGACAAAGAGAAAGCAATTGCACGTAAGCGTAATGGTTATGGTAAGGCGATGGGCGACATTTTCTTAAGAGATGAAACAGTAGTTTCTGTTTTCGAAAAACGTGTTGAATCTGCCTTATTGCGTTCAGGCTATAAAGTTGTCCCTGCGGCACAGGTTCAACATCCAGATTTGGTATTAATGGTTAAGGTAGATAAGTTCTGGTCATGGATGCAGCCCGGCTTTTCATATGTTACTTTGAATACTGAAATTGAAACTGAAATTTATGATGCCAATAGCACAAAACAACCTATTCGTACTTATACAAAAATATCTAAACCGACTGCAATGGCGACTGGCTCACGATGGATTACAACCATGAATGAAGCTTTAAACGATTATGAAAGTCGTCTAGTTGAACAGTTGAAATAATCTAGTTGTGTAAATAAAAACAGAGGCATGATCGCCTCTGTTTTTATTTACTTAAAAGCTTAATCATATAAACGATAAATCCCAGTAAACCGTTCACAACCTTTCTGTTCTGTTTTGACCGCTAAAATGGCTTTATTAAAATCGAAATGATATTTACAGTCATGTTCGTTGTCTGTAATTTCGCTTTTCTGCGCGGAAGTTGTATAGGCTAAAAAAGGAATAGTTTGAGTGTCCAGTTTATTGTTTGGATTACGGTAAGCAATACCTTCAATCTTGATTTTATCTTTGGTCAGTTGATGGACCTGCAAATGAACCGGTTGACTGGCAATTTGGCCATTTTCAAATTTTAAATAGTGGTTGGTCAGACTCTGATTCAGTGAAGTATAAAAATTAAGATCATCAATACGCAGTTCAAACTGTTGCTTATAACAGTCCAGACTTTTACATTGTTGCAAACGCTTAAACCATAAAGTATGGGTATCTTCTAGCAAATGCACCGGGGCATCACTGACCAAAAAGGCCGTTATATAATGATTGCTTAATTTCTCTCGAGATTCGGCAAAATTATCAGCACATATCTTCTTTAAGGAAGGTGTATTGGGGGTGGAACAGTCTATTTCTTGAGCAAAAGTCATGGTTGAGCACAAACAGCCAATACTGAATAATGTGCTTAATGTTTTAATGAGATTAATATCGGTATTCACCAGCATGATCGCTTATAATTTCACTACGTTGCGCTGTTGTAACTATAGCGAAATAGAAAGCGTGAATACAATATCTCAATCATTTATTTCTTAAGGATGCTCAAAGTGGTGGCACAAATTCGAATTGGTCAGGGAATGGATGTACACGCCTTTGAAGAAGGTGATTTTGTCACTTTGGCCGGAATTCAGATTCCGCATACGCAAGGCTTGAAAGCACATTCGGATGGTGATGTAGTACTGCATGCACTCTGTGATGCCTTGTTGGGTGCATTGGCTTTGGGTGATATCGGCCAGCATTTTCCAGATACCGATGCAAGATTCAAAGGGGCGGATAGCCGTGTGTTGCTGAAACATGTGTATCAGCTGATTTTAGATCGTGGTTATGTACTGAATAATGCAGATATTACCGTTGCCTGTGAACGACCAAAACTGGCAAAACATAATCTGGAAATGCGTCAGAGTATTGCCGATGTCCTGGACGTCGATGTGACGCAAATTAGTGTTAAAGCCACAACGACCGAAAAATTAGGCTTTACTGGCCGTCAGGAAGGGATTTTGTCGATGGCAACGGTATTGATTTCACATCAGGCAAAATGATCTGGATGGATGAGCGACTGTTGCAATTCTTGGGTAGCTTTACGGCCTTGAAGTTGTAGGGCTACCGCATGCATGAGGCCGGTCCAGGTGGCGTTGGGTTCCCAAATGCTGTGCAGCAGTTCTTGCGCCGTGGGCATGTCCATATCCATATAATATTGACGATAGAGATACATCAGGCTACTGACATGATGATTGGTCGCGCAGTGAACCCAGACCATTTGTTCTTGTACTAAATGGCTAAGCAGGTCTAATACCAGTAAACATTGATCATCAGAAGGCGTTTCTGCTGAAATGGGAAATTGAATATAATTTAAGCCCAGCTCCAAACAAATTTTATCTTCATGATCTAAATGTGGCTCAGCATCAGACAATGCCAGATTCACAATCGTCGTCACACCGTATTCTTTAATCAGCTTGAGCTGTTCTGCACTCGGCTGGGCAGAAGTGAATAGGTGTTCGTGAATAAACTGGAAATTTTCAATATGGCTGAGTGCATTTTCAATTTCATTCATGAGATAAAATTTTTCCTAAGGTTAAAGTAGAAACGCCATCTATTTAGATGGCGTTTTAAATCTCTTAGCGATTTGGTAAAACGTCTTTCAATGCTTCATGCATATCGAGCAGGGCTTTTTCAGTGGTTTCCCAATCGATACAGCCATCAGTCACTGATTTGCCATATTCTAGCGCATCCAGATTTTCAGGAATATCCTGACGACCGCCTTTAAGATGACTTTCAACCATAATACCGACGATTGACTTGTTGCCATCCTGAATTTGTTCGGTAATGTTTTTCAATACCAGCGGCTGCAAGTACGGGTCTTTATTTGAGTTGGCATGACTGGCATCAATCATGATCTTGTTGCTGACTTTGGCTTTGGCTAAAGCATTTTCAGCTTCGGCTACAGAACCTGCATCATAGTTTGGTTTGCCATTACCACCACGGAGTACTACATGCGCGTACTGGTTACCGCTGGTACGAATCACTGAAACTTGACCTTGATCATTTAAGCCTAGGAAGCTGTGACCATGTTTAACTGATTGCATGGCATTGGTGGCAACGGTTAAACCGCCATCTGTACCATTTTTAAAGCCTACAGGTGATGATAAACCTGAAGACATTTCACGGTGTGTCTGACTTTCAGTGGTACGCGCACCAATCGCTGACCATGAAATCAGGTCTTGATAATATTGTGGTGAGTTCGGATCGAGTGCTTCAGTGGCACATGGCAATCCTTTTTCGTTCAGTTCAACCAAAAGCTGACGGCCAATACGAAGACCTTTTTCAATATTGAAAGAGTCATTCATGTCCGGGTCATTAATTAAACCTTTCCAGCCGACCGTGGTACGTGGTTTTTCAAAATAAACACGCATCACGATATATAGGGTATCTTTAATTTTTTCGCTTAAAACTTTGAGACGATCGGCATATTCATGTGCAGCCACGGTGTCATGAATTGAGCAGGGACCAATAACAACAAAAAGGCGTTTATCTTTACTATCCAGAATATTGCGAATAGTTTCACGGCCTTTAAGGACGGTTTGATAGGCATGCTCAGTCAATGGTAACTCTTTTTTTAATTCAGCAGGAGTTACAAGAGGCTGAATGCTTTGTACATTCACGTCGTCGATGTCAGATTGTGTAATAGGTTTTGACTGTAGTGTATTCATTGCCGTCACTGGTTCGATCATACAAAAGTTTATTTCATGATCCGAATATAACACGAATGTATGTTCACAATGTTATAAAAAAGATCAATATATGGGTCAAAAAAAATTGATGAATCGTAAAGTAAAATTAAACGTGGGCCGATTTTTCAATACTGATCACTTGTACTGTAGCCGGTTTTTCCACAGGTTTTGCTTTGACTGGATGCAGCATGAAATTCATGCCTAATGCAAATAGGGTAATGCCTAGAATCTTACGGATAATTTTTTCTGGCAGGCGTGAACTGATCAATGTCCCCACCACAATGGCAGGAATTGAGCCGACCAATAACCAGCCGAGCAAATGAAAATCTACATTTCCAGAACTCATGTGGCCAAGACCTGCGACTAAAGTTAATAGCACGGCATGCACAACATCTGAACCAATAATACGGATCATCGGCAAGTTCGGGAACATGAGAAGAAGTGCCATTACACCAAATGCGCCTGCACCCACAGAAGACAAGGTCACAAATACCCCAAGAATAACACCCATAATCACAATATAAGCACGTTTGTCTTTGGCTTGCAGATTGACCTTTTCTAGGTCCTGAGTCATATCTACCGGCACATCCTTACGGATTTTGTTAAAGAAGCGTTCAATGTGACCACGGAACATGATGGAAATACCGGTCAAGGTCAGCATGAAACCTAAGACCATGGTCAAAACAGCTTTATAACTACTAGATTGGCTAAGATAATTTTCTAAAACCCAATGCGTTGCAAAAGATGCAGGAATACTGCCGATAGCCAGCCAAAGTACAATGGGCCAGACAATATTCATTTTTTTTGCGTGAACTAAAGAGCCACAGAATTTTGAAATTGCGGCATAAAGTAAGTCAGTCCCAATGGCAATGTGAGGTTCAATTCTAAAAAGACTAATCAGGATAGGTGTCATCAGCGAGCCGCCACCTACACCTGTAATCCCAACGCAGAAACCGACCAAAACGCCTGCTAAAATAAATTCTAATGGACCAAACATGGTTATATGCCAAATATCAAAAAACGTGCATATGTTATGACTTTTTAATATAAGCCGTTGTCTTGATTATTGATTTGCTTATTCCAAAAAACGAAATAGAACTTCATTTGCCCCATACATCATAGGGCTGGAATTTTAAATGAATGAATAAAGGTATGGAATCATGACTTTTGAGTAGATTTAAGTGGATTAATATAAAGAATAAAAAAGAAAATCAACGGACTGGCCAAGACCCAAAAACTGGCAAAGCCAATCGATACGCCGTAGTGCTGGATGAGTAAAAAAACCGCAATACTGAACAATAGCAATGCGCCAATGCGAGTCAGCGTTGGATGTTGGGCCAGAACGAACCATTTAGATTGCAGGGTGCAGCGAATCTGCTTTTCACTGATTAGATATGACGCATAAGTGGCGATGGCAATCAACAGTAGACTAAAAATCAGATTCATGAGCAGCTTTCCTTTTCATGCGCAGATTCCACTATTTTCAGTTTGCTTTTGATTTTAGACTGGGCTTTAAGCTGAATAGGATGAATATTTCGATAAATAAAAATGGCTAAAAGTCCGAAAATCAAGATAAACAGATCGATCTTAAAGAAAGTCCAGAATGCGGCAAAATCTTGCAGTTGCTGATGCACATACAGAAAAACAAGATTAAAAACGGGTAAAGCCAAGGCCAGAACCATAAAAATACCCAGTTGAATTTTCCACAGGTATTGTTTTTTAAGGCCCAGACTCAGAATAAAACTCAGTAGCCAGACCATAAAAAACGCTTTCACTTCAAAATTTGGGGTACTTGGGCTAAGTAGTCCAATGCGGTTGGCATAAAAGTAGCTTAAGACTGCCATGGGTAATCCTACAATGGCACTCACATTACAGCGTTGCACCAGATAATGTCCTAAGTGGAATGCCTCAGTTTTGGATTGAAGCTGACGTTTTAAACTCCAGAGTAATAACCCTGAAGCGATCATGGCACAACCTGCCATACCTGAAAAAAACAGGGCTAGACGGAGCAGAGGGGCTGCAAATGTCGCCATATGCAATCCGTATACACCGGCGTTAAGGGTGGCAATCGGGCTATTATTTTTGCTGCTGCTTAATTTTTCTCCAGTGATGGCATTGAGGGTAATTTGCGCCTGATTACGGGTAATCGAATGATCTTCACGTTGAATAAAGGTGATGCTTGCCTGTGTGGTATTGGGATTTTTTACACTGACAGTACTATATTCGGTGTTTCCCCATTGCTGAATCACGGATTGGCGGAGCTGTTGAATCGAGCGCATGGATGCGGTAGCTGGCTCATCCATTTTTGGACTGACTTTTGAATTAATTTCTTCAAAATACTGAAAATTATTTTCCGGATAGAGTTTTTGCATGCCCCAGGGTAAATACAGATAAAAGAAAATGGCCAGACCGGTAAAGGTGATGGTCAAGAAAAAAGGCAAGGCGACCACCGAGCTGACATTATGAAAGTCCAGATAAGAGCGTTGTCCTTTAAATACACGCAAGGTAAAGAAATCAGTCAGAATTTTTTTATGCGTGATAATGCCGGAAATCAAGGCGATCAGCATGATAAATGCTGCAACTGAAACAATCAGTCGACCCAATAAAATGGGCAGGCCAAATAATTGAAAATGAAACTGATAGAAAAAATCTCCACCCAAGGTTTGCGCTAAATTTAATTCTTTACCGGTGTTGGGATTTAATGTTTTGCTTTCATAAGCGCCATCCGGCTTTTGCCAGTAAAGCTGGTTCACTGGTTTTTGCTCATTGGCGACATTGATAAACCAGGTTTTGGCATCGGGAGCATGTTGTTCCAGATACTGATAGGCTGTTTGTATGGCGGTATCCTGATTCACCTGAATCTGCGCAAGAGAAGGTTGCATCCACAGGCTGATGTCATGCCGATAATAGCTCAGTGAACCCATGAGAAAAATGGCAAACAGCAGCCAGCCAAAAATCAGACCGGTCCATGAATGTAACCAGGCCATAGATTGGCGTATTGATTTTTGCATGATTAACCTGCTATCCGGTAAATTAAATATAGACCTGCGGCCAAACTGATACTGATGAAACTTAATTTGCGTAGAGAATGAATACAAAAACTGCAAATCACAAAGCCAGCAAAAAACCAGATGCTGATGAATGCGGCTAGATAAATGGCTTCTGCTTTAGCAAAGGTGGGATAAAACAGCAGCGTCAAGTTGCTGGCCAACAATGAAGTGCAGAGATAACCGAGCAGAAAGGCAGTAGAAAGACGGTAAAGCACTGTCATTCGATAAGAAAAAGATAGGGAAGATGTTTTACTCATAGAGACGTCACTGTGCTCATAAAAAACCAAGCCTAGGGACTTAGGCTTGGTCATTGATCTTAGTATTTGAATTTCACTGCCACACTATAGTT
The DNA here is from genome assembly GCF_902753875.1 of Acinetobacter bouvetii. GTDB lineage: Bacteria > Pseudomonadota > Gammaproteobacteria > Pseudomonadales > Moraxellaceae > Acinetobacter > Acinetobacter bouvetii_A. The sequence continues at coordinate 170 of NZ_CADDTS010000020.1, read as the reverse complement.
GGCAGGTTCTCCGTAAAAAGCTTGTCCATCTGGAAAGCTATTTAACCCGAATCCTGCTTAAGCTAATGATTTCATAATTTGAATTGTTGGCTTATTTCGATGGGTTAATTGGTATGCACATAAAGAAGCATAAATTCCACTTAGAAATCCATGAATACTACGAGCTTTAC
>NZ_CADDTS010000019.1 GCF_902753875.1 Acinetobacter bouvetii | reverse complement strand
TAACGAATGACGGCTTTGTTTGAGAAATTTCCAATAAGTTGCTTCAAATTTCAGAAAGAAATCATCAATTACGCAGAATAATTCGGTACTATTGAACATCAGGACTAGGGCTTTAGGTTTTGTGTGGTAACTCAACTGATGGCTCTAGTCCTCTTATTTTTCAAGTCATTTTCTTATCCGCGATTCGGGTTATCTAGTGCTTATCCTCTACAAATAACGTAACCTTAACTTTAGAGAGCCTTGGTTGCAAAAACCACTTTTTCGGAAATTATTCAGCCATATAATGCCTATAGGAATGCGCTTACATCTAAAATTTATCGCATTTTTTATATTGATATTGGCAAAATATTTCTGTTGATTTTGACTGAGTCTGAGGGATCTTTACAGATCCCACAAAATGTATCCTTAAAACCACTGGATCAGGAATCCACCATTTTTCATGGCTTGAAGCAAACAAACCAAATTTGAATCTATTTGATCATGTCATAAAGTGTTTGATTGAAAACCTGTGGCTGTTCAATATTGGAAATATGCGATGCATCAATTTCAAATAGCGCACTGTTTTTTATATGGTTAACCATATATTGACCATCCGCAACGGTGGTTACAGGGTCTTTTTGACCTGCAATGACCAGCACAGGAACAGAAATTTCTTTTAACTGTTCACGTAAATCCGCTTTTGCCAAAGCTTCACAACAACTAGCATAGCCTTCTGGACTACCAGCACCTAGATCACGGCTTAAAGTTTCTACAATCGTTGACTGACTTTGAATGAAAGGTTCAGTAAACCAGCGTGAGGCCGCTGTATCTGCAATGGGTTTAAGCCCTTGTTCACGGACTAAAGCTGCACGCTCATTCCATACTTGTTCCTGACCAATTTTAGCCGCTGTATTGCACACAATCACATGTTTGAAACGTTCAGGATGATGGATTGCTAACCATTGACCTGTCAGTCCGCCCATGGAAATACCGCAAAAAACTGCTTTTTCAATTTTTAAATGATCCAGCAGATTAATCACATCTTCACCAAGTAGATCTAGGCTGTAAGGGCCTTTCGGTGCACTGGATTCACCATGACCGCGAGTGTCGTAGCAAATGACATAGAAATCTGTTTTAAAGAAATCAATTTGTGGTTGCCACATACTGAACTGTGTGCCCAGCGAATTGGAGAAGATAATCGCTGGCTGTGTAGCATCACCAAAAGTTTGATAATTGATTTCAGCATTATTGGATGTAAATTTTGGCATTGAATTCCTCCCGACCTCCCTTTAACAAAGGGAGGAGAAATATTGAAATGATTTTGTGATTTATACTCGTTCAATAATCAGCGCAATGCCTTGACCAACGCCTATACACATTGAGCAAAGCGCATATTTTCCTGAAATGGCTTCTAACTGATTTAACGCTGTAGTCACCAAACGTGCACCGGATGCACCGAGTGGATGACCAATGGCAATCGCCCCACCATTCGGATTTACGTGTAGGGCACCATCTTCCAGCCCCAAGTCACGTGTGACTGCGAGTGCTTGCGCTGCAAAGGCTTCATTCAGCTCAATCACATCCATATGGTCTAAAGTTAAACCGGTTTGTGCCAGTAATTTCTTGATGGCCGGTGCCGGACCAAAGCCCATGATGCGCGGTTCAACCCCGACTACTGTGGCACCAATGATTTTGGCACGTGGCTTAAGGCCGTATTTTGCAACGGCATCATCCGAGGCAATCAGCAGTGCTGCCGCGCCATCATTAATTCCCGAAGCATTACCGGCTGTAACCGTACCCTCGGCTTTCACCACGGGCTTGAGTTTCGCTAAACCTTCTGCAGTGGTCGAGGCACGCGGATGTTCATCCGTATCCACAATAAGCGGATCACCTTTGCGCTGCGCAATTGACACCGGGATGATTTCATTTTGAAAGAACCCACGGGCCTGTGCAGCTGCAGTACGCTGCTGGCTTTCTAGCGCAAATTTGTCCTGATCGGCACGGTTGATGTTGAACTGTTCCGCCACGTTTTCAGCGGTTTGCGGCATGGTTTCCACGCCGTACAACTCTTTGAGTTTCGGATTGATAAAACGCCAGCCCATGGTGGTGTCTTCAATCTTCTGACTGCGTCCGTAAGCGCTTTCCGATTTGCCCATCACAAAAGGTGCACGCGACATGCTTTCCACACCGCCCGCAATGATGAGATCCGCTTCGCCGGCTTTAATCGCACGGGCAGCCATCGCAATGGCATCCAGTGATGAACCACAGAGACGGTTCACGGTAGTCGCAGGTACCTGATACGGCACACCGGCAAGCAGTGCCGACATACGACCGACGTTACGGTTGTCTTCACCGGCCTGATTGGCACAGCCGTAGATCACATCATCCACATTGGCAAAGTCGACCGATGGATTACGTTCCATCAGGGCTTTAATCGGCAGTGCACCCAAGTCATCGGCACGAACCGGGGCAAGACCGCCGGCATATCGGCCGAATGGGGTGCGGATGGCATCAATGATGTATGCGTTTTTCATTTTAATCTTTTCCTTTGAATCCCCCTAAATCCCCCTTTTTCAAAGGGGGACTTTCTCAGGGAGTATTCTTTCATGTCCTAAATTCATTTCGTGTAGCTCCTCCCTTTATCAAAGGGGGGTTGGGAGGGATTTAATGAAGTGGATTTATTCCTTAAATCCTCCCTATTGCGAAGCAAGTGCTTCTCATCCTTTAATAAAGGAGGGACTTCCCCTAAATTTGATTAGGTCGCATCAATCAGCTTCGCACCTGTCATCGCCTGCAATTCTTCAAAGGACAGCCCGTCGACTTTTTCAATCACTTTCATCCCTTCAGGAGTGACATCAATCACGCACAGGTCGGTATAAATGCGGTCTACACATTTCAGGCCGGTAGCCGGATAAGACAGTTCCGCGACAATTTTAGGTTCGCCTTTTTTGGTCACGTGGTCGGTGGTGATAAACACTTTTTTCGCGCCCACGGCCAAATCCATCGCTCCACCTACGGCCGGAATGGCATCCGGTGCACCGGTGTGCCAGTTGGCCAAATCACCATTTTCGGCAATCTGGAAGGCACCAAGGACTGCAATATCCAGATGTCCGCCGCGCATCATGGCGAATGAATCACCATGATGGAAAAAGCAGCCGCCAGTGAGCATGGTGACAAATTCTTTGCCGGCATTGATCAGTTCAGGGTCTTCTTGGCCTTTAGCTGGCGGAGGGCCGAAAGCCAATAAACCATTTTCAGAGTGTAAAAACACATCTTTATCGGAAGGTAAGTAATTCGAAATTTTGGTCGGCAGGCCGATACCTAAGTTGACATAAGCACCGTCTGGAATGTCTTGCGCTACACGCTCGGCAATTTGATCACGGGTCAGTTTGATATAGCTCATAGTATGTTCCTCGCGTGATTAAGCCGATTGCTCAAGTTGTTTAGTGCCCACTGCCACCACATGCTGCACGAAAATGCCCGGGGTGATTATGTGTTCAGGATCAAGCGCACCCAGTTCAACTACTTCTGACACCTGTGCAATGGTGACATCTGCAGCCATGGCCATAATCGGGCCAAAGTTGCGAGCGGACTTGTTATACACCAGGTTGCCCCAGCGGTCGCCTTGATGCGCTTTAATCAAGGCAAAATCGGCCTTGATCGGATTTTCCAGCACAAAATCTTTGCCTTCATAATTCAAGGTCGGTTTGCCTTCAGCCAGCAACGTCCCGAAACCGGTAGGCGTATAGATCGGACCTAGGCCCATGCCTGCGGCCTGAATGCGGCAAGCCAGGTTGCCTTGTGGTACCAGTTCCAGTTCAATTTTTCCGGCACGGTAGATTTCGTCAAATACCCAGGAGTCGGACTGACGCGGGAAAGAACAGATAATTTTACGCACAGCGCCAGCTTTAAGCAGTTTTGCCAAGCCGTAGTCGCCATTACCAGCGTTATTGTTCACAATCACCAAGTCTTTGATCCCGAGTTCAATCAAGCCGTCAATCAATTCAGCCGGTTGACCTGCTGTGCCGAAACCGCCAATCATGATGGTGGAGCCATCCTGAATTTGGGAGAGGACTTCTTTAATCGAAGTCGTGCTTTTATCAATCATAATCGTTCCTAACGCTAAAACTATTTACTTTCTGTTTGCGAAATCACAGTAGATGTTGCTACAGCGGTTTCGGGTTTGGGTTTGCTTAAAATGAGATGGGCGAGGATGCCTATGCAGATCCCCCAAAACACAGAACTGAGTCCAAGGAAATGCATACCTGATGCGGTGGCTAAAAAAGTGATTAATGCAGCATCGCGTTGCTGTTCATCTTTCATGGCGGTAGTAATGTTGATGCCAATTGCACCCAACAAAGCCAGCCCTGCCAGTGCGGCGACCAGCTCTTTTGGCAATAAACTGAACAGCATGACGATGCTGCCTGCAAACAGACCACCTAAGATGTAAAACAGCCCATTGGCAATGCCTGCGATATAGCGTTTGTCTTTGAGTTCATGTGCATCCTTGCCCATACATAAAGCAGCAGTAATCGAGGCTAAAACGATGGTAATGCCACCGACACAGGCCACAGCAAGAGAAGCAATACTGGTTACGGTAATAATGGGTTTGGCAGGTGTGTCATAGCCACTGAGTTTCATAATTGCCATGCCGGGTAAAAATTGACCGCTCAGACTGACTAAAATCAGGGGCAGGGCAAGATTGAGCAGGGCGTTCAGGGTCCAATCGGGTGTAATCCATTGCGGAATGGCAAGACTAAAATCAACTGTAACTGGGTTCATTTTGCCTAGAATCAGGCTTAGAACGATGCCTGAAACCAAAACCCAGATCATGCTGTAGCGGGGGGAAGCGCGTTTGCTGATGAGGAACACTAACAACATACCAAATACAATCAGCGGCATGCTATCGGTTGCAGTGAAAAGTCCTAGACCAAACTGGAATAAAATGCCTGCCATCATGCCTGCAGCAATTGACTGGGGAATCCATTTCAATAATTTGTCAAAATAGCCACTCAGACCTATCAGTAAAATGACAACTGCAGCCGTGATATAGGCTGCAACTGCTTCATTGAGTGAAATATTGGGAAATAGGGTGACTAAAAGAGCTGTACCAGGTGCAGACCAAGCCGTAATTACAGGCACTTTGTATTTGACTGAAAGAAAGATTCCTGCAAGTGCAGCACCAATAGAAATGCCCCAGATCCATGAAATCATCATGCTGGGTGCAACATGGGCCTTTTGTGCGGCCTGGAAAAAGATGATTAGAGGACCTGAATATGAAATCAGTACGGCTAAAAATCCTGCAACCGTAGCTGAAATAGACCAGTCCTCTTTGAGCGTTTGAAACAGGGTCGCCATTGTTTACTGCCTCCATGCTGAGATTTCAATGATCCTGTTAAAATGTAAATGGAATCAGGTTTAACCCTGATCACCGCCACCAACAGGAACCACTGTTCCTGTCATATAAGACGAGTCATCAGATGCCAGGAAAGTGATGGCATTGACCTGTTCCTGAATAGTGCCGTAACGGCCGAGGAAAGTACGGTCGATGGTTTGATCGACCACTTCCTGCATCCATTGCTTTTCATTATCTGAAAGCGGATTGGCATTACGTGGTACTTTGCGCGGTGGCGCTTCTGTACCGCCAGTGGCTACAGCATTGACACGGATACCGTCTTGCGCATGTTCAAAGGCAAGGGCAGCGGTCAAGCCATTCACACCGCCTTTAGATGCAGAATAAGGCACACGGTTAATGCCGCGGGTTGCAATTGAAGAGACGTTTACAATGGTGCCTTTCTGATTTTTGATCATCTCAGGCAATACTGCACGGCAGCACCACATAGTCGGAAACAGTGAACGGTTGACTTCCTTGATGACTTCTTGTTCAGAAAATTCCTGAAAAGGCTTCATCCAGATCGCTCCGCCAACATTGTTGATCAGCACATCCACACGGCCATAAGTTTCAATGGCTTTGGCAACCACTGATTCTGCACCGGCGAAGGTTTCAAGATTGGCCTTGATGATAATGCCATCACCATCATGTGCTTCAATTTCTGCCAGCGTTTCTGATACATAGTCAGACAAATCTGCCAATACAACTTGAGCGCCTTCGCTAGCAACCTGTAGGGCAACACCGCGACCGATACCTTGTGCGGCACCGGTGACAATTACGACTTTATTTAAAAATCTTTGATTTGAAGTCATTTCAAACTCACTTATCATCTTGGTTTAAAGATGACTTTTTAAAATTTATAAATTTAAGGACATGCCGGAGTTTTGAGTTATTTATGTCAACCACCGGATTAACCTTCGGTTCGACTTAGTTTTCTTTAGGGAAAAGTAAGCAAAACCATTGTCATTCGCAAAACTCGTCAAAAACTTTCTAGCTGACCTATATTTCGCCGAAACAGTTCATTTCGAAGTCGTCCTGCCTCAAACAGTTGCGAATGACTTTTCGCGTATCACTTTGCGGTGATCGCTACGCAAATTAATCTAGACATTAATTCGCGGAGAATTTTTCAAACAGGAAGTTTGCAGGCTTAATGCCTTCTGCTTCTAACCAGCCACGTACTGCTTCGACCATCAGCACAGGACCACACAGATAAATATCCACGTCGCCACCGTTGAGCCATTCATTTTCAACATGACCGGTCACATAACCTTTACGTTCATGATTCGATTCAGGGTTGGCAATTACAGTGCGATATTCAAACCAAGAGAATTTTTCTTGCAGTTCATTCAGCTTTTCAATGGCCACCAAGTCAAAGTCATTGGTCACACCAAAAACCAGACGTACAGGTTGTTCAGAACCTTTTTCTTCAAGTACTTGCAGCATAGACAGGAACGGTGCAATACCTGTACCACCTGCCAGCATCAGCACTGGACGCACGACATTACGCAAGTAGAAACTACCGAAAGGACCGGTAAAGCTCATCTTGTCGCCAGCCTGAGCAGTTTTGCTCAAGAATTCACTCATTTTGCCATTAGGCACATTACGCACAACAAAGCTGGTTAAGCGGTTGCCCGGTTTTGAACTAAATGAATAAGAACGGGTTTCAGTAGTGCCTGGAATACCGACATTGACATATTGACCGGCCAGGAAGTGAATGTCCGGTTGACCTTCATCCAGCTCAATATCAAACGTGATGGTAGATTCAGACAGGTTTTCGACACTGGCCAACGTACCTTTAAACTCATGAATTTCAGTTTTGCAGACTTCTGATGAAGCCTGGATCTGGAATACGGCATCCGAAGTTGGCTTACATTGGCAAGCCAGGATATAACCTTCGGCTGCTTCTTCAGGGCTTAATGCATCTTCGATATAAGTATCTTCAGGCATGTCATAAGTACCTGATTCACAAAATGCACGGCATGTTCCACATGCACCGTCACGGCAGTCCAAAGGAATATTGATCTTTTGACGGTAAGCTGCATCAGACAAAGTCTCGCCTTGAGCAACAGAAATAAAACGTGTAACGCCATCTTCAAATTGAAGTGCAACATTGAGGTTTGACATGGCTGAATATCCTATATAAATCTTTGAAACTATGCCTTTCAGCCAAATTTCCTTCTGGCTGAAAGGTTTTACCTTGCTGTATGAACAGTCTTAGAGGTGATAAATATCAATCACCTGATTGATATAATCGTTTTTCAGAACAACGTATTTGCTTAAGATTTTTGGTGTATCGCCTGAAAAATCAATTTCATAGCGAGACATGCCAAAGTAGCTGTAATTGGTTTTGTAACGGAAACTCAAGGTGTTCCAGTTAAAGCGAACCGTTACCTGATCTCCGTTTTGCTCAACAATCTCAATATTGCAGATGTTGTGACTGGTACGGGTGTCCGGCATGGTCGCAGAAGAACGTTCAGTCTTAATACGGAACACACGGTCTTCTAAACCTTGACGGTCAGGATAATAAATCAAAGAGATTTCAGACTCTGGGTCTGTGGTCAATTTGTCATCATCATCCCAAGACGGCATCCAGAACGAAGCAGATGGGGCATAGCACTGTAACCAGTCATCCCATTGTTCATCATCCAGAAAGCGCGCTTCTTTGTAGAGGAATTGAGCAATATTTTCTAAAGTAATCGCGCTCATGCGTTTTCTCCTTCAGTTGCAGCAAGTTCTTTTTCAGAAGCAATCGCGTCTTTCATTAGATGTAACCAGTGTTCATGTTGAGCCAGGTATAGACCTTCATCTTCAGTTTTAATGCCTGAAAGTTTTGGTTTTAAACCAATTTCATTGGCTGCATCATCCGGACCTTGAATCCAATGCTTAGAACCACGGCTCATATCATTCCATTCAAGGGCAATACCTGCATATCCGGCTTGGCATGCACGGAATTCTTCCAGGTCATCTGGTGTTGCCATGCCTGAAGCGTTGAAGAAGTCTTCATACTGGCGAATACGGCGTGTACGTGCTTCTTTTTCTTCACCCACAGGGGCGATACAGTAAATGGTGACTTCAGTCTTAGAGGGAGATAAAGGACGAAGTACACGAATTTGTGAACCGAACTGATCCATAAAATAGACGTTTGGATAAATACACAGGTTACGAGAGCGCTCGATCATCCATTTCGCCATTGCAGCACCGAATTTCTCGGTATATTCGGCTGCTTTCGGGAAGTTTGGACGGTCTTCAGGATTGCCCCATTGCGTCCAAAGCAGCATGTGACCATTGTCAAAGCCGTAAGAACCACCGCCTTGTTTGCCCCAAGATCCTGCACTCATGGCGCGGACATTATCACCAGCTTCTTTTTCTTTACGCTGTTGAGTGGTCGCTGCATAGTTCCAGTGCACCGCAGAAACGTGGTAACCATCGGCACCATTTTCGGCAGTCAGCTTCCAGTTACCTTCATAGGTATAAGTAGACGCACCACGTAAAACTTCAAGACCTTGATCAGACTGATCAACAATCATGTCCATAATTTTGGTGGCTTCGCCAAGATATTCTTCCAATGGTGGAACATCCGGGTTTAAGCTACCAAACAGGAAACCTTTATAGCTTTCAAAACGGGCTACTTTCTTAAGATCGTGAGAACCGTCTTTGTTAAAGCAGTCAGAATAGCCTGCATCACTAGGATCTTTAACTTTGAGCAATTTACCCGAGTTGTTAAATGTCCAACCGTGGAAAGGGCAAGTATAGGTTGCTTTATTGCCTTTCTTGTGACGACAAAGTTGTGCGCCACGGTGTGAACAGGCATTGATCATGGCATTGAGTTCACCTTGGCGGTTACGTGCAATGATGATCGGTTGGCGACCCATATAGGTCGTATAAAAATCATTATTGTTCGGAATTTGGCTCTCATGTGCCAAGTACACCCAGTTGCCTTCAAAGATGTATTTCATCTCTAGGTCAAAGAGGGCTTGATCTGTGAATACTGAACGATGAAGCTTAAATTCACCGGTTTCATAGTTTTCAACAAGTAATTCATCAATACGATCGAGATGGCTAGTATTAATTACTGGAATACGTGGCATGTCCGTTCTCCGACTTTCCAAATTTGGGCAAGTCACCCAGATGTCATCAAACTGACATCTGGGTTTCCTATCATGGTTTTATTAAGCGCTTGCGCGGCGACGTTCAACTTCAGTTGATGGTGCAGCGGCTTGATCTTTTACAAGTTCAACATTGAATTGAATATGCTTGAAAGGTTTGTCCAGACCACGTTTTGCAATTTCTGCCGGATCAGTGACATCTTCTGCAGTTGCAACCAGACCTTCACGAGTAGCGAAAGCGAAGTCATCCCACAGGTATTTGTCGCCTTCGATGTTGAATTGAGTTGTCAGCTTGCGGTAGCCCGGTGCAGAGATGAAATAATGCACATGCGAAGGACGGTTACCGTGACGGCCAAGTTTGTCCAGAACAAACTGGGTTGTACCTTGAGGCGGGCAGCCGTAGCCTACAGGCATAGTGGTTTGTGCTACATATTGACCATTGGCATCGCTAAAGATTGAACGGCGCAGGTTGAAGTCAGACTGAGACTTGTCAAAGAACGAGTAGTTACCCAGGCTGTTGGCATGCCAAATTTCTACTTTAGCGCCTTCAATGATGTTGCCATTGGTATCGGTCACTGTACCTTCGATAAATAAAGTCGGGATTTTATCAATTTCAGTACCGTCGTCCATGCGTGCAAAACCAACTGATTCTGGTGCACCTGCAACATACAAAGGACCTTCAATGGTACGTGGTGTACCGCCAGTAATACCTGCTTTGGCATCGGCTTCATCAGCACGTAAATCCAGGTAATGCTCAAGACCTAAGCCTGCTGCCAAAAGCCCCAATTCGTTGGCTTGGCCAGCATCGGTAAAATATTCAAGACCTTTCCAAAGCTCGGTCTGTGTGATGTCCAAGTCTTCAATGGCTTGAAATAAATCACCGAGTAAACGCACGACAATTTGCTGTACGCGCGCGTCGACAGGCTTAGTAGCGGTGTCGACATTCATTTCTTTAACCAATGCATCAATTTGCTGACGGTTCATACTATTGCTCCTGAAGTATGCTTTTTCATTTGGTGGCTGTATGATCCTGTTTGGGGATCTTTAGCTGCCACTATCCTTGTTTCATTAATTAGAAGCTGTATAAAAAATATACGCCTTAAATTTCAAATTAACTGTCGTCATCACGTATCGAAGAGGGATGACGGTTCAAAGCCATCACTTCAATATCCATGTAGGGATAAAGAGGGAGGCCCTGTAAAATGTTGTGTAACTCTTCATTGCTTTCGACATCAAAAATACTGATGTTTGAATACTGGCCAGTGATGCGCCAGATATGGCGCCATTTGCCCTGACGCTGCAAATCTTGTGAATAGGCTTTTTCAACGGCTTTAATTTCGTTGGCTTTTTCCGCTGGCATATCCAGTGGAATATTTACATCCATTCGTACTTGAAAAAGCATGGCAAACTCCTTTAATTACTGTCGACGCAGGTTGTCAATTTTGTCTTCATCTAGCGCAATACCCAGTCCGGCTGTTTTTGGTACAGTCAGTTCAAAGTTTTGGTATTGCAGTGGTGTTTTGAGAATTTCTTCGGTTAGTAGCAATGGGCCAAACAGCTCGGTGCCATAGGCCAGATTTTCAAACGTTGAAAATGCATGGGCAGAGGCGATGGTGCCGACCGGGCCTTCCAGCATGGTGCCGCCATACAGGTCAATACCGGCCAGTTTGGCAATTTTGCCTACTTCGCAAGCTTCAATCAGACCCGCCGACTGTGCGACCTTGACTGCAAAAACCGATGCGCCATTGTTGCGCGCAATTTGATAAGCACTCTGCGGACCGCATAGCGATTCATCCGCCATAATCGCAATATCAAATTTGCGAGTTAAACGACGCATGGCATCCAGATTTTCAATCGCACACGGCTGTTCAATCAGGTCAACACCACCGTCCTGTAGCAATTGAATGCCTTTGATGGCTTGCAGTTCAGACCAGGCACGGTTGACATCAACACGAATCGAAACATCTGCGCCTAATGCTTTCTTAATGGCCAGTACATGTTCAACATCGGCTTCTACAGCACGGGAACCGATTTTCAGCTTGAAAATATTGTGGCGTTTGGCTTCAACCATTTTTTGCGCTTCAGCAATATCTTTGTCAGTGTTGCCGGAAGCCAGCACCCAAAGTACAGGGACGCTGTCACGCAGACGGCCACCTAACAATTCACTCAGTGGCAGACCTAAACGTTGCGCCTGAATATCCAGTAATGCTGTTTGAATGGCACATTTGGCAAAACGGTTGCCATTAATATTCTTTTTAATCACCTGTAAAGTCTGAGCGACATTTAAACCAGTGAGTGTCTTTAATAAGGGCGCAAAATAAGTTTCAATATTGGTTTTAACGCTTTCAGGGCTTTCTTCACCGTAGCCTAAACCACCAATCGTGGTCGCTTCGCCCCAGCCGATGAATCCATCTTCAGTTGTGACTTTAACCAGAACTAATGTTTGAGTCTGCATCGTCGCAACCGCCATCTTGTGAGGGCGGATGGTTGGAATTTCGACAAGCAACGTTTCTATGGATTTATACATCTTTAAGCTTCCCAATCTTGCTTTGTGCATCTCTTTCGGTATACCTTAAAGGAATGAGTTTGTGCTGTCTAAGATTAAATTTGCATTTTATTATGCTTTAAAGGTATACAAAATTATGGAACTGAGACATTTACGCTATTTTGTAGCGGTGGTAGAAGAGCAGAGTTTTACCAAGGCGGCAGAAAAACTGTTTATTGCTCAACCTCCTTTGAGTCGTCAGATACAAAACCTTGAAGCGGAACTCGGTATCCAGCTGTTTGAGCGGGGTAGCCGGCCATTATTGACCACGGAAGCGGGTCAGTTTTTCTACCAGCATGCGGTTAAACTTTTGTCTAATGCAGAAGAAATTAAGGCCATGACACAACGTGTTGGTATGGCTGAAAAGACGGTTACCATGGGTTTTGTTGGCTCCTTGCTTTATGGTTTATTGCCTAAAATTGTGTATCTGTTCCGCCAGCAGCAGCCACATTTAAAAATTGAACTGATCGAAATGAGTACCAAAGAACAGATTCAGGCCTTAAAAGAAGGACGGATTGATGTCGGTTTTGGTCGATTGCGCATTTCAGATCCGGCAGTCAGACGAGTACTGTTACGTGAGGAACCGCTGATGGTCGCGGTGCATGCCAGCCATCCGCTTGCCATACAAAATAAAGGGGTTTTTCTGACCGATATTGTTGATGAAAACCTGTTTTTATATCCCAGTCATCCTAAACCGAATTTTTCGACTCAGGTCAGATCGCTGTTTTCAGAATACAGTCTGGACCCGAAAAGTATGAAAGAAGTCCGTGAAATCCAGCTGGCTTTGGGACTTGTAGCCGCAGGCGAAGGGATTTGTGTGGTTCCGGAAAGTGCTAAAACCATTCAGTTGCCGCATCTGCATTACATTCCGTTGCTGGATGATGCTGCGGTGAGTCCGCTTTTTCTGGCGCTGCGCAGTATGGACGAGAGTGAACATATCCGTTCGCTGTTTGATTGTATCTATCAGGTATATGATCTGGAAGCGATTAAATATGACCGTGTTGTAATTTAAATCACTATTTATCATAGGTTTATAATAAATAGCCCTATGATGCTTAAAATATGGATTAAAAAATGCAGACTGTTCCGATGAGTGGCGTCTGCATTTTTTATATTTTTAAGGTCTTGTTTTTGTTTTTTAAATCGACCGCATAACTTTTAAGGTATGAATATATATGTAATCGGTTTTGGACAATAAAAACACTTTGCCGCATTGTTTGAACCAATCTAAAGGTTCATATGCAGGAGCGCAAAGTGAATACCAATAAACTCAACATAAATACATTAGTGGATGAAGCCAAATTTACGCCTTTTCACTGGGGCGTCTTAATCTGGTGTTTAATGATTATTATTTTTGACGGTTATGATCTGGTCATTTATGGCGTAGTTTTGCCTGTATTGATGCAGGAGTGGGCACTCAGTGCGGTGCAGGCCGGACTGCTTGCCAGTACCGCATTATTTGGCATGATGTTTGGTGCCATGAGTTTTGGCACACTTTCGGACAAACTGGGCCGTAAAAAAACCATCATGATCTGTATTGCCATTTTTAGTGGCTTTACCTTTATGGGTGCATTTGCCAGTACTCCAACTGAATTTGGCGTGTTACGTTTTCTAGCCGGGCTAGGAATTGGCGGTGTGATGCCAAATGTCGTGGCACTGATGACAGAATATGCCCCTAAACGCATCCGCAGTACACTGGTCGCTATCATGTTTAGTGGTTATGCCATTGGTGGAATGGCTTCTGCACTATTGGGAACATGGCTGGTGGCAGATTATGGCTGGAAAATCATGTTCTATATTGCCAGTATTCCTTTATTCACTTTGCCTTTGATCTGGAAATTCCTGCCTGAATCGCTGATGTTTTTAACCAAAAAAGGTGAAACAGAAAAGACCCTTGCCATTGTGCAAAAAATTGCACCTCAACAAGAGATCAGCGCACAGACCAGCTTTGTTTTAAATGAAGCCACTGCAGGAAATGATGCACCTTTACGCGCACTGTTTCAGCAAGGCCGTACGTTTAGTACCTTGATGTTCTGGGTGGCATTTTTCATGTGCCTGTTAATGGTTTATGCCCTAGGCAGCTGGTTACCAAAACTGATGATTCAAGCCGGATATTCATTGGGTGCAAGTCTGATGTTCCTGTTCGCCCTGAATATTGGTGGAATGATTGGTGCCATAGGCGGAGGTGTATTAGCCGATCGGTTCCACTTAAAACCAGTATTGAGCACAATGTTTATTGTTGGGGCGATTGCTTTAATTTTACTCGGTTTTAATAGTCCACAAGCAGTACTTTATAGCCTGATTGCAGTTGCTGGTGCAGCAACCATTGGCTCACAAATTTTACTCTATACCTTTGTCGCACAGTTTTATCCTACAGCAGTTCGTTCAACAGGTATGGGCTGGGCCTCAGGCATTGGACGAATCGGTGCCATCGTAGGACCGGTTTTAACAGGTGCATTGCTCACGCTTGAATTACCCCATCAAATGAACTTCTTGGTTATCGCGATTCCTGGTGTATTGGCAGCAATAGCGATATTCCTCGTAAATTTAAAAGCTTCTGTAGATGGAGCTCAGCAAGCAAAAAAAGACTTAAAACATAAAGCTTTACTTGAAAATGTAACGCAATAAATCATCAACACAAACAGGCTAAAACATTTTTAGCCTGTAATGGATTTGTATCAAATTAAGGGAATATTATGGATATTAAATTAAAACCGCTTTTAGCAATTATGCTTGGAAATATGGCGTTATGTAATGCTGTACATGCAGAGAGCAATGAAAACCAATTTAAATTAGTGTTAAAAAATGCATTCATTGAACGCAATTTTGATCATGAAAACATTAAAGATTCAGGCAGCTGGTCACAAGGTATTTCAGGTTTTTATCAGTCTAAATATATTCCTACTGTGTTAACTGTTGCAGAAAAACCGATTGAAATAGGCATGGATGCTTCACTTCAGTACGCTTTACGTTTAAGTGATGACCGTCATATAGATGATACGGTTTTACCTTTTAATACCAATACACAAACTCAAGACCGTAATTTCTTGAAATATGGTGGAACCCTTAAACTCAAATACGATACGACTGAATTCAAAGTGGGTGAATTGTTTCTGGATTTACCGATTACTTCAGTCGATACCAGTCGTCAATTAATCAGTTCATATTGGGGTGGTCAAATAAAGTCTAAAGTGACCGATCAACTGCAACTAGAGCTGGGTCGTATTACTCAAGTTTCTCCACGTTATGAAGAAGGTTTCCATGAGTTTTCAGTGACAAAAAACGGAGTGAAACAATATTCGGATGGTCTTAATTATCTTGATTTAAAATATGATGTTTCGCCCAAGCTGAAGGCAGAGTACTACTATGGCAATTTAGAAGATTTATACGATAAACACTATTTAGGTTTAGAATATTCTTGGAAAAATGAATATTTAAAATCTCAAACCCGTTTGAAGTATTTTAGATCACAAGATTCTGGCGAGGCTAAAGCTGGAGAAATTGATAACCATAATATTGGGTTATTGGAAAATGTTTCTGTGGGTAATCATAGCGTAGGATTGGGCTACCAACAGATTTTTGGCGATACCGGCTATCCTTTACCTGATGGATTCTTGCCAGAACTGTATTTCATTAACTGGAATACCACTGGATTCTTCAAAAAAGATGAAAAATCGGTACATTTTTTATATGGATATGATTTTAAAGACTACGTACCGGGTTTAAATACAATGGTCAAATACGTTTATGGTACAGATTTTAAAGATGCCCAAGGACGAGATAATCATGAATCAGAAACCAACTTTATTTTAACTTATGATATACAAAATCCAAAATTAAAAGGCTTGTCATTCAGATGGTTATATGTGAATTATGATGTCGAACATGGTAATTCTTTTCAGGAAAATCGTGTACTCACAACATATACCAAGAAATTCTAAGCAGCGTTTATAAGAAATTAAGTCAATAAAAAATCTCAGTATGATCACTGAGATTTTTTATAAACAAATTTTCTTGGACTTTTTAGCTACACTATTTTTAGATTCTATCTATTCATAAATATTATTCTACAACTATTTTGACTTGATCAATTTTGAATCGGCCAGCGACGATTGACCGACGTCCCGGCATTATTATAATGAATCACTTTGGCATAGTTGCCGACAGCAGTTGCATTTTCTGGAATATCTTTGGTGACCACGCTACCTGCACCAATGGTGGCATTATTGCCTATATGCACATTGTCGATAATACAAACATTCGGTCCAATATAGACATTGTCACCAATGATGGCTGCCTGAGCACCACCGTTGGCACCAATAGTCGTATATTGAGAAAGATTGACATTGTTGCCAATGATCGTGGTGGGATTGACCACTAAGGGGCCGCCGTGACCAATGTAGAGTCCATAGCCAATTTTTGTGCTGCAGTGAATATCGATGCCGTATTTTTTCTTTTTATAATAAAAAATTGGATAGGCGAACTTTGCAATTATTGAATTCGAAGCGGCAAGACGCATCCAAACACTGAAGTTGAAGCCACGATTAAAAAAATAATTTTTAAGCAATGAACTGAATTTGGTATTGCCACAATATCGATATAAGTCGCTTAAAATTAATTGCACTAACATTGAGTCAGACTCGTCAAAAATACTGGGTCATTTTACTCGATTCATTGAAATAATCATGAGTATTTGATGTGGCTTAGCATGATGAATGAAATTTATAAAATATCAATTGTATTTTTTTTACTCAATTGTTTGAGAGTGTCAACGGCACTTGCCAATAAAAAAATATCCCCTTATATTAAAAATACAGTAGGTCGTTGAAGACGCTACAAAGAGGTTGGACGGATCAATGACAGCTCGTTGAGTTTATAACCTTAGGGTTAAAACAAGAAATCAGCACTAGCCTTCCAACATTAAAGCCCGCAGTAATGCGGGCTTTCCTATTTTAGATCAAAAAAAACTATTGCTCATTGAACATCCCGAAATACTAATTTTTATGTGGTCTACATGACATCATCAAGACATGGATTGCGGCTCGGTTTTTAAATTTGGCCCTTTAAATTAAAGTAAATGTGACGTATTGATTTATAAAAAATTACATTGCCAAAAAATCTAACATCTCTAAATTATCGATAAATAAAACTTATGCTATAAAAAGATTGGCTAAATAAATTTAAGCAGAGGACAACATGAAGCAAATGATCGAGGTGAAAGTCAAAGACCAGTTTAGCAATATTCATGCAGTGCAAGCCTTGTTGCGTGTTATTCCGGAACACTCTGAATTGCATAAACTTTCATTATTCCAAAAAATCGAACATATTGTGGTGAACGGTGAAATTATTCGACCGAGTATTGAGCTGCTTTTTGAAAGCCGTACCTCCGACAGTATTTATCGGGTAATTGAAGAATAAAATTAATTGAATAGTGAAATATTTAAATGCTTAGACTGATTTAAGGTGGGTTTTTAGGATCAAAAAAATCATTGATTCATCAATGAGATTAAAAAAAGCCCACCGAAGTGAGCCAAGGGCTAAAACCTAAACAAAATTGACTTCTACATCATATTTTTCAAATTCTTGAATGATACTCTGGATGACTTTTATACCCATCTCATCAGCACAGTTTAAGATTTCATCTTTGCCTTGAAAGCTGTCATAGCAGACAATTTGCTGAATCAGCCAGCGATTTTCGATCTCGCTCTGCTGGATAACGACGCGAATCGGTTGCAGGTTTTCACTGACTTGACGGGGCAATACACTGGTAATGGCCAGTTGAACATCACTCTTTTCATCTTGAGGACTTAAAAAAGTCAGCACCCAGTTGCCTACTTTTTTTAAGTACACGGGATTGTCTGCTGGATGAAATTCTAAATAATGGAATGCTGTCATCATGAATTCCCCTGAAATATATACTATATGGGGCTTTGAGCTGATATTTGCCATGCAGCGAAGGTCGTATTCAGTTTAAAACTGTAGCTGTAATTAGCATCAATTTTCAATGTGCTTAATCTAATCTTATTGTTTTATAAGCATAAAAATTTATAAGGTCAAAAGGCTTAAGACCTTAAATAAATCACGAAACAGAAAAAAACTCTTAAGTGGAATTAACTGATAAGTTTTTGTAGAGAAAAGTTAATTTGATTTAAATAGCTGTTTAAATCCTTAGGAGCTAGACGACTTTCCTGTAGAGCAGTAATCCATTGCATTTGACACAGTTTTAAACTGCGTAAATCATTGGCAGCCAGTATGCGATTAATCAACTGCTTAGCCATTAAACCACAATGCCGTTGTAGCAATTGAGCCATGAACTGTTTGACCTGTTCAAAATCCAGTACTTCGAGCGTAGTTTGCATTTCATTTGAAGCTAATACCTGTGGAACAGCTGTTTCTGTTGTTATAGCCAGTGAGCTACTTGACGTGTTAATGGATTCAGCAAACTGATCTTGAACGGGGGGAGCGCTTTGTAAAGGTAAGTGGGTTTCAATTTCTGTATCAAGCAGATGAGGTGAAGTTTCTGACAGAATATGTGGTATAGCCGGACAGTGAATCAATCCCATCTCGATCAATTGTTCGAGTAATTCGGGTGGGGCAATACGACGTTTAAACTGCTCGGAAAGCAGATCAAAATCATCAGTGCCAATCAGCAGTAACAAGCGGCGTTGACGGGCATTCAGATTAAGTGAACGTTGCTTTAGACTTTGAATGCCCAAATCTGTTTTTTGATATTGATCCATGCCTTAATGGCTTCCCCGTTAAATTAAGGCAAATTGTAAATAGAGAAAATGACAATATTATTTAAATAATATTACAAATCAAAAGATTATAGGGTGACAATGCTGGCTTTTTCCAGAGCTTTGCGTAAATAGGGATCCAAATCTTCTTGGCGCAGCAGCCACTGCATATAATCGGCAGGCAAATCGGCAATGGCCGTACCGCGGTGTTTACCAAAATTAATGCTGCGTGGAATACGTGCATCTTCAGATGCCAGATAAAGTTCTTCAATGTTTTGAATATTTAAATGATGAATTTCGTGCATCAAAATATTGGCCGTTAAAATAATATCCATATCAGCACGATGTGCTTTCTTAATCATCTCGCGGGCTTTTTCACTGCCTTTACTAATCATATAAATGAGTGCGGAAATATTATGCGCTTCAGCATCTGGCCAAACCAAACGCGCAAGGGCAAGGGTACAAATCGCTTTAATCTTGCTGGTATCTACACCACATTTTTCAATAGCGCGAATGTCATAGTCAATATTGTGACCAATAATATAGGTGGTGTCATCGGGAAGGCTAAAGCTGGTGTAATGTGGTTGACCGACCAGCTCAGATTCCAAAATATGATGCACCGCCATGGCCGCATAAGAAATTGGTTCATCGACACTATAGAGTTGGTCAAAAATTTGACTTTTATCTAAGGTAAGTTTGCTGTCATGGATTTGCACCGGTGCATAAGCAATCTCAATCGGTTGTCCATTTAAGGTATGGGTTTCGGTATCGAGAATAATTGCTTGCATGACTGGGCCATCACCGTTGCGAGAGTTTGCATGAATTTAACATTTTCAAAGATGCTGACACAAACGGAAAAACATTGACTTTGTGGCATTCATTGCCATTTATGCTTATTTCTGCGTAGAGATGATGCTTAAATAGTCTTGTTTTAATTCATCGCTCGAAATTAAACCTTTATAAAGATATAAGGGTAGTCCATCCTCCTGATCAATCAATTTCATGGCTTGAGTACCATCGCGGTATTCAAATATTGCACATGGCATATAATCGCGGTCTAAAATGATAAAGCGTGTTTGTTTGATCGCAATTTCGTGATGGGTAAAGGTCTGTTTGAGTAGCCGTAAAAATACGCTTTGATTTCGGTTTAACTGATTCAGTTCACGAATTCGGTCACTATCAGTTTGATGATGGCTTTTGAGCAGCAATTTTTGCTGATAAGTATTTGCAGCAGGCATACTTTTATAAATGACTTTTGTAGAATGGGTATTGGCTTTTAATCCACGAACAAAATAGCCCAATACAAAACCTAAAACTAAGAAAATCAAGGTGGCCCACATGTGTATGTCCGAAATTTTATATTGTTAAAAAATGTAATTTTATAGTTGAAATTATAAATTAAATCAAAATGTTATGAAAATAAAATAAATTAAGATTGAATAGAATGATCAATGGCACTGAAACGACTTGAACTTATTGAAATTCCATGCGATTAATCCAAAGGAATGACTTTAAAACAACAAATAGAAGGAACAAGGGATGATGAACCAACTTAAGTTAACGGTATTGGTCAGTAGTACACTCTTTCTCGTCGCGTGCGGAGGAGGAAGTGATGGCAATTCTACATTTATTATTGATGATGGGATTCCGAAAAATAATATTGCTGAGCCTGTTGTAAAAACTCAGGCCTATATTGATGCTGATGCAATTGCTAATGCCTTTTTAGATACGGTAAGTGCCAATAAAACATTGATGACCTATAAAATGCTTGGTGTGAATGGGACAGAAACTCAAGCGACGGCTTTGCTCTTTACACCTAAAACGCCAAAACCAGCAGGAGGGTGGCCAATTGTGGCGTGGGCGCATGGTACTACAGGGGTTGCTGATGCATGTGCTCCGAGCCAACAAGGCTTAAAAGGTAATGAATATTTTATTGCAAAACTTTTGGCAGCGGGTTACGCGGTAGTCGCGCCTGATTATGAAGGTTTGGGTGAACCGAGTGGTAAAGAGTTGCATCCATTCTTAAATTTAAAAAGTGAAGCCTATTCCATTACCGATGCTGTTGTTGCAGCGCGTAAAAATTTAGGTAATACAACAGAGCAACGATGGGCAACGGTTGGACATTCACAAGGCGGGCAGGCAGCATTAGGGGCTGCACAATATGCCTCCCGAGCTCAGCTAACATATAAAGGTACAGTTGCTGTTGCACCTGCATCTTATTTAAGTATGATTTTAAAAGGCGGCGAGCAAAAAGCCGCAGCTGAATCTGACTTAAACACTAAGATTAGTATTCTTGCGCCTTTAGATACCTTTACAGCACTGATTACTGCTGGATTAAGAAACCCGCATCCGGCTTTGAAATATAGTGAAGTATTTGCATCACCGACTGATCTGGTTGCGGCTGAGGCGGAAAGCATTTGTTATGATGTGCTGGGTCAGAATCTGTATGGCGCAATGATGAAATTTAAAACCCAAAATGGGACTTTAGATAATTATCCACGCACTCAGCCAAATTTCATGACGAGTGTTAAAGTGGTTCAGCAGTTTTTAACCACAGATTCACAGCCGCTGCAGACTGCAGTGACAACTCCAATATTTATTTATCAAGGTTCAGATGATGATACTGTGCCAAAAGGCGCTACCGATTTACTGGTAAGCGTCGCTGCAGGTAAAGGCACTAAAATTAATTATGTGACGGATGCGGATAATACAATCACGCCAAAATGGACACATGCAACGGTATATACCAACAATTTGGATGAATTTGTTAAAGATATAAAATCTATCATGCCAATTCAATAATTTGATTTAAACAAAAAGCTCATCTTTCTGACGAAGATGAGCTTTTTTTATTAAAAACTGAGCAAACATCTTAGTCAAAATTTATAAACTTCATGCTACAATACGCGCCAATCTTAGCACGGCTTAAAAGCCCTAATTTAATAGGACCTCGCTAATGTTTGCCAATATCTCTATTGCTGAATTTGATCCGGAAATCGCTCAAGCAATCGCTAACGAAGATGCTCGCCAAGAAGCGCACATCGAGTTAATTGCTTCTGAAAACTATTGCTCACCAGCAGTGATGGAAGCTCAAGGATCAAAACTGACTAACAAATATGCGGAAGGCTACCCAGGCAAACGCTATTACGGCGGCTGCGAATATGTAGACGTTATTGAACAATTGGCAATTGACCGTGCTAAAGAACTTTTTGGTGCCGATTATGCTAACGTTCAACCGCATGCCGGTTCTCAAGCGAACTCTGCTGTTTACTTAGCGCTTCTTAACCCGGGCGACACAGTTTTGGGTATGAGCTTGGCTCACGGTGGTCATTTGACTCACGGTGCGAAAGTTAGCTTCTCTGGTAAAACATATAACGCAATTCAGTACGGTTTGAACCCAGAAACTGGTGAAATCGATTACGAAGAAGTTGAACGTTTGGCAGAAGAGCACAAACCACGCATGATCGTTGCTGGTTTCTCTGCATATAGCCAAGTTGTAGATTGGCAGCGTTTCCGTGACATCGCGGACAAAGTTGGCGCTTACCTATTTGTAGATATGGCACACGTTGCTGGTCTTGTTGCTGCTGGCGTTTACCCAAGCCCAGTTCAAATTGCTGACGTAACAACAACAACGACTCACAAAACTCTTCGTGGCCCACGTTCAGGTTTAATCCTTGCGAAAGCAAACGAAGAAATCGAGAAAAAATTACAATCAGCTGTATTCCCAGGTAACCAAGGTGGTCCTTTGGTTCACGCTGTAGCTGCTAAAGCAATTTGCTTTAAAGAAGCAATGGCACCTGAATACAAAACTTACCAACAACAAGTGGTTAAGAACGCTCAAGCAATGGCTGAAGTTCTAATCGCTCGTGGTTATGACGTAGTATCTGGTGGTACTGAAAACCACTTGTTCCTATTGTCTTTAATCAAACAAGGCGATATCACTGGTAAAGAAGCTGATGCATGGTTAGGTGCGGCGCACATTACTGTGAACAAAAACTCTGTACCTAACGATCCACGTTCTCCATTCGTTACTTCTGGTATCCGTATCGGTACTCCAGCTGTAACAACTCGTGGTTTTGGTGAAGCTGAAGTACGTGACCTTGCAGGCTGGATCGCTGATATCCTTGATGCGAAAGGTGACGAAGCTGTAATTAACGCTGTAAAAGCGAAAGTAGAGGTTGTTTGCGCTAAATTCCCTGTTTACGCAAAATAAGTTTTTGATTTAGAAAAAAGCTCCCGTCATCGGGAGCTTTTTTTATGCATTTTCAGAGAAACCAGATGGATAAGGATGTTTTTCAGGTTTGTAATGGTGTTTCCACACTTTACGTTCATCAGGCAGGACGGATTCATAATCTTCAATGCCTGCAAAAAAAGCATGCATCTGATTTAAAATTTGAGGCATCTGCTGTTGCGTTACGAGATCAGAGGCACTGACATAAGGCTGAATAATTTCAAAGCCTTGATAATGGAAGATAGGGAAGAAAGGAACTACCAAATGCAGGTTGATCGCATGTTCACCATAATTACGGATATGTAACGAAATAGCATCTGTCCGAAGGTGTGGCAGACAGGCATACATTTCATAGGCCAATACATTATAGGGGTGATTGGCAGGATTTTGTTCCAACTCTTTTAATCCAGGATCTGGACCTTCTAGATGTGCATAAAATGTTTGTCCAGCCGGAAACGTTGTTGGGGTGATATTATCTTCGGCATTATAACGTGGTAGAACACCATGAATTTTCTGAAAAACAAAACCAAGTAGAAAACCAGCTTGATGCAGAGCTTGATTAATTGGCGATTCTTTCTGAGCAGTATTCGAAGTTTGCTTTACAGCATATATTGGAGGGCGTGTTACAAGGAGTTCTTGAATAATGCCTTTTGCATATTGAAGTGATGAGGTTTGAATCACTGATGAAAACAAGAAATCCGTAATATGACCCGTAGTAAAGTATATACGGTCGTGAATTTGTGCGACACGAAGAGTAACTAATTCAGTCGGAACTTCATTATTTACAATACGACTGACTTGCTGCGGAGTTAGCCATCGCAAAGCACATCCAGCGTGTTGTGCGATTACACGACCTAAATAGCCACTTAAATATAAAATAAAATAGAAATTTGATTGTTCTGATAAAAATGCTTGAGGTGAGACAATATAATTTTGGCGTAACTCACGCATTAATTCATCTAAACGATCTAAGCTTTTCAGACTATAATCTAGATCAGATATACGCACCAAATTTTCAAAGTTGATCCCACAGCTAAACGGAATACTATTTTGATACATATGCTGGATTGCATGCATTTCTTCAGCAACTTTATTTTGATTGGCTGCAGTTACCACAAGCAATTGTAATAATTCGGTTTCAAGCTGCTGACTGATTGTGCGCTCAGGTTGAGCTTGTTTAAATTGCTGCTGAACAATGAGTAAGGGAAATAAAACCTTATGGGGAAGTTCAATAGCGACATCATACACAAACGAAGTAGGTAGGGTGTTTAATTGAGGAAATTTTTCAGCTAAATCCTCACGATTCAGCCATTTCTCGGTTTGCCCACTTTTTATGGCGAGAAATGAACCAACATGACTAGCCAGCAATTTTAATGTGTCTATTTGAGCTGGGTTGGATTGCTCATTGATCTCTAAACTACCGACCTGTTTTTTGAAAGCCTCAAACATTTGATCCAATCGTTTAAAGCTTGTAAAAGATCCATCTAAATCAACAGTTTTTAGTGCAGATGCAATATAAAATTTATGCTGATGCTCAGGGGAGTGAAAGCGTTGTCGAAATTGTTGCATGTATTCAGTTGAGCTGAGTAATGTTTTTTCCAAAATTATGTTATTGGTCATAGCGTTGTAGTTTTGAATGAAGTTATGGTTATTAATCGCTATACTAACAATGAAATATTAAATCGTATATCTGATAAAGAAAAATTTTTTAAAAATATACTGATAAAACAGCAGGATAAATTGTTATGAATAAACCCACTATTATTATTTCAAAGCAAGATCTGGAACGTTTAGAAACCATGCTGGAGCATCAATCTAAAATCACTCCAACCATGCAACACCTTGAAGATGAACTTGCGCGTGCAGAAGTGGTTGCACCAAAAGATGTTCCTGCAAATGTGGTGACCATGAATGCACGTGTGCTGATTACCATTGCACCTGCGAGTGAACCGACCACTATTACTCTGGTATATCCGCATGACTTTATGGGTGAGAAAGGGCAGGTGAATGTACTGGCACCCGTTGGAGCAGCAATTTTAGGATTAACGGAAGGGCAGGAAATAGAATGGCCACAGCCGGATGGTCATTTAATGAAAGTCAAAATTGAAAAAGTGCTGTATCAGCCGGAACGTGAAGGTGATTATCTATAATTTTTTACAGCATCTGTTTAAATCAATTATTTCCGTTGTATGAATAGTCTTGATCTATCCAGCCATCGCTCCAAATGGCTTTTTTATGTCAATCTGAAACTGATTTTAAAAGATGATTTCTTAGATCAAAATCTTCACTTTGAAATGACATCTGTATTTTTTGAGATTTATATTTTTGTCGAATAGATAGAAGGCAGCTGGTTAGATATTTTTATATCGGTTCAGAAATTCAAGCAGTAAGGCATTAGCAAAAGTATAAATCTTAAAAACAGCTGGCTTTAAGCAATAAAAAAGGCAAAGTAAATACTTTGCCTTTTATGACCGGAACCGATCTTAGTGGTGATGACCACCCGCACCGTGTACGTGACCGTGTTCTAATTCTTCAGCAGAAGCTGCACGAATTTCAACGATTTCAACTTCGAAAGTCAAATCTTGACCAGCAAGTGGGAAGTTTGCATCTACAACAACATTGTCGCCTTCAACAGCTTTAACAGTGACGATTTGAACACCATCATCAGTTTGAGCTTGGAATTGCATACCAGGTTGGATGTTATCTACACCTTGGAACATTTGTGCAGGAACTTCTTGTACTAGGTCAGGGTTGTATTCGCCATAACCTTCAGCAGCAGGAACGTTTACAGTGAATTTTTCACCAACAGTTTTGCCTTCTAAAGCATTTTCTAAACCAGGGATGATGTTACCTGCACCGTGCAAATATGCAAGTGGTTCACCTTGTGATTGGTCGAGAGTTTCGCCTTCTGCGTTAGTCAACGTGTAGTGGAAAGAAACCACGAGGTCATTTGCAATAGCAGTCATGTTATTGATCCATTCAATTTTTTAAGGGTACATCATAAAGTGAAAAGCAGGTTTTGTAGACTAGATTTATCAAAAATCTGCATTTTTCAGGTTTTTATGACATTTTGTTAATAATAGGGACGGTTTTTAAAATTTCAATGCAATTTTATCTTTGGACCGGTTTTTCTTGTCACAAAATCCTTAACCGTCAACAGCCCTGCATGCGTATAACCATGAATCGCAGCTTGATGCAGCCGATATAAAGACACATACATGGTTTTTGCCAGAAATCCTTGCACATTCACTTGCCCGAGTAATTCTCCAACAGCTTTATGATGGCTTAATGACACCAGTGAACCTTTGTCGGAAAATTTGAACATGGGCTGAGGCTTGCCTTGAACCCGAGCCTTCATGGCATCGACCAGAAAACTGGCTTGCTGGCTGGCCACTTGGGCACGCGGACCGAGCACCGGTTCATCCGCGACAGGCTGACAATGCGCACAGTCTCCAAAGGCAAACACATTCGGGTCAGACAGGGTTTGCAGCGTGGCATACACTTTTAGACGGTGAATGTTGTCTTTTTCAAAGCTGTTTAACTGTGCCAGTACCGCCGGTGCTTTAATACCGGCTGCCCAGACTTTCAGGTCTGAATCAATGGATGATCCATCTGCAAAGTAAATCTTGTCAGCATCAACTTTGGCCACCCGATGCTGGGTCAATACCTGAATGCCAAATTGCTCAAGTTGATGCTGCGTATGCCCGGCCACGGTTTCTGAAAGTGCAGGCAAAATCCGTTTAGCGGCTTCAATCAGCGTGATCTTGACCTGTTGCGGGTCAATTTTATTTAAACCATATTTAAAAAAACTCTGTTTGGCTTCGGCCAGTTCAGCAGCCAGCTCAACGCCGGTAGCACCTGCACCCACAATAGCAATGTTCAATTTACGGCTATGATCATGGTTTTGTGCGGCCAGATATAAATGCAGTAAATCTTGTTGAAACACATCTGCTTGCTTGCGGTTATCAAGGAAATGGCAATACTGTTTCACGCCCTCAGTATTAAAATCGTTGGATGTTGAGCCGATGCTAATAATCAGGGTGTCGTAATCTAAACGCAGGGTGTTTTGAGCTTGAGCATATTTGGATGGTTCAGTTTCAAGAATGACTTGTTTGCTGTCTGAGTCGATATCGATAAAACGGCCCAAAACAAACTGATAATGATGTTTGGAGGCATGGGCAAAATAATTGGTTTCTTCAGCGTGAGGGTTGAGGCTACCGGCTGCAATTTCATGGAGCAGCGGTTTCCAGATATGAGTCAGTTTCTGGTCGACTAAAGTGATTTGTGCTTTATTCGTTTTACCTAAAGCACTGCCCAGTTGAGTGGCCAGTTCCAGTCCACCTGCGCCACCACCAATAATTACGATTTTATGAAGAGTACTCATTTTTAACCTGTTTATTATTTTAAAGACGAAAAAAAAGATGGTATTAGGGTCTGTTGACATTTCATAAATGGCTTGCGTTGTAGGCTAAAATTGAACAGACAAGGAAGGAAATGCAAAAAATGGTGGTTCCATTTTCAAGTTTCATGACGAAGTCTGTGATAATTTTAGCCACAACCCTTCGGGACTAGAGTATTTTTTGACGCTACGTCGTTGTGAACTACGCATTTAGAATGACTAAATTTTGTATTTCACGCCTTGTATCGCCTAAAAATACTCGCAGTCGCAAACATAGATGAAGTATCAACAGACCCGAATATGCCATCTTCAATGTATTGCTTCGGTTGAAATTGTTATACAACTTACATAATTTAAAGAAATGTCACCTAATTAGCCTAGAGGATAAGTTTTGACTTTAACTTCATCACTGGAGAAAAAAGAAAAAAGCTGTTTAAACCAGATCGCGATTTTCTGGAAAAAATTGGCTTCTTCAATCTGCACATCATCTTCAATGGCAATGGTTCGAATCAACTGATTGTTCTGATAGACCTGTACCGTAGCCAGTTGCATAACTTTGGCCAAAGGGGCAGTCAGTAACTGTTCATTAATTTTCACATTTAAGTGGGTCTTGGTTTCCTGTAAAGGTTCAATGGCTTGAATGGTGCCATTACCGGTATTCAGCATAATCCGCTGATTGACCGTGTCGTAAGCTTTCAGGTCAATGGCGTAAGGTTGTTCATATAAAGAAGTGGTCACAATTTGCGGTTGTTTGGTTTCCAGCTTAAACATTTTTAGAGTGGATTTGATTACCGGTAATTCGGCAATCAGTTGTTTATCTTTAATGGCCACTTCGTTGCGGGTATAGGTATAAGCCATGTCCAAGAGGGTATGCGCCACTTCAGCACGTTTTAAGGCATTTTTGGTGCCCATAACCACCACAATCAGGCGACGTTCCGGTAATGCCGGATTTCCAGTCGGTCGGTGTGCGGTCAATGCCAGGTTATAACCGGCCGCTTTGGTAAAGCCGGTTTTTAAACCATCTACACTTGGATCGAATTTGAGTGCCAGATTGGTTGCACGGTGAAAGCGTTGGTTAAAGCTGAAACTTGGCATTACTGAATAGTGCAGATATTCAGGGGTTTGAATCGTTAATGCCTGTCCCAGGAGTGCCATATCATGCGCAGAGGAAAAATGATCCGGCATGGTCACACCTGGTGCATTGGCAAAATGCGTATCCTTCATTCCCAAAGCTTGGGCTTCTTTATTCATGCGTGCAATGAAAGCCGGAACAGTACCGGAAATTCGTTCTGCTAAAGTCACCGCAGCATCATTGGCTGACATCACCACCAAGCCTGCCAATAACTGATCGACTGAAATCTGTTGTCCTTCTTTAAGGAACATCTGTGATTCATCCCACTGCACCATTTTGACCACAGGTGTAGCGGTGATGATTTCATCTTTCTTTAAATGTCCTGCTTGAATTTCTTTGAGTGCAATGTATGCAACCATCATTTTGGTCATGGATGCCGGAGCACGTTGTTCATGACTGTTATGCTCTGCAATAACTTGGCCTGATTGGGTATCCAGAATGGTCCACGCCGGGGCTTCGACACTTTCAGGAACAAGGTTCAGTAATGCGGCATTGACTAGCGTGGAGCACAATAAACTGAGTGATGCGAGGAGGTAGATGACAGCTTTCAATGATCTTCCTTAGTGGCCAATCCGTTGGCATTCAAAATGCAAAAAATATGAGGCATGCTATGCCTTTTTTTGCAGAATGGCTAGTCGGAATTGTAGACAATTGCGACAGTTCAGCATTGCTTGATAAAAAAATGCTAAGCTAATTGTTAAGTTCACTTTTTTAAATTTTATATTGCCCATTATGTTGCATTATCAAATCGAATTTGACGACTATCGTCAGCATCTTATTCACGTGACTCTTCGTTTTTTAGCAGATCCTACCCAAGTTCTATCTTTACCGACCTGGATTCCGGGAAGCTATTTGATTCGTGAATTTTCAAAACATCTTGAGTCAGTCAAGGCCTCTGATGAAGCGGGGCGCACTTTAAAAATTCAAAAATTTGAAAAAAATAAATGGCGTTTGTTCAATACTGATCACGAGCTGATTACGGTGGAATATGATGTATATGCCTATGACCTGTCAGTGCGTGGAGCCTATGTCGATCAAACCCGTTTGTATGTCAATCCGGCCTGTGTCTGTCTTGGTCTGGAAGGGCATGAACAGAAAGCGGTTGAAGTCGAAGTCTTTCTGCCGGATGAGTTAAAGCATTTTCAGCTGGCGACCGGACTGGCTGCAAAAAGTCTGGTTAAAGGCCGTTTTACCTTAAAAGCTGAAAATTATGCAGAACTGATTGATGCACCCTTTGAACTGGCCGATCAGACCCGTTTTAGTTTTGAGGCCAATGGCATTCCGCACGAGTTTGTGGTTTCAGGCAAACATGCCATGAATGCACAGCGTATGCAGCAGGATATTGAAAAAATCTGTAGTACAGAAATTTCCATGTTTGGTTCAGCGCCATTTTCCAACTATACCTTTATGACCATGGCAACGGGCAATAGTTATGGTGGTCTGGAACATCCCAACAGCACCAGTCTGATTACACCGCGTGAAGACTTGCCGAAAGCAGATGAACCGGCTGAACCGTCTGCAGATTATCAGCGTTTCTTGGGACTGTGTAGCCACGAATATTTTCACTCATGGCTGGTGAAATTTATTCGTCCTGAAAACTTTGTCAATTACGACCTGAACAGGGAAGGCTATACTTCGCTGCTTTGGATTTTTGAAGGTTTTACTTCGTACTACGATGACCTGATCTTGCTACGCAGCGGCGTTATTTCTCAGGAATCTTATCTGAAACTGTTAAAAGCACAGATTGACCGCTATTTACAAAACCCCGGTCATGCCATTCAAACCGTGGCTGAATCCAGTTTTGATGCCTGGGTCAAGTTCTACCGTCAGGATGAAAACTCGAATAACGCGGGTACCAGCTATTACAACAAAGGCTGTTTGGTGGCCCTGTGTCTGGATCTAGGGTTACGTTTACGTGGTTCAAGTCTGGATGCTTTGATGCGTAAGTTGTATGAAAATGCGCAAAATGGCATTCAGGTGAATGAGCGCACCATCTTCGAGTTATGTAAAGCCCTGACTGGCGATGATTGGTTAGAACAAATTAATCACCTGATTAACACCACAGATGAGTTGCCGCTGGATCAGTTGTTCCCTGAGTTTGGTTTAAGTTACAACCTTAAAAATGACAAGTCTTTGCCGTTTGGACTCAAAGTTGCTGATAAAGCTGAAGGTGTGATGATTCAACAAGTGCGCCGTGACAGTGCAGCCGCACAAGCAGGTCTGTCTGCCAATGACGTGATTATTGCCATAGACGGTCTTAAGGCCTCTGAAAAGCTGCTGGCCAAATATGTAAAACACGCCGGTGATTACACGGTATATGCATTCCGCCGTGATGAATTGATGCAGTTTGAACTGAGCGGACTAGCCAATGAATTGACTGAAGTTGAACTGAAAGTTGAAGATCAAGTCAAAGCTGAAAAATGGTTAAGTGCTTAAGATTTCAAAAAAGTTTGTTTAAAGAAAAACCGGTGCTTAGGCATCGGTTTTTTATTGTATACAATAGCTATTGATCTATATGGATGGATTGGATACAGATGGTATTATTTAGTGAATTCTTTAGCGTTCAAAATATGCAAATAGATTTTGACCTAAAGTTATTTCATCATGCCTTAAAATAGTGATGTGGTTTTTAGATCATTTATCAGCCAGTTAAAACAGCAGACACAAAATAGTTTTAAGATAAAAATATATTGCAGGAAATTGCTGTCTAAAGTTATTTAGATTTCATATCTATAATAATGAGAGTTAAGAACGATCAATCGCAGTATTTTTCATTCGCCTAAAAGTAGAAATTTGCATTGTATTGCGTCAGTAATAATTTATTTCCATGATACCCAACATGTTGCAAGTAATTAGTTTGTAAATGGTTAAAACAAATAGCCTATTTTTTGATCAGTAAAAGCACGTGTAATCATATATAACAATTTGATAAATATAGTTAATATTTGTTTTTTAAGCTAAAACATCGTTGATACAATAAACACAGCATTTAGGTGCCAAAATAGAGCCTTAACCAGTCCTGTATTCGAAATGAGAGGAAATTTCAAGTAGAATATGCGCATTGGTGAACCACACTGATGTATTCGAATTTTCAGCCACACAGCAATATGCAAAGATATTGCTGTGTGGCTGAGGTGCAAAGGCACCGATACTTTCAATGTATTATTTAAGCAAACCGGTTCGAAGGACTGAGCCAAAAGTTCAGTTCTAAAAAACTCAATCCAACGCAAAGGGGCTATATATGGCTGGTGGAAAGTCAACAATCATTTACACTTTGACCGATGAGGCGCCACTGTTAGCGACCTACTCACTACTGCCGATTATTGAGACCTTTACTAAGCCGGCTGGCATCGAGATTGTTAAAACTGACATCTCTGTAGCTGCACGCGTGCTCGCAGAATTCGCAGACTACCTAAGCGACGAGCAAAAGGTACCAAACAACCTAGCTGAGCTAGGCCGTCTGACTCAAAATCCAGACACTAACATCATCAAACTTCCAAATATCAGTGCTTCTGTTGGTCAGTTGACAGCATGTATCAAGGAACTTCAGTCTAAAGGCTATGCATTGCCGGACTATCCTGAAAACCCGACTACAGAAGACGAAAAAGCAATTAAAGCACGTTACAGCAAATGTTTAGGTTCTGCTGTTAACCCAGTACTACGTGAAGGTAACTCTGACCGTCGTGCACCTACTGCTGTTAAAAACTATGCGAAAAAACACCCGCACTCTATGAGCGAGTGGAAGCAATGGTCACAAACTCACGTGTCTCACATGGATGAAGGCGACTTCTACCACGGTGAAAAATCTATGACACTTGATCGTGCACGCAATGTAAAAATGGAACTTATCACCAAGTCTGGTGAAACCATTGTGCTTAAGCCAAAAGTTACGCTTCTTGATGGCGAAATCATTGACTCAATGTTTATGAGCAAAAAAGCACTTTGCGATTTCTATGAAAAAGAACTCGAAGATTGTCGCGAAGCTGGCATCTTGTTCTCATTGCACGTGAAAGCGACAATGATGAAAGTGTCACACCCAATCGTATTTGGTCACTGTGTTAAGATTTACTACAAAGAAGCTTTTGAAAAGCACGGCAAACTGTTTGATGAGTTAGGTATTAACATCAACAATGGTATGGCTGGTCTTTACGAAAAAATCGAGACTCTTCCAACTTCTTTACGTGAAGAAATCATCGAAGACTTACATGCTTGTCAAGAACACCGTCCTGCACTTGCAATGGTTGATTCTGCTAAAGGCATCACAAACTTCCATTCACCTAACGACGTAATTGTAGATGCTTCTATGCCTGCAATGATCCGTGGTGGCGGTAAAATGTGGGGCGCTGACGGCAAACCTTATGACTGTAAAGCTGTAATGCCTGAATCTACATTCGCACGTATTTACCAAGAAATGATCAATTTCTGTAAATGGAATGGTAACTTCGATCCACGTACTATGGGTACTGTACCTAACGTTGGTTTGATGGCGCAAAAAGCTGAAGAATACGGTTCACACGATAAAACATTTGAAATCGCTCAAGCTGGCGTTGCAAACATCGTTGATATCGAAACTGGCGAAGTATTGATGTCTCAAAACGTTGAAGAAGGCGATATCTGGCGTATGTGTCAGGTGAAAGACGCTCCGATTCAAGATTGGGTTAAACTTGCTGTAACACGTGCTCGTAACTCTGGTATGCCAGCGATCTTCTGGTTAGATCCGTACCGTCCACACGAAAACGAAGTGATCAAAAAAGTTGAAAAATACTTGAAAGATCATGACACAGACGGTCTAGACATCCAAATCATGTCTCAAGTACGTGCTATGCGTTACACACTTGAACGTGTTGCTCGCGGTCTGGATACTATTTCAGTAACTGGTAACATCTTACGTGATTACCTAACAGACTTGTTCCCAATCATGGAATTGGGTACTTCAGCGAAAATGTTGTCTATCGTTCCGTTAATGGCGGGCGGCGGCATGTACGAAACAGGTGCAGGCGGTTCGGCTCCTAAACACGTACAACAGTTGGTTGAAGAAAACCACTTGCGTTGGGATTCACTTGGTGAGTTCTTGGCTCTAGCAGTTTCTCTAGAAGAGCTTGGCTTGAAAGAAGACAATGCACGTGCGAAATTGCTTGCTAAGTCACTTGACCAAGCAACGGGTAAACTTCTAGACAACGACAAGTCACCATCACGTCGTACTGGCGAGCTTGATAACCGTGGCAGCCACTTCTATCTTGCTAAATTCTGGGCTGAAGCACTTGCTGCTCAAGACGAAGATGCTGAGTTGAAAGCGAAATTCGCTCCACTTGCAAAAGCGTTGGCTGAAAACGAAGACAAAATCGTTGCTGAACTTGCACAAGTTCAAGGTCAAGCTGCAGATATCGGTGGTTACTATGCTGTAGATACAGCGAAAGTAAATGCTGTAATGCGTCCAAGTGCAACTTTAAATGCAGCACTTGAATCTGCTCAATAAGTTGATCCTTCACTCAGGAAACTGAGAGAAATATAAAAAACCGGTGCTTAGGCGCCGGTTTTTTATTGTCTGTCATTTTGAGTTGATTGAGGTTGATTGAGAGGGGAACCATCAAAAAAAAAACAAGAATGGGCTGCTTCAAACCTGTTTTTTTATGCACAGGATTAGGGTGCGTAGTTTGTGTGAGTGCACATATTTATGGCGCATATTTGGCTGGAATAATTAAAAAACTGTGCAAAATGCATATAAAAATAGAAAAAACAGACTAAAAAAACAGCTTTTAAAAGTCGGCACGCCTCTTGCAATTCACGTGTATTCCTTAATGACTGTGACACCGAGGTGTGATGATGAATGCACACGATGAAAGCCCGCTGACCGAAACTCCCGAAAGTCAGCGCAAAGGTTTTGTTCCTATTGCATTGGTACTGTTCAGTTTCACTTTTTTTACCGGCACCATGTTTGCCGGCGGAAAAATTGGTGTGGCTTTTAACTTTATCGATATTCTGTGGATTACCGCGATTGGTAATTTTCTCTTGGCTTTATATGCGGCTTCACTGGGTCTAATTTCTGCCCGTAGCGGTTTAAATACCGTACTGATGGGCCGTTTTTGCTTCGGCAATCTTGGTAGCAAACTTTCCGACTTCCTCTTGGGCTTTGCTGAACTGGGCTGGTTTGCATGGGGGACCGCAACCCTGGCGATTTCTTTGGCCAAGATTATTCATTTGCCTGAAGCGTGGAATATGCCCTTGATGGTGTTGTTCGGCCTGGGCTTTTCCGTTACCGCTTTAATTGGTTTTAAAGGTTTGGAATATCTGTCCCGGGTGTCTATTCCAATGATGTTTTTGCTGTTGCTCGGTTCGATTTATCTAGCCACCAAAGAAGTTGGCGGATGGGTTGGGCTGAATAGCGTCAAGCCGACGGAAAGTCTGACTTTCGCCACAGCGATTACCATGGTTTTCGGAACTTTTGCCAGTGGTGCAACCCAAATCACCAACTGGACCCGTATGGCAAAAAGCAGCCGTATAGCCGTTTGGGCGTGTTTGGTGAGTTTTGTGATCGGTAACGGTCTGATGGTATTGGCAGGCGCATGG
This sequence comes from Acinetobacter bouvetii, assembly GCF_902753875.1. Lineage (GTDB taxonomy): Bacteria > Pseudomonadota > Gammaproteobacteria > Pseudomonadales > Moraxellaceae > Acinetobacter > Acinetobacter bouvetii_A. The sequence continues at coordinate 6,685 of NZ_CADDTS010000019.1, read as the reverse complement.
ATGGCAATTGTCTATCAACAACCGGATATCGTCGAAGTACTGATTTTACAAGGCTTGTCTGTTGCAGCCATCATTATGCTGTGCCTGAACCTCTGGACCATTCAAGGCCCGACCATTTACAACGTCTCAGCAGCCGCTTGCCACTTGGTTCGCAGCGAACGCCGTAAAACCATGGTGCTGATTTCTGCGGTGCTGGGCATTATTTTGGCCGTGCTGGGCATGTATGAATTTCTGATTCCCTTCCTGTTGCTGCTGGGTGCGATTATTCCACCTCTAGGCGGTGTGATTATAGCGGATTACTGGGTGCGCTATAAGGGCAAGTATCCACGTTTAAATGATGCAGTATTGCCAAACTTTAATTGGATCGGTCTGGCTGCTTACACAGTAGGAGCAGTCTGTGCCTACACTTCACCTTGGATTGCACCGATCGTTGGTATTGCTGTGGCATTCACGGTCTATGCTGTATTGAATAGCCTTTTCCCGCTCAAGCAGTTGGCCATGAAAGAGGCAGTGGAGTAAGCGAATGAGCATGACGGTTCAGGATGTGCTGGATTTGCCGCCACTGTATGAAATGACGCTGCGTGCAGGAAGCCAAAATCTTCAGAATAATGTGCGCTGGTTTTATGTGGCGGAAAATGAAGGCATTGCAGAATGGATTGAAGGCGGTGAGCTGGTTTTTGTCACCGGCATCAATTATGTCCGTGATGAAAATAACCTGCTCACGCTACTGGAACAGGCGCATCAGCGTAAAGTTGCGGGTCTGGTGGTGATGACAGGAGAGGAGTTTATTCATGACATTCCTGCAAGCGTCATTCAGCGTGCAGAAGCATTGGGATTACCTTTAATTGAACAGCCTTACAGTCTGAAAATGATTGAGGTGACACATATTATTGGCACGCGCCTGGTGCAGCTGTCACAAGTGAAAAAATCAGCAGAAGATGTGGTGACACAACTGCTGATGGGCGATTATCCCTCTCTTGAAACCATTCAGCTGCGGGCAAAGCATCTGGAACTTCAAGTCTTGGGTAGACATGTCATTGCTGTCCTGAAGCTCAGCAATATCCACGCGCTGTTTCATGCTGCCGCAAATGCAGCCAATGAAAGCCATTTCTTTAAAATGAAACAGCAATGTTATGAATTGCTTGAACAATGGCGCAAGCAGCATGCGCAAAGCTTTCCGATTATCCGCCAAGGCGATCAGTTCAACATGGTGCTGTCTTTGGAACAGCTGAATGTCGATGACTGGATGAAGTCTTTATCTGCACTCATCCAGCACATGAACAGTCTGGATTCAGAACTGAACGTCTTTGCAGGTCTATCCAATGAAGTCAATTCCGCTGTGGCTTTTCAGCGCGGATTTTGGGAAGCCTCACAAGCGCAGGAAATTGCTGCCGATGTACAGGTCGATGCAGGTGTCTGCCTGTATAAAGATTTAGGCATTTTAAAGCTGCTCAAAGCGATTCCGAATAAATCGGTCATGCAGCAGTTTATGCAGGAAACTTTGGGCATGTTAATGCTGAACGATAAAAAGCATCCCTATGTGCTGCTGGAAACCTTAGATGCCTTGTTGAAAGAAAACAGCAATCTGGCTGCAGCTGCGCAGCGTCTGAGCATACACCGCAATACCCTGAATCAACGCATTCAAAAAATAGAGACCTTAACCGGTCAATCCATAAATTCTGCCAATTTCCGTTTAAATGCATCGGTTGCATTGCTGATTTGGCAAATCAGTCATAGATAAAAGAGAAGATGATGAAAGTTATTAACGCAAAATTACGCCATAAAGACGGTCTTTACACTGTAAGTTATCAGCAAGGTACTTTTGACAGTATTGAGCTGCAAACTGGCTTGTTAAATGAGGCAGTATCTGCCGATGTGATCGATGCCAAACAGCAATTATTAATGGCACCGCTGATTGATCCGCATATTCACCTAGATGCTGTGCTGACTGCAGGTGAACCGGAGTGGAATATGTCCGGTACGCTATTTGAAGGAATTGAGCGTTGGGGACAACGTAAAGAAACCATCACCTTTGAAGATACCAAGCAGCGCGCTAAAAAAACTGTGGATATGCTGACAGCACACGGCATACAGCATGTACGGACGCATGTGGATGTGACGGATCCTGCATTAACCGCTTTGCACGCCATGCTGGAAGTGAAAGAAGAAATTAAAGACAAGGTCAATCTACAGATTGTAGCCTTTCCGCAAGAAGGTATTGAGTCCTATAAAAACGGTCATGGCTTGATGGAAGAAGCGGTGAAGCTCGGTGCGGATGTGGTCGGCGGGATTCCACATTTTGAATACACACGTGAAAAGGGTGTCAGTTCGGTACATTTTCTGATGGATTTAGCCGAGAAATACGACCGCTTAGTCGATGTGCACTGTGATGAAATTGATGATCCTGCCTCACGTTTTCTGGAAGTACTTGCAGATGAAGCTCGTGTGCGTGGCATGGGTGAGCGTGTCACGGCTAGTCATACCACAGCCATGGGTTCGTATGACAATGCCTACTGCTACAAGTTATTTCGCCTTTTAAAACGTTCGAAAATTAATTTTATTTCCTGCCCGACTGAAAGTATTCATTTGCAAGGCCGTTTTGATACTTATCCGAAGCGCCGTGGTTTAACACGCGTTGCGGAAATTGACCGTGCTGGCATGAATATCAGTTTTGCACAGGATTCAATTCGTGACCCTTGGTATCCGGTAGGGAATGGCAATATTATTCGCATATTGGATGCCGGGCTGCATATTTGCCACATGTTGGGTTATGAAGATTTACAGCGTTGCTTAGATTTCGTATCTGATAATTCTGCCAAAACATTATGCTTGGGCGATCAATACGGGATTGAAGTAGGCCGTCCAGCCAGCTTTATTATTATGAATGCGCAAAATGATTATGATGTAGTCGCGAATCAAGCCAAAGCGGTGTTAAGTGTGCGCAATGGTGCAGTGATTATGCGCCGTCAGGAAGAGCAGGTGGAAATCTTTGCTTAATTTGCATAGTATATAAAAACCATGTAAAACCCATACTTAGGTATGGGTTTTTTAGTATAAAAATATGATAGAACTGGATGTACATGAACTCAATGTATTGGCCAATCTAGCCGACGAATTAATATTGGATAAAAATAGGAAAGATGAATTAATTCAATTATTCAAAGAATATACAGAAAAATCTTTCAACTTTGAAAATGCTACTTGTGAAGGCTATTTTTATTATATTTTAGGGAATTGTAGTTCTGAAATATATCAATATCATGGTGAAGATTGGTATTCTCGATATCTGATTAATACGGTTAATCTTTATCAAAATGCGGTTTATTGTTTGAAAAAAGAAAAAAGAGCCGTGAGCTTACTTTCATGTACTTTAACAAATTTAGGTAACTTTTTGTCGTCACAAGGACGCTGTTTTTGTGCCCAATATTATTGGGATCAAGCAATTGAGATTGATAGAAATACTGTTGCTATAGTTGCTAAAGCAAGAGATATTTTGTTTAGAGCTGAGCAATTATATGATGATTCTCATACATTTATCCATTACTTCTTTGCTAATAAGCTGATAACAGAAGGCTATGAAAATATAGATTTATTGGATGTGGAGCAAAAAATACCACTTCAAAAAGATGGTAGATTACATACTTTCCAGCAATGGTATCAGAAGAACTTTAAGAATGATGATTTTAATTATTTAAGGAACTATAAACAGAAGACTAAAACCAAACAGGAATCTCTGTATTTGCATTGGGTTGCCCAGAATAAACTATTTATTAACGATTTGAATGATCTTTTGAGTGAAGAAATAGTTTTTCAAGATATATTAGGGCTTCCATCTATGACTAGAAAAATTAATAGCGCATTAAGTTTAAAAGAGGATTTAGTATTTCATTCAAATTTTGATGAATTACGTAATGAGTTCACGTATGCACGATTTTTGGTTTTTCAAGTTTCAAAAATAAAGGAAGAATCTAAACATTTTTATAATAAAACATACCAGCATGTTTACGATAAATTACATGCTATAGATAATTTAAAGACTTCACATATGAAATCCGCATTCCGTATTCTTTACTCTATATTTGATAAAATATCGTATTTCATTGCTAAATATTTTAATTTAGAAATTGATGATCGGAAGGTGAGTTTTCAAAAAATATTTGGAGAGTATAAATATGGAGAGTTCAAACCAAATAAGATTTTTCAAAATTCGAAGAATTATTTCATTCATGCATTATTTTATATTCTTAAAGAGATAGAGGGAAATTCCCCTAGCCTTGACCTTTATTCAAACCCAAAAACATATAAATTAGCAAAAATAAGAAATCATCTTGAGCATAGATCATTTAGGATTATTGATGACTTTGGGTATGAGTTAAATACGAAATATAATTCTTGTGAAGTATTGAGGCATCAAGCGTTATTAAGGAAACAAGATGAATTAGAAGAGAATAACCTTCAAAGTTCTGCTGAATACATGGAGGTTATTGAGAAAATCAAAGAAAAAAAGATAAAATCTAAATATATTTTAGAAATGCCAATTTCAGAATTTGAGCAGTCTTTAATGGATTTACTACGCATTGTTAGGAATTCGTTAATGTATTTATCTTTAGCGGTACATTATGAAGAGAAAGAGAAGCCAATTGACGGTGAGTTGATTATAACGAAAGCAGTACCAATAAAATAAAAGCCCACTTACGTGAGCTTTAATTTAAAACAAAACCTTAACGACCATTGCGCCCACGACCACGCGGTGCTTTAGTATTTGGACGTGTTGTACCATTGGTCTTACGACGTGGTTTTTCACTCTCATCCATTTGCCAGATACGTTTAGTCCCAGATTTTTTCACTGAACCATCTTTGTTCTTGCGAACCATCGGTTTACCGCCAGTACCACCCGGTTTTTTCACATAAGAACGTGAACGGTATGGCTCTTCGGCAGGGACATCTTTAAAGTCTGGGTATAACAGCGGTTCAATTTCTTTGGTTTCACCCGGTTGTAAAGCCAATTGAACAAGATCAATAGCACCAATTTTAGTACGAATTAAACGTAAAGTTGGAAAGCCCACAGCAGCAGTCATACGACGAACCTGACGGTTACGACCCTCACATATTGAAATTTCAACCCAAGAGGTTGGAACTGAGGCACGGAAACGGACAGGAGGATCACGATCCCATAACCATTCAGGTTGCTGCACTTTAATGGCTTTGCCAGGCAGGGTCATGCCGTCTTTAAGTTCAACACCTTGACGTAACTGTTCAAGTGCTTCTTCAGTCACATCACCTTCAACCTGAACCAGATAAGTCTTGAACTTCTTGTTAGCAGGATTGGTAATGTATTGGTTTAAGCCACCATGATCGGTTAAAAAAACTAAACCTTCAGAGTCCATATCCAGACGGCCAGCCAAACGTAAGCTTGGGTCGTCCACGAAGTCAGACACGGTCATGTGGGCTTCGTCTTTACGGAATTGGGAGAGGACGTCATAAGGTTTATTAAGAATGACAATTTTCATTATAACCAACTGAAAAATAAAAAAATTAATTTTAGGTGTATGCGGGGTTACCCGTTTTGTTACCCGTTTTTGAAAAGGTGGGTGGGGTATAGAGTAAAAAGCCCACTGGAATGTGGGCAATTATAGCAGATTTAAATTTTATGCTCTTCAACTTTATTTTTTACATAAGATGAATATCAAAATACATTTTTGTCGAAAAGCCAAACAGGTTGAGCAATATCATCTTTGCATCAATATTCGACTCATCATTTCAAGAAATGCAGTTATTAACAATGAGATAAAATTGCTCGGTTTCTTTATGACTGAATTGAAAGTGATTTTCGCAGATTAACTGAATAGATAACACTCTCGAATGTCTTTATATCAATTCAATATCTATCATGCGCGCTCCATTTGGCTTCTTTAAACTTCGCATCAGTGACCAACTCTTCAATTTCACCGAACTGTACATGACAACATTCAAGTTTTTGAACTGCGGCCAGTGCAGCAAAAGCTGTAGCTCAAGTTTTGATTGAGTGAGAAAAGGGTATTTAATTTATTGCTGTGCAGCCTGTGAACTAGCTATATAGTACATTCAATTTCAATAAAGGTGCATGTCCACTGTCTGTGTGCATTGTGGATTGAAAAGCTCTAAAAAATAAAATGAGGACTAGATTAGGTCACTGGTTTAGTTTGAAAAATACTCAAAAATACTTTATAAGTGGTTTTTACAATAAATAAAAATAAACATACTGATTTGTATGTGTTTTTAGGGGGAGTCGAATTTTTTTGCTGAGTAAAATAGTTTGCTCAATTGTATTTGGCAGCAAAGAAATGAGATTGCAGGATTATTATTATCCTTATTAACCAAATGTATCTATAGCCATTACCTTAAACCACAATTATCCAATTGATATGATTGGTAAAAATACAATGAGGCATCCATAATGGATGACACTTACATATTAGATAATTGTCAAATATATAATGATTTTTTTACTATTGAACCCGAATCGCGGATAAGAAAATGACTTGAAAAATAAGAGGACTAGAGCCATCAGTTGAGTTACCACACAAAACCTAAAGCCCTAGTCCTGATGTTCAATAGTACCGAATTATTCTGCGTAATTGATGATTTCTTTCTGAAATTTGAAGCAACTTATTGGAAATTTCTCAAACAAAGCCGTCATTCGTTA
>NZ_CADDTS010000018.1 GCF_902753875.1 Acinetobacter bouvetii | reverse complement strand
CACTGCTGTCCCACAAATATCACAATAGGAACCTCAATTGAGGTTCTTCTTGTTTTAGCCATTTTTTATCAGGCAGAAAGAGTGACCTTAAGAGCTTCCTTTCGAATAAATTTAGTTGAATAATTCTAAGTAAACGCTGAACACTCCAGCCTTCCTGTGCCATGTGTTTAGCGAAGCTCACCAGCAAATAGGCGATTAATGCAATCCATATTTGTGTTTGTATCGCATTACGGCTTCGACCCAGAAATGACTTCAGTTTTAAATTTTGCTTGATGGCTTTAAAGAATAACTCAACCTTCCAGCGATCTTTATAAATTGCAGCAATGGTGGATGCTGCCAGATGAAAGTTATTGCTCAGAAATTCGAATGTCCTTTTCTTATCTGCATCATAAAACTCTATCCGTCTTAATAATTTAGGTGCACCTCTTTTCTTGGCATGCGCACTGCTCAATTCGATACATTCATCTGCAATAATGCCCTTACTCGCTAATACGCTGCGGCTTGATTTAACTTGATAAACTGTCTTTGGGCGTAGCCGAGTCACGAAGCTGATGTTCTGATTTGTCAACTGAGCAAACCATTGATAATCAATATATCCTTTATCAAATACGATAATGCTGCCCGCAGGAAATTTAAATGCTCTGCCTTGCACCATATCATTTTCAATGCCATCTCCAAGCGCCACAAATTCAGGAATGGTATTGCTGTGATTTAAGCCAACACTCAGTTTAATACTGGCTTTGGATTCATGCACTTTTGCCCATTCACACAATGACAGTGAAAGATCAATATGGCTTGCATCAAGTGAATACAGCGGATTCTTGAATCTAAATTTATGTGCAGTTTTAGAATTTTCACAGTGCTGAAGCAGCTGCGTGAACAATTGCTGATACAGGCTGGCGGGCTGTTCTTCATTAAGTCTTGCTAAGGTGCTTCGCGCAATGCTTTTCGCGCCAAGATGATAGAGCTTTTCCTGCTGGGATTCGAGATTGGATTGAATGTCTCTTAAGCTTTGCCGGCAAGAAAGTTGGGACATCAGTATGGCAATAAACTGATCCCAGCGGGTGGCTGATCTTAATGTTTGCCCACGGTGATGCCGTTTCGCCAGGCGTTCAAAATCTTGTCTTAAAATGGGTTTGAGTAATTGATGAAATACGGTATTCTGATGTGACAAAACCTGAGTCCTTATAGTTAAAGTGTTTGGTCGCACTTATATTTTAACTACTTTAGACTCAGGTTTTTTATTTAAAGCAAACTATGGGACAGCAGTG
>NZ_CADDTS010000017.1 GCF_902753875.1 Acinetobacter bouvetii | reverse complement strand
TCGGATGCTTATATTTCAGAAATCACTCAACGTTTGAATCATCGCCCAAGAAAAAGACTCGGATTTAGAAGCCCGAGTCAGGTATTATTCCAAGAACATGGTGTTGCACTTCAAATGCTAATCTAAGTTTAATAAAAAATAAGCCCCATACAATGGATAAAATAATGGCCATCAATAAAGAATGGTCCCAATCAATAAAGGTCAAATCAAAATACAGATAAGGGCCGCTATTTAAGTTTCCTGTAACATGATTGAGTCCCAGCATAATCAAGAGGCCATCAATAATATCCAGAAAGCCAACGCCCAATAAAATAGGCAAAGCTGGAATATGGGGAAATTTTGATTTGATCGCTAATCCGATTGCCAAATGTCCGACATACATCTCGTCATCCTCGTTTAGGTCGATTAAGTTTGTTTGTTGTTATTCCCGTCATCTTAATTTAGATGATCAGGGAATCACATGGAAGAATGAGCTGTTTTTCTAAACGTTCTCTTACATTGAGGTCATGCGCAGGCAGTAAAAGTGTAGGCTGCTCGCGGCCAAGTTGTTTAAATTTTCTTAAGGTTTGTTTAGATAAATCGACGTTATAAGTAACCCCGTCTACCAATTCCTCTAGGAGGAAACGCTCATCATAGGTAGCATCTCCGGCAATGATATAGGTCATATCCGGTGCTTTCACAATGATCGACATATGCCCCCGCATATGGCCCGGTGTTGGAACACAAATCACATTTTTATCTTTGGTTAAATAAAAACTCTCCGCAAAAGGTCCAAAAGGCTCATTGTTAAATTCAATCAGTTGCGGACTGAACCAGCGCGGAAAATACTGCGGCAGACATCCAAAAATACGGCCTTTAAAACTTGAGGCCAGCTCATAGTTTTCTCGTGTCACGATAATTGGAATGTGGGGAAAATGATGCAAGCCGCCCGCATGGTCATGGTGCATATGGGTCAGCACCAAGGCTTTAAGATCTTTATTCGGATTCAGCCCCATACGCCAAAGCTGATCCCCAACTTCTTCTCCCGGAGCCACTTTCACCACCACCCCATGTTTAAAAAATGGATGCCAGCTGGGTAAAAAGTCTTGCGCGGAATTTTCCGCAGTATCGCCACTATCCACCAAAAAATTGCCTTCCGGATGCTCAATCAGATAGGTAAAGATGGGCAAATCTTCAACCCAATCTTTGTCCATCAGCATATCGATTTTACGGCGGATTGACCCCTTGCCTTCTTCCCCGCAATGATGATGCGGGCGAATAGAGACAGTACCCGTTTGAATGGGAGTGACACGAATCATAATGACACCTGTGTTTATATGTTAAAAAGTAAAATCAAGAAGGCTGCATGACATTGGCTGCCATGCGTAACACCACAAATTTGGGAGACATCGGTGCAAGGATCGACATCACCTTGTTTTTGACACCATGCACAGCCACGCCACCTTTGCCCTCAAAAATTTTCTGAACCGCAAAATCCGCTACTGCATCGACTGAGGACATATTGCCATCAGAAAAATTATTCGAATTATTGCCTTCGGCTGCCGCAGCGAAACCGGTATCGGTTGCGCCCGGGCAAATGGCAAGGACATTGACCGGTGTATCTTTAAGCTCATAATTCAACGCTTCGCTTAAGCTGAGTACATAAGACTTGGTCGCGGCATAGACAGCCATCCAAGGCAGTGGCTGAAATGCTGCAGTGGAGGAAATATTGACGATTTGTCCAAAGTTCTGATTGAGTAATTTAGGCAGAAAACAGTGGGTCATTTCAGTCAGTACCGCAATATTCAGATTCAATGTTTGCTGATACTTCTGCCATAAAATCTCCTGAAACAGCCCATAATCACCACATCCTGCATTATTGATCAGCACGTCAATGTCCATGTGTTCAACTTGGGCATATAGCTTTTCAACGGCATTGGGCGCAGTCAAATCCAGCGGAATAGCAATACATTTAATGCTGTATGCTGTTGATAATTTATGCGCAATATCCTTCAATTTTTGCTCACTGCGTGCGACCAAAATCAGGTTGATTTCTGCCTGTGCTAAGCGCTTCGCGATTTCAAGTCCAATGCCGTTGGATGCACCAGTAATTAATGCTGTTGTCATACTGAAACCCCTTGTGCAGCAGTGACATGCGACACATCATCATCCAACCAGCGTGCGCCTTGATGATCTACCACTAAAATTTCTTCAAACTTTGCTCCAGCACCGGACCAACCAATATGTGGCTCAATCGCCCATAATCCAATTTTTGAACCTATATTTTCTGGGGATAACGCTGCACCAAAGCCGGTTTGCAGAAATTTCATATTGGTTTCGATAGAAAACCAGCCCAGTGAACCGACCTGAATGCGTTTGGCTTTAGGCGCCTGTTTTTTAACTTTAAAGACCCGATGTCCCAACACACAGAAAGGATATTTCGCATGAATATTGTCGTAGCCTGCTGCTTCAATACGGCGGTCGACCTCTGCCCAGATTTCTTTGGGTGTCATGGCAGATTCAAATAGGTTTGGCAAATCTGCACGTAGTGCCAATAAAAAATCCTGTGCTTTTTGCAGTTCTACATTTTCTTCTAGACACAAGGTATAGCCGACATCTGCCATATAGCCATTCACCACTGGCGAAACATCCAGAATGGCGATATCTCCCGCTTGCAAGCGCTTGTCACTGGGATGGTATTCACCATAACCCTGATAGGGATCAAAACGGGTATGTTCTCCGAACCAAGCAAATGGCCGATGAATATAGCGCTCACAACCTGCATTTTTTAAATATTGATCGAGCAAGTCGGCGGCTTCAATTTCAGTCATGCCATAGTGCAGTTGCCGGCCGACTTCTGTGACGCAATCATAGGCAACGCGCTGCGCCTGGCGAAAATTTTGCTGTGCGTCCTTGAGCAAAACATCATCTGTGTTGGGCGTATATTTTGAGCCTTGAGCCGATGCAAAGCGGTAGATTTTTTCTAGTAAGCCTGGGGCTTTGTTGTTATATCCAATTGCCATTTTACAGCCTCATATTTGAGTGGAAAATTATTTAACGCAATAAAACTTGCATTAAATATAACAGAAAATATTGCTAACGCAACTAAACTTGCGTTAATCTATTTATCGCCCGATTCAAATTGATGACGGCAGCTGAAGCTTTTTGCTTTAAAATATGGTGCTTAACTAAAAAATATTGGAACTGTGGATGACCCAAGTAATTCAAGAGACTGAACAGCCTGAAGTAAAACGGCGCACTGGCGGTAGAAGCGCGCGTGTGCGAGCTGCTGTTTTAGAGCATGCATTATTTGAGTTGAGTGAGAATGGTTATTTGGGATTCAGTATTGCGTCGGTGGCAAAACGCGCTCAAGTGCATGAAACCACGATTTACCGGCGCTGGCCGACCCGTGAAGAACTGATCATGGATGCTATCTCGGAATTTACCAATTCAAATTTACAGTTGGTCAATTTTGGCAGTCTGGCGGAAGATCTGGCATTCAATATGCGTTCTATCGCCAACCTGATTCAAACTCCCATTGGCAGTTCCCTGATTTTTTTAGGCTTTACCGTAAGCACCGTTCCTGAATTTAAAGTATTAATGCTTCAGCTCTGGGAAGAAAGAATTCGACTCGGTCAGCATATTTTCGAGCATGCCATTGCCCGTGGTGAATGGCCGGAACACTATGATCAGTATCGGGTTTTTTCTGAAGTTGTTGGTCCGATCTTAACGCATTATTTTTTATTGCAAAGACCAATTAGTGAAGAAATGATTCAGCAACGCGTGCAGTCTATTTTGCGGGACAAAGACAATTTTAAAATCAAAGACTAAATAAAAATGTCTTAAAAATCTGCAAATAGCAAAGGAATGCTCTGCTGTTTCCCTATTAGGATAACAAAATGGGACAGTTAGGTATCATCACCGTGCTTTTGCCTGCGGCATTAGCCATTATTATGATTGGTTTGGGTTTAGAACTGACACCTAAGGATTTTTTACGGGTCTCTAAACATCCCAAAGCGATTCTGGTTGCCTTATTTGCGCAGCTGGTTGTTTTGGTCTTTATTGCCTTTTTAATTTGTAAAGTACTGGCACTGCCGCCCTTATTGGCTATTGGCCTGATGCTGCTCTCAGCAACCCCCGGCGGGCCAACTGCAAATTTATACAGTTATCTATTTAAAGGCGATGTGGCATTAAATATTAGCCTCACCGCGATCAACTCTGTACTGGCAGCTTTCACATTGCCTTTAATTGCCAATTTTGCCATACAACATTTTTCTCAAGATCAGCAAGTCATTGGTTTGCAATTTGGCAAAATCATACAGGTATTTTTCATTATTTTGATTCCAGTCATGATTGGGATGAGCATCCGACAAATTGCGCCTCAGGTTGCCCATCGCCTAGAAAAGCCGGTGAAAATTTTTTCAGTTATTTTCTTGATCTGTATTGTCTCTGGCGCCATCTTTATGGAGCGAAAGAACCTGGCGGAATACATCACCCAAGTCGGTTTGGCCTCGGGACTCTTCTGTTTTTCAGCATTGGTTGTTGGTTATTGCATACCACGTTTATTTAAAATCAACAGCTATCAAGCCCGTGCATGCGCATTTGAAATAGGCCTGCATAACAGTACTTTAGCCATGACCATCGCCCTAACGGTATTGATGAATGCCACCATTGCCATGCCAGCAGCGGTGTATTCCCTGTTTATGTACATTTTTTCATTTATTTTCGGCATGTTGATTAACCATTACCTGCCGCTGCAACATCCGAATCGCTTGCCGCAAGAAGAGGCCTAAGCATGCAGATTGATTTTCACGAAGCCTTTCTGCCCAGCTACATTCCACTTGCGCTGGTAAATTTATGTCTGGCGGAAAAAATTCGCGAAGATATGATTTTTAGCGGGCTAAATCTAGAGCTTGCAGATTTAAAACAGCATCAGCCGCTCAGCTATTCTGAAATGAATATTCTGGTGGAGAACTGTTTAAATGCACTTACATTTAGCCCGCTGTCGCTCAAGGTGGCGCATTCCTTAGACCTCGAACATATGGGCGCTTTGGGTCAAGCACTTATCAATTGCCCAAGCTTTAAAGAGGCGCAGCATTGTCTGGAACGCTATTGTGTGCTGATTGATCCTGCACTCTGGTTTAAGACAGAGCAGTGTCCCCAGCATATTGTGCTGCGTTTTAGAAAAATGATTCCGCTGGGGCAAATTTACCAATACAGTCAGGAAGTGATTGCAGTTTCAGTGCTGCGCCTATGCAGTATGTTGTTCCAGCCTGCGGACGTTCGTTTGGATTTCGAATTTTCCAGACCGGCCTATGCAAGGCAGTTCAATACTTTGCCTTGTCAAATTCAATGGCAGCAGTCAGAAACCCGGCTGATATTTCCCATCAAAGCTTTGGCTTGTGCTGGAAGTTCTGCCCATCAGCAGCGTTTTCATGAGGCAGTTCAGCAATGTGAAAAAGAATTTCAATCTTTTTATAAACAACAAAAATGCTGGATTTTCCGTGTCCTCAGCCTGATCCATAGCCATATCAATTCCCCGCTCAGCGCAGAAGCTATGGCCAAAATGCTTTATATCTCGCGTAGCACCTTTTTTAGAAAATTGCAGCAGCATCAAACCCATTATGAGGAACTGGTGCATGCTGTACGCATGAATGTTGCTGAACAGTATTTAAAACAAAATAAAGGCTCCATTCAGGAATTATCTGAACATTTAGGTTTTAGCCATGCTTCCAATTTTATTAAGGCTTTCCAGCAGCACTTTGGTGCTACGCCTAGGCATTGGCAGAAGCATCAAAATGCTTTTTGACACTGTGCCACTATTAGCTTGAGACGCTGCCACCATTTTTAGCGCGAAATACTCCTTAAGTTATGGATATGTCTTGTGGAACAAGACCATAAAATAACGCGAAAGGATTTAACAATGGATAAGAAATCAATCATCGTTATCGGTACGGGACTCTTGCCCAGCATGGTGATGGCAGCTGCATTGGAACGTACCACTCAATCTGTGAACGCTTTTCTGCAGCCAAATAACTATGTCGAAGTCGGTATTTCCGCCTTAAGCCCGAGTGCTCAAGGTACAGTCAATCCAAATTTCCCTGTGGGTGCAAATTCATCTACCGGCGATATTGGGAAGAGCTATTACGCCCCATTTGCTGGCCTCAAATTACAATTAAATGAGAAATTTGCAGTAGGTCTACTTTACGATCAACCCTTTGGGACTGATGCAGAATATCCTGTACAGAACGCTCCAGTCTTTAGTCAAAATGGTGAAGGAACAAAAGCGGAAGTTCATTCAGATAATTTAACCTTATTAATAGGCTACAAACCCGTTTCAAGTTTTCAACTATATGCTGGACCTGCCTATCAGCAAATTTCTGCCAAAGCGCAACTTCGCGGTGCAGCCAATGGCGGCACAGCTGGATTTGGTCAATATAACATCCATGCCGATACCGATTCGGCTGTGGGTTGGGTTGCTGGCCTCAGTTATGAAATTCCCGAAATTGCCCTAAAAAGCTCACTAACATACCGTTCAAAAATCAAGCATGAACTACTGCTTCAAGAAACACGCAACGGTATCGAACTATCAGCATTAGCAACGACACAAGATACGGTGATTGAAACACCTCAATCCGTCAATCTGGAGCTGCAAAGCGGTATTGCCGCAAACACGCTGGCTTTTGCGCAATTGAGATGGGTGAACTGGGAAGATTTTAACATTCAGCCCTATTGGTTTGGTCAAGCGACACAAGGGCTCAACATGGTGGAATATCCCAAAGATCAATGGGCTGCAAATGTCGGCATAGCTCGGAAATTACATGAGCAATGGACTGGAAGTGTATCACTTGGCTGGGATGGAGGTACGGGGCAACCTGTATCACAACTCGGTCCCGTTGATGGATATTGGAATGTGGGTCTAGGTGCAAAATTTAATCCGACTCCACAATATGATGTCTCATTTGGCGTGCGTTATTTCATGTTTGGTGATGGAAAAATTCAGGCTGCAAATCAAAAAGGGACTGATGCCTATATTGCTGAGTTTAAAGACACGACGGCTTGGGCCTATGCCTTGAAATTTGGCTATAAATTTTAATAAAGGAAAGTAACAATGAATCATCCTGTCCATCATTTACAGTTGCAAGAATGGAAAAATGCAACCCAGCGCGTGTTACCTCTTCGCATCAAGGAAAGTAATTTAGTACAGAAATGTTTCTTGAAAATAACCCAGTTTCGTACTCAAACCCCGGAGCCGTTGAATGTATTTGGCGTGCTGGCGCGAATGGATAATATCTTCCCGCATTATCTCTTATTTATGAAAAACATCCTGTTTAAAGGGAAAATCAGCCGTCAGGATAAGGAACTTGTAGTACTTCGTTTGGCCTGGACACTGCAATGCTCCTATGAATGACATCATCATGAAGTTTTTGCCAAAGACTTAGGCATAAGCGATGAAATGATTGCCTCACTCACACTCGCAGAGTCAGAGCTCTGGACTGAGCGTGTGAAAATTATCATCGTCTGTACAGATCAGCTGATTCAGGACAAAGTCCTGAATGATGAAAATTTTCGTAAGCTCAAATACTATTATACCGATGATCAAATAGTTGAATTTTGTATGTTGGTTGGACACTACGTTATGGTTGCTATGACCATCAACACCTGCGGTATTCAGCCTGAAGCTTAATTTCCACATCATAGACAGAGCACTAGATGTCCTGTCTTTGAACACTTACCTTGGGCTAAATTTGAATGCGCTTAATTCTGGTATGAGACAAAATATTTCAAAGACTCAATCGTGTTTTTACACTCATACCACAACAGTTATTTGTAATAACTTAATCAAAAACATCTAAAAATTAAATAGGCTGAATTTCCATATAGACAGCCTTAATAGGTTAAGAAAATCTCCTATCCTGAACTGCCACCACTCTCCTAAACAAATGTCGCCTATTCTTTTTGCATAGGAGAGAACCTTATGAATGGACAACGATATACTCCAGAATTTAAAGATAAAGCTGTTAAATTGATTACTGGACAATGACTTTTTGAGATTTCAACAAGGTCTGGAATCAAAAGAATCAAAATTCCTAAAAACAGGAGAAAAATGAGACCTTCATTTTTTATTTTTGGCATAAAAAAAGGCTTATAAGCAATTTTTTCACTTATAAACCCTTGAATTCTGGTAGGTATAAGCAGACTCGAACTGCTGACCTCTACGATGTCAACGTAGCGCTCTAACCAACTGAGCTATACACCTAAGTGCTGTGAATAATATTCATTTTTATTTTTTATGACAAGGACTTTTTATACTTTTTTAAAGTATATGCACAAGTTTTAAGCATTCCTTTAAACTGCTTTATTTGTTGATTTTTTTTAACTAAAGAAAATTTTTGCTGTTGGTAATATTCTGCGGTCTGAATAAAGATCTGCTGTTGATCCATTTCAACCCATGCGGCTAAACGATGCATCCAACTATAAAAAGTCTCTGCAGGCTGCTTATGCAAATCTATTTGTAGATGTTTGGAAAAATGTTGTATGGCTCGTTCGTAGTCAGAAACCGACTGACTTTTTCGATAATAAATCCAAATCAAATAAATAATGACCACCAGCAATATATTCAACATCATCATCACACTACTGGCATAAGCACTTGTAATACCAAGCTTAGACAACCAGCTCTGCTGTTTCTCAGCATCATATCCAACGACCTTGCTTTGCCACTGATAAGCCGCATAATCACTCCAGATACGCATATTTTTCGTAATGGCAAATTGCCGATATTTCCATTTCTGTGCTTTACTGCCCAAAATGCTGCGATCACTGTCAATATAATTCTGCATTCCATTGTCTATACGCTGAGGCGCAATAATCGCAGTCGGATCTATACGTTGCCATTTTCCATTCAGCTGTACTTCTGTCCATGCATGCGCGTCTAGCTGACGTACTTCCCAACTGGCTCGGTCTGGAGCCAGCTGCCCTCCCTGATAGCCCAGTACCACACGGGCAGGAATCCCGACATAACGCATCAGCAATGCAAAACTTGAAGCATAGTGCTCACAAAATCCACGGCGCGACTGAAATAAAAATTCATCTACCCGATTTTCACCTAACAGGCCGGGAGTTAAGGTATAGGTAAATTCATGATCCTTGTACCATTGCAATATATTACGTATATAAAGCTCAGGTTGCCGGTTACTTTGCTCAAACATTTCCAGGGCAAATCTGTGTGATTTTTGATCCACACGATCTGGTGTCTGAATATTAATGTTTTGTATGAATGCCGCTTGAGATAAATTTGAATTTTGAAGATCACTATCGCCTATCCAGCGTAAAGTAATCGGCTGATTGTGCATAATTTGGCGCATCGGAGTGATACTGCCATCCTGCCGTAATTGAAAATAGGCTTGTACCGGAATAGATTGTTCTAAGCCCATAACCCACATTACATCAGGATTAGCACTTAAATATTGATAATCAAAACTGCTTTTACTTTTTATAGGTCTATATATAGATGCTGCTTGCTGATTTACAAAACTGCTGGTCCAGGTTTTACCATCATAATGATCTAAAACCATTGCTCGCCAATACAAATCATTACGCGATGGCAAACGGCTCATATCACCTATAATTCGAAAAGCCAAAGTACTTGACTGCGACAATTCTGCAATATCACCCGGTGACATATGATCACTCATTCCTGTAGCATTTTTCTGTTCTGGAATAGGGATATGCCAAAGCGGTGGTAAGCGTGGAAAAAATAGAAACAGCACGATAAAAAAAGGCAAAGCCAAAATCAAAAATTTTCCTACATGCTTGGCATCTGCCTTTAATGCCGTGGTCTGTTTTTGATCTGTACTAAATTCGCTGGTTTGTAAACGATATAGCCCGATTAGACAGCTTAATAAACACAACAGCACAATCATGGCCATCCAGATGGACTGACTGTATAAAAATGAACTGGCACTCACAAACATTGCGAAATTAAACAAGACAATAACATCCCGTTTATTTTTGGTTTCTAAAGCCTTGGCAAATAAAAAAGTCGATAAAATAGCAACTCCCGCTTCTATACCGAGAAAACTTTGATATTTAAAATAAATTGTGCTCAAAGCCAAAATCGTGAGCAGAAAATTCCAAACTCGGGAGAGCGACTTTGATTCATCTTTTAAGCTATAAAATAAAAACAGGATAATCAGTGCAAAAATCAGGCTCAGTGCCACAGGATTAAATAAAACCTGCGCAACCAAGATCAAGCTCAGCGCGATGATTATAGATGTACGAATATAGGCATGAATCATGATTTAAGCCTGCGCCAAAAGTTTTTTTGCCTGAACCAACTGACTTCCGCCCATGCCTGCGGCCAATTCAGCCTGAGGCAAAAAGACTGCATAACGACACTGTATTTGTTCACATTGTTCAATCAGGCCCATCATTAAACTTAGTTTTTCTTCATGCTGTGTACTGGGCATATTGGCATAATGAATTTCAACATTCGGCTGATCATGATGCTGTTCAAAAACTTTGATATATAAACCCTGCCCACGTGCAGCCTGTTTCCAGGAGACTGCCTGCAAAGTATCACCTAACTGGAAATTACGCAGTTCACGGAATTCATCCATATCAGGTTCAAAACTATCTAAATGCTGCTTATTTTCTGCATTATAAAATGCGGCTTGCGGTGCAATCCAGGAATATTCCGTGAAATAAAAATAGGTCCATGCACGCACCAATCCAAAGGGATAAACTGAATAAATTTGTAAGGTTGGGTAATGAAACTGCCCTCTTTGTTCAGCCAAAAAAGATAAGATGACTTTTTGTTTTAATTCAGAAATCAGGATTTTTTCCAAATGCTGATGGGTTTTAATCCATAAATAGCGCGACTGTTTTTGCGACTGCTGAAAATGCAACTGCAAATCGATGCTATTTCCGACCTGTCCTACTTCCTTGACCGAAACCTCAATACTCAGTCCATGCAATTGCTTAAAAGTTAAGTAAAAACTAATACATAAAATAGCACTCACCAGAAAGCAAAAACCCAAAATCAGGTTATTGGCATAATTAATCCCGGCAATAAAAGTAATCAGGATTAAGACCAAATATAGGTAGCCTTGCTGATAGATAAAAATCAACACATCTTTTTGCGTGAGCTGTTTGATTTTTTTAAACTGAAAGCGTTTTGCTAACCATTGATGCCAGAGTGTGCTCAAGTGTCTTTCCTCTAGCTAATACCGACTCGTTGCATCAGCTGTGAAGTTTCAGCTTCACTAAGCCCAATACGATGCGCCACCACCGCCACGAATACGGCTTGTACATCATCAGGAGTGACAAAACTGCGCTGCTCAATAAAGGCGTGAGCCTGAGCAGCTTTTTTTAATGCCAGTAGCCCCCGAGTAGATAAACCATGCCGATTTTTTCGGGTCTCGGTCGCCAAATCCAACAGATAATCCAGCACCTCTTCAGCAAGATAAACCTGTGCGACCAATTGTTGAAGCTGTAAAATTTCCTGCTCATGAAAGACATGTTTTAGGGTTGAAATTAAGGCATAACGCGAATCTTGCTGTAACAGCAACTTTTCTGCCGAACGGGATGGATAACCCAATGACAAACGCATCAGGAAACGGTCCAGCTGGGATTCCGGCAAGCTATAGGTGCCACTTTGAAAAATCGGGTTCTGGGTGGCAATCACCCAAAAAGGTCGGGGCAATTCATAACGCACTCCATCTACCGTTACAAAACCCTCTTCCATTGCTTCAAGTAAAGCGCTCTGGGTTTTAGGACTGCATCGGTTAATTTCATCGGCCAATAGAATTTGAGTAAAAATAGGCCCCTGTTTGAACTCAAACTGATGTTCTTTCTGGTTAAACATATTCACCCCAATCACATCACTGGCGAGCATGTCATTGGTAAACTGAATACGCTGAAATTTTAATCCTGCAATATGCGACAAGGCACTAGATAAAGTGGTTTTTCCCAATCCCGGCAAATCTTCGAACAGTACATGGCCTCCACCTAGTAAACAGCTTAAGGCCAGTTTGGTTTGATGTTCTTTATCCAGAATAATGCGATTGATTTGAGACAGGAACTCCTGAATTTTTTCTGCATAAAATTCAACAGCATCATTAAGTTGTTGCTGCTCTTGCGTGAATTCCTGTTTTTGAACTTTATTCGTGCCCCAAATCACACTCTTTCCCCAATAAAAAACGGTGCATGATTAACATACACCGTTTTGTGGTTTTTCCAAACAAATCAAAAGATTTCTGACAGATGCTTGCTCAGATTAGCAAGGACATTTTTTCATTCCGCCCGCAGCACTTGGATAACGCGCATCCACGCAGTAACGATAAAATGTCTTGGCATCCATAGGTGTTAAATCTGCATGATGTTTTGCCATATGCGCCAAATAAGTCTGATAATCAGGCACGCCCACCATTAAGCGAAAACTTTGCTGTAGACGTTGCCAGATCACCTGAATGGTTTTAATACCATTCAACATCAAGAACTTCTTCGGTTGCGCCAGCACTGTAAATTTAATGATTTTACCCAAAGCCATTTTCTGACGAATTTGCTCTTTCAAACTCATTTCACCTCTCCTGCCGGAACCTCATCACGGTAAATGGCTTCTGATTCATTCACAGTGGGATTTGGATTAGACAAGGCACGACGCACCACACCAATCGCAGCAAACAACATCACAAAAGCCACAATCATGAAGAAACCACATAACACCGCATTAATCTGGTTAGAGAACACAATGGTTTGCATTTCCGCAATATCCTTGGCTGGTTTCAATATTTCACCACGAGCAATCGCATCAGAAAAACGGTTGGCCTGTGCCAGAAAACCAATTTTAGGATTTTCATGGAAGATTTTTTGCCAACCTGCAGTCATTGAAGTCACAAACAAAAAAGCTGTCGGGATAATTGTTACCCATACATATTTTTCTTTCTTCATCTTAAACAGAATGACTGTACCCAAGATCAATGCCATTGCTGCAAGAATCTGGTTACCAATACCAAAGAGTGGCCACAAGCTGTTAATACCGCCAAGTGGATCTACCACCCCCTGATACACAAAGAAGCCCCAGCCTGCAACAGCGACAGCAGTTCCTAAAAGGTTTCCAAAGAAATTGTGCGAGTTTTTCACCGCAGGAATCACAATTCCTACCGTATCCTGAACCATGAAACGGCACGCTCGTGTACCTGCATCTACGGCAGTCAAGATGAATAATGCTTCAAACAGAATCGCAAAGTGATACCAAAATGCCATCATGGAACGATTGTTGAAAATTTCCGTAATGATGTGTGCCATCCCAATAGCAAAGGTTGGCGCACCACCGGTACGAGATAAAATTGAGTTCTCACCCACTTCCTGAGCAAGTAAAGTCAAGCTCTCAGGAGTGACTACAAAACCTAGAGTGCGTACTGCTTCTGCAGCACTTTCAACCGTAGTGCCCAATACTGCAGCTGGTGCATTAATTGCAAAATAAACACCTGGTTCCAAAATGGTTGCACAAATCATTGCCATGACAGCAACGAAAGACTCCATCAACATGCCACCATAACCGATCATACGGATATCAACTTCGTTATCGACCAGTTTTGGTGATGTACCTGAAGACACCAAGGCATGGAACCCAGAAATGGCTCCACAGGCAATGGTAATAAACAAGAACGGGAACATTGAACCGGCAAAAACAGGTCCAGTACCATCAATAAAATGAGTAACTGCCGGCATTTTCATTTCTGGCAATGCCACCATGATTCCGACCGCAAGCCCGGCAATCACGCCAATCTTCAAGAAAGTTGAAAGATAATCACGCGGAGCGAGCAGTAACCAAACCGGCAAGACCGAAGCGATAAAACCATAAACAATTAAGCACCAGGTCAGTTGCGTACCTGAAAGGGTAAACATTGGCCCCCAATAAGGGTCAGCAGCAACATTGCCACCATACACAATCGCCATCATCATCAGTACAAAACCGATCAATGAAACTTCTGCAATTTTACCTGGGCGGATATAACGCATATATACGCCCATGAACAATGCAATTGGAATGGTCGCAGAAATACTGAATACACCCCACGGACTGTTGGTCAAGGCTTTTACTACCACCAGTGCCAGAACGGCAAGGATAATAACCATCACGCCTAATGCACCCAGCATCACAATCACGCCGGCAAAAGAACCCAGCTCTTGCTTGGCCATTTCACCCAATGAACGTCCATCACGACGGGTAGAAATAAACAACACCAAAAAGTCTTGCACTGCACCAGCAAGTACAACCCCAACCAGTAACCAGATGGTTCCAGGCAAATATCCCATCTGTGCTGCCAGGATTGGTCCCACTAAAGGCCCCGCACCTGCAATCGCAGCAAAATGATGCCCAAACAGCACATATTTATTGGTCGGTACATAATCCAGACCATCGGATAAACGATGAGCCGGGGTTAAGCGTCGAGAATTCAGTTCAAAAATTTTATTTGCAATAAATAAACTGTAGAAACGATAAGCGATGCTATAGACACAGATAGCAGCTAATACTAGCCACACTGCATTGACATGCTCACCACGGCTTAAAGCCAGTATCCCAAACGATACTGCACCTAAAATTGCGACAAGAAGCCAGATCAGTTTTGATACTGGGCTGGACTTCTGTTGTATAGATTCCATTTCAATCCCTCATATTCGTTGCATCAAATCAGCTTTAACTTTTTATTGTTCGAGGTACTGCTGTTTCGTCCCTTGCGACTTTACTCCTTATAGTTGATTTTTCATGTAATACTTTGGCATAAAAAAAAGGGATGATTTACATCATCCCTTTCGATAATAGTCTATTTTAAAACCATTATGCACGTTCTAAATAGTCACCAGTACGGGTGTCTACACGAACGCTTTCTTCTTGCTGTACGAATAAAGGTACACGAACTACAGCACCAGTTTCGAGTTTAGCTGGTTTACCGCCACCGCCAGAAGTATCGCCACGAACACCCGGATCAGTTTCCACGATTTTCAAGACCACGAAGTTCGGTGCACTTACTGACAATGGAACACCATTGAACAACATAATAGTACAAAGTTCGTTAGAGTCGTCTTTTAACCATTTAGCAGCATCGCCCATCGCTGTTTTATCAGCAGCAATCTGTTCAAAGGTTTCAGGGTCCATGAAGTTCCACATTTCACCATCGTTATACAAGTAGTTCATTTCTACTTCTTGGATGTCAGCGCCTTCTAAAGAATCACCTGATTTAAAAGTTTTTTCTAAAACTTTACCAGTTTTAAGGTTACGTAATTTAACTCGGTTGAACGCCTGACCTTTACCAGGTTTTACGTATTCATTTTCCAAGATATTACATGGGTTGCCATCAAGCATAACCTTTAGGCCTTGCTTAAAGTCATTTGTAGAATAATTGGCCATGAAAGGCTCACTCCAAACTTACTAACTTAAATCTATTAATGCTAGACTAGCATTATTTTTAACACGTGGCATGATAAACTATTTGTATCAAGAGCAAAACTGGCAATCTCAACTGAGTGACCTGATTACGGACCCATTAGAGTTGCTTTATGCGCTTCAGCTCTCGCCTGATCAATTATTATCAGGGGCAATCTTGGCTTCTGAACAGTTTAAATTACGTGTTCCGCGTGCGTTCGTCGGAAAAATGAACATTGGTGACCCGTTTGACCCCCTGCTTTTACAAGTCTTGCCGCATCATTTAGAACTTGAAGATCATCCGGGTTATGTCACCGACCCTTTGGGTGAAGAACATGCCAATCAACACCCCGGGATATTACATAAATATAAATCGCGTTTTTTGCTGACTTTAACCGGTGCTTGTGCAGTTCATTGCCGTTACTGTTTCCGACGTCACTTTCCCTATCAGGAAAACCTGCCGAAAAATGAAGATTGGCTAAACATTAAAAATTATATTGAAAGCCAGCCGGATATTAACGAGGTTATTTTTAGCGGCGGTGACCCTCTGACCCTCTCCAATCGAAAATTAAAACTCTGGATTGATCGCTTAGAAACACTTCCTCAAATTAAATTTTTGAGAATTCATTCACGGGTTCCGATCGTAATCCCCAACCGTGTCGATGAAGAGCTAATTTCCCTATTAAAAAACAGTAGGCTGCGCATTATTCTAGTGGTACACTCAAATCATGCCGCCGAGTTGGACGATTTTACTTGTTCCAAACTTTCAGTGTTGGTTCAGCATCAAATTACCGTGTTGAATCAGGCCGTTTTATTAAAAGGGGTTAATAATTCGTCGCAAGTTTTAGTGGATTTAAGTTACCGTCTGTTTGATGCTGGCGTGATGCCATACTATTTACATGTATTAGATAAAGTAAAAGGTGCCCATCATTTTGACTTAAGTCCTGAAGAAATTGATTTTATATATAAAGAGGTTTTAGAGAACCTGCCAGGTTATCTGGTTCCTAAACTCGTCAGGGAAATAGCGGGCGAAAAAAACAAAACACCGCTTTTTGGGGTTTCAACTTTTTGAGTTAATAATAACGATGCTTATGAGTAATTCAGATATCTTCCAAACACCAACAGAATTAAAGTTGGACAAACTGAGCTTCTGCCCATCCAATGCCAAAGGCTTACAAGAATGGGTATCCAATTTATCCATTCTGCAATTGGGCAACTCATCCAAAGAATTGTTCAATGCCTTACTTGAAATATCGGAACTAAAATGCCCGGAAATGCTGCGTTTTGATTTAATTCAAATCTTACATCCCACTTTAGACAATGTCTTAGGCAGCCTGGAAAAGCATTTTTTTAATCAAGGCCTGATCACCAATGATCGTAGTGACCAGATTATTGAACTGGCCATGTTGCTCCGTAGTCATTTTGCCAAAATTTATATCGATATTTCAAAACGCTGTAACACACAATTAAATTTACAAAAGTTTTCTTTCTTTGCCTTTAATCAAAAGAAAAGCTTGCAGACAGCCAGAATCGTTTCGACCTATTATGCCTTGCAGCAGCTTTCTTTATTGTTGTACCAACAACATTTGCTCTATAGCACACCTTTATTTGGTCAATGGTTAATTGCTCATCAATTGCTCGAATGTGCAATTAAAAACAATTTTTATCAAACCAATATCAATCAAATTTTAGATACCCAACATCCTTTACAAACCATTGGTCAGGCCTATTCACAGCTGGTTTTGCTGGAAATTTTAAATACGCATCAAATTCGCCCTTCAGAAATGCAAGGGCTGTATTTGTGTAGTTCTGATTGGGCAAAACTGGTTCATATCTTACCGAAAGAAACCACGCTTTCACGTTATATTGTAGATACCAATAAAGACCACCCACCGGTTTTTAACGTGAATCAATCGAGTTTGTACAAACCAACCATTTATATTTCAACGCAAAATTTATTAGACCATTTGTCGGAGACCCAAACCAAAAAGACCGGCTATTTATCTCGTAATGAAAAATTATTCTTAACGCCAGCCCTGCATTTTCATATTCATAACCTACTCACCACCAATACAGAACGTCGTCACGAACGTTATGAATATTCTGCACAGCTGCAAATCTGTTTCAGTTTGTCAGTAGCACATTTTTACCTATCCAAAGGTAAAAACTTTCATGAGACTCTAGATTTAGATACAAATTACCAGTTTCACAATGAAAGTACGTTTATCAATTCGATGAATTCAAACATTCCTGCTGAAATGAGCACGGCGAAAACATTGGATCGTGAAGCAAAACAGATTTATCCGGCGGAAGTACTGGATATCAGTGTCAATGGTTATCGAATTAAATGGACAGGTGCCACACCATCAAATTTAAAAACTGGTGAATTTATTTTGATTCAGGAAAACACGCATAGTCCGTGGCGAGGTGGGGTAATACGCTGGATCAAACAGTCTACGGAAAAGAGTCTGGAGCTTGGACTGGAAGTTTTGGCACAAGATTTATTCCCTTGTTCAGTTATGATTAAAACAGATCGCAATACCAACAACTATCAGCCGGCATTAATCGTACAGACCTCTCAATTAGATCAGATTTCTACCAGTTTGATTGTGTCAGGCTCACACTTGTTTAGAGAAAAGCAGACCATTCATCTTCGTTTGGGACAAGAAGAACTAAAAATTTATCTAACTAAAGCACAACTGATTACACAAAGCTTTATTCGTTTTGAATTTGAATTACTGAATGAGCAGCAACAAAGTCTAATCGAGAACTTTATTAACAAGCAAACAAATGAAATCAAGAATCACGATTTATGGGAAGCATTGAAGTGAGAAATCCATTATTGTCTAAAAAGTTAAAACGTACGGAAACACGTTTACTCATTATCGATGATAATCAAATACGTTTTAACCAAATCCGTGATCTTTTAACATCGAGTGAACATATCGTTCAGGCAACTTTGCTTGATGATTTACAAAATTTTGAAAAACAATTGCATCATACTTGGGATCTGGTGATTTTCGGCCGTGCTTATGACTTGAAGTATGAACAGGCTCTAAGCTTGATCCGTCTCTCCAAGCAGCCGAATCTTCCCATGATTCTGCTTAAGCCTGATGATTATCAGGCCGATCAATATGCCGGTTATATTCGTAAAGGCGTTTACGATATTTTAAATCTGGATTATCCAGACCGTTTCTATTTGGGTCTACTACGTGCGCTTTCACTCAGCCGTTTAGTTCTGACTCAACAACACTTGATGCAAGAGCTGGAGTCTGCACAAACGCATGCCCAGTCTTTGGTGCAAGAAAGCAACAAGGCGGTTGCTCTTGTTCAGGAAGGTATTCATATTCAGGCCAATCCTGAATATCTGGCATTATTCGGCCTCAAAAGTGAAGATGATATTGTTGGTTTACCTTTGCTTGATCTGCTACAACCTAAAGATTTAAATGACTTTAAGTTACGCTTTAAAAAAATTTCCCAAGGTCAGTTTGATTTAGGCCGTTTTGAAGTTAACACTGTAAATAGTCAGGTCTCTATTCCAAATCCACTGAAAATTGAGTTTTTACCATCTCAAGATGAAGATGATGCCTTACAAATTACCATTGATATCGAAACATCGGAATCAAGTCATACTGCACCGTCAAACACTGATAAAAATTATCAAAAGCCAAACACCTATCAGCTAATCAATCGAACCATTACCCAGCAGCCTTCCGATATTAATGCGCTCGTCATGTTTTCACTGGCTTCATGCCCTGAAAGTATTTTTGAGAATGACTGGACCACACCTAAAAATTATTTCATTAACTTAAAAGAATTTTTAAAAGAACAAACCCATGTTCCGCTCTTTAAAATCTCAAACAGCATTTTTGTCGGTGTATTTCAGGCTGAATCTAAAGCCAAATTAGAATCTAAACTAATTGGCTTAAGTTCACTGACTAAACCGCAATTACTCACCGTGAATCAAGCCAGTTATCCGCTCAATCTCAGAATCGGTTATGTTATTTTAGATGCTGAAATTACGGATGAAGCACATTTCGAACGGTTTGTAGGTACTGCTTACAAAACACCATTACCACAAAATCAGCCAACCCCTGTGCTTGATTTAGAACCCAATTTAGATATTCCTGTGATTGAGCTGCAGCAACCAAAAGTGAAGCCTGTCGCAGCATCACCTGAATCTGCACTGATTAGAGCCTTACAGCAAAGTCTGGATCGTGGAGAAATCCACCTTAAATATCAGCAGCTTTATGATAAGCAAGACACCAATTTATATACTTACGAAGTCACCAGCGGCTTTATTTATGAAAATAGTTGGAAAGATCTAGCCTGTTTAAGAGAGTTAGCCGAAGATCCGGAACTGTCGATTAAACTGGATCGCTGGATTTTGGTCGAGTCATGTAAGCAATTGCATAACTTCATCACTCAATACCCGGAAGCCAGATTAATTGTCAATTTAAACAAAGCTGTTTTATTGCACGATCGCACCTTCCCTGAATTTATTTCTAAATTGATTACGATTGTACGCAGCAAATTAAAACATCCGCTGATTTTGCAATTCTCTGAAGAAGATATTAACCAAAATATTACGGATGCCCAAAAAAATATTGCCCAATTACGCCAATGTGGCGCAGAAGTATCCTTAAGGGATTTTGGTAATACCATTTATAGCGAATCGGTATTGCGTCAGCTGGACATCAACTGTTTGACCTTACACCCTACTTTGACCAAAATGTTAAATGCGGAAAAATCTACCCAAGAATTACAGGAAAAACTGGTCGCCTTCCATGAAATCAAAGCCGGGGAAATCATGCTGCGTGACCTGAATGACATGACTCTGTTTGCCAATGCCTGGAATGTAGATGCCCGCTTTATTCAAGGCGATTATTTCCAGAAAAAACTGGATCATTTGATTGATGTGCAAGACCAATAGGTCTTGTACTCATTCTGCAATTGAGCAAAAGCCAAATTGCAGACATAAAAAAACGGGCAAAAAGCCCGTTTTTTTTCATTTTGGGTATTAACGTTTGATAGAACGTGACATACCAGCAAAACGTTGTTTGAATTTGTCGATACGGCCGCCAGTGTCCACATTCTTTTGTTTACCAGTGTAGAATGGGTGGCATGCTGAACATACGTCAAGGTAAATAGTTTCTTTACCAAGCGCTGAACGAGTTTCGATTACGTTACCACATGAACAAGTAGCAACTAATTTTTCATATTTTGGGTGAATATCGGCGCGCATCGTCGATTACTCCTAAGTTAAGAAAGGCTTATGCTGTCATCGCAATTGATCACTCTCATGAATCATGAGGAATGAGCTTGATTCAGAAAACAAGCAAGACCAACACCACAACAGACCATTCTTTTGGCCCACCGAGACGGATACCGCCAGAGCTAAGCACAACAAGTGGGCATAATTATACGCGAAAAAATATCAGATAGCGAATTATTCTTTGCACTCATCTATTGCCTTAAACTCATCTATAGGATGCTTTGACCAATAATTGGCAATGACCCCACAGACCATCAGCTGAATCTGATGAAAAATCATAATCGGTAAAACAATCATCCCTAAAGGCTGCCCAATAAATAAAATTTGTGCCATCGGCACACCACTAGCCAGTGTTTTTTTCGAACTGCAAAAGAACATGGCAATCCGATCTTCCCGGTTAAAACCCAGCCATTTTGGAATGTATAAAGCCAGCAGCATAATAATGGTCAAAAATACCGAACAGGCCAACGTCAAAAGCAGCAAAGTTTGCCAGTTCAGCATTTGCCATAACCCAGCAACCACTGCTCCGCTAAATGCCCCATAGACCACCATAAGAATAGTTCCCTGATCGAAGGCTTTAACGATGCCAGGCTTTTTCAACATCAAAGGATAAACATAAGGGCGCAGGATTTGCCCTAAAATAAACGGCACCAATAACAATAAGGTAATTTGAATAATAGATGAGGTCGGATCAAATTGATGCTGTGATTGCCCCAAAATAAATAGGCTTACCAATACCGGGGTAATGAACATGCCAATAATATTGGAAAAAGAAGCACTACAGACCGCACTGGCAACATTGCCTTTGGCAACCGAGGTAAAGGCGATGGACGATTGTACAGTCGAGGGCAAAAAGCACATGAACAAAAAGCCCCAGTACAAATCTTTCCCCAACATTGGTAAAAGAATCGGCTTGGCCAAGAGGCCTAAAATGGGAAACAAAGCAAAAGTAAAAGCAAATACCACGACATGAAATTTCCAGTGCAGAATCCCTTGAACCACGGCTTCTCTGGACAATTTTGCCCCATGTAAAAAGAACAGGATTGCGATAGCAATGCTGGTCACCACCCCAAATATATGTGCAGCCAAACCTGAGACTGGAACAATGCTGGCTAAAATTACCATCACAACCAGCAAAATCGTAAAGCGATCCAATGCCAATAGTTTTAACATTGTGACATCCTGTAGTTTTAGATCATAAAAAACCCAATAAGCGAATATACCTAAAGGTAAAGATTCATCTTACTGGGCTAAATAAATAAAGCCAGTTTTTCAACGCAATGTTGAATATTTAGTTTATCTATATCCAAATGTACACTTAGTTATTACGTGCATTGGCATCTTGCTGAATCAGCTCGATTTTATAACCATCCGGATCTTCAACAAAAGCAATCACGGTAACGCCGCCTTTCATTGGCCCGGCTTCACGCACTACATTACCGCCACGCGCTTTAATCTCCTCACAGGCTTTGTAGGCATCATCCACCGCAATGGCAATATGACCATAGGCATTGCCCAGCTCATAACTGGCTGTATCCCAGTTATGCGTCAGTTCCAGTACCGTATGATCTTTTTCATCACCATAGCCGACAAAAGCTAAAGTGAACCGACCTTCTTCATAATCACGTTTACGAAGCAAAGTCATACCGAGTACTTCGGTATAGAACTTTAAAGACTGTTCTAAATTGCCTACACGTAACATGGTATGGAGCATTCGCATATTATTCATCCTTATTGACTATTTGCATTTTGATGTTCGCGTAATAATTTCGCCACCCAGACCACCAGAATTAAAATTGGAATACCAATCAGCGTGGTCATGAGGAAGAAATTGGGATAACCGATATTGGTCACTATAGTACCCGAATAACCACCTAAAATTTTAGGGGTCAAGGTCATCAGTGAGCTAAAAATCGCATATTGTACGGCTGTAAAAGACACACTGGTCAGACTGGACAAGAACGCAATAAAGGCGGCACCCGCCAAACCGGAAGCCAGATTGTCGACAATAATGGCGAAATATAACCACCATGAACTATAAGGTTTAATCACCTTGCCGGTAATTTCAATAGCATCAGCCGATTGCGGATTGACTGCAGCTAGAGGCTGAACATCAAGATCCAGATTTTTAGCCGTGCTTGTCTGCATATTGACCGTATAGGCATGTGATGTGCTCAAAATGACTTTGTTATTATCCAGTACTTCTGCGACCAGCTTTTTCGATGCTGAATTGGCTAATTTTTCTGCCGGAATAGCTGCACTAAATACACCGGCTTTATCCAGATTGGCATCAAATTTTTGACTATCAAGATTCAACACAATTTTTTGCGATTCAGCCAAGGGCTGCCCGAAATACTGACCACGCACTACCAGACTGTTGTCTTTCTCATCCGCTGTAATGACATTATCACTGGTCACTGGCAGCATTTGCATCGCTGTTTGTTGGTCATTTAGTTTTAAATACGGGATCTGAGTAGTGACCGCAGCTTGAGTACCGTCCTGATATTGAACAGCAATCTGAACCGCATTGGCTTGTGCCAAGACCTGACTGGGCACTTTGAGTTTCCAGTATCCCACTTCATCAGATTGGGCCTGATACTGATGCTGGCCAACTGTCACCTGTACATCATGAGTTGGCTGTCCTGATTTCACCAAACCGATAAAAATCAGATTGGTTGAGCTAGCCAGAATTGCACCGACAAACATCAGCTTCATGATATTCATTCGCTGTGCCAACAAGCCGCCCAGAAATCCTCCCACCAGACTGAAAATCACGCCATAAATTTTGACCGCTTCTGCAATCTGTTCCTTGCTAAAGTTCAAGTCTTGATAGAAAACATTGGAAATGACCCCGGCAATAATGTCGGAAATTCGATAAAAACCAATCAATAACAGCAGCACCAAAGCCAACTTTAAACCATAACGTTTAAAGAAATCCGCAATCGGATTGACCCAGGTTTCAAAGGCCATGGACTTATTCACCGCACCCATTTTAACCAATCCTGTACCGACCAAAACCGCAACAGCAGCCGAGCCTATAAAGCGTAAAGTTTCGAAGCAGAACAGTAACAATGAATCGGAAATTTCAAATTGTGTTTTAAGCGATTCAGTTAAGTTTCCAGAAAAAATGTAGCTCAGGACAAAGCTAATCACCGCGACAAAAAACACAGCTACCAAACGGTAATAATCGGTCCGTTTATAATCTTTATAGGCACGTACTACCTGCGGTTCACGAATCACCAAAGTCGTGATGATTCCGACCAACATTACCGCAGCCATAACTAAATACGTGGTTTTCCAGGCACTATAAATATAGTTGCCTTTGGCCGTTCCAAGTGATGCCGCCAAAAACAACGCTCCCGCACCGGCCACAATCATCCCGATGCGATAACCCGCGTTATAGGTTGAAGCCAAAACCGTTTGCATTTGGGTTTCAGCCAGTTCGATACGGTAAGCATCAATCACAATATCTTGCGTAGCCGCAGAGAAACCCAGCAAGACTGCACCGGCAGCCATTTGATATAAATACCCCTGACCCAGTGCTGGATTTGAAAATGCCATAATCGAAATAGCAACGACAATCAGGACTTGGGCAATCAGCAACCAGGCACGACGTCGCCCCAGCGCACGAGTCAAGAATGGAACCGGCAATTCATCAATCAAGGGGGCCCAGACAAATTTGAAAGAATAGCCGAGCGCTGCCCAACTAAAAAAAGTCACGGCACTTTTTTCAATTCCAGCTTCACCGAGCCATAAAGACAGACTGGAAAAGATCAGCAGGATAGGTATACCCGCTGAAAAACCCAGAAACAGCATGATCAGTGCACGTCGATCGAGGAAAGCAGTAAAGGCAGATTTCCACCCTGTAGATTGTATTGTCATTGCGTTGTTATTTTCTGCAAAACTGAATGCTGCTATTCAAACGCTTAATACGTTCAGATTCAACAATAATTGTGAAATCATTGTTTTATTTTGTCGATAAAAATGAGCTGCCTGCTTGAATTTTTCAGCTAAACCTGTATACCTTTAAATCTCTAATGCAATATTTTAGTTTTGGATTTAAACAGTGCCCCAAAAACTCGATCAAATGAATTCTTCTGTAGCTGCCACTACTCCTATTAATAACCCAGCCCCGATACAAAACAGTTTAATTTCAGCATTCGATCAACCAGAAATTCAAAACACTTTGACGCAAACCCAGCTTAAACCGAAACAACTGACGCATATTCCGAATCTAGAAAAAATTCCTGCGTCAACCCGAAGAATCAAGCCGCTGAATGACTTTCTTGGGCAGGACCGTGCACGCGCCTCTGTTGAAGCAGGCATTGCCCTGCCTTACTCTGGCTACAATATTTTTGCAGTGGGTACAGCCGGTTTAGGTAAACGTACCATGATCAAGCGTTTACTGCAGCAACACGCCAAAAGCATGCAAACGCCAAATGACTGGGTCTATGTCAATAATTTTAAATTCCCTCGTCAACCGATTGCACTTGAACTTCCTGCGGGACAAGGACCTAAATTTCAGGCCTTGTTGCATCAAAGCTGGCAGACCATTTTAAAACAATTAGAACGTCGCTTTACGGCTGAAACCTATCACAACCGTATTGAACAGATTCGTCAGCAAACCGGTGATGAGCAACAGTCTGCGCTGGTCGAACTCACCAAAGAAGGTGAAGAATTCGACCTGAAACTGATTTCACAAGATGATGAACATTGTTTCGTGCCGGTTCATGTCAAAGACAATGAATATCAGGAAATGTCCAAAGAAGACATTAATGCCTTAAACAGTAAACAACGTGCTGAAATAGCCTCCAACATTCGCTACATGAATAAAAAACTAGATCGTCTGGGCTTGCATCTGGGTGATTTAGAAGATGATGCACGTGATAAAGTGCAGCACCTGAACCGTGATATTGCCAAACAGGTGGTGATGCCACGTATTGACCTGATTCAGAACAAATATCCAGATGTCGCGGGTTTGACCGAGTATTTACAATACTACGCTGAAGATATTATCAATAATGTAGAATTTGTCCTCGAACAGGAAGAAGATGATTTCTCCCCAGGGATATTCAGCCGCGTGCCATCACGCTATCAGGCCAACATCATTGTTTCGCATAAACCCAACACTGGCGCACCTGTTATTTTTGAAGATTTCCCGACCCACTACAACTTGCTGGGACATGTGGAACAACTGACCCAAAACGGCACCATTACCACCGACTTCACCCTAATTCGTCCAGGTGCATTACACAAAGCCAATGGCGGTTTCCTGATGCTAGAAGCTGAGCAGCTGCTAGAACAGCCTTATGCATGGCAAGGTCTAAAACGAGCCTTAAAATCAGGGAAGTTAAAACTTTCTTCTTTGGAACACATGCTGACCTTAACTGGCAGCATATCCATTGAACCAGAATCTATTCCACTGAATATTAAGGTTATTTTACTTGCAGAGCCTGAGGTTTATTATGAAATTCTAGAGCTTGAACCGGAACTTGGCAGTGTATTTAAAATCCGCGCCGACTTCACTGATACATTACAACGTAATGACATTAACGAACAAGCCTACATGCAGTTGATTGCAGATTATGTGCAAACCGACAAGTTATTGCCTTTTGACCGTTCTGCCCTGGCCGCATTACTCACGGATTCAAGTCGTCAAGCAGAAGACCAAAGCTCATTGTCATTACATGCCTTAACTTTAGGCGATCTGATTCGCGAATCACATCATCATGCTGCACAGGCAGGTGATAAAAGCGTTTCAGAAAAGCATATCAATACGGCACTGGATCATCGCAAATACCGCTTAGGCTATTTACGTGAATTGTATTGGCAAGATCTATCTCGCGGTACCCAGCTCATTGAAACTCGTGGTCATCGCTTAGGTCAGATCAATGCCCTGTCTGTGATTCAATATGCCGATGTCGAATTTGGTCTGCCATCACGTTTAACTGCATCAGTCTATCAGGGTGGCGGTGACATTCTGGATATTGAACGCAGTGTTGAACTTGGTGGCTCCTTGCATGCCAAAGGTGTACTGTTGATGTCGAGCTTTTTAAAGGCACACTTTGGTCGTGAACAGATTCTGCACTTCTCTGCTGCCCTTGCCTTTGAACAAAGCTATGGTCAGGTTGATGGCGACAGTGCCACCGTGGCGGAACTTTCTGCCCTGATCTCTGCCATTAGTCAACTTCCGATTGATCAATCCTGGGCGATTACCGGCTCAATGAACCAGTTGGGTCAAGTGCAACCGATTGGTGGTGTGAATGCCAAAATTGAAGGTTTCTATGATGCCTGCAAATTACAGGGCTTGACCGGAAAACAAGGTGTGATTATCCCGCGTCAAAACATGGAACACCTGATGTTACGCCATGATGTCATTGAAGCGGTAGGTAAAGGTCAGTTCCACATTCATGCCATTGAAACTATCGATCAGGCCTTAGAAATTTTAATGGCTCGCCCAGTGGGAACTTTAAATAAAAAAGGTCGTTACAGCAAAGGTTCCATCTTTGCCGCTGTGATGGATCAATTAGAGTACTGGCAAGCGCTAGAAGATGGCACCGAGCTTGAGGAAGAACCGAAGAAAAAGAAAAAAAAGAAGAAAGACAAAAAAAAGGCCAAAACTGAAATCACTACAGCTGAGACGGAAAGTCCTGCCAAGAATGGATCTGCAGATACAGATTCAGACAGCCCGGAAAATAGCTGACATTTTCCCAGCCATTAAAAAAAGCGCCTTCAAGGCGCTTTTTTTACAACATCACACTGAATTAAGCTTCAGGTGCCGGGCTGTACTGTTCTACTAAAGTTTTTAATTCACCTTTTTGGAACATATCCAGCATGATATCGCTACCACCGATCAATTCGCCATTGATCCACAATTGTGGGAAAGTAGGCCAATTTGCAATTTTTGGTAAAGTTGCGCGAATGTCAGGGTTTTCCAAAATGTTTACATAAGCAAATGGACGACCAATTTGACTGAGTGCTTCTACCGCACGTGCAGAGAAACCACATTGTGGGAATTGTGGTGTACCTTTCATGTAAAGTAATACTGCATGTTTAGCAATTTGGTCACGAATTAACGCTTCAGTATCGCGTGCTTGTTCAGTCATTGATAAATCCTCAACTAATCTGCCTCGCATTATACCCAAAACTTGGCGAAACAGTATCTCTAAAGCAATAATTCCATTTTTATTTACATTTGGGCTTTTAATCTGTCCTGGATTTTGCTTATATAAACTTTTATTTTTCCCACCTAACAGATAAGAGTTAGTCATGAATAACATTACCCTTGCTCCTGTGCAAACTGATCAACCATCTCATTTGATGCCGGTATTTGGCCGTCAGCCGATCAGCTTTGTCCGAGGACGAGGTTCTTATCTTTATACTGAAGATGGTACTGAATATCTGGATGCCTTAACCGGTATTGCGGTGTGTGGTTTAGGCCATTCGCACCCTGCTGTCACTGAAGCCATTGCTGAACAGGCCGCCACCCTGATGCACACCAGTAATATTTTTGAAGTGCCTTGGCAAACCGCTGCTGCGCAAAAACTGGCTGAAGTTTCAGGCATGGAAGAAATTTTCTTCTCGAATAGTGGTGCAGAATCAAATGAAGGTGCTATTAAAATTGCGCGTAAATTTGGTCATATGCAAGGCATCGCTACACCTAAAATTATTGTCGCAGATCATTCTTTCCACGGCCGTACTATGGCGACTCTTTCTGCAACCGGCAATAAAAAGGTACAGGAAGGTTTTGCACCTTTGGTTGAAGGTTTCATTCGTGTGCCCTTTGGTGATATCGAAGCGATTGAAGAAGCAGCAATTAATCATCCAGACATCGTTGCGATTCTAGTTGAACCAATTCAAGGTGAAGGTGGTGTCAATACTGCCCCTCAAGGTTTTAGCTATCTTGAAGAAATCCGTCAAATCTGTAACCAGCATAACTGGTTGATGATGCTGGATGAAGTTCAAACAGGTAATGGCCGTACCGGTAAATACTTTGCATATCAGCACACCAATATTGTTCCTGACGTTTTGACTACCGCTAAAGGGTTGGGCAATGGCTTCCCGATTGGTGCGGTGATGACTCAAGGTCGTGGTGTAGGCGTACTGACTGCGGGCAACCATGGCTCAACTTATAGTGGTACCGCTTTAGGTTCACGTGTGGTTTATACTGTCATTGATACCATTCAAAAAGAACATCTGGTCGACAATGCGGCCCAAATGGGTGCTTATATCGTTGAGCAGTTAAGCCAGCAACTGACAGATCAAAACGTGACAGTCCGTGGTTTTGGTTTGATGATTGGTATTGAATTGCCGAAAGCCTGTGGCGATCTGGTCAATGTGGCTCGTGATGATTACAAACTGATTATCAATGTCACTGCAGGTTCAGTGGTTCGTTTATTACCACCACTCAACATTAATAAAGAACAGGCTGATCAATTGGTTGAACGCTTGGTTAAAATGATTAAGGATTATTTAGCCTAATTTTTAGCTCAGCCATCTAACTAAATATTCAATAAAAAAAGCCGCTTGATGCGGCTTTTTTTATCTGCTTCAGATCATGAAGCTTCTTGATACATTCTTCCGCCGGGTAATTGGCTAAAGTATTGTTTTAATGCTTCCAAACAGCGATGGATTTTAGTCGGTTGCTGATCTTTTTTTGCCGTAATCGCATATAAAGTAAAGCATGGTAATTTCCACTCTGGCAACACTTCAACCAAAGAACCATTCACCAAATCTTTTTGTACATCTAAATATAAAATGCGCCCAATACCATGTCCTTGCAAACATAATGATTTTGCCACCAATACATTATTGGTACTTAAGCGCGATTTCATTTCTAAAAGAGAGGTTTCACCCGACACCATATTTTTAAATGAAAAATGCTGGTAATTTTTCATAATATTGATTGGAATCAGATCATGATTTTTCAAATCTTCGGGTCGTGATATCGGTGCAGACTGGTTCAAATAACTTGGTGAGGCAACCAGCACTTGCTCAACCAGAGCCAGTGGCACCACATTCAAATTATGATCTTCCATTTTTGAACTCATGCGCAAGGCAATATCAATCCGTCCTTCGATTAAATCGATATATTGATTATCTGCCTCGACATGTACAGACAAACCACGATGTGCCTGCATCCAATGAGACAATGCAGGAATCACATGATTAGCAGCAAGTTCGGGGGTTGTTGCGATACGTAAGTCACCAATCAAGTCATCACGTAACTCATTGATGCGGATTTTTCCACGCTCAGCAGCGGCAAGCATTTCTTGA
Organism: Acinetobacter bouvetii; assembly: GCF_902753875.1. Classification (GTDB taxonomy): domain Bacteria; phylum Pseudomonadota; class Gammaproteobacteria; order Pseudomonadales; family Moraxellaceae; genus Acinetobacter; species Acinetobacter bouvetii_A. Next base: position 6,170 of record NZ_CADDTS010000017.1, on the reverse strand, counting down.
CAGCTATGGAAAAAAGCTTGTCCAGCTTCAGTCAAACTTAATTTTCTAGTAGATCGATGCAGAAGTGTGACTTCCATTTCATTTTCTAAAGAACGAATTTGCTGACTCACGGCACTGGTTGTGATTCCTAACTCACGTGCAGCACCGCTAAACGAGCTTTTTTCAACAACACAAGCAAATACACCCATTGCTCGAAGTTGATCTAACATAAATTTCCCTCTGAACTTATGAGTGCCTTATCTTTTTCGATAAAAGCAACTCATTGTATTATACGGTGAAATTTATGTTTTGTATTTGTAAAATTTAATTTATTGGTAAAACATTAGTCGGATTGATTGGTTTGCCATTCAAGCGTACCTGAAATTCAAGCATAGTACGATTTGTACCCGTAGAACCCATTTCCGCAATCTTCTGTCCTGCAGTCACATTTTGACCACTGCTGACATTCATTTTGCTGGTATGCGCATAAGCAGTGATATAACCATCAATATGTTTGATCAGAATAAGATTACCATACTCTTTCAAACCATCTGCAGCATAAACCACTTGCCCATCTGCCGCAGCAAAAATTGGATCTCCCTGATTACCGCCATAACGAATGCCTTTAACATTAGAAGCCACGTTAAAGTTAGCAATCACTGCACCATTGCTTGGTTTAACCCAACGCAAAGCAGACACTTGTGAAGATGCGACAACAACTGGAGCTGAAGTCACGGGTGCAACAGACTGTACTGGCGTCGTTGGCAGCTGTACGCTTTGACGTTGAATTGGAGCAGCTTGTGTCACTGCTTGAGTTGTAGTGGTGCGGCGTGAACCCGAATCTTTTAAACGTAAAGACTGTCCTACATAGATACGATACGGTGGGGCGATATCATTCATTTCAGCCACACTCACGTACCCTAAACCATAACGTGCTGCAATACCGCTCAAAGTATCTCCATAGCGAACAGTATAATAGTCCGGCGCAGTTGCATAACGTGTCGCATTATGAATTTGTGGTTTAGAAGCACAACCACTCAGAATAACAGTCGAAATAACAGCTGTAGATAACACAAGGGTTTTCAACAAGGCTGAAGGCACAGCAAATAAGCGATATTGTGACACCAAGTGCATTAATCTTCCTCTCTACACATAAATGTATTTATTGATTTGGGCTAAGATTAGCAAAAAAGTCTCTGAAAAATATGTACAGTTCTGCTTTTTCACAAAGTTATAACACTATTGGGCACTATTTAGAAAACTGTGCGTGCAATGTGTTCAAAATCTCGTAATTTGTCGCGTCCATTTGTATAGGTGTGACACTCACATAACCATTGGCGACTGCAAAAAAATCCGACTCTATTTCAGTTATACCTTTCTTGGGTTCAGCAACAGCCTCACCGGATAAACCAATCCAATACACTTGACGTCCACGTGGATCAACATGACTGGTAATGGGTTTAGATTGACTACGACGTCCCTGATAGGTAATTTTAGTCCCTTGCAATTCAGAAATATCCGGAATATTCACGTTAAAAATATGACGTGGGGGCAATATTGGCAAACCTTGCACAATAAAGTCATGCACCCATTGTGCTGCAACGGCATAGTCCTGCGGACTATCATAAGAACGAACATTTGGACCCGCCATGGAAACTGCAATCGCAGGCTGCTTCATTAGACGACCTTCAAATGCGGCTCCGACAGTACCTGAATAAAGTACATCATCTCCCAAATTGGCTCCACTGTTAATGCCACTGACCACCAGATCAAATTCAAAATCAAATAGTCCGTTCATCGACAGATAGACGCAATCTGCCGGCGTGCCATTAACCGCCCAAACATCAGGAGAAATTTGAATCGGACGTAAAGGACGATCTAAAGTCAAAGCACTGGAAAAACCACTGCGCTCGCTTTCTGGTGCAACAATAACAACACGGCCCAAAGGCGCTAAAGCCTGAGCCAATGCTTGAATACCGGGAGCAAAAACACCATCATCGTTGGCAATTAATATATTCACAAAAACATCTCGTAAGGGTTAAAAATGACTGATCAGAACATTTGATTGAATTGTATAAGAAATTATATATATTTAATGGCCAACATCTATTCAAAATGTGTGACTTTAAAATGATTAAAACGATCTCATTTCGCGGTTTCTTGGGTTTAGGTATGTTTGCCCTGTTATCTACAGCGGTTTCTGCCAATGAAGGCTTAACTCAGGCTGAAGCAAATACCCTGGTAAAGGAAGATATTGCTTCAACTCAAGTGATGGCTGAAGTATGCCCTGCCATTATTGGTAAAAATGCCAAATTTGATCATAACATTCATCAGCTCATTCAAACTTACTTACAAGACTATTCTGAAAAATCCATGACTTATGAAAAAATTCAGGCAGATACTGAATATAAATCTGTATTGGATGAAGCACGTCAGGCTGCAAAAGAAACCAATAAGGATGAGCAAAAGTCAGTTTGTGATGATGTCTTAAATTACGATGCTTAAGTAATACATCAATTATATCGCGGACTCAAACTCTTGAGCCTGCTATCAGGGCATAAAGCTTATCGGACTTTATGCCCTGATTTTTAATCCCCCTAAATGTCCATCTATATTTACCTTTGTTTGCATAGATTTCTGCAATTCTCAACAGCTTCAATACATTTGTGTACTTACAATTACCAAAAATACCGCTAAGCTTATTTATATTGTGATGTTTTTAAATCATTTAGGTCTGTTTAATGAAATTATCTATATTGAAATCGCTTTCTTTGGGACTGTTCACCACTGCTGCAATGACTCTTTCTGTCACTCACGCAGCAAAAGCACAAGATGAAAATATTGAGGTCACTCCCATGCAGCAAGTAACTCAACAAGAACTCGCTGCCATTTATGTTTTATCTGAGGTTTGTCCAAGTTTGATTGAAGACAAAGCTCAATTTGAGAAAGGTTACTCCAAACTCGCACAAGAGCATTTACCTGCAGAAAAAGATGCTGTTTCCGCTTTATCCAAACTCATTAAAGAGAAAAAATTTAAGCCTATTTTAGCTGAAGCCCGTAGTGATGCTAAAAATGCTGGTGATGCAAAAAACCAGGAAATTTGTAAAGAACTCACTGCATATAGCAAATAACACAAATTGGTTACAATACTTTTGAAATAAGCCGATTTCAGCGGTAGAAGTCGGCTTTGCTTTGTCCTAAAATGCAAAGCTCTTTGTGCTTATTATTAAGATATTGGAACCACCCAGAATGACCCACAAAAGCGCCCTTGCTGCATTATTACTATTACCTGGTTTTTCATACGCAGCAACTGTCTTATCGGCACCACCAGAACTCAATAATAAATCTTATGTTTTGATGGACTATGAGACGGGGCAAATCCTCGCAGCAAAAAATGAAAACGAAAAATTAGCACCTGCTTCAATGACCAAGATGATGACCAGTTACATCATTGAACAAAAGTTATTGAGTGGTGATCTCACGGAAGATGAAAAAGTTCGTATGAACGAATCTGCTTGGTGTCGTGGTAGTAGTACAGAATCATGTATGTATGTACCTCTAAACGGCACTGCAACAGCATTAGAAATGCTTCGTGGGATTATCATCCAGTCAGGTAATGATGCTTCAAAAGCTATGGCAGAACACATTGCGGGCAATGAAGGTACATTTGCCCACATGATGAATCAGGAAGCTAAACGTATTGGCATGACCAATACCAGCTTTATCAATGCAACAGGTATGCCTGCCGAAGGTCATTACTCGACTGCCAAAGATATGGCAACCCTTGCGCAACATATCATCCATGACAGTTCAAAGTATTATCCAATCTACTCGGAAAAAGAATTTACTTTTAATGGCATCAAACAAGGCAACCGTAATGCCTTGCTTTATACCGACCCGAGTGTAGATGGTTTAAAAACAGGTCATACTGATGAAGCTGGTTATTGCTTAACCACTTCTGCTAAACGCGGCCCATTACGTTTAATTTCAGTGATTTTTGGCGCACCAAGCATGAACGAGCGTGCATCGCAAACACGTGAACTTTTATCTTGGGGTTACGCAAACTTTGAAACCGTTAAAGTTCAACCTGCCAATCAGGTTTTGGCTAAATCAAAAGTTTGGTATGGCAAAAGCAACGACGTTCAAATTGGCCTACCAGAAAACTTTAATGTGACGATGCCTAAAGGTGATGCCAATGCCATTAAAACTCAATTGGTGGTACAACCTAAATTGACTGCACCTTTGAAAAAAGGTCAAGTGGTAGGTAAATATGTGGCAACCTTAAACGGTAAAGTAATTGCGGAAAAACCGCTAGTTGCCCTTCAAGCTGTTGAAGAAGCTGGTTTCTTTGCCAAAATGATTGATCACATCAAACAGTTCTTCGCAAACTTGTTCTAAGCTCAGTTTTAGACTTAAGTTAAAGCATCCACACTTCGGTCTGGGTGCTTTTTTATTTTATAATGCTGGAAAACTACAGATTGAAACCTTCACATGGCTAAAAACATTCGTCCCTATTTAGATACCACGCCGCAAATTGATGACTCTTGTTATGTTGATGACATGGCAGTGGTCATTGGCGATGTGGTCCTTGCTGAAAACGTTTCGGTGTGGCCTTTTGCCGTGATTCGTGGCGATGTCAATCATATTCATATTGGTAAAAATTCCAATGTGCAGGATCATGCCATGTTGCATGTTAGTCACAAAAAAGCCGATAAACCTGAAGGCTCTCCCCTGATTATTGGTGAAGATGTCACCATTGGTCATCATGTCAAATTACACGGTTGTACGATTGGCAATCGTGTATTGGTTGGCATTAGCTCCATTGTTTTAGATGATGTCATTATTGAAGATGATGTGATGATTGGTGCAGGCTCACTGGTTCCGCCACGTAAACGTCTGGAAAGTGGTTATTTATATGTGGGCAGTCCAGTACAGAAAGTCCGCCCGCTAACGGATAAAGAAAAAGAATTTTTGCCTTATTCAGCGAGACATTATGTAAAGGTGGCAGAAAATCATAAAGTTTAAAATTCGATTTGTTGATTAGCATAATCTTCTGTATTTTAGAATACTAAAATGATAAATAATAAATTTTTATGAAACATACGGAAGATCATGTCTGCCCTGATCGCAGCATAATATTAGAACAAACAAAAACAAATATTGAGAAATTCGGCTTACAAATCATATCGATTGATCATACCGACTATTCCCCGCCTTTCAGCTATAGCATTGGACTTTACGAAAGTTATGGTCATCCAGAAATTATCTGTTTTGGTTTATCTGCAAAGCTCTGTCATGCCCTCCTCAATCATATTGCTGAAGTGATTCAAAGCGGTGAAATGATTCAATTAGAGCATGAATATTCAGATATCTTTTTTAAAGATGGTCGCTGCCAATTCTTAAAAGTTGATGCTGAAAACATGAATGATTATTTTGGGATTGCCCAAAGCTACTATGCAGATGAAAAATTTCCTGCGCTTCAACTGGTGTGGACAGATCGAAATAACAAGTTCCCTTGGGAAGAAGGTTTTCAAGATGAGTTTCTATATGATCAGCCTTTGCTCGACCGTAATATGAATTTTAAATTTCGAGAACCGACTAATCTGGGAATATTCACAACAAGACAATGGATTGAAGAACGGCAACCCATACTCACGGTACTGCATGAAAAGAACGGAGATTGGCAGTTTTTAACTGCTGAACCTTTAGCTGATAATGATTATAAGCTGGTTGGCTTAAAGCATTTGATTGACCGGGACCCAAGCTTGAATGAAATGTTTGATTTGCAATATGGTCAAGCGGCTGACCGAAAATTTATCGGATATGAATGGGTAATCACTGAGTTAGAAGATGAAGACGAATAATGTTTAGGAATAGTATCTACGGTGAAATACTCGCCCTGACTGGAAAGACACTAGCATTTATGTCCTGTTCAACACAAAATTGAAGGTGTCAAAAAACCAAAAATTAAATTTAATTTCGTATAAGAGATTTTATGTTAACCCGAATCGCGGATAAGAAAATGACTTGAAAAATAAGAGGACTAGAGCCATCAGTTGAGTTACCACACAAAACCTAAAGCCCTAGTCCTGATGTTCAATAGTACCGAATTATTCTGCGTAATTGATGATTTCTTTCTGAAATTTGAAGCAACTTATTGGAAATTTCTCAAACAAAGCCGTCATTCGTTA
>NZ_CADDTS010000016.1 GCF_902753875.1 Acinetobacter bouvetii | reverse complement strand
GTAAAGCTCGTAGTATTCATGGATTTCTAAGTGGAATTTATGCTTCTTTATGTGCATACCAATTAACCCATCGAAATAAGCCAACAATTCAAATTATGAAATCATTAGCTTAAGCAGGATTCGGGTTATGTTAAGTAAATGATCGAAAGGCCCATTAATCTAGAATTTCACATAAGCGAAAATTATTTTTTTTGATGATAAAGATGCTGCGCAAATATCAATCTGCAATTGACAGCATCATCCAGCAGGACTATGTTTAAAAAATAGATGACATACAAACTATTTTCACATGAACAATCCCACACAGCATTTGGATAACCTGCGTTTTGCAACCCTCGTTGCATTGGTTGCTAGAACTTGGCGTAAAACAGTAGACAGCCGGCTAGTGCTATATGATTTAACAGATGCCGCTTGGGTGCCGCTTCTGTATCTATCACGCATGGAGAAACCAATTCGGCAAAAAGATTTGGCAGCAATGCTTTCATTAGACAGTTCATCTTTAGTTCGGGTATTAAATCAGCTGGAAAAAGCCGGCTACATTCAGCGTGTGCCAGAAGAACATGACCGGCGCGCCAAAGCCACCAGTATTACGGCTCAGGGCCGGGAAATCGCCAAACATTTAGAGCAAATGTCGCAAGATTTGGAAAATGAAATTAAAGCCCAACTCAATCCTGATGACTTAGTGGCTGCCAGACGTCTACTGCAGCAACTGTTTGGTATTCTCGATGGCATGCATAGTGCGCAAAAAGGACAACCTGAATGAATACTCAAACAGCACAAAAGGCAAAAAATGTCCCACTGTGGTTTTTAGCCATTTTAACCCTGTCTGGCACCTTAGCCATGCACATTTTTGTGCCTGTGCTGCCATTGGTTGGACAGTATTTTCATGCAGAAATTCACCAAGTTCAGCTCACCTTAAGTGTCTATATTTTAGGTTTGGCGCTAGGTCAATTATTTTATGGCCCTTTGGCAGATGCGATTGGACGCCGTCCGGTATTGGTTTTCGGCATGCTGCTATATACCTGTGCGGGCGTTGGCGCAATTTTCGCGTCTGAATTAAATCTACTGATCTTCATGCGTTTTCTGCAAGCGCTGGGTGGCTGTACCGGCCTGCTGCTGGGGCGTGCGATTGTCCGCGATACCTCAACGGGTATTGAAACCACCAAACGGCTGTCACTGCTCAACATGATGGTAATGTTTGGCCCGGGGCTTGCGCCTATTCTGGGCGGTTTTTTTGCAGCCCTTTCCGGTTGGAAAACCATCTTTATGGTGCTGTCCGGTTTAGGTCTGCTGAATCTGTTTTTGGTTTGGATCTTTGTGCACGATGATGAGACACAGCAAAAACAAACCTCGTTTCAAACCGTGCTGGCAGATTATAAAAAGCTGGTCACTTCGCCTAAATTTTTAGGGTTTACTTTGGGTGGCAGTCTGGCAACCACCTCTTTTTATGCATTTCTAGGCGTTGCACCGTTCATTGTGCTGCATCAGCTGCATGGTTCAATTCACCATGTCAGCCTGTATTTGGCTTTGGTCATGCTGGGGATTTGGCTCGGCACCTTCTGCTCATCACGGATGGTCTCCAGAATTTCCTTAAACCGAATGGTGCTGATCGGCAGCAGCATCAGCGTCAGTTCTGCGGTGATTTTACTGGCCTGTAATTTTGCGCATTGGTTAAATCCTTATACTTTAATGATCCCAATTATCGGCTATTGCTTTGGCGGTGGCTTTACCTCACCGGCAGCGCTGACCAATACGTTAAATGTTAATCCTAAAGTAGCCGGTTCAGCCTCTGGACTGTATGGCTGTGCGCAAATGAGCATCGGCGCAATATGCACATCGTTAAGCGGTTTAGGTAATAATCCCGCACTAAGTGTGGCCTGCATTTTACTGGGCGCCAGCATCTTTGCTTTGGGCTTTTTCTACTTAGCTTTACGAAGCCCCAAATAGTACAGTTCTAAATAGCCATTTTTTTAATGTGAAGATTTTCTAAAATTAACATAATACACGTTATACGAAATTATTTTAATAATATATTAAAAATCAATTATTTAGTTTTAAATAAAAACTCTACCATACCAAGTCAGACATTTTACATGAAATATTGTGTTTCACGCTTATTATTTAAGCATTGTTCCACACTGTTTGATAAGTTCATATTAATAAACTTTTAAGCAAATAAAATCAAAACTCAACAATTATCAATTTTTAACAGCAATATGAAATAATAACCTTTTTTAACTAATCAAAGAAAAACTCTCCCAACATAGCCACCGCGCGCTAAATTTTGTAGAATACCCCTTTTGCCCCATGGTGCTTTTCTATGACCGCTTGGACTGCCCACGTTACTGTAGCGACTGTTGTTGAAAAAAACGGAAAATTCCTGTTTGTTGAAGAACATACTCAAGGTGTAACACATACTGTATTTAACCAGCCGGCAGGACATGTCGAATGTGGTGAAACGCTCATCCAGGCAGCCATTCGTGAAACTATGGAAGAAACCGGGCATGATGTAGAAATTACAGACTTGCTTGGCATGTATACCTATACTCCCCCAATGTTCCCTGACCGTACCTATTTCCGTTTCTGCTTTCTGGCCAAAGATCTGCATCATCATGCCGATGCCAAATTAGATACTGGAATCGTCGGTGCCGTCTGGATGACACTGGATGAACTGAAAGAATCTGCACGTGCACGTAGTCCTCTGGTGATTAAAGCCGTTGAAGATGCCTTATCCGGTCAAAAATATCCTTTATCGCTCGTTTATGAGCACCAGAATTCTCCCCTTATTTCAACTTTGGATGCTTAATCCTATGCAACAACGTGTCATCGTCGGTATGTCTGGTGGTGTAGATTCTTCTGTTTCTGCAGCACTCCTTCTTCAACAGGGTTATCAGGTTGAAGGACTTTTCATGAAAAACTGGGAAGAAGATGACGGCACGGAATATTGCACGGCCATGGAAGACCTTGCCGATGCGCAAGCCGTGTGCGACAAGATTGGTATTAAATTACATACTGCCAACTTTGCCATGGAATACTGGGATCGCGTATTTGAGCATTTCCTGGCTGAATATGCTGCTGGTCGTACTCCAAACCCGGATATCTTATGTAATAAAGAAATCAAATTCCGTGCATTTTTAGACCATGCCGTAAATTTGGGCGCAGACTTTATTGCGACCGGTCATTACTGCCGCCGCGGTGAAACCATGACTAATTCGCGTGGTGAAGAATACGCTCCTTTATTGCGCGGATTTGACCAAAACAAAGACCAGACTTATTTCCTGCATGCCGTGCATGGCCGTGAAATCAATAAAACCCTGTTCCCTGTCGGTGAAATTGAAAAACCGCAAGTACGTAAAATTGCTGAAGAACTCGGTCTGGCAACAGCCAAGAAAAAAGACTCAACCGGGATCTGCTTTATTGGCGAACGTCGTTTTAATGACTTCTTAAAACAATACCTGCCTGCCCAACCTGGAAAAATTTTGCTGGATACCGGTAAAGAGGTTGGTGAACATCACGGCTTAATGTACTATACCCTCGGTCAACGCGGTGGCATCGGCTTAGGCGGTTTAAAAGGCGAATCCGAAGGTGCATGGTTTGTTCTCTATAAAGATATTGAAAACAACCGCCTTGTTATTGGTCAGGGTCATGAGCATCCACTGATGCAAAGTACTATACTTTGGAGTGAAGCAATTGACTGGGTGGCTGGCGAGCAAGAAATTCCTGAAACAGGCTTCCGCTGCACAGCGAAAACCCGTTATCGCCAACCTGACCAAGACTGCGTCATTTATAAAGACAGCAGTATGCCAAACGGCGTAAGAGTGGAATTTGATGAACCGCAACGTGCGGTGACTCCAGGACAAAGTGTAGTGTTCTACGCAGATGAAGTTTGTTTAGGTGGTGGTGTGATTCATCATACCAATGCACCGAAACCTGATTTTATTTAAAAAGGAAGCGATAGGCATGGCTGAGTTACCCTTTCAACAGCCTCGGACTTTGAATGTACGTCAGAACCGTGCTTTGGCGTTAGCAGCTGTGTTCCAGTCGACACAGCTGACGCATATGACGGCCATGTCGGGACAGCAGAGCATTGGCGAAAATGGGAGCTTCTATTTAGAACAACTCATTAAAGCCAGCCTGAATATCCGCCCTACCGCCAATGAATCCTGTCAAACCCTACACTTTTTTAACCAACTTGCCGATATTTCCCTGGGTCTCAAAACATTAGAAAGCAGCATTACCCAACCTTTTAATACCTCTCCCAAATCGCGTTTACCTAAATTCTCCAATACCAAACTGCCAATGAGCTATGCCATGGCATTGTTACAGTTAGAGAAAAAAGTCTATAGCAATCCCAAATTTGTTGAAATTATTGAACAATCGCAACAGAAAATTCTGAAACAACTGTCTTTTTTTGACAATAACTATCTGCATCCCAGCATTATTGCCAATCTGGCCCAGACCTATATTGAAACTGCGGGGCAAATTAATCCGCGCATTATGGTCAAAGGCAATGCTGAAGCGTTTAAAGATAGTGGACATACCAATCGTATCCGCGCTTCCCTGTTTACCGGTCTGCAACTGGCGCACTTGTGGCGTCAACTTGGCGGTAGTTCATGGGGCATGATTTTCAGCAAGCGCAAACTACTCCAAGATATTCAAGATCTTGCTCGATTACAGTATCAGGTGGTCTAACTTGAACTGTATCAAGCTCTCCGTTTTACGTTTAATTCCAAAGTTTAAGGAATCGCTATGAACGCTTTAACCGCACTTTCTCCATTAGATGGACGCTATGCTAGCAAATGTGATGCTCTGCGCCCTTTCCTCTCTGAGTTTGGTTTAATCCACGCTCGTGTGACTGTTGAAGTTCGCTGGTTACAAGCGCTTGCAAACCGTCCTGAAATCACTGAAGTTCCTGCTTTCAGCGCAGAAACTAACGCTGCACTGGATGCCATTGTTGCAAACTTCTCTGAAGACAACGCCAACCGCATTAAAGAAATCGAACGTACCACGAATCACGATGTAAAAGCGGTTGAGTACTTCCTAAAAGAACAAATTGCACACATTGATGAGCTTAAAAATGCCGGTGAATTCATTCACTTTGCATGTACCTCTGAAGACATCAACAACTTGTCTCATGCTTTAATGCTGAAAAATGGTCGTGAAGTTTTAGTTGCTGCTATGCAACAAATTATCGATTCAATTGTTGCTTTAGCTGAGCAACATGCAGAACAACCGATGTTGTCTCGTACACACGGTCAAACTGCTAGCCCAACAACTTTGGGTAAAGAAATGGCAAACGTGGCTTACCGTCTTGCACGTCAAATCAAACAATTCAAACAAGTTGAATTGCTTGGTAAAATCAACGGTGCTGTAGGTAACTACAACGCGCACTACTCTGCTTACCCAGAAATCAACTGGCCTGCGCATTCACAAGCTTTTGTTGAATCTTTAGGTTTAGAATTCAACCCGTACACCACTCAAATTGAACCCCATGACTACATGGCGGAACTTTTTGATGCGCTACGTCGTTTCAATACGATTTTGATCGACTTTAACCGTGACGTTTGGGGTTACATCTCTCTAGGTTTCTTCAAACAACGTTTGAAAGAAGGCGAAGTTGGTTCTTCAACTATGCCGCATAAAGTCAACCCAATTGACTTCGAAAACTCTGAAGGTAACTTGGGTATTGCAAATGCCGTACTTGCACACTTGGGCGAAAAACTTCCTGTATCTCGCTGGCAACGTGACTTAACCGACTCTACTGTGCTTCGTAACATGGGTGTTGGTTTCGCTCAAAGCTTGATCGCATTCGAAGCTTGTTCTAAAGGTATTGGTAAACTTGAATTGAATGCTCAACGTATTCTTGAAGACCTTGACCACGCTCAAGAAGTTCTAGCTGAACCAATCCAAACAGTTATGCGTCGTTATGCAGTTGAAAAACCATACGAAAAATTGAAAGCACTGACTCGTGGTCAAGCCATGACTCGCGACATGATGGTTGATTTCGTAAACGGTAACGAATTAGAAGCTGTTCCAGCTGCTGATCGTGCGCGTTTAGCTGAAATGACACCTGCTACATATACAGGTAATGCTTCAACTCAAGCAAAACAAGTTGCTGATTTAATTTCTAAGATCTGATTTTAGATGAATAAAAAAGCGAAGCTTAGGCTTCGCTTTTTTATTTCCACCTATATACTCCTTCTCCCTTTGGGATGAGGAGCATGCTCCGCAAGGAGATGAGGGTATCCACCTCTCCCTAACCATCTCCTACAAGGAGAGGGAAGTTTTATAATATTGGACAATAGCACATCCAATCCGCTTTCATTTTTTCCAATTCATCACCGTTTAAAATATCACTGAAATAAATATAATAGATTGCATCTGGATATTGAATCTCATGTCTATATAACATGCCGCGCAAAGAAACGGACAATTCTTCAGGGAAATCATCCTCTAAATAAAGTGCTTCAAAGTCATAATTAAAATAGCAATTCTGTTTTGCTTCGAATGCTTCCACAACAGCCATGTGCACTACCTAGAAAAATCATAAAAAATATAAATGCAGTTTAATGGATTCGCTTATGAAAAGCCTTTACACAGGGCAAAATCATGACGCATAACACCACAATTGATTACGGAAATAGCAATACGTTTGGAGCTATATTAACTATCAGCCTTACTTATTTTGCTAAAAAGGCCGCCGCGATATCCTCACAGCAATACATTAACGTGAGCGAACAGACTAAAGATTCCATTGCGAAAATCTAATTTATCATTACGCTTAAAAAGCGAAGCTTAGGCTTCACTTTTTTATTATAATCTTCATCAATTTAAAGTTGAAAATAATAAGATGATTGAATACCCACTCACCTTAAAGCACTGGATTATTTTAGCTTTGGTCGCTATTGCCATAGTCGTTGCAAGTATTCAACCGCTCGAATTATTTTCTTATTGTCTGCATCAGATTGGTACAGCATTCATGCTGATTACCCTGTGGATTTGTCTCAAAAAGATCGGTCTCAGTTATATCAGCTTTGTCTTCTATCTCTCATTTTTACTGATTCATATTCTCGGTGCTCATTACCTTTATTCTTACGTACCTTATAACGAGTGGATTAAACAGCTATTGCATGTTGATTTAAATCAATCTATGGGCTGGACCCGCAATATGTATGATCGTCTGGTGCATATTGCTTATGGTCTATTACTCTACCCTTTTTTCTATCGCCTGTTTCAAGTCTGGTTACCTACACTTAAACCTAGTGTGCTTTTCCTGCTGGTGATCCAGTTTGTCATGGCCAGCAGCCTGATCTATGAATGGATTGAATGGTGGATTGCCATTGGTTTATCGCCTGAGGAAGCTGAAAACTATAATGGTCAGCAAGGTGATATCTGGGATGCGCATAAGGATATGTTTCTGGCTACCGTGGGTGCAATGATTACGGGTGCGATTTGTTTAATCAAAAAACCTAAACCCAATCATAAGCCTAATCTGACCATGTGATAACTTTGGAATCAGTCATATGTGGATTCTTTTTACGATCATAAAACTCAAAGCACACATGTGCACCGACATCTTTTTTTATTAGACTACCATCTACCCGTAAATGCTTTGAATATTTTGCGCCATCAAACAATATTTCAACACGTTGAAATGGTTTTCTGGAATTTGGATTCCCAGCTGTCCTATAGATTTGGTAATTTTGAATCACGCCACATGCATCCGAAGTCATATCCTGCTGCTGTGCAGAAAGCATATAAAATATGCCCCACAATATGGCTGCCGGTGCAAAAAGCATGGTGTAAAACATCAATGCATTCGTTTTATGCTCACGATAATATAATACATAGATTAAGGGCCAGACGATCAAACATAATAACCCACCTAAAATGAACAGTAGTTTAAACATCTAAACACCCTGAATAGCGCATAATCACGCTAAATCCCCCCTTATTTATCAACCCATTTTAAAATTTTTGACTCGCTCAAATCTGAATTTTTAAATTTATCCAAATATTCAAAACAAACATGTTCCCCCTTCTGTTTAGGTTCTAAATATTTTTCAAATCTTAAATGCCGATTATATTTTGAACCATCAAACTGAATCGCGATCCGTTCAAAATGATCACGTTTGATTGAATAGGTTTTATAAAATTGCACTTTTCCACATGCTTGAGATATTTCACGAGATTGATCTTCTTTTAAGAATGCTGCAAAAGCTAAAATTAAACACCCCGGTATAAAGCTATAGATTGGAAACGTTTGCTTATGATTAATATTATCCAACTTGGGCACGACGAAAACATACGCAAGAAATGGTAATAACACCAAACTTAAAATACCGATAAAAACTAAAAATGTATGCATGATTTAATATTCCACGATTTACCGAAAACCTCTTTCACCCTCATGATTTAACCCAATTGATAATTCTTGATTCCTTTAAATGTGAATATTTCATACGGTCATAAAATTCAAAACACGCATAAATTCCTGATGCTTTACGTTCTAACTGTTCATTAAATCGGATATGACGCAAATAAGATGAGCCTTTAAATTGAATAGCGATCCGCTCAAAAGGCTCACATTTGCGACTGCCTCGACCACTGCAATTTGGAATTGTTTGATAATCTCTTACCCATCCACATGCCTTTGAAACTTCCATCGGTTGATCGTTTTTAATTGCTATTCCTGTGCTGTAAGCAATCAGACCAATAATAAACATCAATCCCATAATTAAAAATGGAAAAGTAACCCACTTCTCTCCTTCTTTTTCTGCTTTCGGTAAAAATATCCCCAAACAAACAAGGAATCCCAGAAAGCAAAAGAAAAATAGAATTAAACCGAAAATAATCAAAAAGTTAGACATTAAAAAGTGATGATAAGCGTTTAAAAGTCAATCTAACATAATTACACTCTTTTTCCATAAAAAAAGCCCACCGAGGTGAGCCTTTCTATTTAAAAAAATATCTTGAAATTAAAGCTTAGGATCGCGCAATTGAATAACATTCGCACTCGCTTTTGACAACGTTTCCATAACTTTATTCATCACTGCCGGCACTAAACCATCTGCCATTTGAGCAGCTTGTAGACCCAACTTTTCACCCAACGTTGGTTTACGGCGGGTTTCAATCACAAAAACTTCATGCTGTGCCAACAAACCGAGTAAATATTCATCTGAAGTTTGCAGCTTATCCACCAGATTTAATTCAAGTGCATCTTTGCCATACCAGTGCTCACCTGTTGCCACTTTTTCGACATTCAGTTGTGGGCGGTATTTCTCAACAAAGTGCTTAAATAGCTCATGTGTTTGTTGCAATTCTTCTTCAAATTTGGCTTTGCCTTCAGCCGTATTTTCACCAAACATAGTCACGGTACGTTTAAACTGACCCGCGGTATAAAGCTCAAAATCAATGTGCTTTTCTTTGAGCAAACGGTTAAAGTTGGGAACCTGTGCGACGACACCAATTGAACCCACCACAGCAAATGGTGCAGAGACAATTTCATTGGCAATACAGGCCATCATATAACCACCACTGGCTGCGACTTTATCTACACAAATGGTGAGGTTAAAACCAGCATCACGCAAACGCACCAGCTGGGCAGCAGCCAAACCATAGCCATGCACCATACCACCCGGGCTTTCCAGACGAACCACCACACGGTCACGTCCGGCTTTTGCTGTTGCTAAAATCAGGGTAATTTCTTCACGTAAATTTTCTACTGCTGATGCTGCTGTGTCACCCTTAAAATCGAGAACATAAATTTTTTGATTATTTTTTTTACGTAAACGTGCTTCTTTTGAAAGCTGCTGAGCAAGATGCAATAGCTCCAATTTAGATGCAGTGGCTTGTGCAATTTTTTTACGTTGTTCATTTACACGTGCGTTTAAATGGCTAATACGGATTTCAGCCGGTAATTTAGGGTTGTGAAATAACATACAGATACAAGCTCATTTAATTCATATTTATGGTGTATAAGATGTGGGTTTCATCATCAAAATTCAATGTAAATTTTGAAAATAATTCTCATTGATAAAATCTGTTTTTTCAATTTCTTTGAAAATACTATCTGCCAATAAAATCTTGCAGCTATAAAAAAAGAGCCTTACGGCCACTGCTGTCCCACAAATATCACAATAGGAACCTCAATTGAGGTTCTTCTTGTTTTAGCCATTTTTTATCAGGCAGAAAGAGTGACCTTAAGAGCTTCCTTTCGAATAAATTTAGTTGAATAATTCT
>NZ_CADDTS010000015.1 GCF_902753875.1 Acinetobacter bouvetii | reverse complement strand
TCGGATGCTTATATTTCAGAAATCACTCAACGTTTGAATCATCGCCCAAGAAAAAGACTCGGATTTAGAAGCCCGAGTCAGGTATTATTCCAAGAACATGGTGTTGCACTTCAAATGCTAATCTAAGATATTAAATTTGAGTTTAAAAAGCCACTATTCCAAGAGGATATATATAATAAATCTCCGTTAAAATTTATATTTTCCATAGAGAAATTTTCTATTGATTGTTTGTCAAAACTATCTTTTTTTGCATAAGGAAACTTCATTTCATCAATTGTAGAAGTTTCTTGCTTAATAGTAGTAAAGTTTGGAGAACGATATCCACCTCCTAAATAAATTTTGGCATTAATAATAGTTCCATTTTTAATAATACTATCATGACCTCTTAATATAAGGCTTGGACTTCCTTGCTTGGAAAAATCCCAAACGTATCCTTGTAAATTTAATTCTTGATTCTGAAATTCTAAGATCCCACCAACAGATTCTCTTGATCCTTTATAACCGCTACTTCCTTCAGCAGCTAAAAATGCTAGCCAGTCCTTTTTTCTTTTTCTTGGTTCTGCTGCAATAAAATCTCGTGTTGCACAGATTTTAATTAATGTTTTTCCATAAAGTATGCTTTGACCGCATGAGGAAAAATTATATTCTAATTCAGGTCTATTTTGTTCAGCAAAAGAACAGCTTGATAACATAAATAGACTTAAGATAGTGATTGGTTTTTTCATTATGATTACACTATTAAAATTATTTTTAGGGTCTGTATTAGATAAGCAACAAACCTACATTATTATACAGATGGTACTTCCATGTACCACACTCTAATTAGCGACATTTATGCTGCTTATCTGAGAAATGAAAGTTTGATTTCATTTCCTCAACAAAAGAATGATAGATATCTAAACCTTTTGAACAAACAATTCACAATCAAAACAATATTTCGGGAAAAATACACCATCGGTTGCACGTTCACCTGCACCAATTATCATTACATGATTTCGGTATAGGCTGGAATTAGATTTTTATTAATCAGTTCTAATTATTTATTACAATTTCACCTTTCCGATTCATCGTGACATTGCCTGCAAATTTATCTGGATTTATCAAATTGCCATATCCTGTAAAATTTTCATGTTTTATTTCATTGCCTTTTTCATCCACAATAGAACTCCACTGATCCATAAGAATGGGAACCTTAAACCCATTAAATGTATTATTTGTAATGCGCACGCGGGGGGAGTGGTCTAATACAATGGCGTAGGCCTGATCGTTTCTTTGGGTAAGTGTAAATGTATTACTGTCTATAATGGTATCTGGTGAAAATTTGACGTAAAGAGTGCTAGGGATGGCTGTTTTGTCATCAGCTTGGTCTGGGAATATTTGCTTTGAGAAATCTATTAATGTTGAGAAATTTTGTTTTTGTAAAGTAAAGAGAGGTTTATCATTAAAGCTTTTAGCTTTACTAATAATCTGGTTAGCTATAATTGTAGCTTTAGAACCTGCAATATATATATAGTTCTCTATAATAAATTGAGATGACAATATTCCTCCACCCCATGAACTTAAATCTAAAGTATCAGAGTGATTTTTCATATTTTTAAAATAAAAATTTTCAATAGATCCTTGATATGCCCCTGAACTATATTCTTTTGCATATAAAAAACCATTTTCTTTTATACTTAAATTATTTTTTTGTTCACCTGTAGTAAAATTTGGAGGAATATAATTACCTCCTAGAGATACGTAGGTATTTAACAAAATACCATTCTGAACAATCGTATCATGACCTCTAAATACTACGATAGGAAAGCCTTGTTTAGAAAAATCCCAAACATGACCTTTAAAATTTAATTCTTGATTCTGAAATTCTAAGATCCCACCAACAGATTCTCTTGATCCTTTATAACCACTACTTCCTTCAGCAGCTAAAAATGCTAGCCAGTCCTTTTTTCTTTTTTGTGGTGCGTTAGCGATATAGTCACGAGTAGCACAAACTTTGATTATACTTTGGTTATTGAGTAAGCTTGTTCCACAATTTGGAAAATTCCACTCCAGTTCATTTATATTTGCTTTGCTAGAGCAACTTGATAACATAAATAGACTTAAGATAGTGATTAGTTTTTTCATTATGATTACACTATTAAAATTATTTTTAGGGGCTGTATTAGATAAGCAAAAAACCTACATTATTATACAGATGGTACTTCCATGTACCACACTCTAACTAGCGACATTTATGCTGCTTATCTGAGAAATGAAAGTTTGATTTCATTGCCTTAACAAAAAGAATAAGAAATATCTAAACCTTCTGAACAAACAGTTCACGATCAAATCGATACTGCGGGAAGAACACTCCATCCTTAGCGCGTTCACCTGCACCAATCACCATCACCGGATACTGCTGATCATTCAGGTTCAAAATTTTACGTACGAGAGGTTCATCAAAACCTTCCATCATACAGCTGTCAAAACCGTAGGCACGTAAGGCTAAAACCAGATTTTCACAAGCCAAAGCCGTAGTTTTGCTGGCCCAAAGTTTCGCATCTGCAGGATTAAAAGCAGTCACTGGCAATTGCTTGTCCAGAGTACGTGCCACTTTGAAAGCAACTTTCTTAAAGTTACCTAGTGTATTAAAGTAACTTGTCTTATAGTTGTATGGAATGAACTTGTAATACTTCTGCACAGCAGCCGGTGCTTCAGGAAATGGAAACTCGGAAATATTAAGTTTGGCCATCTCATCAATACGGTCAGTACGTGCCACACAAACAATCAGTTCAGATGCGGTTTTTGCTGCCAATTGATTCAAACAGGCTTTGACCAACTGTTTCTTTTTGGTCGGGTTTTGCACCACGAAAAAAGTCCAAGGTTGTAGATTGGATGAGTTTGGCGCAAGCAAGGCGAGGTCTAAGCAATCGTCCAGCACTTCCGTAGGAATAGCTTTGTCGGTAAATTTACGGACAGAACGACGGCTTTGCACAACTTTCTTGAAATTTTCAACATCAATATCTTGTGGTGCAGGTTCAAAATAGCGTTTCTTTTCTGGAGCATTGGTATTGGACATGAGCGTAGTTTATTCCATATTGTTGTTAAATCAGGTGGGGGCTGAAAATAAAAAAACCACTCAATAAATTAATACAGAGTGGTTTTTTAAGCATTTTTTAATTAATTAAATTGAGCAAAATCAGGTTTGCGCTTTTGCATAAAGGCAGCAACAGCCTCCATCATTTCCGGAGAACCGACACGATTCATGAAAATTTCAGCTTCGTGGTCAATCCATTGCACAATCTCAGCGACATTGTGTTTCATTAAGGCTTTGGATTGAACCAATGAAGCCAATGGCAAGGCAGACAACTGAGCGGCTTTCTTGGCAGCAGTCGCATACACATCTTCCTCAATGCTATTGACCAGATTTGCAGAAACAGCCGCTTCACTGTTAAATTTTTGCGCTGTCAAAAGCAACTCTGCCGCTTTGTGATAACCCGCCTGTTCAACCAGTAATTTACTTGAAGCACCTTCAGGGGACAGGCCAAGGCTTACAAATGGAATCTGGAATATGGCAGTATTATCGCTATACACCAAGTCACAATGTAAAAGTACAGTCACCCCAATACCAATTGCAACGCCACGAACCGCGGCAATTAAAGGCTTGGAAAATTTGGCAGCTGATTTAAGCAAAATAAAAGGCGCACCTTCAGAAGCCGGCGCCTGACCTTTTTGTGCGGCAGATTTCATGAAATCCTGCATATCATTACCAGCGGTAAAGTCTGCCTCCGCACCGCGTAGAATCACCACACGTACAGCTTTGTCCTGATCCGCCTCATCCAGCGCTTGGGCAATTTTTAAATACAATTCAGTGTATAAGGCATTTTTCGCTTCAGGGCGATTAATCGCTAAGGTCAGTACCCCGTGTTCTAAATTCGCATTCAAATGTTGATGTGGTTGTTGAATACAGCTCAGTGTCATCGTACTATCCTTGCTTTAAAACTTAATTTAATTTTATGGCGTTTATTATGTCGCATATTTATTTAGTCGGCACAACTCGCGAGTCATAAAAAATTTGATCTGCTATGAACTATACATTTGATTATCTGGTTTTCATTGGTCGCTTTCAGCCTTTTCACTTGGCACATATGCAAACCATTAAAATTGCATTAGAGCAAAGCCAATATGTGATTTTGGCCTTAGGTTCGGCGCAAAATGAACGCAATATTAAAAATCCCTTTAGTGCCGCTGAACGGGAGCAGATGATCTTATCTAATTTTTCAGAAACGGATCAGAAGCGGATCAAGTTTGTCCATGTGGTTGATGTCTATGATGATCAAAAATGGCAACAGCTGGTACATTCGCTGGTTGTCGGTGTGGTTGAAGCTGATGCCAAAGTCGGTTTGATTGGTCATTTTAAGGATGAGTCATCCTATTATCTGAAATTATTTCCTGAATGGGAGATGGTGGAGCTGGATAGTCTGGTTGGAGCCATTTCCGCCACACCGCTGCGTGAAGCTTATTATCGTGGTGAAATTATTGAATCTGCTTTTCCACTCGGCACTAGCGAGTTTTTACACAAATTTCAAAAAACCTCCACGTATCAACAATTGCAGGACAAATACCTGACTGAAGATAAAACCAATCTTGAATAATCTTCAGTAAGCTATTAGGCCGAGGCAAAAATTTGTAACGGCTGAGGAGCGGATCAGATGAATATCCCCACAGTATGGAAAAGTCTTTGCATGGTCGGGTTAAGCAGCGTGAGTTTCATGACACAGCTTTATGCTGCAGAATGGACGCTGACTCCGCAAACGCAGGTGAGTTTTGATATCCACTCAATGGGGTTTTTGATTGTCAAAGGCAGATTTGAGCAGATTCAGTCCAGTATGCATTTTGACACCGCAGCACCGCAACAGGCTTCAGCCCAGTTTGTTCTGGATATTAATCATCTGAACTTAAGCAAACCGTCACTGCAAAATTTAATTTTGGGTGAAGATTTTTTCTATCTGGAAAAATATCCAACGGCGACTTTTCGTAGCCAGGAATTTGTACCTTTAGGGAAAGGTCACTACGCGATTAAAGGCGATTTAACCTTGCGTGGTGTGACTCAGCCGGTCGTCCTCGACACCATTTTAAAACCCAATTCAACTGATCCACAGTTACTGGACGTAGAATCTAAAACTGTAGTCAACCGCAGCGATTTCGGTATGAAAAAAGCATTTGCGGGTATTGGGGAAAAAGTGAATATTGAAGTTTCTGGGCAATGGCAGCTGAAATAACGTGTACTAAAGAGACTTATTGCATCAATTATTTTTTCAATGACTATATGCTGTTCGTAAAACTAAAATAAAAAAAAGATTTTAGCCGGTATTGGATTCATGAGTGTGGCATGGATGCCACACGTTTCCCATCCCTTGCGCTGCATTTTAAAGCAGTGCTTAAAACTGGCTCAGGATGTTGTGTATGGGAAACAAAAGGTTTTTGCCGACTTTTGACCTTTCAAAAGTCGAGATATTGCCTACACGAAAACATAAAATTCCAACAATCAAATGAGGCCGTGCTGAGTTAAAAAATCCAATATTGAATATTTTTAGCTTATAAAAGAGATCTAAAGTATATGCAACAAAATGCTTTTACTCACTGCAATCTTGTTCTGTTTGAGCACGGTATAGATGGCAGCTTCCGACATTCTCTAAACCCGTTTTAGATTTGGCCAGACTTTAGCTCGTTAGTAGATATAGCTCTGAACTGAGTCGAAATCTTGATCTAAGTTATTCTTGTATGAAGCATTTTTTAAAAATACACGAGAAAGATCGGTAAAATTCATCAATTCAGCCAATAATTCTGTAAAATTGGATCCCATTGTGAGAGTCAATCTTTCGGTTGCTTTGCCGAATTCAGGACTCTCTTCACTTTTTGAAATCAATTTTTTATCCATGATTCGGGTGATCTTCCATTTTTATCCCGAACTCTGGTGATGTATCAATATTTAAAGCGGATGTGTCAGTCGCGACGCAGCCGCACAGTTAGGTGCCAACATGGAAATCAAGGTCAATTATCTCGACAATCTTCGGCTTGAAGCCAAGTTTGATGACTTCACGGTGATTGCCGATCAGCCGATTCGCTATAAAGGCGACGGTTCAGCGCCAGGGCCGTTCGATTATTTCCTGGCATCCTCTGCGATGTGTGCCGCTTATTTTGTCAAGGTATATTGTCTGGCGCGCAATATTCCAACCGATAACATTCGCCTGTCGCAAAACAATATTGTCGATCCGGAAAACCGCTACAAACAGATTTTCAAGATTCAGGTGGAATTGCCAGCTGATATTTCTGAAAAAGACCGCCAAGGCATTTTACGTTCGATTGATCGCTGTACGGTGAAAAAAGTCGTGCAAACCGGTCCGGAATTTGTGATTGAAGATGTGGAAAGCATTGATGCCGACGCGCAAGCGCTGCTGATGCCGAATCTGGCTTCAGAAACAAGTACTTTTATTCCGGGTAAAGACCTACCTTTAGAAGAAACCATTGCCAATATGTCCGGCATTTTGGCTGGTCTGGGCATGAAGATTGAGATTGCGTCATGGCGTAACATTGTGCCGAATGTCTGGTCTTTACATATCCGTGATGCGCAATCGCCTATGTGTTTTACCAACGGTAAAGGCTCAACCAAAGAAAGTGCCTTGGCTTCTGCCTTGGGTGAATTTATTGAGCGCCTGAACTGTAACTTCTTCTATAACGACCAGTTCTGGGGTGAAGACATTGCCAATGCCGAATTTGTGCATTTTCCTGATGAAAAATGGTTCCAGCCAGGCCCAAATGGTGAGTTGCCTAAAGAAATTCTGGATGACTATACCCGTGAAATTTATGATCCTGAAAATGAGCTGTTAGGGACTCATCTGTATGACACCAACTCGGGCAATACCGAACGTGGGATCTGTTCATTACCATTTGTACGTCAGTCTGATGGAGAAACCGTTTATTTCCCGTCAAATTTAATTGAAAACCTGTACCTTAGTAATGGCATGAGCGCGGGCAATACCTTGGCCGAAGCACAGGTACAATGTTTATCTGAAATTTTTGAACGTGCCGTGAAACGTGAAATTTTAGAAGGTGAAATTACCCTGCCAGATGTACCGCAAGAAGTCTTGGCCAAATACCCGGGGATCGTGGAAGGCATTAAAGGTCTTGAAGAGCAGGGCTTCCCGGTATTGGTCAAAGATGCGTCTTTAGGTGGTCAGTTCCCGGTAATGTGTGTGACCTTAATGAACCCGCGTACAGGTGGTGTGTTTGCTTCATTTGGTGCGCATCCAAAACTGGAAGTGGCTCTAGAACGTAGTCTGACTGAATTATTACAAGGCCGCAGTTTTGAAGGTCTGAACGATTTGCCACGTCCGACCTTTAGTAGCAATGCGGTGACTGAACCGAACAACTTTGTGGAGCACTTTATTGACTCCAGCGGTGTGGTGTCATGGCGTTTCTTTAGTTCCAAGTCTGATTATGAATTTGTGGAGTGGGACTTCACTAGCCAGGGCGAAAATGCCAATGCAGATGAAGCTGCGACCATGTTTGGCATTTTAGAAGAGATGGGCAAAGAAGTGTACATGGCGGTCTATCAGCATTTAGGTGCAACGGCTTGCCGTATTTTGGTGCCTGATTATTCTGAAATTTATCTGGTTGAAGACCTGATTTGGGATAATACCAACAAAGCCTTGTCATTCCGTGAAGATATCCTGAACCTGCATCGTTTAGATGATGATCAACTTGAAGCGCTGGTTGAACGTCTTGAAGATGTCGAAGTGGATGATTACACTGACATCGTCACCTTAATCGGGATTGAATTTGATGACAATACGGTTTGGGGCCAACTCACCATTCTCGAATTGAAATTATTGATTTATCTGGCTTTGCAAAACTTTGAAGAGGCCAAAGAACTGGTTGAACAATTCTTGCAATACAACACCAATACGGTTGAACGCGGTCTGTTCTATCAATGTATGGATGTGGTGCTGGAAGTAATGCTTGATGACGACATGGACATCGAAGATTATGAAACCAACTTCCGCCGTATGTTTGGAGACGAACGTATGGATGCAGTGATGGGTTCTGTCGAGGGCAGCGTTCGCTTCTATGGTTTAACCGAAACCAATATGCAGCTTGAAGGGCTGGATCGACATCTACGCCTGATTGATAGCTATAAGAAATTGCATACAGCACGCGGTAATATGACTGCAGTGTCATAATAAGATGTGCATCATGATAGAAGCAATTTTAGACAATGATTGAATAGGTTAGTGATATTCATCAACTAGCATGCTTCTGATCCTGAAATTGCATCCATCACCAATAAGCCTCACCACACGGTGAGGCTTATTTTTTTGTCAGTCAATTAATCAAAAGATAGTATGATTACCAAATTGGGGATGATCGCGCCATGTAGGACTGGGTTGATTAATTCATCACTTCAGCTGCCTGTTTGATCAGAACCTTGGTTAACTGCTGTAAAGCTTCTGGCTGTTGTTTCCAGTGATGCCAATATAAGGTCACTTCACTGGGATGTGCTGGAAGCAGTTCGACCAATTCACCATGCTTTAAACAATCGCCAATTTGATAGTCTGGCACCAATCCAAAGCCTAAACCTTGCAAGATGGCTTCTGCAAAAGTATTTGAAGAGGGAATCAAGTGAAAGGGATAGCACTGACGGCTTAAGCCAAAATGTTGCAAGATCACATCACTATGTAAGTGATCTTGCTCGTTATACATGACTGCCGGTGCTTTGCGGATATTTTCCCGGTTAAAGCCACTACTAAACCAACGCTGGTTAAAATCGGGGGTGGCGACCATTCTATAGTTCATTTGTCCAATTTTATGGGCAACACAGCCATTCATGGCATTGCTTTGTGTGCTGATACAGGCACTCACTTTGCCCGCTTCTAATAACTGATGGGTTTGTGATTGATCTGCAACTTGCAATTGTAAAGTGATTTGATGATCAATCAGTGTAGAGGCCAGTGTCGGGAGTAACCAGGTTGCCAGTGAGTCTGCATTGGTGGCAATGCGTAGGGCATAAAAACCATCTGACTTGGCCTGCGTATTGAAGTCCTGAATTAATTGCTGTTCAAGACGTTTGCGATGTTCCAAATAGGTGAGCAGGGCTTGGCCGGCTTGGGTGATGCGACAAGGTCGTTCACGTACAATCAAAAGCTGGCCTAGGGATTTCTCCAAACTTTGCACACGTAAAGTGACGGCAGAGGCGGTGATATTTAAAACTTGGGCTGCTGCATCAAAACTTCCCGTCTCAGCCACTGCAAAAAAAGCATCACATTGTTTTGAATTGAGGAGCATGTTCAGCCTTAATAAATTTTAGTTAACTTGATATTTTCTTAGTATTACTCAATTTTATCTTTAAACATAGATAATCGCTTGCAGAATAATTGTTGAAAGAAGTACCTGATGTTTAATGTATATTTGCAAGGTTTTGCCATAGGCCTAAGTTTAATTGTCGCGATAGGGGCACAAAATGCTTTTGTACTCAAGCAGGGACTCAAACGCCAATATGTCTTTTGGATATGTGTGCTGTGTGCAGGGTCGGATGCGATTTTAATTGCTTTGGGGGTAATGGGCTTTGGCAATACCATTCAGCAATTTCCCCTGATTGTGCAGATTGCCAAATATGCAGGTGCCTTGTTCTTATTGATTTATGGTGCCATGCATTTCAAACAGGCATGGCAAGCCGGTCAGAGTCTGCTTGTGGATGATCAGGATGGCCCATCGCTTGAAAAAACCTTGATGATTTGTCTTGCACTCACCTGGTTAAATCCACATGTGTATCTGGACACGGTCATCTTGCTAGGCTCGATTTCAGTGCATTTTTCAGAGTTTAAAATTTATTTTGCCTTGGGGGCGATGCTGGCATCTGTAGTGTTTTTCTTTAGTTTGGGTTATGCGGCTAGATATTTGCTTCCGGTATTTAAAAGTTCCCGTGCATGGCAAATTCTGGATGCAATCATTGGACTGATAATGTGGGGTATTGCGCTGGCATTACTCCTGACATGATTCTATTAATGACCGATAGATTGATTTAAGTAAGTTTTGGATACACGAGTGTGGCATGGATGCCACACGTTACCCACCACAACAAGGAAGTTGTGTGTGGGTAACAAAGGTTTTCTTGAGAACTCAAAATATATTTTGAGTTCTCATTTTGGCCTTTCAAAAGTAAGACTTTGCCTACACAAAGGCCTTTCGACTTTATTGAAAAAATTGCGGCAGTAAAAGCTTCTTCTAAAGCTGAAAGTCCTTAGCAAAATTATAGGACAGCAGTTGATCTAACTCAGGCTTTTTAGGCGCTTAAGCCTGAAGAGCTTTTAAATCTTCCAGTACTTGTTCTGCATGACCTGCTGCTTTCACTTTACGATATTCCTTCACCAATTCACCCTTATGGAAAA
This sequence comes from Acinetobacter bouvetii, assembly GCF_902753875.1. Classification (GTDB taxonomy): domain Bacteria; phylum Pseudomonadota; class Gammaproteobacteria; order Pseudomonadales; family Moraxellaceae; genus Acinetobacter; species Acinetobacter bouvetii_A. The sequence goes on along the minus strand of NZ_CADDTS010000015.1, from coordinate 62,762 downwards.
TGAAGGTTGAGCGTTCAATGCCCATGACTTGTTTGCCATACATATTCTTTTCTTTAATAACATCAAAAATCTTACACAACACTTCTTCTTTGTCACTGATCAGGTTAATGGTCAGATTCTGTTTTTCAGTAAAGTTCTGATGCGCTTTGACCGAATCACGTGAAATCCCAAGAATAGTGGTATTTAAAGCATCAAACTGATCTTTCAAGCAGGAGAAACCCACCGCTTGCGTGGTACAGCCCGGCGTTGAATCTTTGGGATAAAAATATACAATCAGCCAGTCTGTGCTGAGCTCAGTTAAATTAATTTCCCCGGTTGTTGTTGGAAAGGTTTGATTGGGCAGGGTAATAGCAGACATGGGTTCATCCTTATTCAATTGCAGATGTCATATTAAATTTGAATTTATACTGACATGATAGCGAATTTAACCGGCAATATGCTGAAGTTATTGCAGGATACATCTTGCAGAAAATAAAAAAGCCTGCAACACGTGCAGGCTTTTCTTCAACATAAAGCGATTATTTCTTTTGTTGAGCTTGAGCAGATTTCATTGCTTCTTCAGTCAAGCTTTTAAGTTTGCCTGTCAATTGTGGGCCAAAACAAGCTTGCAAATCTTTATTTTGCTTTTGAACAAAAGCTAGAGTTGCTGGGCTTTTCTTTTGGTTAATGGTGCTTTGGATTTCCCATTTTTGAGCATTGGTTAAACGGCCATCAGCTTCAACTGCACAAGTACAGTATTTGCTTACTTCAGCAGAAGTAAGTTTTTTACCTTTACCAGTTTCTTCTTTACAAACATTAATTAAAGCAGATTTTACATTAGTGCTTTTATACGCTTCTTGAAGCTTGTTTGATTCAGCAGCATGTGAAGCAGTTGCCATCAACGCTACCGCAGAAACTAATGTAGAAAGAATAATGTTTGACTTCAAATTTTTCATGTACTGTACCCTGTTATGACGGTATATAACGTGTTGGATCTGCAATACCCGCGTCAGTAAAACCTTGTTTACGTAAGCGGCAACTATCACATTTGCCACAAGCACGTCCTTGGTCGTCTGCTTGGTAGCAAGACACCGTTTGACTATAGTCTACGCCATGTTCTATACCTAAGCGAATGATATTTGCTTTGGATAAATGTAACAGAGGTGTTTCAAATTTAAGAGGTTTCCCTTCCACACCCACTTTGGTTGCCAGGCGAGCCATGTTGGCAAAAGCTTCAATAAATTCAGGGCGACAGTCTGGATAGCCTGAATAATCAACGGCATTGATGCCAATCACAATGGCTTCTGCACCAAAAACTTCGGCCGCGGCAAGTGCGTAAGATAGAAATATTGTGTTACGTGCTGGAACATAAGTTACAGGAATACCCACTTGTTCCTGCTCAGGCACATCAATCGTGTGATCGGTCAGGGCAGAGCCGCCCAGATTGCCCAAATCAATATTAATCACACGATGTTCTACACCAGCCTGCTTGGTTAATGCTCTAGCGGCATCCAGTTCAGTGGTAGAACGTTGACCATACATGAAACTTAAAGCAATACATTCATAACGTGCTTGCGCCCAGGCTAAACAGGTAGTTGAGTCTAAGCCGCCAGATAATAAAACTATGGCACGAGGGCGCATATGAAAATCTCCAATATATATTCAAAAATAAAATAGATTAACGACCAGTTTCATCATTCCAGAGCAATTTATGTAATTGCAGCTGAAAACGCACAGGGAGATGGTCGTCTAAAATCCATTGAGCTAAATCACGGGCAAGTTGAGGTAAGCGGACTGCACCTTTTTCAACCGCAAATGCAGGTGAGAACCAAACGGTGCTGACTTTGTCCGCAAGTTTGTATTGTTCAACCTGCTGTTTTGACCATTCATAGTCTTCACGGTTACAAATCACAAATTTGATTTGATCGTGTGCAGTCAAATGATCGAGATTGCTAAGCAAATTTCGTGCAACTTCTCCAGAAGTTGGGGTTTTTAAATCTAAAACTTTGGAAACCCGTGGATCAACCTTAGATACATCTAAAGCGCCACTGGTCTCAAGTGAGACTTCACAGCCAAGGTCGGCTAAACGAGTCATTAAAGGCAGGGCATTGGGCTGAGCAAGCGGCTCGCCACCCGTTACACAAATATAAGGGGTTTTAAAATCGAGAGTTGTTTGAATAATATCTTCTAATGATTTGCGTTCACCACCTTCAAAGGAATAGGTCGTGTCACAATAAGTACAACGCAGTGGGCAACCGGTTAAACGGATAAAGACAGTGGGCAAACCTGCAGCATTGGCTTCACCTTGCAATGAATAGAAAATCTCCGTGATGCGTAAACCCGCAGACGGATCAGAAACAGGGATAGCGGAAGATCGAAGCGTATTCATAACAAAAAATTACCACACCAAAAAATGACAGAGCATAAAAACAAAAATCCCTACGATCATTACTGACCGTAGAGACGAGGAGCGACTGAAGCTCCGAGGAACATAAATGTTCCGTATAAATTAAGACTTAGTCTTCGCGTAACAAATCGTTCAAGCTGGTTTTCGCACGCGTTTTCGCGTCAACTTTTTTCACGATGATTGCAGCATACAGGTTGCAAGTACCGTCTTTAGAAGGAAGGCTACCAGATACAACTACAGAACCTGCAGGTACACGGCCGTAGTGGATTTCGCCAGTTTCACGGTCAAAGATCTTGGTTGATTGACCAATGAATACACCCATTGAAATCACAGAACCTTCTTCTACGATTACACCTTCAACGATTTCAGAACGTGCACCAATAAAGCAGTTATCTTCAATAATAGTCGGGTTGGCTTGGAGTGGCTCAAGTACACCACCAATACCTACACCGCCAGACAAGTGTACATTTTTACCAATTTGCGCACATGAACCGACAGTTGCCCATGTATCAACCATAGTACCTTCATCTACGTATGCACCAATGTTGACATAAGAAGGCATCAACACGACATTTTTTGCCTGGAAAGAACCTTTACGTGCCACAGCAGGTGGTACTACACGCACGCCAGAAGCTTTGAATTGTGCTTCAGTCCAGCCTTTAAATTTAGTATCTACTTTGTCATAGAAACGAAGGTCACAAGACTCAATTGGTTTGTTGTCATTTAATTTAAAAGACAACAAAACAGCTTTTTTAAGCCATTGGTGAACGACCCATTCACCATCGATTTTTTCAGCTACACGAAGTGTACCGTTATCTAGGCCAGCAATAGCTTCTTCTACAGCGCTACGAACTTCAGCCGGGCAGTCTGCCGCAGTGAAGTTAGCACGATCTTCAAAAGCCTGTTCAATGATTGTTGAAAGCTGAGACATGATCTTCCATTTCCAAAAAAAATTTTCCAAGATTTTACACTAAATTGAGACAAGAATAGATGAAAAAGTAGCTTTAGATCGGAATTAATTATTAAAGATATGGGAAAGGGGAAGTTAAATAGAATCTAAAGATTTTTTTGAGTACTTTGTAAAGCAGTCCTGTGTTAACACAACGTAAACAATACAGTGAATAAGGCAATATTTGCTTAAGCTGAGAATCTAGATTTTCTAAATAATAAAGCGACTTCATCAAAAAATATTTATTATTAATCAATGCTAAAGAGTATTTGTATCAAAATTTAACAAAAGTAAGCAAATTTTGAATAAAACCTGAGCGGTTAATCTTCTATAGTTTTAAATATGAAAAAGCATTAATGACTAATGATGAAAAAAATCTTTTTTTGAGGAGTTCCATGATGAAATCTTTACGCACAATTTTGGCAGCAACTGTTTTAACTGCACTTGGCGGAACAGCAATGGCTGATGATGCAGTTGTACAGGATGGCTATGCATTTGACCGTAACCAACTTATTCCAACAGGTGTTCGTGCTGAAGTCGGTACAACAGGTTATGGTGGTGCATTACTGTGGACTGCAAACCCTTATGTAGGCTTGGCGCTAGGTTATAATGGCGGTGATATCTCTTGGAATGATGATGTATCAGTCAACGGTACTAAATATGACCTGGATATGGAAAATAACAACACTTATTTAAACGCTGAACTTCGTCCATGGGGCGCAAGTACCAATCGCTGGGCACAAGGCGTATATATGGCAGCGGGTGTAGGTTATATTGACAATGATTATGACCTAACCAAGCGTTCAACTGATGGTACGATTAAAATCAACGGTACGAACTATTCTTATAATGGTTCTGTTAACGGTAAGATGGAATATAAAAATGACATCGCACCCTATGTTGGTTTAGGTTTTGCACCAAAAATCAATAAAAACTGGGGCGTATTCGGTGAAGTTGGTGCTTACTATACCGGTAATCCTACTGTTAACCTAGATAAAGATGGTACTTTTGTGAATGCGGCAGGTGGTAATGCTGATGCAGATCTACGTGCTGAAGAGCAAAAAATTGCCAATGATGACAAATATGCATGGTTGCCAGTGGGTAAAGTGGGCGTAAGCTATCACTGGTAAGTTTAAGCTGCATAAAAAATAAGAAACGAGCTTCGGCTCGTTTTTTATGGCTTGAACATTAAGTTGCTTGAATTAAAAGCGATAACCTAATTTTATCCCATAAGCCAGAACATCGTTATTTCCCACCGAAGAGAGTACACCAAATAAATTGCCTGAACCTTGTTGATCCTGATTGACCTTGGCTTTATTGAGCCTGAAGTACTTAATGCCACCTGCAATAAATATATTCTTGTTCAGATGATAAAAACTGCCCAGTCCAATGCTATAACTGCCATCTGCCGGGCTTAAGGTAGAGGCAGCATTACCAATACCGCTATCCCAACCCATATCTATGGTTGATGTCCATTGATCATTGAATATATGGGCTATACCCAGTGTGCCGGAGAGCTGATTTTTTTATAGTCCACCAGGCTGACTGGTTCAGTTGTACTCAGAAGTGGGGAAATAATTTTAAATTTTTCCCAATTCACCCAGCGTAAAGATGTATAGATCAGGTTGTTGGGATTAATACCGGACTGAAAATCGAAATTCACGGACTGTGGTGTTTCAATATTAATGTGCCGGGCCGCGCTTAAATTCAATGCTAGTATGGTTGGAGTAGAAAAAATCTGCTCTTGTAAAAGTGGATGATGTCGAATTTTAGACCGATAAGTGAGTGATGTTTTGAGTGCATATGCAGGGATTTGATAGCTGATACCTGCGAGCCAACCCATCGCTGAATCATTTTCAGCATTGGCACTATAATCCATTAACAATCCCATGGATTGCCCTGAAATTTGTAGTTGAGTGTCTAGGTTTTGATAGCTTACACCACCATAATAATTCCAGGATAAATTCGGTTGATAGCCTAACAGTGCAGTGAGGTTGTCTGAATCAGTTTTGAAGTTAACTGCATTGACTAACTGCGCAGAACTGGAAAGAACAGGTTTGAATGCATAACTGATATCGGTTGTATAGGGTTGATCGTAAATGAGACCCAAAGACCACTCAGGTTGAACCTGTAATTTCAATGCCACATTCGAGAGCGCAAAACGCTTTACAAAATTTGGTGTGGATACTTCAGAAAATTCTGATGGATTATTGGCATCAGGTCGATAGGTTTTACCGGCAATATGTGCATTGATGATAGCAGTTGAAACTTCAGCGTAATCATTAGGTTCTAAAAAGGAAGCAATAGACTGATTGGAGGTTTCCAGTGCAGCGGCATACAGTTGTACAGGCATGAGCATACACATACTTAGGCCTGATAACTTAGCTTTTATGAATAGCTTCAATCCAATTTTCTCTTGTGATTCAGTGTATATAATGTGGAATACATACCTGAAATTGATATTTTTTTATTAAGAAGCCTACTTTAGGTGATTTGATACAATATGAGCAAGCATTGTTTGAAATTTCAGATAGTTAAACATTTTAAAAAAAGAAGATATTGTTTTGAATTGAATTGCCATAAAAAATCAATAAAAAAGGGATACTTTAAGTATCCCTCATGATCAACAATACAGCTTGTTTAGTCTTCTGGATAAGCAACTCGTTTTAGCGCTTTAATGTCCGCTTCAGGTGAGCAGAGTGAAATGAACTCATAGCCGTAACCGCGCAGTAAATGACCTTTACGCACAGCAATCCAGGTGGTGTTCACCCCAAAGATATCGGTTTGAATTTGTTTAAGGCGATAATCACGTTCCGGATCATAAGCCACATTGTTGACAATCCCGACCCCCATATTCAGTTCGACATAGGTTTTAATGACGTCAGCATCCAGAGCAGACATCACGATATCGACATCAATTCCGGCATCTTCAAAGGCTTTGTCAATTTTCGAACGGCCCGTAAAACCACCATGATAGGTAATAATCGGATATTCGGCCAAGTCTTCTAAACTGATATCCGACTTGGTGGTGAGCGGGTGATTTTGCGGGGTAATAATACTGTGCTGCCAATTATAGTAAGGCACGCTTGCCAGATTTTCTTCCGTGGTCAAAGATTCAGTGGCAATACCAATATCTGCTTCCCCCTGAAGCAACATTTCGGTAATTTCAACCGGACTGGCCTGTTGCAAGATCAAATGTACTTTAGGAAATTCTTTTTTGAATTGGTTGACAATTGGCGGCAGGACATAACGTGCTTGGGTATGCGTGGTTGCAATGGTCAGCGTACCTTCATCGACACGGTTAAAGTCATCGGCAAGACGTTTAATGTTGTCTGCATCGACCAGCATGCGTTCTACGATGCCTAGTAAAGACTGGCCCGGCTCAGTTAAGCCCAATAAGCGTTTACCTTTACGGATAAACAGTTGTACCCCAAGTTCATCTTCTAAATCTTTAATGTGTTTACTCACACCTGATTGAGATGTGTAAAGTGCAGCCGAAGCCTCGGTCAAATTAAAGTTCTGTCTAACTGTTTCTCGAATAATTCTTAATTGTTGGAAATTCATATGCTGTATACCCTAAGAGGATGGGGCTATTTTGCCCCATCTATGTGTTATTAAGCGACGTCATGAGCAAACAGATGTAATGCCGTCGGGCTTAACCACACTGTTTGATTTGGTTTGAATTGATGTAGTTTGGCTTCTTCAGAATTCAGCGAAATTTCAATGAGATTGCCTTGGCGATCTTGAAGTTCAGCCAGAACTTTACCTGCGATCCAGATTTCACGTAAGAAAGTTGCCTGAATGGCATTTTCTTGCGGAGTGGCATGAATACGCAGTTCATTGGGACGGGCGAAAGCAATCACATTGCCTTGCGGCGCATCTTTCATCTGCGGCAGTTGCAGACGGTCATCACCAATCTGAATAATGCCTTGCTGATTTTGACCTTCAAAACGGTTGGCCTGACCCAAGAAGTCGAATACAAACGGGGTAGCCGGTTTTTCATACACTTCACGCGGTGAACCAATTTGCTCGACATTGCCTTTGTTCATGACAATAATCTGATCAGCCACTTCCAGCGCTTCTTCCTGATCATGAGTCACGAAAATAGAAGTGATGTGCAGTTCATCATGCAGGGTACGTAACCAGCGGCGCAGTTCTTTACGCACTTTGGCATCCAAGGCACCAAATGGTTCATCCAGCAATAACACGCGCGGTTCAACCGCTAAAGCACGAGCCAAGGCAATACGTTGACGTTGACCACCTGAAAGTTGTGCCGGGTAACGGTCTGCAAGGAAACCCAGCTGAACCAGGTCGAGCAGGCGAGTGACACGTTTTTTAATTTCAGCTTCTGATGGCCGGGTTGAGCGTGGACGTACCCGTAAGCCGAAAGCGATATTGTCAAATACGGTCATATGACGGAACAGCGCATAATGCTGGAAAACGAAACCGACTTGACGTTCGCGTACGTGTACATCGGTGGCATCTTCACCTTCAAGAATCACTTGACCGCCATCAGCAGATTCCAGACCGGCAATAATACGCAGCAGGGTGGTTTTACCACAGCCTGATGGACCCAATAAAGCCACCAGCTGGCCATCTGGAAAGTCCAGGGAAATGTTGTTCAGTGCATGGAATGCACCAAAGTGTTTTTCAATATTTTTAACTTGAATACTCATGATGTCATTCCTTAAGAAGCCTGTGAATCTTGATTACGTTTGTTCTGCTTTTCCTGACGTAGTTCCACCCATGTTTTTAAGATCAGGGTTACAATCGCCAGTAAGGCTAACAGTGATGACACTGCAAACGCCGCACTAAAGGTATATTCGTTGTAAAGGATTTCCACGTGTAAGGGTAAGGTATTGGTTTCACCGCGAATGTGACCGGATACCACCGACACCGCTCCAAATTCACCCATGGCACGTGCATTACACAGAATTACCCCGTAAATCAGACCCCATTTAATATTCGGTAAGGTCACTTTCCAGAAGGTTTGCCAACCAGAAGCACCCAGTACAATTGCCGCTTCTTCTTCCTCTGTGCCTTGCGCTTCCATCAAGGGAATCAATTCACGCGCCACAAACGGTACGGTAATGAACACGGTTGCCAGTACAATCGCAGGCACGGCATATAGGATTTTGATGTCATGATCCATTAACCAGCCACCCAGCCAACCTTGGGTACCAAAAATCAGTACCAGCATTAAACCGGCAATCACTGGCGAAACCGAGAAAGGCATGTCAATAATGGTGGTTAAAATCGATTTCCCACGGAAATTGAATTTTGCTACTGACCATGCGGCTGCTACACCAAAAATCACATTTAATGGCACGGCAATCACGGCAGTCAGTAAAGTCAGCTTCACCGCAGACAAAGTATCCGGATGAACCAAGGCCTGAAAGTAAACCCCGACGCCTTGTTTGAATGCTTCTACAAACACCAGAATTAAGGGCAGAATCAGGCAGCTTAAAAAGAAAATCAGCGCGATGGTGATGAGTAAATAGCGTACCCAGATCGGTTCGCGGGTGGCATCACGGGACTGTAATTTTTCAGCTAAAGCATTGCTGTTGGTGATTAAACTCATCGTGCAGTTCTCCCTGTACGGCGGCTGGCCCATGCTTGTAGCAAGTTAATCAGGAATAAAATCGCAAATGACAGCACCAGCATGACTACGGCAATGGTGGTTGCACCGGCATAGTCATATTCTTCTAAACGAGAAATAATCATCAGCGGCGCGATTTCAGTTTCAAAAGGCTGGTTACCGGCAATAAAGATCACCGAACCGTATTCACCGACACCACGTGCAAAGGCTAAGGCAAAACCGGTCAAAAGAGCAGGGAATAAAATCGGTAAAATAATTTTAGTCACAATCTGAAAGCGGTTGGCACCCAGTGCAGATGCGGCTTCTTCCAGTTCCGTTTCCAGGTCACTCAGTACAGGCTGTACCGTACGCACCACAAAAGGAATACCAATAAAGATCAAGGCAAGGGTAATCCCGATCGGGGTATAGGCTACTTTAATGCCCATTGGTTCCAAATACTGACCAATCCAGCCAGTGGGTGCATATAAAGAAGTCAGGGCAATACCGGCCACTGCAGTTGGCAGGGCAAATGGTAAATCTACCAAAGCATCAATAATGCGTTTACCTGGAAAACTGTAACGTACCAAGCACCAGGCCAGTAACAAGCCAAAGATGACATTGATCACCGCTGCAATCAGGGCTGCACTAAAACTCAACTGCAAAGATTTTAAGATACGTTCTGAACTTAAAATTTCCCATAAACCGTCCCAGCCAATCCCCAGTGATTTAATAAACACCGCTGAAAGAGGAATAAGAACAATTAATGACAAATACGCTAGGGTAAAGCCTAGAGAAAGACCAAATCCTGGCAGCACTCGGGATCGCTGCGACATGATGACTCCTCAAAAAGAGCGATGCTGACCAATTAAGTCAGCGAAAAATAAAAGTTTAATTCGGCACAAGCATAATTTGCAGAAGTTAAATTGCAAATTTAAAAAAGTACTTGCTATCATCAGTAAAGTTGATATGTTCTAGTACATTTTCTGAAATTAAATAATCATAAATTTCAGGAAAGGGACCAAATCCGGAAGCCACATTAATATGGCCAACCGGCCCCAGATTAATCGGGTTTAATTTCCATGCTTTTGCCAGTTGCTGAGCATCTTCAAAATTTAACCAGGGATCATTTTCACTAATCAACAAGGTGGTAGGTACTGCAATTTTAAGCTGATGGAAATAACGCTGATAATCTTGCTGGCTGTCACGAGCGAAGCCAGCTTCACCAAAGCGGGCAGGATTAGCCGGTGCAACCAGAATCAAATTTTTAATTTTTTGATTTAATTCAGGATGCTGGGCTAGTGCTGCAACAGCGGTTAAACAACCAAAGCTATGGGCAACAATCTGGATGTGACCTTGAATGGGAGCAATCGTATTTACAAATTCGGCAATCCAGTTTTGTAATACCGGATGATTCCAGTCTTTTTGCTGTACACGAGAGCATGACATGAGTTGTCGTTGTAACCAAGATTGCCAGTGAGCAGCTTCACTGCCACCTACACCCGGAACAATTACAGTATGAATCATGACGATACTCCCTGATTAAAATAGAGCGTGAAGATTATTTCGCGCTGTTAGCTTTCACGATCTGGTCAAATACACCACCATTTTCAAAGTGGGCTTTTTGAACCTTGTCCCAACCACCAAACTCTTTGTCGATGGTCACTAATTTAAGTGGCTTAAATACTTGACTGTATTGCGCCAATGTTTTTTCGTTGCGTGGACGGTAGAAATTTTGTGCTGCAATTTGCTGACCGCGTGGTGAGTAAAGGAAGTTTAAGTAGCCTTGAGCCAAGTACTTATTTCCTTTTTTCTCAGCATTTTTTTCAACAATCGCAACTGGTGGTTCTGCAAGAATTGAAAGTGATGGAGTCACGATTTCAAATTTTCCTGGTTGTTCACGAATGGCTAAGTGTGCTTCATTTTCCCAAGCCAGCAAGACATCACCAATACCGCGTTCAGCAAAGGTGGTGGTTGCACCGCGTGCACCTGAATCAAGTACTTTAGTATTCTTATAAATCTTACGCACAAATTCTTGGGCTTTGGCATCGTTACCGCCTGCCTGATGTTTTGCCCAAGCCCAAGCTGCTAAATAGTTCCAGCGTGCGCCGCCAGAGGTTTTAGGGTTTGGGGTAATAATACCGACACCCGGTTTAACCAGATCACCCCAGTCTTTAATGTGCTTTGGGTTGCCTTTGCGAACCAGAAACACAATGGTTGAAGTGTAAGGGGTAGAGTTTTGCGGTAGCTTTTTCTGCCAGTCACTTGGAAGCAATTTGGTTTTTTCTGCAATCACATCAATATCAGCAGCCAAAGCCAAAGTCACGACATCTGCATCCAAACCATCAATGACTGCACGAGCCTGTTTGCCAGAGCCACCATGTGATTGCTTAAAGTTAATATCTTGGCCAGTACGGCTTTTCCAATATTGACCAAACGCTTTGTTCACATCTTCATACAATTCACGAGTAGGATCGTAAGAAACGTTTAAAAAGTCTTTTGCCAGCGCACTAAAAGAAGTTGCTGAAATAAGTGCTGCTAAGACCCCGATTTTTAATGAACGCATGGTGACCTCTAAATTTCTTGATGTTTATAACTTGAGGCTAGAATAGCGCCATTCTTTATGCATAAAAAATAATAAAAAACGAATTTTATATGAATAAAAAAGATATTGATTGGTTTTTTAGAAGTTAAGACAGCACTTTATGAGTAAAGTGACTGCCTTAATGGATAATTGTGCTTATTTTCCGCTATTGGCTTTCACAATCTGGTCAAACACACCGCCATTTTCGAAGTGCTGTTTTTGCACTTTGGTCCAACCGCCAAACTCTTTATCAATGGTGATCAGTTTTAAAGGTTTGAATACTGATTTGTATTTTGCTGCTACGGCTGCGTTACGTGGACGATAGAAATTATTGGCAGCAATGGTTTGGCCCGCAGGTGAATACAGGTAGTTCAGATAGGCTTTCGCGACATTCAGATTGCCATCTTTCTGAGCATTCTTTTCTACAATGGCAACAGGTGGCTCAGCCAAAATAGATAATGATGGGGTGATGATTTCAAACTTGCCCGGTTGTTCACGAATGGCTAAATGTGCTTCATTTTCCCAAGCCAGCAAGACATCACCAATACCGCGTTCAGCAAATGTGGTGGTTGCACCGCGTGCACCTGAGTCTAGCACTTTTGTGTTTTTATAGATTTGACGGACAAATTCTTGTGCTTTGGCATCGTTACCGCCTGCCTGATGTTTTGCCCAAGCCCAAGCGGCCAAATAGTTCCAGCGTGCGCCGCCTGAGGTTTTAGGGTTTGGGGTAATAATGCCTACATCATTTTTAATTAAATCGCCCCAGTCTTTAATACCTTTAGGGTTACCTTTACGCACTAAAAATACGATGGTTGAGGTATATGGGGTCGAGTTGTTTGGAAACTTCTTTTGCCAGTTTTTAGGTAGAAGATTGGTGTTTTCTGCAATCGCATCAATATCGGCAGCCAAAGCCAAAGTGACGACATCTGCATCCAGACCATCAATGACAGAACGTGCCTGTTTACCTGAACCACCGTGTGATTGTTTGAAGGTAATGTCCTGACCGGTAGTTTTTTTCCAATACGCACCAAACTCTTTATTATAATTTTCGTATAATTCACGAGTTGGGTCATAAGAAACATTTAGAAAGTCTTTTGCAATCGCACTGAATGATGTTGCTGAAATAAGAGCGGCTAAAACCCCAATTTTTAATGAGCGCATTTTGGTATCCTTTAAATTTGAATTATTCATGTTTTGTAACAAGGCGAAGAATAACCTTAAGTTTTATATGTAAAAAATAATAAGAAACGAATTTTATATGAATAAAAATGCTATCAATCCGGCGCAGCTATTCTTAAACTAAGTCATCATTTACAGGATGCTTGCATATGCCATGTTTTAAAAATGCACGGGAAGTCAGCGGAATTTCATTATCGGATCGTGCATTTCATTATGGCGATGGCTGCTTTACTACAGCTCGCATTCGGCATGGCAGGATTGAACTTGAAAGCTTGCATATGGCACGTTTGCAATTAAGTTGCGAACGGTTATTACTTCATGCGGATTTGAGCTGGATTGATCAAACTTTGCATGTATTGCAGCAGCAATTTCTGGAAGTGAATGGCACGCTGAAAATCATCATCAGTCGCGGTGAAGGGCAGCGTGGCTACAGTTTGCCTGAGCATTCGGCCGATGTCTGGGTATTTTTCTATCCCAAAGCCGTGGATGATTTTCAGATTGAAAAAATTAAATCCGGCGTACTGCAACAGGTGCTGGGACTGAGCATGCCGGGGCTGGTAGGCTTAAAAAGTCTCAACCGTCTGGAACAGGTGTTATTGAAAAATGAAGCCGATCAGCGCGGATGGCCTGAAGCCTTGGTCACCGATGTGCAAGGTACTGTTGTTGAAGGAGTAAGCAGTAATTGTTTCATTCGTTTAAACAATACATGGATTACGCCTGAACTTCGTTATAATGGTGTGCATGGTGTGATGCGGGCAGAAATTTTATCTCGCATGCAGCAGCAAGGGATTCAGTGTGAACAGCGTTTTATCAATCTGGATGACATTTCAAAATTTGAAAGTCTGTTTTTCTGTAATGCCTTAAGTCCAATGAAACTTGTGACGGAACTTAACCAGCAAGCTTTGAATGTTCAACCCTGTATTGAGCTGTTCAATACCCTTCAATTAGATCAGATTCATTAATATGTCCAGCGCAAAGAAAAAATCAAAAAAGAAAGCAACCAAAGTCTTTCCCTTGAAAGGTGTCTTTATTCTATGTGCCGGTTTGCTGCTCATGGCTGTAGTGATGCTGTGGTCAAGTCTATTTAAGGCTTATCCAGTAGAAGGCGAAAAGCAGATGCTGGCGATTGGCGCTGGAGACAGCTATTCAAGCTTTATTGATCGTTTGGCCAAACAAAATAAAATCAGTTTTCCTGTGATCTTGAAGCTGTATCAGAAAATCATGATTCATGACAGCATGAAAGCCGGTGTGTATGAAATTCATCAAGGCATGTCGGTACGTGAAGTGATGGAACTGGTTTCAAATTCTGAAAATGCCCAGATGAATCGCATTCTGGTGATTGAAGGCACCACCTTTAAACAGCTGATTCAGCAGTTGAAAAAGGACGATTTGGTCACTAAAAAAGTCGTCAATCTGCCGCAAGATCAAATGCTCAAAGCCTTAAATATTCCGTTTAATCATCCTGAAGGTTTGTTTGCACCAGATACCTATTTCTTTGCCAAAGGGGAAAGCGATAAGAAGATTCTGACGGATTTGTATAACCGTCAAATGAAATCTTTGGATACTGCCTGGGCCAATCGCGCCACAGATTTACCCTATAAGGATAAATATGAAGCGCTGATCATGGCTTCGATCATTGAAAAAGAAACCAGTCTGGACAGCGAACTTGAACAGGTGTCTGGGGTATTTGTGCGTCGTTTAAAAATGGGTATGCGTCTGCAAACTGACCCAACCGTGATTTATGGCATGGGTGATCGTTATACAGGCAATATCACCCGGACCGATTTGCGTACACCGACTGCTTATAATACCTATACCAACAATGGCTTACCGCCAACACCTATTGCATTGCCAAGCCAAAAAGCCATTGAAGCGGCCATGCATCCGGATGCTTCAAACAATATTTATTTTGTGGCAACCGGCAATGGTGGACATAAATTTACTGCAAGTTTAAACGAGCATAATCGTGCGGTACAGGATTACCTGTCTGTATTGAAATCGAAGAAGGAGTGATGGATGTTTATTAGTTTTGAAGGCACTGAAGGTGTCGGGAAAACCACACTCATTCGTAAAATGTATGACTATTTAATGCAGCAAGGTCATGAAGTGGTACTGACGCGTGAGCCGGGGGGTACACCAATGGCAGAACAGATCCGTTCGCTGCTGTTGTCAGTTAATCATGAAGAAAGCATGTCGAACGATACTGAATTGCTTTTGATGTACGCGGCACGTGCACAGCATTTACAGCAGGTGATTGTACCGGCCTTGACCGCAGGTAAAACGGTGCTGTGTGACCGTTTTACCGATGCCAGTTTTGCCTATCAGTGTGCGGGACGTGGCTTAAGTAAAGAAAAATTACAGTTATTGAATGCCAATTTTGTCTCGCATATGCCGAATATCACCTTCTGGCTGGATGCACCAACAGAACTGGGCATGTCACGTGCACGTGAACGTGGCGCATTGGATCGCTTTGAGCAGGAGAAAGCTGCTTTCTTTGAGAAAGTACGTGCAGGCTATCAGGAGCTTTGGGAGCGGCAGGGTGAGCGGATTAAACGTCTGGATGCCACCCAAACACCAGAACAGGTGTTTAGCCAGGCACTTGCGTGTTTGCAATCGGTGTAGTCATTCTCAGCGATTGGGTTTAAATGAAAAATCTTCTATAGTGGCTAACATTATGGAAGATTTTTTTATAAACAATGAAAAGTAATAAAGCCGAAATTATTGAGTTTTTGCAACGTGAATTTCCGCAAAGCCTGGAAAAATGCGAAATAGAAACAGTCACTGAAAAAGGCGCATCGATTATTTATCATGTGGGAACAGCGGATTTAAGACCGGGCGGAACGGTATCTGGACCGACCATGATGACCGCTGCCGATTATGCGCTTTATATTGCGATACTCGGTGAGATCGGCATTGTCGCGTTGGCAGTCACCACCAATTTATCCATCAATTTTTTAAGAAAACCGACAGCAGCACAGGATATTCGTGCAGTTTGCCAATTAATGAAAGTGGGCAAGACACTGATTGTAGGTGATGTCTGGCTATATTCTATTGATCTGGATGAACCCATTGCACATGCGGTAGGGACTTACTCAATTCCGTTGCAAAAATAAAATAATCCATACTGGAAAAACCGTAGATGAAGTTAATAGTAATGAAGTTACTCAAAATTTTAATGTGGTTTTTCATTGGATTGCTGGGTTTTATAGTATTTTTATGGCTTGCTGAAATCTTGATTGATATTTTCTTTGATCATGCAGCAACCATGGATGCCTGTCTGGACAGTGGCCGTGGCTGGGATGAGCAGAAAAAACAATGTCAGATATAAATTAAAATCACGACTTAAAAATCTAAAAATGAAAAGGAGATATCATTCGAAAATAATATCTCCAAAAGCAGGTTTAAGCATTCACCAACGGGGTCTCCACCTGAAAGTTTGGTGGAGTCAGTACCGTTTTACGCAGTTCAGGCCCAAGTTCCGGATAATCCAGCGTGTAATGCAAACCGCGTGATTCCTTGCGTTCCATTGCACAGCGCACAATCATTTCAGAGACGAGAACCAGATTACGCAGTTCAATCAGGTTTTTACTGACCTGATAATCTTGATAATACTCGGTAATTTCCCGTTTCAGCATTTCAATCCGGTGCAAGGCGCGTTCCAGACGTTTGGTGGTGCGTACAATACCGACATAGTTCCACATGGTCTGACGCAGTTCATCCCAGTTTTGTAGAATCACCACATCTTCATCTGGATTCATCACCTGTGAATCATCCCAAGCGGGTACATCAGGGGAAGTGTAATCACCATTAAACTGACTTTCGATATGTTTGGCGGCACTCATGCCATACACGAAACATTCTAAAAGTGAGTTACTGGCCATTCGGTTCGCGCCATGTAAACCGGTATATGAGGTTTCACCAATCGCATATAGCCCTTCAATATCGGTCTGGCTATGTTCATCCACCACCACACCGCCACAGGTATAGTGAGCTGCAGGAACGACGGGAATCATTTCCTGAGTAATATCGATGCCGAGTTCCAGTAAACGTGCATACAGGGTCGGGAAGTGTTCTTTGACAAATTCAGCCGGTTTATGGGTGATGTCCAGCCAGACATGACGAATCCCCAAACGCTTGATTTCATAATCAATGGCACGTGCCACAATATCCCGCGGTGCCAGTTCAGCGCGTTCGTCAAAACGTAGCATGAAACGTTCACCATCCGGTAAGCGTAAATAAGCCCCTTCACCACGCATGGCTTCGGTAATTAAAAAGGAACGGGCTTGAGGATGATACAGACAGGTCGGATGGAACTGGTTAAATTCCATATTGGCCACGCGGCAGCCGGCACGATAGGCCATGGCAATACCATCACCCGTGGCAATATCCGGATTGGAGGTATACAGATAGGCTTTCATGGCGCCACCACAGGCCAATGCGGTAGAAGGCGCTAAAAAGGTATGTACCTGTTCGGTTTTTTCATCCAGCGCATATAAACCGAGGGCGCGATTGCTTTGGTCTTTCAGCCCTAATTTTTGCGAAGTAATTAAATCAATCGCAATATAATTTTCAAAAATCGTGATGTTATGTTTTTCTTTGGCACGTTCAACCAAGGTGGTCGAGATGGCACGGCCAGTTGCATCTGCAGCATGAATAATACGACGCTGTGAATGCCCCCCTTCACGGGTTAAATGCAACTGTTCCTGTTCATCTAAAGTAAACTGCACACCATGCTTGAGCAGGAAATCTACGGAAGGTTTTCCACCTTCCACTGTTTGTTTTACGGCATCCAGCTCACATAAATGCGCGCCTGCAATCATAGTGTCATCAATATGCTGTTCAATGGAATCCGTTTCATCCAGCACTGCAGCCACACCGCCTTGCGCGTAAAAGGTACTGGCATCGGTTAGCGTAGATTTTGCTAGAACTGCAATATTGAAATGATCTGGTAACGATAAAGCCAGACTTAGACCCGCACCACCACTTCCCACAATGATGACGTCAAAATGATGCGTTGTGCTTAAATTAGACATGTCCATCAGCTAATTTGAAAAAAGTCCGGTAATGACACCGTTTTTTTGATCAAAAAACAAGAGCTAATATGCTAATGTATGATGAGAAAAAGTAATAAACCAACAAACTTTTAAGAAATCTTTAAGCTGTTGTTTATACAAATATAATCAAACATATTATTACGTAAGATAGACAAGGTTTATGTTAAATACTATCTACGCATATAAATAACGAGATGGAGTGTAGGCTTTATATGAAAAATCGCCATGTACAAAAAGGAATCTATGCTGCTGTATTTACAATGGCGGCAGTACAAACACAAGCAGCGTCTTCAGTAGATTTTTCTAATTTGGTGGAACAGGTCAGTCCGGCAGTTGTGAGTGTAAATGTTGTCAAGAAAATGAATCAGGAAGAGTTAATTCAGCAACAGATCCCGGAAATTTTAAAACGATTTTTTGGCAATCAGGTTATTGTTCCACAGCAACAGGCTCAACAAGATAAAACCGCTTATGGTAGTGCATTTTTTATCAGCAAGGATGGTTATCTGCTGACCAATCATCACGTGGTGGAGGATGCATCCAAAGTCACTATTATGCTGAATGACCGCCGTGAAATTGATGCAACAGTGGTGGGTAGTGATGCGCGTACTGATGTGGCACTGCTTAAAGTCAATGGTTCAAACTTCCCTGAATTAAAAACTGGAAATGTTGACCGCCTCAGAGTAGGTGAGCCAGTACTTGCCATTGGTTCTCCATTTGGCTTCGACTATTCGGCCTCTGCAGGTATTGTCAGTGCAAAAATGCGTAACATGATGGGTGAGACATCAGTACCTTTTATCCAGACTGATGTGGCTCTAAATCCGGGAAACTCTGGTGGCCCGCTATTTAACCAGAATGGTGAAGTGGTCGGGGTGAACTCGCGAATTTTTAGTGGTACTGGTGGCTATATGGGGCTGTCATTTTCCATTCCGATTGATGTGGCCATGGATGTGGCCGACCAGCTGAAAAAGAATGGTAAAGTAACCCGTTCTTATTTAGGTGTAATGCTACAAGACATCGACCGTAATCTGGCAGAATCTTATAATCTGTCCAAACCGGAAGGTTCGCTGGTGACACAGGTGGCTCCGCATTCTCCTGCAGACAAAGCCGGATTCAAGGCTGGTGATGTGATCTTAAAATATAATGGCTCGGCTATTTCACGAACTTCAGATCTGCTTAATTATTTAAACCGTACTTCACCAAATCAAAATATTCAGTTGCAAGTTTTACGGGATGATAAAACTCGTAATATTTCAGCAACATTAACGACTGCACCAGATGACACTCCGGCTAAAGTAGAACAAACAGCGCAGCAAAAAGGCCCGGTTTTAGGGGTTACGATTCGCAATTTAACTGCGAATGAGCAGTCGCAACTGGGTATTAAAGGTGGAATTTTAATTCAGGAAGTGAAACGAGGGGGTATTGCTGCGCAATCACGTATGGCGGTAGGAGATATCATCACTCAAATCAATAATAAAACCATTTTGAATAGTAATGATTTTATTAAATCGGTCTCTGAGTTAAAGCAAGGATCTATTGCACGTGTTTCCATTATTCGTCAGGATCAACGTGCTATTTTAGGTATGCGGATTGAATAATATTCCATACCAGTTATCAAAAAAACCACTCTGCAAATGAGTGGTTTTTTATATTTTGCAATGTTACTGCCAGTTAAAATTACGTAGACTGTTTGTCCTTGAACGCAATTTTTGAAAACACAAAGGACGAATAAAAGAGATGAGTACAGTTTTTGATTTGGAAATCACCGTTCAAGCAAAAGACATTGATAGTTTGGGGCATGTCAACAATGTAGTGTACATGCACTGGATGCAGGATGTTGCGACTGCCCATATTGAAGCCTTGGGGTTGGGACTGGAACAATATCTGGAACTAAAACATGCCATGGTGGCAGTGGAACACCATGTGCAATACCGTAAAGCCGCATTTGAAGGTGAAAAAATTATCTTGCGCACCTGGCTGGATGATATCAATGCGCTTTATTCGTTCCGTCAATACGTATTTTATCGTCCACAGGATCAAAGTGTTTTGTTTATGGGTAATACCAAATGGGCTTGTGTGGAAATTGCCACAGGTCGACCAAAACGCATGTCGCCGACTTTTAGTCAGGCTTATCAGCCGATCTCGGAACAATTAAACCCTTTGGATTTTAGCCAATATGATTTACAGGCTACAAAGTAGCTTAATTGCATGAATTAGGTTTTGATTTTGAAAATGTCGGAACAAAGCGGAAAAGGCTTCATTATTTAGAATACTTTGAAAAATCCATCTGCTATAATCCTACGCAATTTCAATTCAGCTTTTGCTATGCATTAAATATTGCTTGCATAGCGTGTTTTTTCTCAAGGTAGCCCATGGCGCAAGCTAAAAAATCTGTTGATATTAAAAACATTCGTAACTTTTCGATTATTGCGCATATCGATCATGGTAAATCGACTCTGGCGGATCGCTTCATTCAAACCTGCGGTGGTTTGCAAGATCGTGAAATGCAGGCTCAGGTTCTTGATTCTATGGAACTTGAGCGTGAGCGTGGTATTACCATTAAAGCGGCATCGGTGACGTTGTACTATACTCATCCGAATGGTCAAGAATATCAATTAAACTTTATTGACACCCCAGGACACGTGGACTTTTCTTATGAGGTATCACGTTCGCTTGCGGCATGTGAAGGTGCATTATTGGTTGTTGATGCAGCTCAAGGTGTAGAAGCACAGTCTGTTGCCAACTGCTATACCGCAATTGAACAAGGTCTTGAAGTTTTACCTGTACTTAACAAGATTGACTTGCCGCAAGCTGAACCTGAGCGTGTGATTCAGGAAATTGAAGACATTATCGGCATTGAAGCAACAGAAGCACCAACTTGTTCAGCGAAAACCGGCCTAGGCATTGAAGGGGTGCTTGAAACTCTGGTTAATGTTATTCCTGCGCCTACAGGTGACCGTGATGCACCGCTACAAGCTCTGATTATTGACTCATGGTTTGATAACTATCTGGGCGTGGTGTCTTTGGTGCGTATCAAACATGGGCGTGTGCGTAAAGGCGACAAGATGTTGATTAAATCAACCGGCCAAACGCATATCATTACTTCAGTCGGTATTTTCAATCCTAAACATACTGAAACAGGCATTTTAGAAGCCGGTGAAGTCGGTTTTATCATTGCCGGGATTAAAGACATTTTTGGTGCGCCAGTGGGTGATACCATTACACTTGCAACGACACCAGAAGTGGCTACTTTACCGGGTTTCAAAAAGGTCAAACCACAGGTGTATGCCGGTCTATTCCCGATTGATTCAAGCGATTTTGAACCGTTCCGTGAAGCTTTGCATAAATTGCAAATTAATGATTCCGCTTTGTTCTTTGAACCGGAAAGCTCAGATGCTTTAGGTTTTGGTTTCCGCTGTGGTTTCCTCGGCATGCTGCACATGGAAATCGTACAGGAGCGTTTAGAACGTGAGTATGATCTTGACCTGATTTCTTCTGCGCCAACCGTAATTTACGAAGCTGTCATGAAGAATGGCGAAACGATTTATATCGACAGTCCGTCAAAAATGCCCGATGGTTCAACGGTTGAAGACTTGCGTGAACCAATTGCTGAGTGTCATATCCTTGTACCACAAGAGTATTTGGGCAATGTGATGACTTTATGTGTCGAGCGCCGTGGTGTGCAAAAAGACATGAAGTTTATGGCGAATCAGGTTTCCATTACCTTTGAAATTCCAATGGCCGAAGTAGTGATGGATTTCTTTGATAAATTGAAATCATGTTCACGCGGCTTTGCATCTTTAGACTATAACTTTGTCCGTTTTGAGAGTTCATCTCTGGTTAAGGTTGATGTGTTAATTAATGGGGAAAAGGTTGATGCCTTGGCGATGATTTGTCACCGTCAGGACGCGCGTCATCGTGGTATTGCACTGGTGGAAAAAATGAAAGACTTGATTCCGCGTCAGATGTTTGATGTTGCCATTCAGGCCGCAATTGGTGCGCAAATTATTGCCCGTTCTACTGTAAAAGCAATGCGTAAAAACGTATTGGCGAAATGTTATGGTGGTGACGTTTCACGTAAGAAGAAACTTCTTGCTAAACAAAAAGAAGGTAAGAAACGTATGAAACAGGTGGGTAGTGTTGAAATCCCGCAAGAAGCGTTCCTTGCTGTGTTGAAAGTAGAAAGATAATAATAGAGGTTGTATAGCTCATGGATTTTGATTTTAATTTGATTCTCGTTCCCGTTACACTAATTTTTTTCTTGGTGTGGCTGCTGGACAAGTTTGTTTTCAAGCAAAGACAAACGCTGGGCAAGGGAAATGAAAATTTCATTATCACATGGGCTTACGATTTCTGGCCAGTGCTTGCCGTAGTGCTGGTACTGCGTTCATTTTTTTATGAGCCGTTTAATATTCCCTCGGATTCGATGGTGCCGACTCTGGAAACCGGTGATTTTATTTTGGTCAACAAGTTTAACTATGGCGTGCGTTTACCTATTGTAAATACCAAAGTAATTAATGTAGGGGAACCGGAACGTGGTGATGTGATCGTCTTCCGTTATCCTCCACAGCCGACCATCAGTTATATCAAGCGTGTAGTGGGTTTGCCGGGAGATCATATAGTTTATGATCATGGGCAACTCATTATTAACGGGCAAAAAGTGGCTAAAGTGCCGGTAGAATTTAGTCGTGAAAAAGATATTCTTGATACGCCTACTTCAATTTATCATCAGGAAACACTGGGTAAACATACATTTAAAATGCGTGAGCTGGAAGGCGTGAATGTGGCGCGTCAGGCACCATTTATCAACTATGTTGAAAATGGTAAATATTCAAGTGAAAATGGTTTATATTGGGAAGTCAAAGTTCCAGCGGGTCATTACTTCGCGATGGGGGATAATCGTGATCAAAGTGCTGACAGTCGTTTTTGGGGCTTTGTACCAGAACAGAATCTGACAGGTCGTGCATTTTATGTATGGATGCATAAGGAACCTGGATTTAAATTACCGTCGTTTAATCGCAATGGTATAATTGATTAAGCATGATTGGAAAAAATAAAAAATGCGTAAAAATCAACAGGGGACATCATATATTGCAATTTTAATTGCAATTATTGGTTTTGCTTTTTTGGCAAAAGTTGCAATTGCGGTTTGGGGACCGTATTGGGATGATCGAGTAATAGATAGCCAAATTGAGGAGCTACTGCAGAGTAGCCCGGCCAATACAGCTCCTTCAAAGTTTTCAGATCAGATGGCCCAACGTCTGGACATGAACAATGTACGCGATCTTAAATTTAATGAAATCGCGAAAGTAGTGAATGTCGACGGTCTGGAAGTGAAAAAAGAGTATGAGATAAGAAAGCCTTTCTTACTCAATATAGATTTAGTGTTAAAGTTCGAGAAAAGTTTTGATCAAAGGTCAACCAAAACTAAGTGATATGCGCTTAGTCAACCGTATCGGTTATCAGTTCAAACAGCCTGAATTATTACAGCTGGCACTGACCCACCGATCGGTTAGTCACAAAACTAACTATGAGCGTCTGGAATTTCTGGGTGATTCATTGTTAGGGATGATCATTGCCCATTATTTGTATCAAGCCTACCCGCATGAAAATGAAGGGCGTTTAACGCGTATGCGTGCCACCCTGGTGCGTCAAGAAGCATTAGGCAAAATTGCAAACGATTTGAAACTTGGTCCGTGTCTGATTTTAAGTACCGGCGAGTTGAAATCGGGTGGACATCATCGAGAGTCTATTCTTGCTGATACTGTGGAAGCGATTATTGGTGCTATTTATGTTGATTGCAACGATTTAAAAATCTTGCAAGATATCGTGCTGAAATGGTACGTGCCATATTTAGACCATATCGAACCTACAGACCAACTCAAAGATCCCAAATCACGCTTACAGGAATATTTACAGGCACGTAAAAAACCTCTCCCTGTTTATGATGTAGTCGATATTCAAGGTGATGCTCCGAATCAGCATTTCAAGGTGGAATGCATTATCGAGGGCTTGCCTGTCTTGTATGGTGAAGGTTCAAGTCGTCGCTTTGCTGAACAGGCAGTAGCGGCAGATATCTTAAAACAATTGGAGCAAAAGTCTTAATGACTACTCATTCCGATCACAACGATGCTGATCACGAGTCGCAAAGCGACAGTAATGACTTAATTAGTCAATTTTTCAGTTCTCAAGGAACTGAAATTCCTTCTGATTACCGCAGTGGATTTGTGGCCATTGTTGGCCGCCCCAATGTAGGTAAATCAACGTTGATGAACCATATTTTGGGTCAAAAACTTTCGATTACTTCACGTAAGCCTCAAACGACTCGTCATAAAATTGTTGGTATTGATTCGCGTGAGAAATCTCAAGCGGTATTTGTTGATACTCCAGGTATGCATAAGAAAGAAGTGCGTGCCATTAATAAAATGATGAACCGTGCAGCGCATTCTGCTTTACGTGATGTCAATCTTGTGTTGTTTGTGCTTGATGCGGACAAATGGACACAAAATGATGAGCTTGTGCTTGAGAAGCTGAAAAACGCTGACATGCCCGTAATTCTTGTCATCAATAAAATTGATACGCTAGAAAATAAAAACCACGCTTTGCCGTTAATTCAAGAACGTGCAAAATTAATGAATTTTGCTGAGATTGTCCCTGTTTCTGCACTTCGCGGTGCGAACTTGGATCACCTGCGCAACACCATTGAAAATTATTTGCCTTTCCAGCCGCCTTTATATTCTTTAGAGCAGCTGACTGATCGTTCTGAACGTTTCTTGGCGTCAGAAGTGATTCGTGAAAAAATCATGCGTCAATTGGGTGAAGAATTGCCTTATGATTTGACTGTGCAAATTGAATCTTTCAAAACTGAAGAAGCGACTATTAATCCGAAAACAGGTCGTCCTAAAGCGGCTTGTACTTATATTGATGCGACTATTTTTGTCGATCGCCCTGGTCAAAAAGCCATCGTGATTGGTGAAAAAGGTTCCAAGCTGAAAAAAATCGGTATGGATGCCCGTACCGATATGGAAAAAATGTTCGAACAAAAAATCATGCTGACCCTTTGGGTGAAAGTCAAAGGTGGCTGGTCTGATGATGAGCGTGCATTAAAAAGCTTGGGTTATAGCGATATCTAGGTTTTCATTTTGAAAGGAACTGTAATGATTAAAGTACTGACTGTGGTTGCATGTGTAATGTTCCTTCAAGGATGTATTTATAAGGTTGTTACAGTTCCGGTAAAAGTGGCTTATAAAACTACGAAAGGTGTGGTCAAAGGTACGGCTGCAGTCGTAGGTGCTGTCATTCCGGATGGGGATGATCAAGATGCTGATTCGGAAAAGAAAAAGGATTAGATAGAGTTATTCATGCGAAATGAACTCTTGCATGGTTATTTAATCCATCATCGAAAATACCGTGAACGCAGTCATATTGTGCATCTGTTTACGCAGGAGCATGGCCGCGTGGATGGAATTTTAAGACAAACGCCACCGCCGCAATACCAGCCCATTTGCGTACAAGCTTCCGGCAAATCTGAACTTAAAAATTTGACCAAACTGGAAATTGTCAATCAGCCAATTTTCTTTTTTGGCGATGCTTTCTTTTCCGGTTTTTATCTGAATGAAATTATTCTGCGTTTGTGTCCAGTTGAAGTGGAAATGCCGCAAACTTTTGTGCAATATCATCAGACTTTGCAGCAATTGCAACAATTGGCACAGCAGGAGCATCCAGATCTTTTCTTAAGACAGATTCTACGTCAGTTCGAACATGCACTTTTAGAAGAGCTGGGTTATGCGCTTGATTTTACGGTAGATGCTCAGCAACACGAGATTCAGGAATCACAATCTTATCTGTTTCAGCTCAATGACGGTTTTATCCCCACCGTGCAACAGTCACGTTCGACTTTATTGGGACAGCAGATTCTGTCGATGCGTGATTATGAAAAGGGTAGGGATTTCAATCGTGAGCAGTTACAATTGTTGGCTAAACTGTATCGGCAGATCATTACCTCTCTGTTGGGAGAGCGACCGCTGAAAAGCCGTCAATTGTGGATTCAGAATACACAATCTTAATTTTAAACATCGTTAGGACATTATTATGGCTGCATTGCTGGGTGTAAATATTGACCATGTGGCGACATTGCGACAGGCACGCGGAACTAGTTATCCAGATCCGGTGAATGCTGCTTTAATTTGCGAACAGGCGGGTGCAGAAGGGATTACCTTACATTTGCGTGAAGACCGTCGTCATATTCAGGACGACGATGTGCGTCGTATGCGTCCGGTTTTAAAAACTCATATGAACCTGGAAATGGCGGTGACTCCTGAAATGGTGGAATTTGCCAAAGAAATCAAGCCGCATCACGTATGCTTTGTGCCAGAAAAGCGTCAGGAAGTAACCACTGAAGGTGGCCTGGATGTGGTGGGTCATTTTGAAGATGTCAAAGCGGCCACTCAAGCCTTGTCTGCCATTGGTTGTGATGTGTCTTTATTTATTGATGCGGACATTGAACAGATTGATGCCGCGGTGGCTTGCGGTGCACCAACTATTGAGTTACATACCGGTGCCTATGCCGATGCTGAAACTGCAGAAGCACAGCAACATGAGCTGGAGCGTATTGTCAAAGGTGCTGAATATGCAGCGGCTAAAGGTCTGATTGTAAATGCAGGTCACGGTTTGAATCTGGAAAATGTCACTGCAATTGCACAAATTCCACAAATCCATGAACTCAATATTGGTCATTCGATTATTGCTGATGCAGTATTTGTCGGTTTGGCTCAAGCCGTTCAACAGATGAAAGCTGCCATCAAAGCAGCGAGATAAGTTTTTAGATTATGTCATTAACAAATTATGATGATCTCATGAAGCCAGTCATTGGCTTCTTGGGATGTGAAACACCCAAAGCATGGCTAGATGAAGCATTAAATAATCTTGAGCTGCTCATGCAGGATCATGCCAATTGTGAGAAAAAAGCCGCCGGAACGGCCATGAACCTGATGTTTCGCTACAGCTTTTTTACCGATTTGCAGGTCAAGTTGGCACAGCTGGTACGCGAAGAAATGCTGCATTATGAGCAGGTGCTGGAATTCATGTCGAAACGTGGACAAGAATGGAAAGCGGTGAGCGCAGGGCGTTATGCAGGCATTCTGCGTAAGGAAATCCGCACTTATGAACCTGAAGCACTGATTGATGTGCTGATTATCGGTGCTTTTGTGGAAGCGCGTTCCTGCGAACGTTTTTATGCGCTTGCACCACTCGTTGATGATGAACTGGGGCGTTATTACCGTTACCTGCTGAAGTCTGAATCGCGCCATTATGAAGACTATCTGGCACTGGCTTTGGATGTGGCCAAAACCTCTAAGATGAAAGACCCGGAAGAAGATATTCAGGGACGTATTGAGCATATTCGTGAAGTGGAAAAGAATCTTATCCTGTCTGAAGATAGCACGTTCCGTTTCCATAGCGGTGTGCCACATCAAACGGCTTAAGTTTTTGAAGTAGTTGTTTGATTTAGAAAATCCTCTAGCTCAATAGGGGATTTTTTATGGTCGATCATTTTTAAACTGGAAATAAAAATGCCAATCTAAGGGTCTTAGATTGGCATTCATCAGACGGGTTTGAAGCTTGGTTTTAATTAAGCTTCAATGGTCTGAACAGCGATTTTTTTGGCAGGATCGGTTTTGCGACGTACCGCAGGAACTGGTTCACCATAATACTGACGGTCTGCAAAGTAGCTTGAACGAACCATCGGCGCGGCCCAGATATTCTTGAATCCAAGCTTTTGACCATGTGCAGTATAGCGTTCAAATTCTTCTGGTGTTACGAAACGGTCAATCGGTGCATGTTCTTTTGAAGGTTGTAGATACTGACCAATGGTGACGTAATCGACATCGTGTGCTTTTAAGTCATCTAATAGCGCAATGACTTCTTCTTCAGTTTCACCAATACCGACCATCAAACCACATTTGGTTGGAACGTCTGGGCAGTATTCTTTAAACATTTTCAATAAATCTAAAGAGTGCTGATAGTCAGAACCTGGACGCATGGCTTTATACAAACGCGGCACAGTTTCAATGTTGTGGTTAAATACGTCAGGTGGGCATTCGGTCATGATGCGCAGCGCCACATCCATACGACCACGGAAATCCGGAACCAAAATTTCAAGCAGTGTTTTTGGACTTAAATCACGTGCTTCTTTAATACAATCGACAAAATGTTGTGCACCACCATCTCGAAGGTCATCACGGTCAACGGAAGTGATCACCGCATATTTCAAACCCAGATTGGCAATGGTTTCTGCCATGTGACGCGGTTCATCCGGATCCAGCGCATTTGGACGGCCATGGGCTACATCACAGAACGGGCAGCGACGGGTACAGATGTCACCCATGATCATAAAGGTTGCAGTACCGCCACCAAAGCATTCAGGCAGGTTTGGGCATGCGGCTTCTTCACAGACCGTATGCAGTTTTTGTGCACGTAACGTTGTTTTAATACGTTGAACTTCATCTGGTGCCGCCATTTTCACCCGAATCCAATCCGGTTTACGTGGCGTTTCAACCGTAGGTACAACTTTTACAGGAATACGAGCGACTTTCTCTGCGCCACGAAGTTTGACACCCTGTTCAGGTTTACGGTTTTCAGACATATTCAACTTTTCCACTGTTTTTTGACGGGGGAGATACTAGACTTGATAGTGCTTTTATTATAACGGACTTGAATCTAAATGGGGTAAAAAGGATATTCATTTAATAAATGTAGTCATCACTTAATATATGTGAGGTAAATACAGAAAAAAGAGAGTATTTGCGTCATAATATAGCCAAGATAGACCAATATTGAAGATAGGAGCGTTGAATGCCACGTAAAAAAGAGGTCATTAGTGGAACTTTCGTTAAATACGATGCGGTAGTTCTCGGTTCAGGCCCTGCGGGTGAAGGCGCGGCAATGAAACTTGCTAAATCTGGCAAGCGTGTTGCAATTGTGGATATGCGTGATCAGTTAGGTGGTAACTGTACACACGTAGGTACTATTCCAAGTAAAGCATTACGTCAAACTGTATCAAGTATCTTACGTTACCAACGTGATCCGATGTTTCAAAAAGTGGGTGAATGGAAACAGTTCACCATGAAACAGGTGCTGCGCAATGCACACAAAGTCATTCAGCTGCAAGTCGATACCCACTCGCGCTTTTATGACCGCAACAAAATTGATATCTATCATGGCCGTGCTTATATTCAAGATCCAAATACCATCTTGGTGTTCAGTCCGGACGGCATTACTGAAACTTTAAGTTTCAAACAGTTGGTGATTGCGACAGGTTCACGTCCGTATCGTCCTTCTGTGCTTGATTTTAACCATCCACGTGTATTTGATTCAGACAAGATTCTGGATCTGGATTTCTCGATCAAGAAAATCATCATTTATGGTGCAGGGGTCATTGGTTGTGAATATGCATCCATCTTTATTGGTTTGGATCATAAAGTAGATTTGATTAATACCCAGCCTAAATTGCTCAGCTATCTGGACGATGAAATTTCAGATGCGCTGTCTTATCACTTGCGTGAACAGGGTGTGTTGATTCGTCACAATGAACAAATTGAACATCTGGAAACTTTTGATGATCACGTAGTCTTGCATCTGCAAAGCGGTAAGAAAATTAAAGCTGACGCCATTTTGTGGTGTAACGGCCGTTCAGGGAATACCGATGGTTTAGGTCTGGAAAATGTAGGGATCAAACCCAACAGCCGCGGTCAGTTGACGGTCAACGACAAGTACCAGACTGAAGTGGATAATATTTTCGCTGCGGGTGACGTGATTGGCTGGCCATCGCTGGCTTCTGCTGCTTATGACCAAGGTCGTTGTGCAGGTGCAAACATGAGCGGGGAGAAAGACGTTGCACCAGTGACGGATATTCCAACAGGTATTTATACCATTCCGGAAATTTCATCAATTGGTAAGACTGAACAGCAACTGACTGAAGAAAAAATTCCTTATGAAGTGGGTCAGGCATCTTTCCGTCATTTGGCTCGTGCGCAAATTACTGGTGATACGGTTGGTGAATTGAAGATTCTGTTCCACCGTGACACGCTGGAAGTTTTAGGGGTTCATTGCTTTGGTAATAACGCTGCTGAGATTATTCACATTGGTCAAGCCGTAATGAATAGTCCAAATAACACCATTAAGTATTTTGTAGAAACTACCTTTAACTATCCGACCATGGCGGAAGCTTATCGTGTTGCAACATTGAATGGTATGAACCGTCTGTTCTAAGTGTTGTCTCATTGAGGCTAAAAACCCGTGAGTGCATGCTTGCGGGTTTTTTTATATGTGCCTGCAAAATAATATTTTGCATATGTGGAACTTGGAATTTTGTGGAGCATTGAAGCTAGGCAGCCATTTTTCGGCATTCTGCTGCACATTGACGGCAGGTTTCAGCGCATTGCTGGCAATGTTCAGCTTCATGTTTACTGCATTCTTTGGCGCAGTAATCGCACATTTGTGCGCATAGCTGACAGATTTCCTGTATGAATGCAGAAGGTCTTTGTTCCGAGCGGGCACACAATTGACACATATCAGCACAGTCCAGACAACGATTAATACATTCGCGCATCATTTCTATATCATTTTCATTCAGACAGGCAGATGCACAGCTGGTACAGGTTAAAGAACAGGTCATACACAGATGAACGCAATCTGGAAAACTGAGTATGTTCATGCTATTTACCTGATCATAAGGTTTAAAATGGTGATTTAAATAGACTAATTAGAAATAGAACAAGACAATAGCAAGATTGAGTGATTTAAGGTAACAAGTGTCCGCTTTCAGTAAGTGAATGCTACACATATAAAGCATACAAGTTCAAATATGTCGTTATTAGATCACTGGATTTCATGGGCTGAATGTAAAAATGGAATAATGATTCAATAGCCATAAAAGACCATAAAAGCTAAAGAAACTGCTGATTAAAGTTAGCCAGACGGGAATTTTGCTTTTAAGGCAGAAAATGACGGCAATAATAAAAACCACATCTAAGCCAGACAGTACATATTTCTGTCCCATCTGCACCACCAGACATAATAACAAGCCCACCACAGCCGCATTAATGCCAGCCAAAGCATGAAATAAACGTGGCAGTTGCATTAAACACGACCAGTAGGGTAGAGCGCCAAAGATCAGTAAAAAAGAAGGCAAAAAAATCACCACCGTCGCAAAAGCAGCATTGAAGCTGGTGGATGAACTTAAAGGCAATAAAGCGCCGATGTAGCTGGCAAAACTGAATAAAGGGCCGGGCATCAGTTGGGCAATCGCATAACCTAGATCAAAATGCTGCTGAGAGACTAAACCTGAAGCGACAAAGTCCTGCTGTAAAAATGGCAAAATAATATGCCCGCCACCAAAGACTAGAGAGGCAGTGCGGTAAAAGCCTGCAAAACTGTCTAGCCATATATTAGGGAAAAATTGCTGTAATGCTGGAACAAGCAAAAATGGCAAGGCAAATAAAATCAACCAGATATAGGCAAAGGATTTTTGGGATGTTCTTGATATGCGAGCAACAGGTTTGAAGGTGCTTTTTTGCGGAAAATAGTGCAGATAAATCAGTCCGGCTATAGCACCAAAAAAAATTACTAAAACCTGATTGATGCTGAGTGGTACCACATAGATAAATAAGCCAGATAGCAG
The DNA here is from genome assembly GCF_902753875.1 of Acinetobacter bouvetii. GTDB lineage: Bacteria > Pseudomonadota > Gammaproteobacteria > Pseudomonadales > Moraxellaceae > Acinetobacter > Acinetobacter bouvetii_A. Next base: position 31,360 of record NZ_CADDTS010000015.1, on the reverse strand, counting down.
CATTAATATATATTGCCATTGGTCTTTACAAAAACTACGCAACATTTGCCAAAAGGCCCAGACCACCACGCTAAACACAATCAGTTGAATCACATGAAAAAAATGGGTAGACAAATAGTCAGTCAGCTTAAGCCCAATAATGGCAGCCAGACTCATAAGCAGGACGGAAGGCAAGGTAAAACCGAGCCATGCCAGCAGTGCACCACGATAACCTTTTAGCTGATAGCCGATAGCGATCCCCATTTGGCTGCTGGTCGGGCCCGGTAAAATTTGCGCCAAGGCCAACAGATGGGCATATTGCTGTTCATCTAAATATTTAAGCTGTTGCACAAAACGCTGATAAAAAAACACCAGATGAGCTGCCGGGCCACCAAATGAGGTACAGCCCAGTTTAAAGAAAATTTGAAACAGCTTGAAATAAGATAAAGATGTCATAACAATGATAATAATCAATAGGTTAGAAGTTAATTATTTTTTGGTGTGAAGTATTTAAAAAGGCCAACTGCTTAAAAGCCATTGAATCGAGTATACATTCAATGGCAAAGATTAATGCTTTTAATTGTCAATGAGATGACACTACATGCATCATCATTTTTTATGGATTTTAAATGGTTGAGTGTTTACAAGGCTCTCGCGTTTTACTGAATGCAGGCTAAGCTGATGATCTCGAAATACTCATGGTTGCAATCATAGATGAATTAGTAACAGACCTGATTAGAGTTTCAATATAAAAGGCAAAAGCAGGCTATTTAAAGTGCTTTTTTTTAAGCATTAATGTGGACAGAAAGCCTGATTGAAATACTCAAACAGTTGCGGGGTTTTGATCCAAAGTACAATAGCGATGACCAATAACAGGCCAATCGCTGCTGCAATCGAGATTTTGAGTCCAAGCATAGAATCAGTCATGAACAACATGCTCCTCATTAACAAAGAAATGAACCACTATCCCCAGTAAACTCAGTAAGATCGAAATTACCCAGACCATATTGTAGTTGCCGGTCATGTCATGATTCACGCCACCCAACCATCCACCAAAGAACGAGCCGACCTGATGGGTAAAAAACACGATGCCACTGAGCATGGACAGATATTTTATCCCAAACATATTGGCCACGATGCCATTGGTAAGGGGAACCGTAGATAACCACAGTAAACCCATAATGATGCCAAAAGCGTAAATTGTCCATGTGCTCAGTGGAAGCAATAAAAAGGCAATAATGGCTATACCGCGCAAGCCGTATAAGCCCATCAGCAGATAAGGCTTGGAATATTTTCCACCGAGCCAGCCTGCAGTATAAGTTCCTACAATATTGAACAGTCCAACCAAGGCCAGAAATACGGTGCCCGTGGTAGCATCAAAGCCATGATCAATCAGATAGCCGGGTAAGTGAATGCCAATAAAGACCACCTGAAAGCCGCAGACAAAGAAACCCAGAGACAGGAACCAGAACGGTTTGTGATTTTTGGCAATCAGCAGAATTTCTTTCATGCTTAATGCTGGCATGTTAGCGCTGATAGATGAATTTAGAGGTGTATAAGCAGGTGCTTTAAGGGTCCAGGCCAGTGGAATGATTAAAGCAATCAAAATGGCACTCACCACTAGCGCTGCCGACCAGCCCATACTTTGTAACAAGAGCAGGGTCGAAGGCAACATAATAAACTGCCCAAAAGAGCCTGCTGCACTGGCAATACCCATCGCCAGACTGCGTTTTTCAGGATGGGCGGCACGTCCTACCGCAGACAGTAGCACGGGAAAAGAAGTGGCGGACAGTGCCAGTCCTAGAATTAAACCCACACTTAAATTCAGCATCCAGCCGCTGGAACTCACGGCCATGAGCAGTAATCCCAGTGTATATAAAGCACCACCTACAGCGACAACAATTTTACTGCCATATTTATCGGCAAACGCACCAGTCACCGGCTGTACTGCACCCCAAATCAGGTTTTGCATGGCAATTGCTAGGCTGAAAACATTATGTCCCCAGCCAAATTCATCACTCATGGGAACCAGATATAAGCCAAATGCATGCCGTACACCCAATGACAAAGCCAAAATGATGGCGCTCCCAATTAACATGTAAATCAGAGGTTTGGAAAAGCGGGTGTCTGACATATTTGATCCATGTATGGTTGGCGATGACGCTATGTTAGTAGATTCTGCACGGCTAAGCGATTAAATAAAACTTAAACAAACGATAAAATTAAGTTATGCAAAATTTTCAAATGAAAAAAAAGACGACATAAAGCCGTCTTTTTGATGTTTGAAAATTTAGAAGCGAATACCTACACCGGCATAGGCCAATAAAGGATTAATTTCAATATCGGCTTTAGAGCGAATTAATTCGCCGTGAGTGGCATCTGTGACGGTAATCGTAGTTTCATTTTTCATATGGGCATAGGAAAGTGAGCCAACGGCAAACCAGCGATCATTAATGTCATAAGTAAAACCTACGGTAGCTATAGGTGCAATTGCATCGGTTGCATCCAGTTCAACTTTCGGATTTGCGGAACTTTTCGTACCATCTAAAGCGGCACCAGCCTTATTATCTTTGATATTGGCAATCATATGACCTGCTGAAATCAAGTCTTGTTCTGTACGTGGGTTAATTTCCAGTTCATTAAAATAAGCATACATGACCCCTAAGCCGACATAGGGGCGAAACTTGTTAACCCCGGTTTTACCAAAGTGGTATTGGAATTCAAAGGCAGGGGTCCAGGCACGTGCAGTCGCTGCAGGACCATAGGCTTCTAAATCGGTAATAAGCATGTCATTTTGTAAGTCAATTTTACCAATCAAGCTGGATGCTAAAGGACTTGATATTGCAGAAAATGGTGCATAGATTTTTCCTTTTCCTTGCAAATCAACTTTAGGCGGGATCCCTGCCTTCATTTCAAAGGAAACGTTATCGGTAAAAAAGTAATTGCTCATTAGGCCTAAGGTCGTGACATCATCTGCTTCCAGGCCAGTACCTGGATTGTCCCAACTTTCTAAGCCATAAATTTTTGCAGTACCACTCATGAATGACGGTAGGCTACCGTTCTTGTCAATTTTATTTAAAATATCCACTAAAGTATTGGCTAGATTCTTGTTATTTCCACTACGGTTATCAATAACAGCTTGCGTAGAAATTGTTCCGACCTTTGCTTCGTATCCTTCATTAATTGCCGTATTGACGTGGAAAGGTTGAGCTTTACCTTGGGGCATTACATGTAATACTCCCATCGAAACTGAAAAGCGTTTAAAGCCATCACCATCTTGTAAACTGAAGTAAGGAGAGTCGGCATGGCTGATAGCAGGTAGGGCAGCAAGGGACGACATCATACATAGTAAAGTTTTTTTCATTAGGGACTCCATGTCCATTTTCGCGTTTATCAATTTTTTTTCTTTCACTTTTCTTATTATAAGTTCGTGGAAAAATCATTCTGTTAATAAAAAATATAAATCTGGTTGTGTTCATGTAAAAATTTAGTTTTATTGTTTCAATAACATAGAGAAAAATAATTTGTTATAACTCTGTTTTTTGATCATTTGGTAAAACAATAAGCACTTTAAATTAAAATGAATAATAGCAATATTTATGTATTTTTAATGTATTTGAAAATGGCTGTATTGCTTAATATGTGTGGAATAGCATGTAATGACATTGTGTTGGACATTGCAGTGAGTCGAAAAGAAAAGAGTCAGTCTGATCGATCTAAAATCGAATCTCGCACTTAGGGAAATTTTTCCGTACAATATGTTGCAGAAATCCTTGAGTGAATTACATGAGCACCCAAAATACATCCAAGAAAAAACCCTTGGTTAATTTACCGTTCCCGATTAAAAAGGTAGATGCAAACTCTTCCGATGAAGTAATAGAAGATTTACGCCCTAAACCACAGCGCTATGCTGATCGTACCTGGATGCCACCACGCGGTACACGCCGATCAATGGGAAAACGTTGATTTTTGTGATAAAAAGCCATGGTTAAACCATGGCTTTTGTCGTCTATGAGCTGACAAAATTTGTTAAGGTTGGGTCATGAATTTTGTCTTCTGTCTTTATCTAGATAATAATTCTTTTTCTGGCGATACATGTCTAAATCGGCGCGTTTCAGCATTTCCTCCATACGTTCATCTGTATGGTTAGTGGCATAGCCAATCGAAAGACTGATTGGTTGATTGGAATAGAATTGATTATCCACCAGTAATAATTCTTGCAAACTTTGCAAACAGTTTTGCAGGGCAGCTTCATCTGCTCCCGGTAAAAGAATTACAAATTCGTCGCCACCGATACGGGATGCTGAATAGGGGGTATGTTGAATCAGTTGGTTGAGAATATTACCCATACGACGTAATACACTGTCACCCGCATCATGTCCCAAACTGTCATTTAGTTCTTTTAAACCATTTAAATCCATAAATATGCAGGATACAGGGCGTAGTATATTGCGTTCCAAACGATTCAGTTCAGCCATGTAAAAAGAACGGTTGCATAGTTTGGTTAGTACATCATGCTTGCCTAAATATTCAAGATAATGTTCAGCTTTTTTACGTGCCGTAATATCTGTCAATGCAACCTGAACAATACTCCAGTCATCCAGATAATCGGGAAATACGGTAAATTGTAATAAGACGTGGCGAATGCTGCCATCAATGGCGTAATTGACTGCTTCACGTTGATGGTGAAGGAGACCATTCCAGAGTTCAATCAGCTGCTCGCGAAAAGTTTGCAGCATTTCCTCGGCAAAGACTTTATGAATATTTTTGAATAATACTTCTTTCGACGGAGCACCAAATAAATCGAGTGTTGCTTGATTGACATCGATGATGATGATCTCTTTGGCGCATTCGTTGACAAATTCAGGATGAACATCCAGAAAAGTTGTGAAATCTTCAATGCCCAGTTTACGTAACTGATCTAACTTAGTCTTAATCCGACTGAAATCTTCTACCCAAAGTGAAGTCGGGGAATAAGTAAAACGTGCCTCTGCAAGATGACGGCTTTGCTCTTCAAGACGACGGGCTTCAGTATAAGAGGTGATATCTTCTGTCGTAATTAATAGTAATGATAAATCATGTTCATGTTGCGGTAATACTTGACCTTTGAGCTGGATATCTAGCCGTTGGCCGGTCAGTGTGTAGTTAATGGCTGCATTAGAAAAATGCATTTCACCATTCCACAGTGCGACCAGTTCCGTGATATGGGTTTTACTCATGTCTTCTTTAAAAACTAAATCCAGATTTTGCGACAAATGTGCAAAATCTTGAGCTTGGAAAAGCTCAAGGGTTTTAGCGTTAACTTTGAGTAGTTTAATTTTACGTGCACATTCAAGAATACGGGATTCATCTTGTTGTAAAAAACTAAGCAGATCTTGAATACCTTGTTGACGCCAGACATCAAACTGTTTTTTGACTTCACTATAGTCTTCTAGCCACATGGCAATAGGAGACAGTTCAAAAAAGGGGGAATCCAACATATCCATTCAAGCAGCTCATCATTTTTTTTAACTTTTAAGTCTGCAGTATAAGGATAAAAAAATGATTTTAAAATAACGTGATAAAGAAAATGTTATGATTTATTTTTGAGAAATATGTCACAGATTTGTTGATTTTGAAAAAGCCAATTCGTGAATTGGCTTTGATATAGAAGATAGAAATTACCGGCTTTGTCTGCGAGCTTTATTTTCCGGTTTTGGTGCAGAAATTTCCCGTTCACCTTGCCAGACATCTATAAAGTCTTTTTCATTGATATTGTACAGTTCCAGTAAGGCCAAAATTACGCTACCAAACATGAGTGAATCTTCTGAATGGTCTTGCCAGTCAAAAATTTTACCGTTTAACACATGCAAAATGTCTGAAATTTCGAAATTTCGATCCCGACCATTACTGTCCGTTGGATACATTTGGGTATTTAGGATAATTCGCGCTGCACTTTTCTCATTTTCTGATAAATCCAGTTGAGTAATGACTTCCTCATCATGAGTAGAGAAAATGACTTCATCGGTAAATACGGTTCTTAAAAAATGCCGGGTCAGTTTGGGTAAAGCTCTTTCGACAAAAGGGCGGAATGAGCTGGGGAAAATGACATTATGAGAAATGCCCTTAAACATTGGCGCAATTTCTTCGGTTTTATAACCGGCAATCCCGCAGCCAACTGAAGTAATGAAATAGGTCATTTTCGGATGATTTTTGGTATAAATCTTAAAATCATCAACATAGTGCTGAATTTGCGACAAGGGCATTTGTTGCAAATGTTCATTCATGGTGGGAATGGCATAGCTTTGACCTGCCCAGCCACGACCTACGCCTTGCACAGCACCAAAGTGTTGCAGTGCGGTACGTGCAGCGCCACCTGCATGGTTGCCTGCCATGTTGCTGCCAAAAACAAAAACGGTATCTTCCGGTAAATTTTTGACAATGCTTTCGTCATGGTAATGGTAAGTCATAGGCTTTATTGTGATCAGGATACTTTGTTTCATGTTGCTATTGAATGTGAATGCGGTCAAGACAAAAATGTTGGATTTTTCTTATTTGGATGAGAAGGCTAAATAAAGGAATCTTTATATTGAATGTTAGCCCTGAGCCCTCATATTATTCAAACTGCATTTTTGTATAGAAGCTGAATAATATGTCGGATAGTCATCAACCTTTTGATTTAGTGACCAGCTATCAACCTGCGGGTGATCAGCCACAAGCCATTGAAAAATTAGTCAAAGGTGTTCAAAAAGGCTATCACGACCAATTATTATTGGGGGTCACCGGTTCAGGTAAAACCTATACCATGGCCAATGTGATTTCGCAGTTGCAGCGTCCGACCATTGTCATGGCACATAACAAAACCTTGGCTGCGCAGTTGTATGGCGAGTTTAAGTCATTTTTCCCGAATAATGCGGTGGAATACTTCGTCAGCTATTATGACTATTATCAGCCAGAAGCTTATGTGCCTTCTTCCGATACGTTCATTGAAAAAGATTCTGCGATTAATGATCATATTGACCAGATGCGTCTTTCAGCAACCCGTTCATTATTAGAACGCCGCGATGCGATTATTGTCGCTTCGGTTTCTGCCATTTACGGTTTGGGTGATCCGAATGCCTATATGAGCATGTTGTTGCATATAGTACAGGGTGACCGGATCAGCCGCGATGACATTATTCGCCGTCTGGTGGAAATGCAATATACCCGCAATGAACTGGAATTCTTGCGTGGTACTTACCGTATCCGTGGTGAAATTATTGATATTTTTCCGGCTGAATCGGATCAGGATGCCATTCGGATTGAACTGTTTGATGATGAAGTGGATTCGATTCGCTGGTTTGATCCTCTAACTGGGAAAATGGTGCGTAAAGTTCCGCGAGTGACTATTTATCCTAAAAGCCACTATGTCACCCCGAAAGATAATTTACAGCGTGCGATTGGTACTATTCGTGAAGAACTGAAAGAGCGTCTGGGTTTCTTTCGCGCGAATGATAAACTGCTGGAAGCACAGCGCATTGAACAGCGTACCCGCTATGATCTGGAAATGATGCAGCAGTTGGGCTATACCAATGGTATCGAAAACTATTCACGACATTTGTCTGGCCGTCCAGCCGGTGAAGCACCACCGACATTATTTGATTATATTCCCGATGACGCCTTGCTGATTATTGATGAATCGCATGTTACGGTTCCGCAAATTGGTGCCATGTATAAGGGCGACCGTTCGCGCAAAGAAAATCTGGTGAATTATGGTTTCCGTTTACCCAGTGCCTTGGATAACCGTCCGATGCAGTTTGAGGAATGGGAGCGCATTGTCCCGTCAACGATTTATGTCAGTGCAACGCCGGCAAAATACGAACTGGAAAAATCGGAGCAGATTGCCGAGCAGGTGGTTCGTCCAACCGGACTGGTCGATCCTGAAATTGAAATTCGCCCGGTACTGACTCAGGTCGATGACGTGTTGTCTGAGATCAATATCCGCAAGGAACTGGATGAGCGGGTTCTGGTGACCACGTTGACCAAGCGTATGGCCGAAGATTTAACCTCATATTTAAAAGAATACGGGGTCAAAGTGGCTTATTTACATTCAGATATCGACACGGTGGAACGAACCAAGATTATTCATGAACTGCGTAGCGGTGTGCATGATGTGCTGGTCGGTATTAACCTGCTGCGAGAAGGTCTGGATATGCCGGAAGTATCGCTAGTAGCCATTCTGGATGCAGACAAGGAAGGCTTCTTGCGTTCTGAACGATCCCTGATTCAGACCATTGGCCGTGCTGCGCGTAATGTAAAAGGTAAGGCCATTTTATATGCAGACCGCATTACCGATTCCATGCAGAAAGCGATGGATGAAACAGAGCGTCGCCGTAACAAGCAGATCGAATTTAATACCCTGCATGGCATTACACCACGTAGTACCAAGCGGCAGAACACTCAGGATATTGATACCGGTGAAGTGCTGACCGATGATCAGATTGATGAAAAAATCTCAGATCAGGCGCGTGCACTAAGTGCAGATGAACGTCATATCTTGGCAGATCCTAAATTGCTGGCCAAACATTTGTCAAAACTGGAAAAGGAAATGCTCAAGGCATCGAAAGAATTGCAGTTTGAACAAGCGGCCAGACTGCGTGATGAGATTGTGCGTCTGAAGGCACAAATGCTTAGCTAGTTGGATGATTTTTATTGCAAAATCAGTACATAACGCTACAGTAACTTAAAGTAGGAATCGTTATTTTCTAAAAGTATATACTTTTTAAAAACTAAAATTTGGACTGGAAAGGTATCTGTATGACAACGAATAATCTTCCCAAAGCCAGCTATAAACTGGCGAAAATTGCGATTGGTGGAGCTGTATTAATTGGTTTGGGTGTCGCGACCATGGCCTATGCTCAGGCTAAGCCTTTAGCAACGGTAGAAAAGGTCGAGCTGGATAAATACCTGGGGGTCTGGTATGAAGTGGCTCGTAAACCAATGTACTTTCAAAATAAGTGCGCTCGAGATGTGAGTGCAACTTATACGCTGAACGAGAACGGCAATATTGCTGTAGATAATCGTTGCTACACTCAAGATGGGAAGTTAACTCAGTCTATAGGTGAGGCCTTTGTACAAAATGAACCTTTTAACAGTAAGTTAAAAGTGAGTTTTTTACCTGAAGCGGTACGGTGGTTACCGGTAGGGCGTGGAGATTACTGGGTATTGAAATTGGATGAAGACTATCAAACAGTATTGATTGGCGAGCCACGTCGTAAATACCTGTGGGTATTGTCACGCACACCGCATCCTGAACAAACAGTCATTAATGAGTATCTGGAATATGCAAAATCAGTGGGCTATGACTTAAGTGATGTGATTCGCACTAAACAGACCACGAAATAACAGTTTCATTATTTTAACAAATGTTCAAAACCATGCTTAGGCATGGTTTTTTATTTGCTAATATAGTTATTCGATGAAAAGTGAATTATCCATTATTATGGATCATGCTAAGTGAGTGATTAAAGTGAAACAGACCCTAGAGGTAAACGATGTATAAAGGCGTGGCTTTGTCGGTATTGGCATCGGTGACTTTTGGTGTGTTGTATTTTTATACTCAATTCCTGAAACCTTTGGACAGTGAGCAGACTTTTGCTTGGCGTATGTTGGCAACATTGCCTTTTTTAACACTGTTTATGTGGTGGTCTGGTGATTTGCAACATATTGCCCAGATTTTTAAACGAATTTTGAAGCAGCCCGCTTTTTTGCTGTGGTTGATTTTTAGTTCATTGCTTTGTACTACGCAGCTCTGGTTATTTTTGTGGGGACCCATCAATGGTCGTGGCCTGGAAGTCTCACTGGGGTATTTTTTATTACCTTTGGTGATGGTGTTGGTCGGCTGTGTACTCTATAAAGAAAAACTGTCGAAATGGCAGCTCGCAGCCGTGGTCTTAGCAATTTTAGGCGTAGGGCATGAACTGTGGAGGATTGGTAGTATTGCATGGGAAACCATGTATGTCGCATTAGCTTATCCTCTATATTTCTTTTTACGCCGTATCTTTAAAACGGATCATTTAGGTGGTTTTTGGTGGGATTTATTTCTCATATTGCCAGTAGCTTTCTATCTAGGATTTATTCATAGTGATAGTTTGGGCTTAATGGCTCATTTTCCGCATCTGATTCTGGCCGTGATTGGTCTGGGTTTTTTGAGTGCGCTTGGACTGGGCAGTTATATTTTGGCCAGTCGATATTTACCCTTTGTGATCTTTGGGTTACTGAGTTATTTAGAACCGGTGCTTTTGGCATTTGCGTCGATTGTTTTAGGCGAACGCGTCGAGGCAGGGGAATGGCTGACCTATATTCCGATCTGGATTGCCGTGTTGTTGTTGGTGATTGAAGGCGCTCTTCATCTTATTCAGCAAAAGCGTAAACAGCAGACTTTGCACCAAAATATCGAAAATTATCAAGATCGTTGCAATAAGCCTGAATAAGGCTTTGAGATTGTAGATATAGCTTTGTTTGATAAAACAACATTTACATAAAAAATATTCTTTTCGGTAGAAAATTTAGTTTTTGGCGTTTTAACAGGAAAATCATAAAAATAATTACAACTATTTTGTAAATTTATAGTGAATATACAGTAAAAAGCTCATTGGAAATTCAGCTTTTGATTCAAAGTTGCTGATAATTCCTTTACAATTGTCGGGTTTTGAAATTTATGCCTAGATATACAATTAATTAGAGGACGTATCTGTGAGCAAAGACACTATCATTGCCCTACATGCAGAGCACCAAGGTCGCTGGAAAAACCGTGAAGAAATCGCGGAACGTATGATTGCCTTACTGGGTCAGTTATATCGTGAAAAAAATATTGTAACTTCAGTATTTGGTCGTTCTTTAGTTAACCGTTCAGTGATCCAGATTCTAAAAGCTCACCGTCGTACACGCGTAATGGACGTTGAACTTTCTGTTGTTCATACTTTCCCAATTCTTGAAGCTTTGGCAAAAGTTGAAAACATCGGTTCTGCTGAAATCGATTTGGGTAAACTTGCTGTTGAATATAAAGAAAAAGGCGGCGATGTAGATGCATTCGTTGCTGATGCTGTTAAATCTTTAGAAGGCAATGCCACTGCTGTAGAAAGCAAAGACGTTGTACTTTACGGTTTCGGTCGTATCGGTCGTATCCTTGCACGTTTAATCATTGGTCAATCTGGTCTTGGTCGTGGTTTAAGCTTGAAAGCGATCGTTGTTCGCAAATCATCTGATGGTGATCTGGAAAAACGTGCTTCTTTATTGCGCCGTGACTCAATCCATGGTCCGTTCGCTGGTACGATTTCTGTAGATGAAGAAAACGAAGCAATCATTGCAAATGGTAACTTCATCAAAGTGATTTATGCTTCTAATCCATCAGAAGTAGACTACACTGCTTATGGCATCAACAATGCTCTTGTGATTGATAACACGGGTAAATGGCGTGATGCAGAAGGTCTTGCTCAGCACCTTCAATGCCCAGGCGCTGCACGTGTAATCTTGACTGCACCTGGTAAAGGTGACATGAAGAACGTTGTATACGGTGTGAACCAGGCTGACATTCTTGATGAAGATACTATTATCTCTGCTGCAAGCTGTACCACTAACGCCATCACTCCAACACTTAAAGTGTTAGAAGACAAATACAAAGTGTTGAATGGTCACGTTGAAACAGTTCACTCGTTCACAAATGACCAAAACTTGATTGACAACTACCATAAAGCGGACCGTCGTGGCCGTGCTGCAACATTGAACATGGTGATTACTGAAACTGGTGCTGCTAAAGCGGTTGCTAAAGCACTTCCAGCACTTAAAGGTAAATTGACTGGTAACTCGGTACGTGTTCCAACTCCAAATGTTTCATTGGCTATTCTGAACTTGACACTTGAGAAAGAAGTTGATCGTGAAGAAGTGAACGAATACATCCGTCAAATCTCAATCAACTCTAACCTTCAAGGTCAAATTGGTTATACCAACTCAACTGAAGTGGTATCTTCTGACTTCATCGGTTCGCGTACTGCAGGTGTATTTGATGCGCAAGCAACAATCACTTCAGGCAACCGTTTAACTTGCTACGTTTGGTATGATAACGAAGTGGGTTATAGCTGTCAGGTATTACGTATCGCTGAACAAATGGGCGGCGTAAGCTATCCAAAAATTCCTGCTGAAACAAATGCATAATTTGTAAAGTAGAATTGAAAAAGAGCCTCAATTGAGGCTCTTTTTTTGTTTTTAATATGCTGTTGAAAAAAGTTATGAGGGAAAAATTGGGGGATTTGTTCTGTATATATGCAAGATCATTTCATTTCTATCTATAGAAATCTTTTATAAGTCAAAAAATGTTTAAGATTAAATTTTTTAAAATCAGCACTGCCTCATTAGATGGATTCTATTTTTGATACCTTCGTGTAGGCAATACGGCTACTTTTGAAAGGTCAAAATGAGGATCTTAAAATATATTTTAAGTCCGCAAGAAAAACCTTTTGTTTCCCATACACGACATCCTGAGCCAATTTAAAGCATTGCTTTAAAATATAGCGCAAGGGATGGGAAACGTGTGGCATCCATGCCACACTCATGAATTTAATACCTGCTCAAATCTATTTTTTTATTTAGCCTTACAAGCATCGTATAGCCATTGAAAAATGATTTATAAAACAAGTCTTGTCTTTAAAAAATCAAACATCGGATTTTTATCAAGATGAGTTAACTCATCTGGTAAATCGGTCAGGGCTTATTTATGCAACAGTGCTTTGACTGTATCTTGAATACGGGTGCTTTGATGTCCAATCAAATTTTCCAAATCTTTGCTTTCGCTAAACATGGCACCTTGAGCAGCCTGAATATCAGCATCGACAATGACATCAACTAGACCAGCGGGTAAGCCTGCTTGGATTAAGCCTTGGGTATATTCTTCCGCGCTGAGGTCGTGGTAACTGATCTCTTTATTCGCTGCTTGACTGATAAATCCTGCTAAATCCGAGAGCGTAAAACTTTCCGAGCCGGCAAGTTCATAGATTTTATGATCATGACCTTCGGAACTTAAAACTTTGGCAGCGGCTTCAGCATAGTCCTGACGTGAGGCGGAGCTGATTTTACCCTCTTGAGCAGCCCCTAAAAGTGTTCCCGTTTCAACCGTGTGAGCGATCCCTGCAAGGTAGTTTTCGCTATACCAGTTGTTGCGTAAAAAGGTGTATTTCAAGCCACTGGCCTGAATGAGGGCTTCTGTTTCGCGATGTTCCTGTGCAAGGCCAAGAGGGGACGTATCTGCACGAAGTAAGCTGGTATAGGCAATATAGGGCACGCCCGCCTGTTTTGCAGCATCAATGACTGCTTTGTGTTGTGGGGTGCGACGGCCGATTTCATTGGCCGAAATAAGGAGCAGTTTATCAATGCCGTGTAATGCCGGAGTTAAAGATTCTGGCGCGTCATAATCAAAATGACGTACTTCGATACCCTGATTTTTTAAATCTTCTGCTTTGCCTGAGTTTCGAACCAGAGCCACAATATTTTCGGCTGTAGTTTCTTTAAGTAACTTTTCTATCACCAGTTGACCTAGCTGACCGGTAGCGCCTGTAATTGCAATTTTCATATTTTCACCATTTCTGTTGTGTGTTTTTTAATCGATATGTTATTATCTTATTTTCAAAACTTACTAAATGAAAGTACGTACTAAAAAGTAAGTAAATTACGGTTTGGAGAGAATTGATGAATACCTATGCCACCAGCAAATTATTAGGTCAAGTTTTATCCACGGAGTGCCCATCACGTGAAATTCTGGAGCATCTGACCAATAAGTGGTCGGTGCTGATATTACGTTGTCTGAGTGATGGCGTACATCGTTTTAGTGAGCTGAAACAGCGCATTGAAGGGGTGAGTGAAAAGATGTTATCGCAAACCCTGAAAATGCTGGAACAGGATGGCTTTATCCTGCGTACGGTCTATCCGGTCGTACCACCAAAAGTGGAATATCAGTTGACGATACTGGGTTCTCAAGCTGCAGAAAAAATGAATTACCTGATTGGATGGATTGAAAAAAGTTTGCCTGAAATTGTTGAAAATAAAGAAAAGCTGCATAAGTAAGGATTTTATTTGATTGGATTTAAGTACGTTTTTTATTCAATAAAGGCCTAAAATGATTGTCATAAAATCCATAGACTGTATCAGATCCATTTTGCTGAATGAAATTTATGTGCTGACTGAATAAATCTATTCGAGAAATGCTTTAAAATATGGCAGAATAGGCGGTTTTAAAGTTTTTAGAGGATTGGCATTATGCGCTTTGTTGATGAAGCAGTCATTACCGTAGAGGCTGGCGACGGTGGCAATGGCGTAGCCAGTTTTCGCCGTGAAAAGTTCGTACCATTTGGCGGTCCAGATGGTGGTGATGGTGGTCGTGGCGGCAGCATTTATATTCAGGCTGACGACGATACCAGCACCCTTGTAGATTATCGTTATACACGTAAATTCCGTGCAGAACGTGCAAAAAATGGTCGCGGTGCAAACTGTGCCGGCCGTGGCGGTGAAGACACCGTATTATTGGTTCCAGTTGGAACAACCATTGTAGATACAGAGTCTGGCGATATTATCGGTGACTTGGTTGCTGATGGTCAGCGTGTATTGGTTGCAGCCGGTGGTGATGGTGGTTTGGGTAATACCCACTTTAAATCTTCTACCAACCGTTCACCACGTAAATGTACCCACGGTGCCAAAGGTGAATACCGTGAAATACGTTTAGAACTTAAAGTATTGGCGGATGTTGGCTTGTTAGGTATGCCTAACGCGGGTAAATCGACCTTTATTCGTGCAGTTTCTGCTGCAAAACCAAAAGTTGCAGATTATCCATTTACCACCATGGTGCCAAACCTGGGTGTGGTTGATGCCGATAGTCATCGCTCATTTGTGATGGCGGATATTCCAGGACTGATTGAAGGTGCATCTGAAGGTGCGGGTCTGGGTATTCGTTTCTTGAAACATTTGGCACGTACCCGTATTTTGTTGCACATTGTTGACGTTCAACCGATTGATGGTTCAGATCCAGCGAGCAATGCTAAAGCCATTTTGAATGAGCTGAAAAAATTCTCACCAACTTTGGCAAAATTGCCTGTGGTACTGGTGCTGAATAAGGTAGACCAACTTGCCGAAGATACCCGTGAAGAATGGTGTAACCATCTTCTTGAGGAAATGCAGTGGGAAGGCCCCGTATTTAAAACTTCAGGCCTAATGTCTGAAGGGACTAAAGATGTTGTGTATTACCTGATGGATGAAATCGAGAAACAACGTGAGCTCGAAGCTGAAGATCCTGAATATGCAGCACAAGTGAAAGCGTTCCGTGACCAGCTTGAAGCTGAAACACGTGAACAAACCATTGCAGCGAAAGAAGCGTATCGTGAAATGCGTCGTCAACAACGTCTTGCCGGTCTATTGGGCGACGATGATGAAGATGATGACGGTGATGATGGCGAAATGGAAGTGTACTACGTACGTTAAACTCTGAAATATGAGTAACTGAGGACAAGATGATAGAAGTGGTAGATGGGCAACGTCAGCTCAAGGGTTGTAAACGAATCGTTGTTAAGATCGGATCATCTTTACTCACAGCAAACGGAACAGGTTTAGATTTAGATGCAATCTCGCATTGGGCGAAACAGATTGCAGATCTACACAATGCAGGACACGAGATTATTCTGGTGTCTTCCGGTGCTGTGGCTGAAGGTATGGTGCGAATGAAACTTGAGCATCGACCCACCGATCTACCCAGTCTTCAGGCCTGTGCTGCCATTGGTCAGATGGGGCTGATTCAGACCTGGTCGAGTGTATTGGAAAGTCACCGCATACAAACCGCTCAGGTATTGTTAACCCATGATGATCTGGCAGACCGTCGTCGCTATCTCAATTCATGTGATGCCTTGCAGAACCTGATTGAATGGCGTGTGATTCCGGTGATCAATGAAAATGACACCGTATCTACCGATGAAATCCGCTTTGGTGATAATGATACCTTGGCCGCAATGGTGGCTGGTCAGGTACATGCCGACTTGCTGATTATTTTGACCGATCAGCAAGGCATGTTTGATTCTGACCCGCGTTCTAATCCGGATGCCAAACTGTTCCACACCGTTCGTGCATTGGATGAAAGCCTGTTTGATATGGCCGGTGGTGGCGGTAAATTTGGTCGTGGCGGTATGCTGACCAAAGTACGTGCTGCTCGTTTGGCGGCAAAATCTGGCTGTCCAACTTTAATTGCCAGTGGTGAAAGTGATCATGTGCTGGCGCGTCTGATGTCTGGTGAATTACTGGGTACCTTGTTTATTACCGACAATGACCGTATTACTGCCCATCAGCAATGGCTGGCTGCCCATCTGCAAACTGCTGGTCGTTTAGTCTTGGATGATGGTGCGGTAAAAGCGATCAAAGAAAACCATCGCAGTTTATTGCCGGTAGGTGTAAAAGCGGTGGAAGGTCATTTTGATCGTGGTGATGTGGTTGAGTGCGTAGACAAAGAAGGGCATCGCGTTGCGGTCGGACGTGTTAACTTCAGTTCACGTTCAGCTGAAATTGTCAAAGGTCTGGCTTCGGACAAAGTACATCAAGTCTTGGGTGAAGCGCGTTCACTGGAAATGATTCACCGCAACCATATGGCGATTTACTAATTTTGTAATTTATTGGAAAAATCCCGCTTTAGAGCGGGATTTTTTATGCAACAAAAATTTTTGATTGGGATGAGTTGATCATGTATGAAGCGAATCTCAACATTCCCTAAAATTGCTTAGAAATCAAAAGATGTTTGCAGGAAGAACGTGCGAGGTTGACCTACATATTTACCGCCAGTCGCATCAGATGAGCGGGTGAAGTATTGTTTATCAAAGACATTCTTGATACCCGCAGCCACTTTTAAACCGTTCAACTGTTCACCAAAATCATAAGCTGTACGAACGGCAAATGTGGAGTAACCAGGAATATCACCTAATTTACCATCAGCAGATTCTTCAGTTTGATAGACACTAGTAGAGCCCGGTGAATGTTGTTTAGACTGAGCAAACATATCGGCATTGATGCTCCATTGATTTACTTTATAGCCTAAGCCTACATTTGCCGTATGGCGTGAATAGAAGGGAAGATCTTTATCTTTAAAGTCACCCGCTTCAGCAACAGCTTTAGTGAAAGTATAATTGCTGTAAATCTTAAGTCCTTCAAGGGCATCTGTTAAGTAGCTGAAATCATAAGCAAGACCAAGTTCTACACCTTTATGACTGGTTGCCCCTAAGTCTGTCCAAATACCATTGTTTTGTGCATCACGCTCTAAAATTAACTTTTTTTCAAAGTCTAAATAGAAAGCTGTTAATTCAGCATTGAGGCCATTACCTAAATATTTAGTACCAATTTCATAGTTATTGGATTTTTCTGGATGCAAACCATCAAGGGTAGAAACCGCAGTCGTTCCACTGGTTGTTGCCAACTGATTATATTGTTGTGGGCCAAAAGAAACCCCGGCATTGGCAAAAATATTCCAATTGTCCGTAGCCTTATACATGACAGCCAAGTTAGGTAAGAACTCTTCAGATTTAATCGAAGGGCTAACGGTATTTTGCAGTACACCATTGTTGTAGGCACTGAAGCTATTATGTGTATCAATCGATTCAAAGCGTACACCTGGTGTGATATTCCATTTGCCAATTTCAAAACGGTTGTCTACATAAAAAGCATGGGCTTTGGTGCCACCTTCACTGCTGGTACGTGCAATAAATTCGCCAGGTTGAGCATTCACGGCATAGTTTTTAGTACGACCGGCAAATTCAGAACTTTGTTCATCCATATAGCGGTAGCCAACAGTCACTTCATTTTGGATGTTGCCCAGACTATATGTGCGTGAATAGCGTGGTTCAATAGCAAAGACCTGATAATCACGTGGCGAGGTATCTAAGCGTTTCATACCGGTTGCTGGTGCGGATTCCAGATTGCTGGTACGGAATGAATCGATGTAATAACTGAGTAATTCAAAATTATTCACATCATCTTTATGATTATAGCGTACAGAAACATCAGAACGACGGCCGTTGAAATAATTGCGCGGGTTGTTCGATTGATATGGATTTTCTGCATAGGCTGCTGTTGTCAAGCCTTCAGCCATTTCTCCAAAGCCTTCATAGTGGTGAAGATTAAGAGCAACACTATCAGCATCAGTGATTTGATAGGCTGTTTTCAACATTACATCATCAATATCAGTCTTGTTATTGGCTTCACGATACCCATTGCCTTTGGTTCCTGAATAGAACAGGGATACACCTAAACCATTATCCAGCGTTCCACCGACAAATGTTTGGACTGAGTTTCGTCTGATCTGTAGCGCTTGCATATTCAGAGGTTAAACCCACAGTACCTGAAAACTCTTTTGGAATGGCACGGGTCGCAAAATTAATAATTCCACCCACGTTTTGCGGTCCAAAGCGTACCGAACCCGCACCACGAACTACATCAACCGATTCAATATTGCCTAAAGAAACCGGAGCAAGTGAAAGTTGTGGTTGGCCATAGGGTGCAAATGAAAGCGGCACGCCATCCATCAATACTGTTGAACGTGGAGAAAGTCGTGAAGTTAAACCACGAACCCCCATATTGAGTGAAACATCACTACCGCCTGTACCATTACTTTCTTGAACCTGAACACCTGGAACCTGCCGTAAAGCATCTTTAATCGAAGTTGATGCTGTTTCATCTAAACGCTTGCGATCGACAATGCTAGGTGCACCGGCATGTTGCTGAACTTTTTCAGCATTGGCATTTTCAAGCCAGTTGCCTTGAGCTTCAATCTTCAGAGTATCGAGGACTTTCACTGCTTGTTCGGGTTCATTTGCATGGGCAATAGCAGCACTACTAATAATGCAGCCCAGTGCAAATTTAATTGAACAACTTAAATAACTTGTTGGAAAATGTTGAGGAACAACTTTGGAGGGGGTAGTTTGCTTCATGAGTGGATAGCAAGGTTGGAAATTTTGCGTATGTTATGCCTTTATTTGTAAATTATAAATAATAATTATTATCATTTATTGCTATTGGTTTCGAACTTTTAATTGTGAAAATAATTGAATAATGACGTATTTAAAGCTGTTAGACATCAAAAAAACCGTGTATAGCAACACGGTTTTAATGGGAGTAGTCATTCAATGAGTTACTTAAACTGTACTGTACCATTGGCATTGACAGTAATTTTCGATTCTCCTGCTGCCACATTTTGAGCATCTGCCGCTTCAGCGCCAGCAAATTTGGCCATATTGGCACGCATCATAATAGGCTGTGGATACTGGCTACTGGTATTCAAATTCAGGTTTACCAAGTTATAGCCTGATTTATTCCAAGCCTGACTTAACAGCTGTGCACGTTGCTGGAAATTTTTAGAGGCTTCAACAATCAATTCATTTTCAACTTTTTTACGCTGTGCGTCTGAAACATTAAAGTCGATCGACTGGGTCTGGAAGTTTTGCTGTAATTCACTTACCAATTGGCTGGCAGCTTTAAAGTCAGTACTTTCTATGCGGATTTCAGCACGCCCTCGCCATTCTTTCAGTTTACGGCTGTCATTGTCATAAATCGGATAAGTGGTTTGCGAACCGGTTTCCACTTTGACTTGCGGGTATTTTTTAGAAGCGGCAATAGCTTGGTTCATTAATTGCGTGATTTGTGTTGCAAGTTCCGCAGGATGTTTGTTGCTTTTTTCAATATATAAAACCGCATGCATTTCATCGTTAGAAACCTGACGAGTCGCTTCAGCTTGAACATTGACCAAATTATAATTCAGCTGTTCGGTTTGTTGAGCAAATGCAGTTGTGGTCAACGCTGTGCCAAGAAGGAGAGAGGAGAGGGCTAAATATCGCATTATTTTTACCTGTTTTTTTGTAAAGAAAAGTTCAGTCCTTAAGTTGCATAGTAGCGCTACTTTGTGCGCAATTTTTGCAGACTTTGTGTCAAGATTGTAAAGAAATTATGTGAACAGCCCCTAAAGGGCTTGCAAAGAAAATATTGAAAAATTATAAGCTTAGCTTAACTTGATTGAGGTGATTACGTTTATCCTATCTATTGCATAAAAAAATTATAAAAAATAAGGTTTTCTTTAGTCTGTCACAATGTAAGATGATAATTCATTCTATTGGTTAACAAGATATATTTTTTTCGATAAAATTAGGTCGGATAAATTGCAAAAAATGTTTATTTTTCAGAAAAATTCTGTATTATCCGGCTTCCTAGTTAATTGAATAGAAAACTGTCTAACTAGATTCTATAAAGCACCGAGTCAAAGGACCACAAGTCACCCGACTTATTTCTTTCAACCCATATCAGAGATGGTAATTCGATATGAGCGTTTCTTCTGTAAACTCTGCCACTAAGTCTACTAACGAATACTATTTGACTCGCCAAAGCCAGATGGAATCCAATGTTCGTAGCTATCCACGTAAATTGCCGTTAGCGATAGCAAAAGCCTTAGGTTGCTGGGTTACTGATGTTGAAGGTACAGAGTACCTCGATTGTTTAGCTGGGGCAGGAACATTGGCATTAGGCCATAATCATCCTGCGGTCATTCAAAGTATCCAAGACACACTTGCAAGCGGTTTACCTTTGCATACTTTGGATTTAACAACACCTTTAAAAGATGCTTTCACTGAAGCATTACTTGAGCAATTACCAGGTGGTAAGGCTGAGTACTGCCTACAGTTCTGTGGTCCGTCTGGTGCAGATGGTACAGAAGCAGCAATTAAACTTGCAAAAACTTATACTGGTCGTAGTTCAGTGATTAGCTTCTCAGGTGGCTATCACGGTATGACTCACGGTTCTTTGGCCATGACAGGTAACTTGTCTGCTAAAAACGCTGTGAATGGCTTAATGCCAGGTGTTCAATTTATGCCATATCCGCATGAATACCGTTGCCCATTAGGCATTGGTGGTGAAGCGGGTGTAGACGCATTAACGTATTATTTCGAAAACTTTATTGAAGACGTAGAAAGCGGTGTAACTAAGCCTGCAGCAGTTATCTTGGAAGCAATCCAAGGTGAAGGTGGTGTGGTGACTGCACCTGTTAAATGGTTAAAGAAAATCCGCGAAGTGACTGAAAAGCACAACATCGTGTTGATTCTTGACGAAGTTCAAGCAGGCTTTGCGCGTTCAGGTAAAATGTTTGCATTCGAACACGCAGGTATTGAACCTGACGTAGTGGTAATGTCTAAAGCTGTCGGTGGTAGCTTGCCGCTTGCAGTACTGGGTATTAAACGTAAATTTGATGCTTGGCAGCCTGCAGGTCACACCGGTACTTTCCGTGGTAACCAGCTTGCTATGGGTACAGGTCTTGCAACAATCAAAACCATTAAAGAACAAAATCTTGCACAAAATGCGCAAGAGCGTGGTGATTTCCTACAAGCTGAATTGAAAAAATTAGCGGTAGAATTCCCATGTATCGGTAACGTACGTGGTCGTGGTTTGATGATTGGTGTTGAAATTGTAGATGAACGCCAAAAAGCGGATCACATGGGCGCTTACCCTGGAGATTCTCAATTGGCTGCTGCAATTCAAGCGGCATGCTTCGACAACAAGTTATTGCTTGAGAAAGGTGGTCGTAACGGTACTGTAATCCGTTTACTTTGCCCGCTGATTATTACTCAAGACGAATGTGTAGAAGTGATTGCTCGCTTTAAGAAAGCGATTGCTGAAGCGCTTGTTGCGGTTCGAGGTGCATAAAGCATGGTAGATTTTGCAGAACATCGTAAAGCGTTATTCTGCAATGATGCAGATTCTATTGCTGACTATCAGTCAGCAATGGACGAAGCGGTAAAAGCCGTTTCTGCATGGTTGCAAAACGACAAAATGTACACTGGCGGTAGCATTAAAGAGCTACGCAGTGCAATTGCATTTCATCCTTCAAAAGAAGGCATGGGTCTACACAAATCGCTTGAGCGTATGGTTGAGCTTTTCTTAAACAAGAGTTTAAAAGTTCACCATCCGCACTCGTTGGCACATTTGCACTGCCCAACCATGGTGGCGAGCCAAATTGCTGAAGTGCTGATTAACGCTACTAACCAGTCTATGGACTCATGGGATCAAAGCCCGGCCGGTTCTTTGATGGAAGTGCAGTTAATTGACTGGCTGCGCCAAAAAGTGGGTTATGGCTCAGGTCAGGCCGGTGTATTCACTTCGGGTGGTACCCAGTCCAACTTGATGGGCGTTTTGCTTGCGCGTGATGCTTGCATCTCGAAAAACTGGAAAGACGAAAACGGTAATCCGTGGTCTGTTCAGCGCGATGGTATTCCAGGTGATGCAATGCGTAATGTCAAAGTCATCTGTTCTGAAAATGCGCATTTCTCTGTGCAAAAGAACATGGCGATGATGGGCATGGGTTTCCAATCTGTCGTGACTGTTCCTGTAGATGCAAATGCACGCATGGACATGGGCGCACTTGAGAAAACCATGGCACACCTTCAAGCTGAAGGCAAGATCGTGGCATGTGTGGTAGCGACTGCGGGTACAACCGATGCAGGCGCAATTGATCCACTCAAAGAAATCCGTGAAATCACCAACAAATATGGCGCGTGGATGCATATCGACGCAGCATGGGGTGGTGCACTGATTCTGTCAAATGACTATCGTTCAATGTTAGATGGTATTGAGCTATCTGACTCAGTAACGCTTGATTTCCATAAGCATTACTTCCAAACGATTTCATGTGGCGCGTTCTTGCTGAAAGACGAAGCGAACTATCGTTTCATGCATTATGAAGCTGAGTACTTAAACTCTGCTTATGATGAAGAGCATGGCGTACCTAACTTAGTATCTAAGTCATTACAAACAACTCGCCGTTTTGACGCGTTGAAATTGTGGATGACAGTTGAAGCATTGGGCGAAGAGCTTTACGGTTCAATGATCGACAATGGTGTGAAGTTGACACGTGAAGTAGCTGATTACATCAAGGCGACGGATGGATTAGAGCTTCTGGTTGAACCACAATTTGCTTCTGTGTTGTTCCGTGTCGTTCCAGCAGGTTATCCGGCAGAATTACTGGATACACTGAACCAGAACGTGGCAGATGAATTGTTTGCCCGTGGTGAAGCGAATATTGGTGTAACAAAAGTAGGTCAGGTTCAATCTTTGAAAATGACCACTTTGAGTCCTGTTGCGACCTTAGACAACGTGAAGAACCTGCTTGGCCTTGTGCTTGCAGAAGCTGATCGTATTAAAGGCCCAATCGCGGATGGTACATATACACCTGCAATTGATTAATTGATTGTCTGTGAGAAAAGAGGAGGCCAATGGGTCTCCTTTTTTTGTAGCAAAAACAGTGTAGAAAACTCTACTTAATGCATAAAAACATACCTTTTTGGTCTTTGATCTTTTTGTCGTCAGTTTCTAAAGTAAGCACGATAAGGAAAGAAAGAGGTGTGCCATGGAGCAGGTTCAACAAAAAAAGTCATTAATCAAAGAGGTGATCGATCAGAAAATATCACCTTATCAATGGATGGTCATTTTACTCTGTTTCACCATTGCGTTATTTGATGGTTTTGATACCCAGGCGATCGCGTTTACAGGGCCGGCTTTGTTAGAGCATTTTAATTTACAACCCGGGGCATTAGCACCCATTCTGACTGCTGGAATTGTTGGAATGACCGTTGGTGCTATGCTTTTAGGCTTGCTGGGCGATAAATTGGGGCGCAGAAAAACATTGCTATTTTGTACAGCTATTTTTTCTAGTGCGACACTTCTCACCGCTTTTGTGAGTAATATTGAACAAATCTTTATATTAAGAGTGATCGCGGGTTTAGGAATGGGCGGTGCAACCCCGGTATTGTTGGCACTTGCTGCTGAATATTCACCACAACGCTTTAAAGGCGCAGTCACTACAGGTGTTTTATTGGCTTTACCTGCAGGAGCCATGTTTGGTGGGCTTCTGGCGGCAAAATTGTTACCTATGGTTGGCTGGCAGGGCATATATATTATTGGTGGAGTACTCCCGCTTGTTTTACTGGTTGTGCTTTATGTTGTTCTCCCTGAATCTTTAGAATATATGGCACAACAAAAGAGTGCCTCGAATATTGCCGCCATACAAAGAATTCTGAATAAAATTTCAGCTAACACTGTTTCATTTACCCAAGAACAGCTGATTACAGCGAATACCCCAAATCAAAACAAGGCAAAATTAAGTATCTTGTTTCAGAATGGATTAGCACGTACCACAGCTGGGGTGTGGGGCACATATTTCTTTAACTGGATTGCCTGGTTCATGTTGTTGTCATGGCTACCTACCATTTTAAAACAGGCAGGCCTGGCACCAGAGCAAGCGCCTTATGCTTCTGTTACCGTGAATGCCGCCTTTATTGTTTTTGCTATACCGTTAGCGTTTTGGTTACCTAAATTAAATACCGCCAAGATCTTAACTTTTATGTTATGCACAGGATTAGCTGTGGTTGTAGGACTGGGATTACTCATCGAAACTCAGCAATGGGGTTATATTTTTGCCCTGATTGCATTGGCCGGCTTTGGGATTGGAGGCCAGCAACTGGCACTCAATTATTTGGTGGTCGCTGCATATCCTACAAAAGTTCGAGCAACGGCAACGGGGTGGGCCATTGGCATGGGACGAATGGGTGCAATTATTGGTTCAGCAATTGGCGGGATTATTTTAGCTGACTACGGCGTGACGGGGTATTTTTACGCGCTAGGTGTTCCGCTAATCATTGCATTATGCTGTGTTTTCTTCATCAAATATCAAACGCCCATTCGGAAGGATGAAGCTGATTTTGTAGAAATCTCCCACTAGAAAAGCCATAAAATTAAAAGATGAAATTTAAGTGAATGAGGTCATCGCAGACCTCATTTATCATAATAGGCGATTTGTTTTAAGCGGCAAATAAAGGGCTAAATCCTTTCTTACGCAATAACTTGCGATACATACTGGAACTACGATCCGCCGGAAAATGCGCTTCAATGCTTAAATCCAGAGGTAGGTATTCTGGTTTTTGCGATTCGGACACTACACGGTCTTCTTCAAAAATCTTTAAGTTAAACGCATAGGCATCTTCAACCGGCAAGTCTTTGTCATAATTCCGGCAAATTGGCGCGAACAGTCGGGTCTGGCGGGCTGTCATTGGTGAAGCGGCATTCATAATCACTTGTTGGCTTTCATTTGGGAAATGAATGGTGAGGGTGGCGGTAAAAGGTAAATGAATTTCAAAATGACGTAGCCATTGGAAACCTTCTTGACCGCGTTGTTCGAGGCCTATCGGGTAACGACCCACACTACTCCAGTAATCTGCATGAAAGCCTGTTTCGGTTTCTATGGTTTTGTAGTCAGGGACTTCGGCATTTTCGGGATCACCAAAGGTGTCCGGGTGCACCCAGGCAAAATGCGCCACATCAATAAAGCCCTCCAGCTGACGGCCAGCAAAACACTTAAAATCTACCGATGGGCAGACCAATTGTTGAAAGTCTGTATTATCCCAATTCGGCATGTGAGGAATGTTCGGTTCAGCATCTGGATGTGCAGTCAGGCTGCACCAGATCAAGCCATAGCGTTCGACAGCAGCATAAGTACGCAAATTAAAACGTGGTGAAATTTTATGTTCAGGATGGGCAGGTATGCGATTGCAGTGTCCCTTTTCTCCAAAACGTAAGCCATGATAACGGCAGACTACGCCTTGTCCGTCATTTTTACCCAAACTTAATGGTACGCCGCGGTGCGGGCAGGCATCTTTGGCAACAATCAGCTCATCCTGCATTTTATAAATGACCAAAGGCATATCAAGGAGCATGGTCCCCAGCGGCTGATCAGAGATATCACGTGCCAAGGCAATCGGATACCAGTACTGAGCCAACAGATGCCAATCATGCAGTTCAAAGGTCATATGCACGGGTAAATCAGGATCAAAACTTGGAATTGTTTTACTGTTCATGGTCATATCACTGTCATCATTTATTTTTGAATATATGACAAAGTCTTGTTCTAAGAAATTTCAAAGATTTGGACATACAATTGCAAAAATTAGAACGCCTAAAATTTAAGGCATTTGTCTTGGAGCAATTTAAAATCCATCTATCAAGTGGAAAAGATCTTGCCTTTTGTTGGTTGTATTAGGCTAAAAATTTTTAAAAACGAGTCGAAATAAGTTGTGAAAAATGACAGGACTAAGAAATTTTACAAATTTGTAGATAAAAATAATCATTTTATTATAGTGTTAAAATTAATTTAATGTTTGAATTTAAAAAGAAAATTTATAAAATTTACAAGGAAAATGAAATATCATAAAAGCGTCACAATGCTGTAACTTGCTTGTCATATTCTAAAATCAAAATGCAATTATCGAAATAAGTACAAAACTTTATAAAAAAGTAGCGTACTCCAAATTGCATCTATTGAAGAGAGAAAAGAATGCGCTTAAATCACATCGCACTTGCTTTAGCAGTTTCAGGGGCAGCTGTAGCAACAACAGCAAATGCAGCTCGTGACACCATCCAGATTGCTGGTTCTTCGACTGTTTTGCCATACGCAAGTATTGTAGCAGAAGAATTTGGTAATACTTTCCCTCAATTTAAAGCACCGGTTGTCGGTTCGGGTGGTACATCTGGCGGTTTAAAACAATTCTGTCAGGGTGTAGGTGATAATACCATCGACATCGCAAACGCTTCTCGTAAAATCAAAGATACTGAATTGGCTGCTTGTAAAAAAGCTGGTGTGAACCAAGTCATTGAAGTTAAAGTAGGTTATGACGGTATTGTATTTGCGTCTAATTCAAAGAAAGCTGCTTATAAGCTACGCCCACAACATGTATTTGCTGCACTGGCTGCAGAGTTACCTTCACAAGGTAAATTGGTTCCAAACCCGTATACACGCTGGAACCAAATTGACAAATCACTTCCAAATGAACCGATTACTTTGGTGATTCCGGCTTCTAACCACGGTACACGTGAAGTGTTCCAGGAAAAAATGGTTGAAGCAGGTTGTGAATCTTACGAATACTTCAAAAACTTAGATAAAGATGCACAGAAAAAAGCATGTGCAAATTTCCGTAAAGACGGCAAGGTTATTGAAATTTCAGGTGACTATACTGAAACTCTGGCACGTTTGAAAACTTCTCCAAGTGCAGTAGGTGTGTTTGGTCTAGGTTTCTATGATCAAAACCGTGACAAACTACGTGTGGCAACCGTGAACAATGTAACGCCTTCAGAGAAAACTATTCTGAACGGTTCTTACCCTGTATCACGTCCATTGTTCTTCTACGTGAAAGGTGAGCATCTTAAATCAATCAAAGGCTTACAACAGTATTCAGAATACTTCCTGAACAAGAAAGTTTCAGGTAAAGGTTCTAAACTTGAAAAAGCTGGCCTGATTTCAATGTCTGATAAAGAACGTGCCAAAGTTCTTGCAAATTTGAAAGCCGGTAAAGCGGTAAAGTAATAAGGATGAATGAGCTGACGGTAGAATGATTTCTACCTTCGGCTTTTTTGTATAGACAAGTTTTTCAAAGCATGAAAATTGAAAAATGCTGGAGAATACATGAATCTGCTACTTATGGGTGTGTTATTGGCATTGATTGCCATCGCCTATCAAATCGGGCTTTCCAAAAGCCGTAACCTAGCAGGTAAGGGAAATAATACTGCAAAGTTGCACTCACGCCCTGGATATTATGGCGCATTGGTTGCATTGTGGTGCGGTATCCCTGCTTTTTTAATTTTACTGGTTTGGAATATTGTCGAACCGAATATTTTGCGCCATGTGGTGCTCAATAATGTGCCTGCAAATATTGCAGCGACACTGGATCGTGCAGGCATTGAAGTGCTCATTGACCGTGTCCAAGCAATTGCTTCAGGTTTTGGCGTGAGTGATCAAGCCGCAGCTTATGAAATAGCAGCCGCACAGCAACTTGCAAAAATTGAAACCATCAGCTCCTTTGCCAAACTGGCTTTGGTGATCTGTGCTGCCTTGGCCGGTCTGGTAATGGCTAAAAAGCGGGTTGCTCAGCAATATCGTGCCCGTAACCAGGTTGAAAAAATCATTAACTGGAGCTTGGCTCTATGTTCCGGTGTGGCCATCTTAACCACCATCGGCATTGTGCTTTCAATGTTTAGCGAAGCTATGCGCTTCTTCCATTTTGTCAGCCCATTCGATTTCTTCTTTGGTACAGAATGGAATCCTGGATTCAGCACGTCTGGAAATGCAGAAGGCAGTTATGGCCTGGTGCCATTAATCTGGGGAACGCTGATGGTCAGCGGGATCGCTTTACTGGTTGCGGTTCCGGTTGGACTGATGATTGCCATCTATCTGGCTGAATATGCGCCTTCAAGTTTCCGTGCCTGGGCAAAGCCTGCCATTGAAGTGTTAGCCGGCATTCCAACTATTGTGTATGGTGTGTTTGCACTGATGGTGATTGGCCCATTCTTCAAAATGCTGGGTGAAAGCATTGGACTGAACATTAATGCCACCAGTGCCTTAACGGCCGGTTTTGTCATGGGCATCATGATTATCCCGTTCGTGTCCTCACTGTCGGATGACATTATTACCCAGGTTCCACGCGCACTACGCGACGGTTCTTTAGGTTTGGGAGCAACCAAATCGGAAACCATTCGTCAGGTCGTAATACCGGCAGCACTGCCAGGCATTATCGGGGCATTTTTACTTGCTGCATCACGTGCCATTGGTGAAACCATGATTGTGGTATTAGCAGCAGGGAACAGTCCATTACTGCATGTCAATCCGCTAGAAGCCGTATCTACAGTCACCATTACCATTGTGAACCAGTTAACCGGTGATACTGACTTTGCCAGCCCACAAGCTTTGGTTGCATTCGCATTAGGTTTAACGCTGTTTGTGATTACTTTGGGTTTAAACATTGTTGCACTGTATATCGTGCGTAAATATCGCGAGCAATACGAATGAGTACATCAAATACATCTTCTATGGGTCAAAACTTTGACCCACAAGCTGCAGCTGAACTACGCGAAAAACGTAAACAAAAAATTGCCAGTTCTTTAGCGAAACGCCATCGTAAAGAAAAGACATTCCGTATTTTTGGCTTTTCTGCAGTCGTAACAGGTTTGTTCTTTGTGGTGCTTTTATTCGGAAGTATTTTGGCGAAAGGCTTACCTGCATTTTGGCAAAGCAGTATTACTGTACCTGTTTACTTTGATCCTGCCATCATTCAGGTGGGTGCCAAACCGACCCAAAAAGAGGGTGAATCTCCAGCACAGTTTGAAGAGCGTACCATTGCTTGGCAAACCGAAATGGGCATGGTGGATTGGGATGCACTGATCGCCAATGGCATGATTGCAAAAGATCCTTCCATTGCATCAAAACGCGATGATTTATCCAGTTTATACACCAGTTCAGAAGCCTATCGCATACGTGATATGGTAATGGCTGACCCAACACTGATTGGTAAAAAAGAAGACATTAAAATTTTAGCCGATGCCAATGTCGACGTATGGCTTGCAGGTAATATTGATCGCAGTTTACCTGATGATCAGCAACAGCTTAGCCCTGAAATTCGTCAACTTGCCGATCAGCTAAAAGCTAAAGGCGTGATTGAAAATACTTTCAATACCAATATCTTTACCAATCCAGACTCGCGCAGTTCTCCTGCAACTTCTGGTCTTGCTGGTGCATTCATGGGCTCATTGTTCATGATGCTAATCGTAATTTTTATCTCGATTCCGATTGGTGTGGCATCTGCCATTTATCTTGAAGAATTTGCACCTAAGAACTTCATGACAGATATCGTTGAAGTCAATATTAATAACCTGGCAGCGGTTCCTTCGATTGTCTTTGGTTTGCTTGGTGCTGCCATTTTCATTGGCTGGATGCATTTACCGCTTTCTGCACCTTTAGTTGGTGGTCTGGTGCTGAGCTTAATGACATTGCCAACCGTGATTATTACTACCCGTGCATCACTAAAAGCAGTTCCTCCTTCTATTCGTCAAGCGGCATTAGGTCTGGGCGCTTCCCGTGTACAAACGGTATTTCATCATGTATTGCCACTGGCTCTTCCAGGAATTTTAACTGGTGCCATTATTGGTGTAGCACAGGCATTAGGTGAAACAGCACCGTTACTTTTGATTGGTATGAGTGCTTTTGTGGCAAGTGTACCAGCAACACCACTCGATCAATCTACTGCCTTACCAGTACAGATTTTCTTATGGCAAGGCAACGAATTACGTAACTTCTTTGAAGGGCGTACAGCAGCTGCAATTATTGTCTTACTGGCGTTAATGGTAGGCTTAAACAGCCTTGCTATTTGGTTACGTAAGAAATTTGAAGTGCGCTGGTAAAGAGGACAAGATATGAATACTGTAACAGATATTTCAAATGCAAATTCATTAGAGCAGGATGAATCCGTGAATCCAGAACAGAAACAATTTACATCTCCTGAAGTCGATAAAAAACATCCAAGTACATCTTTTGTTTCTCAATTCGATACTCATACTTCAACGAAAAAAGAAAATGAAACATCGAATGTGAAAATTAGTACTTCAGATGTACATGTTTACTATGGTGAAGCAGAAGCCATTAAAGGTATTGATATCAATATCTATGAAAATGAAGTGATAGCCTTTATTGGCCCATCGGGCTGTGGTAAGTCAACTTTTCTGCGTACTTTAAACCGTATGAATGACACCATTGATTCATGTCGTGTGACCGGTAAAGTGATGCTGGATAATCAGGATATCTATGACCCGAATCTGGACGTGGTTTTGCTACGTGCGCAAGTCGGCATGGTCTTCCAAAAACCGAACCCATTCCCAAAATCAATTTTTGACAACGTGGCTTATGGCCCTAAACTGCACGGTTTGGCGCGTGATAAATACGACCTTGAAGAAATTGTAGAAAATAGCTTGCATAAGGCAGGTCTTTGGGATGAAGTGAAAGACCGTTTAAATCAGCCGGGTACAGGTCTGTCTGGTGGTCAGCAGCAACGTTTATGTATCGCACGTACCATTGCAGTGAGTCCTGAAGTGATTCTGATGGATGAGCCATGTTCAGCGCTGGATCCGATTGCAACGGCAAAAATTGAAGAACTGATTTCTGAGCTTTCAACTCAATATACCATTGCGATTGTAACGCACTCGATGCAACAGGCAGCACGTGTATCTGACCGTACTGCTTACTTCCATTTGGGTGATTTGATTGAAGTCAACTCAACTGAAAAAGTCTTTACTCAACCAGATCATCAATTGACTGAAGCTTACATTACTGGTCGTTTCGGTTAATAGATATTTTCTAAAAAAGAGCCGTAAGGCCACTGCTGTCCCATAGTTTGCTTTAAATAAAAAACCTGAGTCTAAAGTAGTTAAAATATAAGTGCGACCAAACACTTTAACTATAAGGACTCAGGTTTTGTCACATCAGAATACCGTATTTCATCAA
>NZ_CADDTS010000014.1 GCF_902753875.1 Acinetobacter bouvetii | reverse complement strand
TCTAGAGTGAGATGAGTATAGTTCATGATGCAACTTTGACTTTGGTCGGTCGGAAGCAAAATGCTAGCTCATCTTGCTTCCTTCCAATAATTTAATCTCTGTTGCACTTCATTTGAGAATCTAAGAAGAAAAAAGTTTACTAATAATTTCTTCAACTTGATTAGGCATATCTTGAAGAATTTCATTTATAAAATCTTTGCCAATAACTTCAATATTAAAATTTTTATTTAAATCTCGATTTTTCTCTTTGAACTCTTTGATTTGATCTTCATCAAGAAACGTAATGAGTATAATTGAGGATATTGTGTACGTACTTATTAATTCGTATAAAGTTGATCTTAATTTTTCAAATTGGTTATGTTCATTATTATCAATTTGTTGGTTTTCAAAATGTGCAGTAAAAATAGATCTTAAATCAACATCAACTTTAATACCTATAGGGTTTGAAAAACTTCTAAAATCACTGCTCAAAATAAAGTCATAATATTTAATTGAGCTACCAGTATCGAGTTCATATGCAATTTTTTCTTTATCAAAGTAACATTGCAAAATGCTTTTAATTAATACATTTACGTCAACTTTACTTATACTGCCATTTTTTTTAAAAATTTCACGAATTAAATTGTCTATATTCATATAAAGAAAAAGAAGCCCCTAAAGGCTTCTTTTTACAGAAAAAAGATCAAATAAGCAACACATCAAAGCGCCGCAATCTGCTCCATATTCGCTTTAATCTTCGCTAACTGATCAGCAAACTCAGCAAGTTTTACTTTCTCGCCTTCAACCACAGCCGCAGGTGCTTTCGCCACAAAACCTTCATTGCCAAGTTTAGTTGCAATTTGGTCATGTTGCTTTTGAACCTTGTCTAAGTCTTTTTGTAGACGACCCAACTCCGCTTTAGGGTCAATTAAACCCTTCATTGGAACGTATACAGATACGTGACCAACGACAGAAGATGAAGATAATGGTGGTTGTTCGCCATCAGCCAAGAAGGTGATGCTTTCAACTTTCGCCAATGCTTTGAATAACACTTCAATACGTGTGATCTGTGCTTTTTCAGCTTTAGTGGTGTTTTGTAAAAGAACTGGCAACAAGCGAGCATTACCTAAGCCCATCTCACCACGGATGTTACGTACCGCACCAATTAAACCTTGCAGCCATTGCATATCCGCTTCAGCTTGGTCATTGATAAGTGCTTGCTCAGCAACAGGGTATTGCGCCAACATAATGGTTTCACCAGCGATACCCAGTTTCGGTGCAAGAGTTTGCCAGATTTCTTCAGTCAAGTACGGCATCAATGGGTGAGCCAAACGTAAAGACGCTTCCATTACCGCTAACAATACACGGCGAACTTCAGCTTTACGTTCTTCAGAAACGTTTTCATCGTTCAATACTGGTTTAGTAAGCTCTACATACCAGTCAC
Source organism: Acinetobacter bouvetii (assembly GCF_902753875.1). GTDB lineage: Bacteria > Pseudomonadota > Gammaproteobacteria > Pseudomonadales > Moraxellaceae > Acinetobacter > Acinetobacter bouvetii_A. Next base: position 86,367 of record NZ_CADDTS010000014.1, on the reverse strand, counting down.
AGTATTCATTCCAGATGAACTCGTAAATCGCTTGCGCAGCCAAGTCTAAACGATAGGTTGCAAAGGCTTGTTGAACCGCAAGTTCTGCTTTTTGCAGACGGCTCACGATCCATTGTTCAGGCAATTCCCAAAGGTCTTGGCGAACTTCTGTACCAATGGTTTGACCTTCAATGTTCATCATTACGAAACGCGTTGCGTTCCAGATTTTGTTGGCAAAGTTACGGTAACCTTCAACACGCTTCATGTCGAATTTGATGTCACGGCCTGTGTTGGCAAGCGCACAGAACGTGAAACGAACTGCGTCAGTACCGTAAGACTGAATGCCTTCAGGGAATTCTTTACGGGTTGATTTTTCAATCTTCGCTGCTTGTTTCGGGTTCATCAAGCCATAAGTACGTTTTTGTACTAAAGTTTCAAGATCTACACCATCAATCAAGTCTAATGGGTCAAGCACGTTACCCTTAGATTTAGACATCTTCTGACCTTCGCCATCACGTACTAAACCGTGTACATACACAGTTTTGAACGGAACTTGCGGTGTACCATCTTCATTTTTCATGAAGTGCATGGTCATCATGATCATGCGGGCAACCCAGAAGAAGATGATGTCAAAGCCAGTTACAAGCACATCTGTCGGGTGGAAGGTATTGAGGAAGTAGTTTTCCGCATCTTTCTTCGCATCGCCAGTCCAACCTAAAGTTGAGAATGTCCAAAGACCCGATGAGAACCATGTATCCAATACATCTTCGTCTTGTTTTAATTCAACTTCAGGCGCGATGTTGTGTTTAGCGCGAACTTCCGCTTCGTCACGACCAACAAATACATTGCCTTCTGCATCGTACCAAGCCGGAATGCGGTGACCCCACCACAATTGACGTGAAATACACCAGTCTTGAATGTTGTTCATCCAAGCCATGTACATGTTGCTGTATTGCTCAGGTACGAATTTGATGTCGCCATCTTTCACGGCTTTAATTGCAGGCTCAGCAAGCGGTGCAATTTTTACATACCATTGGTCAGTCAGTAATGGTTCAACGATTACACCTGAACGGTCACCGCGAGGTGGCTTCAATGTGTATGGTTGAATTTGGTCTAACCAGCCTTCAGCTTCAGCTTGTTCAACCAATTTTTTACGTGCTGCAAAGCGTTCTAAACCAACATACTCAGCAGGCGCTGGGATGGTTTTAGAAATTTGCTCGCCCGCTTTTGCGATGTATTCAAAATCGCTCAACACTTCTGCATTTTTGTTGAAGATGTTGATGATTGGCAATTCGCAACGTTTACCCACTTCATAGTCATTGAAGTCGTGTGCAGGGGTGATTTTTACACAGCCTGTACCAAATTCTTTGTCTACATATTCGTCTTTAACGATTGGAACTGCACGGCCCGTAATTGGCAAGATAATATTTTTGCCAACAAGTGCTGCATAGCGTTCATCATCCAGTGCAACCGCAACTGCCGTATCACCGAGTAATGTTTCAGGACGTGTTGTTGCAACCACGATGTAATCTTTACCATCGTGGGTACGCAGTGATTTATCTTCAAAGAAATATTTAAAGTGCCAGAGTGATCCTGCTTCTTCTTTATCAGACTCAACTTCTAAGTCAGATAGGGCAGTTTGCAGTTTCGGATCCCAGTTCACTAGGCGTTTACCGCGGTAGATCAAACCTTCTTCATGCAGTTTGACAAACACTTCTTTTACTGCGTTTGAAAGACCTTCATCCATGGTGAAGCGTTCACGTGACCAGTCAACTGAAGAACCTAAACGACGGATTTGACGGGTAATGTTACCGCCAGACTGTTCTTTCCATTCCCAGACTTTTTCGATGAACTTTTCACGACCCAAATCATGACGGCTAATGCCTTCTGCACCCAGCTGACGCTCTACAACCATTTGCGTTGCAATACCCGCATGGTCAGTTCCCGGTTGCCACAAGGTATTTTTGCCTGACATACGGTTATAGCGAGTCAAGGCATCCATAATGGCATTGTTGAAACCATGACCCATGTGCAAGCTGCCTGTGACGTTAGGCGGCGGAATCATGATGCAGAAAGATTCACCCTTTTGAGATGGCTTGAAATAGCCTTTCTCTTCCCAAGTCTTGTACCATTTTTTTTCGATCTCGGTCGGATCGTAGGTCGTAGCAATATTTTGCGCTGAATCAGTCATAGTCTAAACAGATCAAAAGTGGATAAAAAATTGCATCTATTGTAGCAAAAAAATGGCAAATTAGGCATGTAAAGAAAATCCATAAAATAAGCATTTGGCACAGAGACAATTAGGTTTTATGATGTAACTATAATAAAAACAGCGCAAATGATCGCAGAACAATTCTAACAAGGAGATAAGTATTATGAGTTATTTGATTTCTTTAAAGCTAAAAGCCGAAACCCATCAGCGTTTCCAGCAGATTCATCAGCAGCTCAATCAAGGTGAAAGCCAAAGTTTGGCCAAGCCTTTAGGTGAGGTACTGGCGGACATTTCCTGTGAAATTGTCGATCAGGTTTTTGGCGAAATTGCGCGCTTATCGACTTCCGGTGACCGGGAGTCTGAGAAAGTGGTGCAGCAGATTTTAGATACGGTACGCAAGTATATGCCTTGGTCGGTGTCATTTTTTGGCAATGATCGTCTGGTGCCAATGGTCAATTATTTAATTGAAATGGCGCATGAAAAAAATGGTCAGAATTATATTTCTTATAGCGTCGATCATCTGTTAGTGGTTGAATTATTGGGCTGTGTGGAACAAATCAAGGGTGGAAATGGCCAATACGTTTCGCCTGCCTTAAAAGCCTTTACCGAAATGGTGGATGAAGGCGTGACCCGATTAGTCCGTGAACCTAAAAAGATGTTGAAATTCAATTTGGTGGTTGATAAAACCTTAAATGGCGTGATCAGTCTGACCACACAAATGGGTTATAAACGTCTGGAAAAACTGGGCACGCAGTATGATGCGAAAGCAACGCATCGCTATTTTGATCATTTTTTGATGTTTTTGAATCAGGAACCGAAGCAATAGATTTCTCGACATTAAAAAATGTAAGTGAGCTAAGTAAAACAGGAATCCTTAGATGGCAAAGCAGGACAGTTTAGACAATAAAGTGGTATGGATTACCGGTGCATCTTCAGGTTTAGGCAAAGCGCTTGCTCAAGAATGTGCCTTGCAGGGAGCACAGGTGATTCTAACCGCACGGCGTATGGATGAACTGGAAAATGTGTGTTCAAGTTTATTTCATCCTGAACGGCATGTTTGTATTAGTGCCGATATTACCGATGAAAATCAGGTGCGCCATGCCTATGAACAAGTACTAAATAATAAAGGACGCATAGACTGGCTGATCAATAACGCAGGTCTCAGCCAGCGTGCCCTGATTGCCGATACCACCATGCAAACTGAACGCGCGATTATGGAAGTGGATTATTTCTCGCAAGTGTTTCTGACCAAAACGGTTTTACCGACCTTTTTAAAGCAGAAGTTTGGTCGTATTGCCTTTGTTTCAAGTGTCGCAGGGTTGTTGGGTACGCAATACCGTGCCACGTATTCTGCAGCAAAAGCTGCGATTCATATGTGGGCCAACAGCTTGCGTGCAGAAGTGGCACAGGAAGGGGTCGATGTCTCGGTGATTTTCCCAGGCTTTGTCAAAACCAATGTCTCCTACAATGCTTTAAATGGCGCTGGTAAGCCGCAAGGTCATCAGGATGACGCCATTGAAAATGGTTTAAAGCCAGAAGTTTTTGCTAAAACAGTGGTGAGTGCTTTACTGAACGGGGAAGAATATATTGTGGTCGGTGGGACCAAAGAAAAATTGGGAGTATGGGTGTCGCGTTTATCGCCAAGTACACTGTATAAAATGATTCGTAAAGCGAAAGTGAAGTAATACGTTTAAAATTTTTAGTATGAACTTTTTAAGGTTTAAGTAGGGTATGAAACAAGTATTACATCAGTTTTATAGATTCGTCAGCTGTTTCGTACTTTGCTTATGCTCAATGGCGGTTTCAATGTTGTCTGCAGCTAAACCGATTGATCAATTAGTTGAAGAGGCGTGGGCGTATGCAGAGCCTTCAGAAGAACAGAAACAAGGTTGGCGTCCGCGTGAACATTTTTTTGATACGCAGAAATGGCTGAAATCGACATTTTATAACACTAAAAATTCGAACATTAATACACGGTTGCCATTAGCTCAATTGGATACACGTCAAATCCCATATCGTTTTGAGATTTTAAATCATCAGCAATATTTAAAAACCCCATCTGCAGATACTAAAAAATGTCCAGTTCAATGTATTTTATTAAATGGGCATATCTTTTCAGAGCAGCTGTCAATTTTAAAAAACAGCTGGCTTAAAGAAGTGGGGCGTTTTGTATATGACAATACCAACGTCCATATTATCGATATGCGCAATCATAAGTCACAGTATTATGGCGGAATAGGCTTTTTAAACATTCAGAATAATCAGATCAATTTTTATTATTTTGATGGGTTTAGAAAGGCAGTTGGAAATACGATGTATAGGATTAAAGACAACGGTTTAGACATTAAAATGGATGATGGTACATATCAATCAATTATTCGTTTTGATCAGCAGGAATTTCATCTTACAGAATTGACCAATTATCCTTTAGTAACGGAAAAATGCGTTGAAAAAGCGGGTGAATGGGTGTGTGAAATGGCGCGTTAGTTTAGAAATGTTGATCACTTGTTTTTAAATTAAACGTAGTTACTTTTATATGCTTGAGGGTGCTTGTCTTATATTTGTTGCTAAATAGAAAAAGACCTTACTTCTGATCAGTGTGTAAGAGAAAGTTTTATGATGAAATTTGATGGCTAATTTGATCAAATTTCATCACCGTTTAAATTTGATTATTAATATTAAGGTCTAATCGCTGTGCCGTAAGCAAACACTTCAACCATCCCGCCTTGCATGCCCATTTCAGTGGTACTCAGGCGTAATCCCATAATATGCGTCGCGCCCGTTTTCTCTGCTTCCAGTTTTAAACGCACAATCGCTTCACGGCGGGCACGTTCGACCACGCTTTCATAACTGGTCAGACGACCACCGAAAAAATTCTGGATATTGGCAATCACATATTTGAAATAATCATGGGAAATAACCACATTGCTACTGACCAGTTGCCCGGGATGGGGAGAGGTCTTAAAGCGGCTATTGTCCAGCGTGATATAAGCCAAACGCTGTTCATTTTCGGCCAGTGAATCTAGGTGCTTACGTTCGTTATATCTGCCAAAACCAAAGCCTATTGCAAATAAAATGGCAAAAACAGCAATCTGGAAAATCAAGCCATCCATCACTTAGACCTGCGCTTGAAATGGATCGGGAAGTTTAGGAATGTTTGGCTCCACCACAACTGCTGTGCCATACACAAAAAGTTCCGAAGCACCTTGGGCAATATTCGAAGTAGAAAAACGGATACCAACCACAGCATTTGCACCTAAAGATTGAGCTTTTTCAATCATGCGGTTCATCGCTTCCTGACGCGACTCTTCCAGCAGTTCGGTATAGGCGGTCAGTTCACCACCAACAATATTTTTTAAGCCTGCAAGCAGGTCACGTCCAACATGCTTGCTACGCACGGTACTGCCATACACCACATCAATTTGACGGCTAATGGTATGTCCTGGAACAGATTCTAAATTACTAAGGAGCATTTTTTAATATTCAAATGAGAAGGCGTCTAGTGAAGATAGAAAATCAGACTTAAAAAAGCAATAAAAAAGCCTGCATTACGCAGGCTTTTTTATTGAGGATTATTTATTGAGCGCTATTTGCCGCTTTGCGTTCAGCACTAGAAGGTTGGTATTGAATTGCATCACTTGTGTTGGCTTTTAGTCCGCCACCAAGGGTTTTGTACAATTCAACCTGGTTATTCATGTTGGCTTGTTCAAGCAACAATAAACCTTGTTCGGCTGCATATGAGGCACGTTGTGCATCCAATACGGTTAAGTAACTGTCAATACCCGCGCGGAAGCGTGCATTGGAAAGTTTATAAGTGGTATTGGTTGCATCAACCAAACGACGCTGTGCTGCCAAACGGTCACCAATATTTTGACGTACGGCCAAAGCATCATTCACTTCGCGGAAAGCGGACTGAATTGATTTTTCATAGTCAGACAAAGCAATTTGCTGATCTGTTTCTGAAATTTTGATGTTGGCTTTACGTGTGCCCCAATCGAAGATTGGCAGATCAATACTTGGACCAACAGACCAGACAAAACCACCTGATTTAAACAGGTCGCTTAAGCTGGTTGATGCATAGCCTGCATTACCGGTCAAACTGATGGTCGGGAACATGCGTGCTTTCGCGGCACCAATATTGGCACCCGCTGCAGAAAGCTTATATTCGGCAGCACGAAGGTCCGGACGGTTGTTTAACAAGTCGCTTGGTAAACCGGCACCAATTGCATTGCTTTGACTGATACGTGTGACACGTTGAGTCGGTAGCAAATTGGCAGGCACTGGTTGACCAACCAACAGGTTCAGCAAGTTCTGCGCTTGGGCAATTTGGGTCTTGTAATTGGCAACATCGTTACGCGCTGTTTCTACAGAGATCTGAGCCTGACGAACAGGAACTTCACTGTCGATACCCACATCGAAACGTTTTTTGTTGAGGTTATAAGACTCAAGCTGAGCTTTCAGGGTTTGATCGGCAAGCTTTAAATTTGCATTGGCAAACGAGTAATTTAACCATGCCTGAGCAACCTGACCAATCAACGCAATTTGCGTTGCATCTCGCGCACTTGACGTCGCTAAATACGTATCTAAAGCATTATCTTTTAAGCTACGTACACGACCCCAAAAATCCAGCTCATAGGCAGTCACACCCAGACCAACATTGTAACTGGTCATGGCACCTTTAGTGTTCAGGGTGTCTTGACGAAGCACACTACCGCTGGCACCAATGGTTGGCAGCTGGTTGTTCTGGGTAATTTGATACTGTTGCTGCGCACGTTGAATGTTCAACGTTGATGTACGCAAATCACGGTTATTGGCCAATGCCAGATCAAGCACTTGAAGCAAGCGTTGATCAGCAAAGAAGTCTTTATAACCTTGTTCAGCAATTGAAGGTCCAGAACTGGCGGTTAAATAACCCTGTTCTGGAATATTTGCTTGAGCTACGGGCTCTGGGCCACGCATGCTTTGACAGGCTGTCAAAGCAAGCGCAAGTGCAGATACCGCAATGCTACGACCTGAAATAGACCATACCTTTTGCATCACGATGCTTGCTCCTGATTATTTGGTTTTTTAGGTTTGTATTTGAAGATACTTCGAATCCATACATAGAACACTGGAATAAAGAAGATACCTAATAAAGTTGAACTGATCACACCACCCAGTACACCATAACCGACTGAGTGTTGGCTACCTGCGCCTGCACCTGATGAAAGGGCAAGAGGAAGTACACCAAAACCGAAGGCAAGGGTGGTCATGATGATTGGACGTAAACGCATTTTTGCTGCATGCAAGGTTGCTTCAAGTAAAGGCTCGCCTTTATCTTCCTGCAGTTCCTTGGCGAATTCGACAATCAGGATCGCATTTTTTGCAGCCAAACCAATGACGGCAATAATCGCAACCTGGAAGTAAATGTTATTCGACAAGTTCGGATCTTTCAGAACCACCATGCCCAAGAAAGTTAGGCCAATTGCACCCACAATACCTAAAGGAATCACCAAAAGGACAGAGAATGGAATAGACCAGCTTTCATACAATGCAGCAAGACACAAGAACACGATTAACATAGAAAGCGCATAAAGACTTGCGGTTTGCGAACCTGCTTCACGTTCTTCTAAAGATAAACCTGTCCATTCATAGTCATAACCACTCATACCCATTTGCGGAAGTTTGGCAATGATCTCCTCCATTGCAAGCATCGCATCACCAGAGCTGACGCCCGGTGCAGGAGTACCTTGAATGTTTACCGATGAAATACCGTTATAACGCTCAAGACGTGGTGAACCATAAGTCCATTCACCTGTTGCAAAGGCAGAGAACGGAACCATTTGTCCTAAGTTGTTACGTACGTACCACTTGTTCAAATCTTCCGGCATCATACGCGCATCGGGTACGGCTTGAACATAGACTTTTTTCACGCGACCGCGGTCAATAAAGTCATTAATGTATGAACCACCCCAGGCAATACTCATGGTGCTGTTGATTTCAGAAATGCTGACGCCCATAGCGCTGGCTTTTTCGTTATCGACATAAATTTTGTATTGTGGCGTATCTTCCTGACCATTTGGACGCACACCAATGAGACGTTTGTCTTGTGCTGCCATACCTAAAATCATGTTACGTGCAGTGATCAATTTTTCATGACCATTACCGGCAGCATCTTTCAACTGCAAGTTAAAGCCCGCAGAAACACCCAGTTCAGGCATCGCAGGAAGCTGCAATGGCATCACATAAGAAGCGTCTTTAGCAATCACGTTCAGTGCCATACCGCGCTGGATAATGGCCCCAATTTTCGATTCAGCAGTCGTACGGTCGCTCCAGTCTTTCAATTTAATGAAAGCCAAGCCGGCATTTTGACCCACACCGGTGAATGAGAAGCCTGCAACACTAAATACAGAATCTACATTGGCATGTTCACCTTCCATAAAGAATCCGGTCATTTGATCAATGACTTTTTCAGTACGGTCTAGTGTCGCATTTGGTGGAAGCTGTACCAGTGTCATGACCACACCTTGGTCCTCATCTGGCAAGAATGAGCTTGGTAAGCTTTTAAACAAAAATAACAAGCCAGCAATCACGACTGCATAAATTGCAGCCGCAATCACTTTATGAATCAGTAGTTTGCTAACCCAGTTTTGATAGCCATGAGAAAGACGGTCAAAGCTGTGGTTAAACCAGCGGAAGAAGCGGGCAAAAATACCATTACTTTCCGGTTTATCTTTTTCATGCTGTTTCAGCAAGGTTGCACAAAGGGCAGGGGTAAAGGTTAATGCGACAGTTAACGACAAGATCATGGCGGTAACCAGTGTGATCGAGAACTGACGGTAAATTACCCCGGTTGTGCCACTGAAGAATGCCATCGGTACGAATACCGCAGTCAATACGGTGGTAATACCAATCAAGGCACCCGAAATCTGTTGCATGGACTTTTCAGTCGCCGTGACAGGATCGAGATGTTCTTCCTGCATCACACGTTCAACGTTCTCAACGACAACGATGGCATCATCCACCAGCAAGCCGATGGCCAGTACCATGGCAAACATGGTCAAGGTGTTAATCGAGAAGCCGAACAGGTTGATGATCGCAAAGGTACCCAAGACCACCACTGGTACAGCCATAGTTGGAATCAGGGTCGCACGCCAGTTCTGCAAGAACAGGAACATGACAATGAAGACCAGAATAATTGCTTCAACTAAGGTGTGAACCACACTTTCAATTGAAAGTTTAATAAACGGAGTCGTATCAAAAGCTAACTGGTCTTTTAAACCATTTGGATAGTTTTTACGAAGTTGTACTAAACGTTCTTCAACAGCCGTTGCAGTATCTAAGGCATTGGCACCTGTTGCCAGTTTAATTGCAACACCACCTGCAGGCTTGCCGTTAAATTTAGAGGTGAATTGGTAATTGTCCGAACCTAATTCAACTTTAGCCACATCACCAATAGTAACTTTTGCACCAGAACCGACATTTTTAAGGAAAATGCTACGGAATTGTTCAGGAGTCTGTAACAGGCTTTGTGCATTCACTGTTGCATTCAGCACTTGACCTTGAACTGCGGGTGCACCCCCTAACTGACCCACGGCAACTTGTGCGTTTTGGGTACGAAGGGCTGTCACGACATCACTTGGTGTGAGCTGGTAACTGCTGAGTTTTGCAGGATCTAGCCAGATACGCATGGCATATGAACCACCAAACACCTGTACTTCACCTACACCAGCCACACGGCTCAGTGGTTCGGAAATATTCGAGTTTACGTAATCTTTAATGTCTGCATCAGTCAGTTCGCCATTGGGTGAATAAAATGCCAGTACCTGCAAGAAGCTGGCACCCGATTTAGTCACTTTTACACCCTGACGTTGTACATCTTCAGGAAGTAGGGCAGTTGCTGACTGTAATTTATTTTGTACCTGAACTTGGGCGATGTCTGGGTCAATCCCTTGTTCGAAGTTCAAAGAAATAGAGGCTTGACCGTTACCCGCACTATTAGACGAAATATAACGTAAGCCGTCCAGACCATTCATTTGTTGCTCAATAATCTGGGTCACTGTATTTTCTACAGTTTCAGCAGATGCACCTGGATATGTCGCCGCAATGGTGACTGTTGGAGGCGCAATGGTCGGATATTGTGCAATCGGCATTTTGCTGAGGGTTAACACACCCGCCAGCATAATCACCAATGCAATCACCCATGCAAAGATTGGGCGATGAATAAAAAAGTGAGCCATTTAGTCTACCCCTTATGCATTTGAAGTAGCTTTTTGTTCAGTTTTTGGTTGAGCCTGTTCAGCAGGTTTTCCTGCTTTATTTGCTTCTGCTGCAGGTTTAGCTGCACCCTGAGGTGCTGCAGCTTGAGGTTGATAAGGTTTGGCAACCACAGTTGCACCTTCTTTCACCTTGGCAATACCATCTACAATCACTTTTTCACCGGTTTGCAGACCTTTAGTCACAATCCAGTTTTGACCTTGAACACCAGAAGTTTCTACAGGACGTGTTTCAACCACACCTTTGGCGTTGACAATCATGGCAATCGCCTGACCTGTTGGTGTGCGGGTAATTGCAGCCTGTGGAATCAAGATCGCATTGGGAACGACGCCCTGTACGATTTGAGCAGTGGCATACATACCTGGAAGCAGCAGGTGATTCGGGTTCTGGAATACGGCACGTAAAGTTACAGTACCTGTTTCTGGGTTCACACTGGCATCTGAAAATGCAAGGCGACCTTCAACTGGGTAATAACTACCATCTTCAAGTTTCAGCTTCACTTTGGTGTTGTTGCTGCTACCCAAGCTACCTTGGCTCAATTGTTGACGTAAACGCAACAATTCAGCACTCGACTGGTTAATGTCGACATAAATCGGGTCTAGACGCTGAACCGTAACCAAAGGATCAGCTTGGCTAGCAGTGACCAAAGCACCTACTGTAACTGTAGAGCGGTTGGTTTGACCTGAAATAGGCGAGCGAACAGTTGAGTAACCGAGGTTGATTTCTGCATTTTTAAGTTCAGCCTGGGTTGCTGCGACATCGGCTTCAGCCAATTTTACTTGAGCAGCAATATCATCATATTCTTGTTTTGAAATGGCATTGGTGCCGACAAGTTGACGGTAGCGACCTTCTTTCACACGTAACACATTCAGGTTAGCTTGCTGGCGGGTTAATGCCGCACGTGCGCTATCTACACCGGCACGGTTGGTACGTGAGTCAATTTCATACAACGCCTGACCTTCACGCACATAGCTGCCTTCAGTGAATAAACGTTTCAGAATTACGCCACTGGTTTGAGGCCGAACTTCAGAAATTTCAAATGCCGTGGTACGACCTGAAAGTTCTACCGATTGCTCTACACTTTGAGGTTGAGCAACAATGACACCGACTTCCGTCGGCGGCATTTTTTGGGCTGCTGCAGCTTGCTGCGCATCCTTAGGATCTTTGCTACAACCAACAAGTGCAATACTTGTCGCTAATGCGCAAGCGGTTAGGGCGGGCGCCCATAGCTTTGCAGACATCATTCTTCCACCTCGATTAGATTATTATCTAAAAACTAATTTGTTTTCGCTCTGCTAAATTTGGCATACAACAGATACAGTAGTGTGATCCAAATAAAACCTATGCTCCAACCTGCCAAGACATCAGAGGGGAAATGCACCCCAAGGTATACCCTTGAAATTCCCATAAGTAACAACCATATAAAAGCACATATACAAATCAACGTGTGCTTCGGATGTTTTTGGCCAAGATAGATTGCAAGACAACCCAAAGTAGCGGCATAGATACTATGCGCACTGGGAAATGAAGCACCATAGCTATTCACCAGATGATACATTTCAGGTGGGCGAGGTCTTGAAATCAAATATTTAAGCAGCCAAACCGTGGCACTGCTTCCAATCAGTCCCAAACTGATAAAAACGACATTCGTGTATTTTTTATACCAGCCTTGGTGTACACACCAGACTGTGGTTAAAAATAACACAAATGGCATGCCGCCGAGTGTCGAAAGTGTGATAAATATCATATTGACAGCGTTGCTACGATGCTGGCTCATCCATTGCACTATTACCAGATCAAGCTGATGAAGTGATGGGATGAGAAGCATTAATATGCTGAAAATAAATAATAAAAATCCTACACCAAGCAACATATAAGGCATGTTAGGAACCTTTTTTATCTTAGTCGATTGAAGCATGACTAATGAATGGTTAAAGTGTACTCATCAGTACACTTTATTTCAAGTGTGTGTAAATTATGCTAATTTCTTTTTTACCGATTTTTTAACATGATGTAAAACAAAATAACGATTACTTCTGTGTAGATTTTTGTGAGTGAGAAATTTCTTCAACTTCCAGTGGGGTTTTTGGTGGCCAAAAAAAGTCACTAGGTCGAGTCAGGAAATGGGTGAGTACCAGTTTGGCTAAGGGCTTCCATTGTTCAAAGCGAACCCGGCGAGCGCGTAAGGCAACAATAATGGTCAGACTAAAACTGACAAACAGGTTGGTCAAGCCAATCAGTAATACCCCCAAAAATGAAACAATAATCAAACCAATTTCAGGGCTGCCATTCACGCAGAGCAAACCTTGAATAAAGTTGGCCGAAGCAAAGGCAATATGACGGATATCCAGAGGCAATCCCAAGATAAAGCCTATAGTACCCATACTGCCAAGCATGATTCCGAAGAGGAAGTTACCGGCCAGTGCCCCTAAATTTCGTTCAATATATGCAGCAAATTTATCCAGACGTTGTTGTCCTAATAACAGTTTTAACCGCGCATGAGCCTTCAGGCGTGGACCCACCTTTCGGTACACTGCCATATTGTCAAAATAGCCAGCAATTAATCCTGAAAAGAAAAGACAGACCCCGGCAATCGCTGCATGCGGAATGGCCAGAGAGGTGAAAGGATTGAGGGAATGTAAGAGTTTGGTGGCTTTGACATGTGTGAGTAGTGGCTCATCCATACCATATTGCCACAGCAGGGTAATCACGGCCGCAGTTGGAATGGCAATCGAAATATTGCCAATAATCGCAATGAACTGGGTCCGGATAATATTGATAATCAGTGCTGCAAGTTCGGCAATCTGTGCAGTTTTAGAGCCTTTACTATGTTGTACCGTGGCTGCAAGTGCTGCTGCGGTCATGGCTGGCTGTTTGGTGGCCACGGTAAAATGCAGCACATGAATCAGCATAAATCCAAGTGAATAGTTCATGCTAAATACAAAAGCCTGCATGATTGGAGCTAAAACCAGTCTTGTTGCCAGTATTTTTAAGCTTGCCATGGTGGCAATAATGACACCTGCACCTGCAGCTGACTTGTACATGGACCAAAAGCCTTGCTGGTCCGTACTTACATAATGTTCACCGGTCTTGCTGGCATTTTCAGTGACCTGTAATGCAATCAGTTCGCTATTGGTTGCCAGCAGGGAGCGCACACTACGTTCACTATAGATGGCAGTGGTTATATCCACCATCAATATACCTAACGATTCATATCGGATCTGATCTTCATCACCCATCAGGTTGATTAGCAGTTCAATTCGGTCCAGACATTGTTCCAGCAACGACAACAGGTAAGTTAGACTTAAGCTGACGCCAATGCGTTTAATGGCACGACGGATCTTGAGTACAACGTCCCGACACTGTTCAATCATCACTAAGGCTTGTGAGGCATCCGGCGGAATAATCACTGCCATTGGGTCAGTATTTTGATGCAGCTTTTTATAATGCTGAATGAATTCGATAATTTCCCGGTTTTGCACCAAAAAAGGCGATTCATATTCAGTCAGATCGGGCTGTGCATTAATAAATTCAGGATAAAGTCCAATGCCACTGATCCGGTAGGACAATACAGTAATGGCTTTAATTAGCTCACTTTTGATTTTCAGCTTTTCTTTCTGGTTACGATGACCCTGATTAATCAGGGTAAATAACTTTTTCCAATTTTGTTCCGAAATACTGTCCAACCAGTATTTATCACTGCGCTGATAGAAAACCCGGCGGACTAAATCCTGTAACTGGCTTTCATCATTAATCAGTGGCAGAAAATGTGCGCCAAGACGTTGCGCCAGCTGATTCCAAAAACCATCCAGAGACAAAATACCTGTATCGGCATATAAGCTGGTCTGTTTGTATTGGCTAATCAGTTTTAAGATAAAATTTTGAAATGTGCTGACTGCATCGGGAGTGAGTAGCAGTGCTTGAATGAGCGCTTGAAATTTACGGTTGATTTCTTCGTGATTGGTCGAATCATTGGGACGAATTCGATTCACCAGCTCAATCAGTAGTGAATCATCAAGAACAGCTTGCTTGGTTTCAAGCTGTTCCTGCATTTTTAAAAATAAATCATTAAAATTGATATGCATAGGCGAAAGGGTAAACTATATTTTTAAGTCCCGTTATTGAATGCGGTTTAAGGCAAGTTGGGTCAGATTAACCAGTGCCTGACGATATTCACTATCTGGTAGGGCATCTAAAGCTTGAAGTGCAAATTGTGTTTCTTCAGTTGCACGTTGGCGGCAATAATCCAGCGCACCACAGTTTTGTACAATTTCAATTACACGCTCCAGATGGTTAAGACCACCTGTAGCAATACTTAAACGAACAATTTCATGTTCTTCATCGGTAGTTTTTTGCAAGGCTGAGATTAACGGCAAAGTCGGTTTACCTTCCATCAAATCATCACCAATATTTTTACCTAATGTTTCTGCATCCGAAGTGTAGTCTAAAATATCATCAATAATCTGGAAGGCATTGCCAAAGTGACCGGCAAAGAGGCGTAGCGGTTCACGGTAGTGTGGTGTACCAGATAAAATGGCTGCGCCTTCAGTTGCCAGTTCAAACAGGCGCGAAGTTTTACCATGAATAATGTCGAGATACGTCTTTTCAGTGGTTTCTGGCTGATGCTGAGCTTGCAACTGTAAAACTTCCCCTTCGGCAATTTCACAAGTACCAGTGGAAAAATCTTTAAGCAAGGTCATGTCATTCAAATCGACCAGCAAATCGAAGGCACGCGAAATCAGGAAATCACCGACTAAAACAGCAGTCTGGTTGTTCCAGGTGGCATTGGCAGTTGGGCGGCCACGACGTAAGCCGGATTCATCCACCACATCATCGTGCACTAGTGTTGCTGTATGCAGCATTTCAATAATGGCAGCCAGTTTACGTTGCCGTTCAATGTCTTCTGCGCCACAAGCTTTGGCGGCCAATAAACACATGATTGGTCGCATGCGTTTACCGCCAGCTTCTACGACGTGTTTGCTGACAGCCATGACTAAAGCGACTTTTGAGGTAATTCCTTCATTGATAAAAGTGTCCATCGCAGCAAAATCTGAAGCAACAGGGGCGAGAATGTCTTGCTTGAAGTCGATGGCCATATGAAGAGAAACCTTTAAAAAATTGAATTGTTTATATAGGGTCTGTTGACAATTCGTCTATGTTTGCGACGTAAACGTCTCATGCTTAATTTTAGCCTACAACACAAGCCATTTATGAAAACTCAGCAGATCCTAGTGTATCAACTATAACTGATGATGCAGCCAAGAGCTTAATATAGTTGTTTAAATCCTGACTAAGCAAATGGTTTTAACTGTGTGCTGAATCTAATAAATTAACTGGTCTAAGATAGAGTTGGCATTTTTTGCTCTATCTATTCTATATAGTAGCGAATTGATTTTAAAAATCTATTTCATTTTATAAAATCTCAGATCTATCTGTAAAAGTAATTTCTGCTGAATAATTTGATTGTTTGTAAATTAAACAGTTCTAAAACTCAAAAAAACGCTAAAATGGCTTGTTGTTTGATTTATTATCACTTAATATGTTTGCCCTTATATATCCCCCCAGTGGCGTTCGTATTAAGATCGATATATTCCTTTATCGGCACGACGACACGGGCATGTTTGGAGTACATTATGTACGCAGTAATCCAAAGCGGTGGTAAACAACACCGTGTTGTTGAGGGTGAAACCCTTAAAGTAGAATTATTGAAAGCTGAAACTGGTACAACTATTACGTTTGATGACGTATTAATGCTTGTAAACGGCGAAAGCATTCAAATTGGTGCTCCAGTTGTTGCTGGTGCTACAGTAACTGCTGAAGTAGTTAGCCACGGTCGTCACGACAAAATCCGTATTGTTAAAATGCGTCGTCGTAAACATTACCGTAAACAACAAGGTCACCGTCAATGGTTTACCGAGTTGAAAATTACTGCTATTTCAGGCTAATTACGAGGAGTAATAGACATGGCTCACAAAAAAGCCGGTGGTTCGACACGTAACGGTCGTGACTCAAACCCTAAAATGTTAGGTGTTAAAATGTACGGTGGTCAAGCTGTGACTGCTGGTAACATCATCGTTCGTCAACGTGGTACAGAATTCCACGCTGGTGCAAACGTAGGTATGGGCCGTGACCATACTTTATTTGCTACCGCTGATGGCGTGATCAAATTCGAAGTGAAGGGTCAATTTGGCCGTCGCTACGTATCTGTTGAAACTGCATAAGTTTTAATGGTACGGAAAAGCCCACATTTGATGTGGGTTTTTTTATGTCTGACAATAAGTTAAATCACTGTTACGATCTCCATCATGATGAACAAAATCATTACTTTTGAATTAATAAGCATACAAAACATCTTGTTTTTTCTCATATTTAAATTATTTTTTGGTTTAAGATGGACACATTGAACAAATTGCGATATCGCAAATAAAAAAAGGTGATGATATGAAAATGCTTCGTACAACCCTATGTGCTATGACATTTGGTGCTGCAACCCTTGCACCGGTAATGAGTACTACTGTGTTTGCTGCTACTGTTGCAGCATCGGAGCAGCAAGCCACAGCGAATCTGGTCAGACAGCTAAGCAATATTCATACGTTGTCGGCAAACTTCGAGCAAACCACGAAGGCGACTTCAGGTAGTAAAGCACCACAGAAAAAAGGCCTGACTGGACAACATATGAATCAGACCTTTAAAGGGGTGATGAAGGTTGCACGTCCAGGTAAATTCTTCTGGGAAACCACCAGTCCATCCAAACAGACCATTGTGACTTCGGGTAAAACCGTGTGGATTTATGATCCGGATTTGCAGCAAGCCGTGCGTCAAAGCTTGGATGAGCAAGTGGCGAATACCCCTGCGTTGTTATTGTCGGGCAATACCAGTCAGATTATGAAGTCTTATCGTGTGACTCAGCCGAATAAAGGTAAGACTTATTACACCTTGCATCCTAAAGATCGTGATGGTGCATTTCAAAGCCTAACCATTAGTTTTGGTGCTAATAAAGCTCCAAGTTTAATGATTTTGCAGGACTCTTTGGGTCAAACCACCTATGTGCGTTTTAATAATGTGAAATTGAATCCTTCGATTGCTTCATCTACCTTTAATTTTGTACCACCTAAAGGGACCGATATTATTGATCAATAAAGTTTTGAAGGATTATATCAATCAAGTATTGATTATCTGAAAAAGCAGCTCTATTGAGCTGCTTTTTGCATTAGAGAGGTTCATGTTAGTAGATTTTTCATGATATCAAATACTTAAAAAAAGAAGTTTTGCCTTTGATGAAGAGTAAAAGATAGGAGTGGTGATCTTTGTGCCCGAGTCAGCCGATGCGGCAGAAGGTCAGGGTTATCTGTTGTCTTATGTGCATCATCTGCATCAAGAATCGTCCAAAGTGGTGATTTTGAAAGTTCAGGGTTTAAAGCTGGAGTTGCAAGCTGAAATTATACTGGGGGTGCATATTCCACTGGGTTTTCACGGCAACTGGGTGGATTTATCTTAGGATTATTCAGCCCGATTTTGCTTAAGTATCAGCCTATCCTCTTTAAAAGATACATATTTTAAACTTTATTCAGTGAGCGGGCTTTGTATAGTGATGCGGCATTATAAAAGGCAGTAGGTTGTAAAATAAAATGAAAATACGCATGAATCAACAATGGCTATGGGCTGTTCCAGTATCTTGTGCCGCACTGCTCATGACTGCTTGTCAGGAGCGACCTGCATCAAAAACTGAACAGGCGGCCGCCGCAACGCAGGAAAAATCTGAAGCCATTCCATTGATTCAAGCCAAAGTTGTTCCTGTGAAATTGAGCAAGCCTGAAGCTTGTGATGCTGAAGGGTGTACCCAGTACGAGATTCAGACGGTAAACAGTAATCTGAAATGGATTGATGATTATTTTATGGATCGGGTGAAAAAGGCCGATCCGATTGCCTTTTCTTCTGCACCCAATGAAAAGATCAATACCGCTGAGGGTGCCAGTCCTGACCTAAGTCAAAGCTCAACCTATATCCGTTTTGTCAGTCAGCAGTATGACCGGGCAACCTTTGCTATTCAAACCTATACCTATTCTTCGGGTGCAGCACATGGCATGTACCATCAAGAGTTTGTCAATTTTGACTTGAAAAACAAGAAGCGTTTGGCTCTGCAAGATATTGTGGTGAAGGGGGCAGAACAGCAACTGTTAAATGCCTTATATGATTCAAATAGCTTGTGGCTGGATCAGCACAGTGTTGAGCGCTCTAAACTACAGTTAAGTGATAATTTTTACTATGGTGCCAATGGGATTGTATTTGTCTATCCCTTGTATGAATTGGCTTCTTATGCCGAAGGCATGACTGAGCTGACCTTACCTTATTCGTCACTCACTAAATTGATTAAAGCCGAGTATTTGCCAAGTTTGCCTAAGTATCCAAACTCTTAATTTGGATTGATTTCCGTTAAATTTGTTCTAATAAGGCGCAGCTGTGGGCCTGATCACTGTCTTTTTTGCTGTTTAACGCTTACACTATAGCCAGTTTTTTTCTTTGCAAAAGATTGGCTATGATCGACCCGAAATTAATCAGAAATAATATTGAGGCTGTAAATTTAGCCTTGGCAAAACGTGGTGTGCAGCTGAATGTAGAAGAGTGGGCTTCACTTGAAGCGCGCCGTAAAGAGCTTCAATCGAAAACAGAAGCTTTACAGGCAGAGCGTAATTCGGGTGCTAAACAAGTTGGCCAAATTAAAAAATCTGGTGGCGATGCATCTGAAATCATGGCGCGTATGGCAGCCATTGGTGATGAAATCAAGGCAGCTGAAGTTGCGCTGACTGAATTGCAAACTGAAATTGAAACCAAGTCTTTAACTATTCCAAACATGCCGCATGAATCTGTACCTGCAGGTAAAGATGAAGACGACAACGTTGAAATTTTAAAATGGGGCACTCCACGTCAATTTGATTTTGAAATCAAGGATCATACTGACCTGGGTGAATGGATGGGTGGTTTGGAGTTTGAAACTGCGACCAAACTGACTGGTACACGTTTTAGTGTATTAAAAGGCCCACTGGCGCGTTTACAGCGTGCGATTACCCAATTTATGCTGGATACCCATACCCTGAAAAATGGTTATACCGAAGCTTATGTACCTTATCTGGTGAATGCCGATTCATTGCGCGGTACAGGTCAATTGCCTAAATTTGAAGAAGATTTATTCAAATTACAAGGTGAAAAAGAATATTATCTGATTCCGACTGCTGAAGTGCCAGTGACCAATTTCGTCCGTGATGAAATTGTCGATCCAGAACGTTTACCCCTGAAATATGCAGCACATACTCCATGTTTCCGTAGTGAAGCGGGTTCTTATGGTCGTGATACCCGTGGTTTGATTCGTCAACACCAGTTCGACAAAGTGGAAATGGTGCAAATCGTAAAACCTGAAGATTCTATGCAGGCTTTAGAAGAGTTGACTGGTCATGCAGAAGGTATTTTGCAAGCACTAGGTTTACCATACCGTAAAATCATCCTCTGTGGTGGTGATATGGGCTTTGGCGCAATCAAGACTTACGACCTGGAAGTTTGGGTACCAAGCCAAAATACTTATCGTGAAATTTCAAGCTGTTCATGCATGGGTGACTTCCAGGCGCGTCGTATGAAAGCACGCTATCGTGTAGACCAGAAGAAAACTGAATTCGTGCATACCTTGAATGGTTCGGGTCTGGCGGTTGGTCGTACTTTGCTTGCGGTGATGGAGAACTATCAGCGTGCAGACGGCTCAATTGAAATTCCTGAAGTGCTTCGTCCATATATGGGTGGTGCAGAATTTATTGATTAATCTTCGGATTGATCAATAAATCGATGAATGGCACAATTTTGTGCACGAAAATTGCTTAAGACAGTCAGATTTAAAATATTGAGGTAGCGTGTGGATATCTTTCCAATCTCTTTAAAGTTGCAGCAGCAACCTTGTCTGATTGTCGGTGGTGGACATATTGCTTACCGCAAGGCAGTACTTTTGGCAAAAGCAGGTGCAATCATTGATGTGATTGCGCCTGAAATCGAAAGTGCTTTACTGGAGATTGTTCAATCCAGCCAAGGGCAATATGTTCAGGCAACTTTTAGTCCAGATGCCTCATTACGCAATTACCGTTTGGTGATTGCAGCCACCAATGATAAAGCCACCAATGTTCAAGTTTTTGACGCCTGTGAAGCTGAAAAAATATTGGTGAATAGTGTTGATGATCCACCGCACTGCCGTTTTATGGTTCCTGCGATTATTGACCGTTCACCTTTGGTGGTTTCCATTGCGACCAATGGCACATCCCCAGTTCTATCCCGTCAAATTCGAACGCAGCTCGAGGCGGCCATTCCACATGGCATGGGCAAACTTGCCGATTTTTCAGGAAAATGGCGTGCTGCGGTTAAAGCGCGGATTGAAAATCCGGATCAGCGCCGTATTTTTTGGGAAGACTTGTACGCTAGTCCACTCAAAGAACAAGTGTTTAATGACAATATTGCGGAAGCGGATCGTTTAATTGAACAAGCCTTGATTGAGTGGAAAACGCCGAAAGGTGAAGTCTATCTGGTGGGTGCTGGCCCCGGTGATCCTGAACTGTTGACGCTAAAAGCATTACGCTTGATGCAACAGGCAGATGTCATTATTTACGACCGTTTGGTTTCGCCTGCAATTATGGAGTTATGCCGCCGTGATGCGGAAAAGATCTATGTAGGCAAAGCACGTTCCAACCACAGTGTTCCGCAAGAGGGGATTAATGCACTTCTGGTTGAATATGCAGCCCAAGGTAAGCGTGTCTGCCGTTTAAAAGGCGGTGATCCCTTTATCTTCGGTCGTGGCGGTGAAGAAATTCAGGAGCTGTTTGCTGCGGGTGTAGCTTTTCAGGTGGTACCGGGCATTACTGCCGCTTCTGGCTGTTCTGCTTATGCCGGTATTCCCTTAACCCATCGTGACTATGCACAAAGTGTGCGTTTCCTGACGGGCCATTTAAAAGAAGGTTCACCGGAGCTACCTTGGAATGAGCTGGTATATGAAAACCAGACTTTGGTGCTGTATATGGGTCTGGTCGGTCTGGAAAAAATCTGTGCGCAACTGATTGCGCACGGCCAACGTCCAGATATGCCAGTTGCCCTTATTTCCAAAGGAACGACACCAGACCAGAAAGTGGTGGTCGGAACTTTGGCAGATATCGCTTCAAAAGTGTCTGAATATCAGATTCAAGCGCCGACCCTGACCATTATTGGTGAGGTGGTCAAATTGCGTGAACAATTACAGTGGCAAGGCTAATTCGAGCCCTGTTGCATTGAAAGAGTAGAGAAATTCAGTGATCCATGTTGTTTTATACGAGCCGGAAATTCCTGCAAATACAGGGAATATTATCCGTTTATGTGCCAATACCGGTGCGCAACTTCATTTGGTCAAACCGCTGGGTTTTGAGCTTGACGACAAAAAGCTGAGACGCGCAGGTCTGGACTATCATGAATGGGCACATATGAAAGTATGGGAAAACTTTGCAGAATGTGTCGCGCATTTAAAAGAGCAGGGGATTGATCAGGATGCAATTTATCCTTTAACCACCAAAGGTTTTGAAACCCCGCATACATCAAATTTAAATCGTCCTGTGGCTTTGTTGATGGGACCTGAAACCCGTGGCTTGCCTGAAGATGTCCGCATGATGTTCCCTAAAGAACACTGGATTCGTCTACCGATGGCACCAAACTCTCGCAGTTTGAACTTGTCGAATGCGACAGCAGTGATTTTGTATGAAGCTTGGCGTCAGCAGGATTTTAAAGAACTGGTTTAATCTCAAATTAAATCCTCAATGATAAAAAAAGACGCATTAAGCGTCTTTTTTTTGCATGGAATCAACCCATTAATGAGTATCATCAAACTCGTTATGTTGAGGAGCTGGATGTTTGAAACCTTTGGTTTTATAACCGAGGTACAAAATACCGAACATTGCCCACCATAAACCGAATTTTAATGCGGTATCTTCAATCTCGAGCCACATGGCAAAAATGCTAATGAAGCCGAGTAAAGGAATAACCACAAAGCTGATAATATCTTTCAGGTTTTTGGTACGACCATCACGTAATGCATAACGTGAAATCACTGAAAGATTGACAAAGGTAAATGCGGTTAAAGCACCGAAGCTGATCATCGAGATCACGATGTCCAAATCGATGAAGCCTGCAGTTAATGCCACAGCACCTACAATAAGAATATTGTAAACCGGAGTGTAGCTTTTCGGGCTGATATGACCAAAGATCTTTTTATTGATCACGCCATCGCGACCCATTACATACATCAAACGCGATACACCTGCATGTGCAGAAATACCTGATGCCATTACGGTGACAATTGCAAAGTAAAGCACCACAGTTTTGAAGGCCAGTCCACCCACTGCTTGAAGAATGTCTGGCTGAGTTGCAGCAACATCTTCGAAGTAAGTTTTCGGATCATTCGGAAAATAAATCTGCATGAAATAGGTGCTGATAATGAAAATGATACCAGCAATCAATGCAGTAAGGAAAATCGCCTTAGGTAATGTTTTTTCAGTATCTTTGGTTTCTTCTGCCAGTGAGCTAAGTGAGTCAAAGCCTGTAAACGAGAAGCACAGCAAGGTTGCACCGGTAATCAGTGGACCTAAAGCTGTCATTTCATTCCAGAAAGGCTCTAAGCTCCATAACTGGTACTTGGCATTCGCTAATGTACCATCGGCATTGACACCGCTAGCAAGCAGCGTATAAACCATCCAGGTGAAGTAGGCGATGACTGCCAGCTGAATAATCACAATCAGACCGTTGAAATTAGCAACGAATCTCGCACCACGAAGATTCACCCCGGTCATAAATGCAGTCAGAGCAAAAACCCAGACCCAGTGATTGACCTCAGGGAAAAGTGCTTCCAGATAAATCACGGCCAAAATAATGTTGACCATTGGTGATAGCAGATAGTCTAACCAAGATGACCAGCCCACCATGAAACCCACGTTCGGGTGAATCGATTTTTGTGCATAGGTATATGCAGAACCTGACGACGGATAGCGACGGATCATGTGTCCATAACTAATCGAAGTAAACAAGATTGCAATCAGGGCAATAATGTAAGACGTCGGGACATGGAAATGACTTTCTTCGGAAACCAGACCGAACGTGTCAAATAAGGTCATTGGTTGAATATAAGCTAAACCAATAATAATAATGTGCCAGAGCCCTAGCGTTTTTTGCAGTTTAGCTGCCGATTGAGTCCCAGAGATATTTGTCAACGGCGTTATCCTCTTAATCGTTGATCAAGGATCAGTCATGTGTACAAGGATCGTTTGAGACGAACGATCCCCCCTATATGAATAAAACAAAAGTGCGCCAATCTACTCCAGTTTGGTACCTTTTGCCAATATCTTTACGAATTTTTAATGCAGAAAATATGCCATTTGATATAAAAAGTTCGCTTTATCTTTCCACAAAGTAAAAGCCTGATGCTTAAAAAAGCATCAGGCTTATTTTTTGCTATATTCGCTTATTTTTCAATATTTACCAAGCTTTTTCTAAAATCGCTCTTAAATCGTTTAGCGTGGCTTCTTTCGGGTTATAAATAATGGAACCATCATTTAATGCCTTGTCTGCAACTTCATCAAGTTGTGCTTCAGAAACTTTACCAGTTTCACGTAATGTGCGTGGCAACTTGGTCAATGCATATAAACGATCGCGCATGGTCAGAATGGTGGCAATGGCTTTATCTGCACGTAAATGCGCAGGCGTCTGAGCATAAATATCCGAACCCGCTAAAGGAAGCAATAATTCGGCAATCTTGTCGCCATTCACTTCCTTGTTGTACTCAAGCACATAAGGCAGGAACAGGTTCATGCAGAGACCATGAGGCAAGTGCGCTACCGCACCTAAAGCATGACCTAAAGAGTGAACCAGACCCACCATAGAGTTAGAGAAAGCAATACCCGCCATGGTTGAAGCTTGTGCCAATTCTAGGCGACCAAATTCATCTGTTGGGTTATCGAGAACACTGAACAGGCTGTTGCTCACTTTTTTGATGGCAGCGGTGGCATAGGCATCGCTGATCGGATTGGCTGCCATGCAAGTATAAGCTTCCACAGCATGCGTTAGCGCATCCATAGCGGTCATCGCTGTTAAATGCGGTGGCAGAGTCTGGGTCATGCGCGGGTCAAGAATGGCGGCATGTGGCATCAGATAATAAGAGGCAAACGGCATTTTGACGTTTTTCTCAAGATCGGAAACCACGGCAACCATGGTGACTTCAGAACCGGTACCCGATGTGGTTGGAATCACAAAAAAAGGTTTTAATGGTTTTGGCAGGTTATGTGCACCTGAATATTTCAGCAGATCATCGCCACCTTCAGTGACCAGAATATTAGTGGCTTTCGAGGTATCAATTACTGAACCACCACCCACAGCAATAATTGCATCACAGTTATTGTCACGATAGGCTTTTGCTGCCTTACGCACGGTTTCTACGCTTGAATCGGGTGGAACATCATCAAAGATTGCACCAATCACGGCATCGGTAGACTCAAATGCCGCTTCAATCGGTGCAAGCAGATTGTTGCTACGCACACCTTTATCGGTAATGATGAGTGGACGTTTGGCCCCTAAAGTGGCAAGTTCAAACGGAATGTGTTCTAACGCGGCATGACCGGCGATGACTTTTACTGGACAGAAAAATTCGTAATAAGGCTTAGCCATGTTATGCACTCCGTTTAAAATAGGATTGAGCTACTTTCAAATAAATATTTGCAGCTCCAGTCAGTTTTTCTTTTAAGCTCAATTCGGTTGGATATTGTTTTACTGCCAGCTCGGCTAAGAGTTTCGGTAAAATGAGCGCTTCCATTTTGTTTAAACAACGCACCAGACGAATGGCAAATGAAATATCACCATCGGCAATCATACGGTCATTGGCAAATGCCTGAGCAGTACTTTCCTGAAAAGAAAAGACTAAAAAAGCATGGCTTAGATGTTTAAAGGTAATGGTGAGGTCAGGTTTGCTCTCAAAAAAGGGTAGTAGTTTTAATTGATGGTCTTCCGTGACCTTGGCAATAAAAGCCGGACCATTGGGAAATACTTTCATTGACAGCACGAAACCTACAGGAAATTTTGAAACTTCCTGTTTGACTTCGGCATCGACTTGACTCGCCATGACTAAGCCTCTGCCAATCACATCCATCATGAGTTTGACATAGCTGAGTTGTAAAGCGGGCTTAACGGATTTGGTTGAAATCACTCGCGCATCCCTTTATCTAAAAAATATTTTATTAGTTTAGAGTAAATACTCTAATTTATTTTTATGTCAAAAGCAAAATTATTGTTGCATGACCTGGACTTCACTAAAGTAACCGCTGTTGTTTAAAGTTTCAATGATATCGACGCATAAGTTCGCGAATTTTGGGTAGTCTGGAACCAGATCCTGAATGCGGACCATTTCTAGACCGGCATAACCGCATGGATTAATGGTGTGGAAACCAAACAGGTCACAGTCAATATTCAGTGCCAGTCCATGATAGCTGCGGCCTTTACGGATTTTAAAACCCAAAGAACCAATTTTGCGCTCATCGACATACACGCCTGGTGCATCAGGTTTGGCATAGGCTTCAATGCCGTATTTTTTCAGCAGCTCAATCATCAGGTTTTCGGCATAGGACACCAGCGTGCGCACATTCCAGCCCAGGCGATTTAAATCGAACATGAAATAAGCCACCAACTGACCTGGACCATGCCAGGTAACTTGCCCACCACGATCCGTTTGTACCACTGGAATATTGCTCGACATCAGGATATGTTCAGGCTTACCGGCCTGACCTTGGGTCAGCACATCATGATGCTGCAAAATCCACAGTTCATCTGGCGTATTCTCATCACGGTTTTCGGTCAGGTTTTTCATGTCCTGAAAACGGTCAGGATAGGGAGTAAGCTGGTTAAATTGACGAATAATTAGTTTTGGTTTTAGAACAGCATCAGTCACGTGAAGTGCGCCCTTAAAAATTCAAGAGGATGGAAAGATTATAATGAAATCAACCTGAAATGGGGGATGATCAGGAGGTGATTTGGTATTTTGATCAAACCAGCAATTTATAATTACTGGATAAATAAAAAAACACGCAGAGAGCGTGTTTTTTTTGTGCTTAAAGCGCTGTCTTGATCAATGGACATGCGGCTAAATCAGCATAGAGCGCATGGACTTGTTCAAGTTCTACAAAAACAATTTGAGCAGTCAAAGAATGATATTTTCCGGTACGTGAAGGTTGTACCTTGATGCTGTTACCATCAAATTCCGGGAAATGTTTTACCAAAATTTCTACCACAGCAATATGTAATTCTTCGCAGGCTTCACCAATCAGTTTAATTGGATAATCCATTGGGAAAACCCAAAGATCTTCTTGAAGTTCACGAGATGGCGTACGGTCTAACATGGTCATAGTAGTCCCCCTTATATCAAACGCCTGCGTAAATGCAGGCGTTATGTGTGTTGAATACTTAATGGGGATGCTGAATTGCTTTTCAACTCCCCATCGGTAGACTAGCTGTTAGTCATTTTCAAGGAATGAACGCAAGTGTTCAGAACGGGAAGGATGACGTAATTTACGCAATGCTTTGGCTTCAATCTGACGGATACGTTCACGGGTCACATCAAACTGTTTACCCACTTCTTCCAAAGTATGGTCAGTAGGCATGTCGATACCGAAACGCATTTTCAAGACTTTCGCTTCACGTTCAGTCAGGTTTTCAAGCACTTCACGAGTCGCTTCTTTTAAGCCTTCTGAAGTTGCTGCATCCACCGGAGAGGTAATGTTGCCATCTTCAATGAAGTCACCAAGATGCGAATCTTCATCATCACCAATCGGCGTTTCCATCGAAATCGGCTCTTTGGCAATTTTAAGCACTTTACGCACTTTAACTTCATCCATTTCCAGACGTTCGCCCAATTCCTCAGGCGTTGGCTCACGGCCCATTTCCTGAAGCAATTGACGTGATACACGGTTGATCTTGTTAATGGTTTCAATCATGTGTACTGGAATACGAATGGTACGTGCCTGATCGGCAATCGAACGGGTAATTGCCTGACGAATCCACCAAGTTGCATAAGTCGAGAATTTATAACCACGGCGGTATTCAAACTTGTCTACCGCTTTCATCAGACCGATGTTACCTTCTTGAATCAAGTCAAGGAATTGCAAACCACGGTTGGTGTATTTTTTCGCAATTGAAATCACCAGACGCAAGTTGGCTTCAACCATTTCTTTTTTCGCACGACGGGCTTTGGCTTCACCCACGGCCATACGTTTAGAAATGTCTTTAATGTCCTTAACATTCAAGCCCAATTCTTTTTCGATGTCGGCAATCTTTTGCTGGAATGCCAATACATCTGGACGTACTTTTTCTAAATAAGTTTTTTGCTCGGCAGGTGCTTTGGCAATTTGCTCATCTAACCAAGCTGGATTAGATTCCTGACCCGGGAAAGAAGTACGGAACTGAGTACGATCCATACGACCGCGACGTACTGCATAACGCATGACTTCACGTTCAGAAGTACGAATCTGTTCATGGGTACCACGAATCATTTCAGAAATGATGTCAAATAAACGTGGGGTAAATTTGAACATCATGAACACAGTGGCTAATGCTTCAAGTGCTTCTTCAGCTTGTTTGCTATTACGGCCATGTTGTTGAATGGCAGCTTTGGTGACTTTCCAGGCTTCTTCCAGTTCAGCAAAACGTACGCGGGCAATTTCTGGATCTGGACCTGATTCACCTTCAGAATCATCATCACTTTCAGATTCTTCTTCGTCATCATCATCCAGTTTTACATCTTTAGTTGATTTAGAGGTCGATTCTTCATCGTCATCGATTTCAGATTCATCTTCTAAAACTTCTGGAATTTCTTCGTCAGATTCTGGGTCTAAATAACCAGATAAAATATCAGCAAGACGACGTTCACCTTCGGCAACATCGTTATATTCTTTTAATACAACTTCAACAGCATTTGGCCAGTAGGCAATGGAGTGAAGAACGTCACGAATACCTTCTTCAATACGTTTGGCAATGCTAATTTCGCCTTCACGCGTTAATAGTTCAACCGTTCCCATTTCACGCATGTACATCCGTACTGGATCCGTGGTACGACCAGGTTCGTTTTCAACAGAGGCCAGTACTGCTGCCGCTTCTTCTTCGGCAACTTCATCGGCAGCTTCTGCACTGGAACCATCGAACATGGTGTCATCAGATTCAGGCGCACGTTCATGCACTGGAATACCGACGTCTTGAAGCATTTGAATAATGTCTTCAATCTGTTCGCTTTCCGTGATCGAGTCGGGGAGATGATCGTTAACCTCAGCGTAAGTTAAGTAACCTTGCTCTTTGCCTCGGCTAATCAGAGCCGCTACTTGCGAAGTAGGGGAAGTCATATCGCTCATCTTTGCTTACTCTTCGTTGAATCTGTGGCAGTGAAAAACCGTGCATGATAGCACAATTCGTTTAAAATTGTTTTGAATATTGATTGCTCAAGTCTCATTAAAAAAATATGAATTTGTTTTAACAACTATTTTCAATATTGGGCTGGAAATTTCTTTTTCAAGTGCATCGGGTGGATCACTCAAAATATATTGAGTTTTTATTAGGCCATGATGAAAATTCTAGGTACTAATAAATACACAATTTTTAGGGGGAAAAACAAGATTAAACCAGCTTTGTGAGAGAAAAAAATAAAAATACTTGACAAGAATGCATAAGCACGATAAATAGCGCCTAGACCCATTCACTTTTTTCACCATGAGGTAGTTTTAGTGTCTTCTACAGATTTTGAACTAGATGATAGCTACAGTGATGATGATGTTAGTTTTGATGAAGTATCAAGCAAAATTAGTGCTAAAGAGTCGTTAGAAAAACGTCGTCTCATTGATGACCTTCTCGCACAACGTCGTTTAGAGCGTGAACTGAAAGATTTTGATTATGATCTGGATGATGACGACGATTTTGATGACGAAGAAGACTAAAATAGGATTCAGCATAGCGGGCTAAAATGCTATGCTATGCCGTAGTTATTTTACAAACCTGGATTTTAAATGAGTGCTTTAGATTTAGACCTTTTGAGCGAATATCTAGATGGCGACCAAAATGAATATGGTCTAGATTTCCCGGCTACTCATGGCTTTTTATGTGCAATTGCTGTTGGTCCGAAATTCGATAAATGGCTGGACGAACTTTTTGATAACAATCAAAAGAAAGTACCTGCTGAAATTATTGCCCAAGTAAAAGCATGGTTAGAATCAATTCGTCAAAGCTTGGCCAATGAAGAAGGAATCGAGTTTCCTTTTGAAATTGAAGAAGCAGAAGTGGATTCAAGTTTAGGTGACTGGAGCGTTGGCTTTGTCGATGCGATGTTCTTGAACGAAGATGCCTGGTTTACGCCTGAACATGAAGAGCAATTGGTAGACTTAACTTTACCAATGATGGTGTTCAGTGGCGTGGATGAAGAAGATCCACAAATGGAATCTTTCCGCCGCAACGGTCAGCTCATGGACGAAATTGCGGAAGAAATTCCAGACAACTTGAATGAGCTATATTTAATGTACCACACGCCAGCGTGATGGCACACCTTGCGCTGCTATAATCGCAGCTCATGTATCACACACCAGCGTGATGGCACACCTTGCGCTGCTATAATCGCAGCTCATGTATCACACGCCAGCGTGATGATACACCTTGCGCCGCTACAATCGCAGCGCATATACCTGAGCCAGCATGATGTTGATCTTGCACCGTTATCATTACGGCTCATACATCAAACGAATTGGCTTAGTTGAAAAAGCACCTTTGATAGGTGCTTTTTTATTGAATGCAGAAATGAGAAATTAGCTTGTGTAGTCAACTGGGTGCACCCGCCATAAATTCAATTGCAAAATTTTAAATACTGTCCAGCTCTATGATGTTGGCTAGATTTTAGTGCTGCGTTTATGCCTGCGATAAAGAATCCAGATGACAATGGCAATTACAATTACAAGGATCACATGGCTGACTTGGCTAAAAATTTGCTGCATCAGTGCCTGATTTTCACCAAAATAAAAACCGATACAGGCCAGAAAAGTCGTCCAAATGATGGTGCCCAAACCACTATAAAACATAAATTTCCAAAAAGGCATTTGGCTCATGCCTGCGGGAATACTAATCAGCGAACGTACTGCTGGAATCATGCGGCCAAAAAACACAATACGGTGTCCATAATGTTCGAACCAGTCGAGTGATTTTTTGACATCTTCCGATTTAATAAACAGATATTTACCGTAACGGTCAATGAAACCAAAAATGCTGTCATTATTAAATTTATAGCCAACCCAGTAGAGTAAGGCGGCAGCGAGCAATGAGCCAAAACAACCGGCAATAATAACGCCGAATAAAGTCAGCTGACCCTGTGAGGCAGAGTAACCAGCGGATGGCATGATGATTTCGGAAGGGATGGGCGGAAACACATTGTCAAGGAACATCAGCAGGGCAATACCGAGATAGCCCAACTGTTCCATAATAGAAATAATCCACTCTGTTAGATTCATAAAGTGATACAAATAATTGTGATATTTACACCATCCTAAATTTTATTTGTTGCAGGGTAAAGTGTCGTCCAGAAGTCATCGTAATTCTTCTTGGCTATGAATCAGGGTGTGGATATATACTTTTCTTAAACTGTAAGCGAGTGCAAATGGAATCACACCGAGCAGGGCATATTCAAGCAAATTAGGTGTTAGGTGATAGGCAATGAACAGGGAAAAAATGCTACCGATTACTGCTCCCATGATCACAATAAAAAGATGTGATTCCTGCTCTAAAGTTTGTTTAATTTGTTCTACTTTTTTAATATTTTTTTCGCGTACAAGGTGGAAGCGACGGGTATAGTTGGCTGAACGACTAATTGTTCTTGACATAATTTAACTCCTTTTTCACGTTATAAATTTAATTTTTAACTTTAAAAATGAATGGGTTATAGATTTATTGTAATTTTTATCTCAGAGTATCAGATTATTTGTGAAGTGACACACATTAATAGTAAGACTTAGTGATCTTTTTTTATTTATTGTTAGTTTTAGGTAAATAAAAAGCCCTCGAGTGAGAGCTTTTGTTTCTTAATCTGGATTACAGACGTTTGCGTTTAGCTGCTGCAATTTGCGACTGACGCATACGGAAACCGGCTTTTTGTTTCTCGCTGGTTTTATCGATGCAGTATTTGCAAGACACGCCATGTTCATAACTTGGAAGCTCAACTTCTTCAGGAAGCAAAGGCCAGCCACAGGCATGACATTTAATGTTTTGCCCTTCTTCTACACCATGTGTCACGGCAGTACGACCATCAAAGACGAAACATTCACCTTCCCACATGCTCTCGGAAGCTGGAGTTTCCTCAAGGTATTTCAAGATACCGCCTTTGAGGTGGTAGACTTCATTAAAGCCTTCTTGAAGAAGCAGGGAAGTGGATTTTTCACAGCGAATCCCACCAGTACAGAACATGGCAATTTTCTTGTCTTTGTGCTGTTCAAGTTCTTTTTTTACGTATTCCGGGAATTCACGGAAGGTTTCAGTTTGAGGATCAAGCGCACCTTTAAATGTACCGGCTTTATATTCGTAGTCATTACGCGTATCGATCAAAATCACGTCGTCACGTGCAATCAGTTCATTCCATTCTTTAGGATCAAGATAGTGACCGACTAAATCGCGTGGTTTGACTTCCACGCCTAAAGTCACAATTTCTTGTTTCAGTTTGATTTTCATTTTACGGAATGGCTTTTCAGAGCTCTGTGACTCTTTATATTCCATGGCATTAAAACCTTCGTTCAGAAGGAATTGAT
Organism: Acinetobacter bouvetii; assembly: GCF_902753875.1. Taxonomy (GTDB): domain Bacteria; phylum Pseudomonadota; class Gammaproteobacteria; order Pseudomonadales; family Moraxellaceae; genus Acinetobacter; species Acinetobacter bouvetii_A. The sequence goes on along the minus strand of NZ_CADDTS010000014.1, from coordinate 54,072 downwards.
GAATGCGGTCAATCGCTACACGATCCCCGGCAACCGTCCCGTTAATGCCTTCACCCGCTACAATTAGAGTTCCACAAAGATTGATGGTTTTTACCAAATCGAGAAGACGTTGTTGAAGATCGGCTGGATCTTGAACTTCTTTGAATTGATAAAGTGCGGCAACAACCCATTCAGTGGTCGCTTGCTGTTCTACAGGTGCAAGCTGTTCTACAGTAGCGTTCATGGAATACTCCAAATATATTTAAGACAGGACAAAATTTAAGGCGCATATTCTACCGTGAATTGTCCAAATTAGCGAGAAAACCCTTCGCAAAATATGGTTTTTAATTTGTGTTTATGAGATGTATGATGCCTGTGTCTCTTATGTACTACATTAAAAATGGTCTGCACCTGAAAGACCTTTATGTTGTTGAATTTCGGAGTTTATTTTGAATACTGATCGTCGAATTGCCTCTTTAACTCCATGTGCAGGGCGTTGCTCTACCGTGTTTGGTGATTCGGTCTGTCGTGGTTGCCGCCGTTTTAATCATGAAGTGATTAAGTGGAATACCTATACTCCAGAACAGCATACGGCCATTTGGCGTCGATTAGATTCACAACTGGATCAGATTCTGATACCGATGTTGCCCATGGCTGATATAGCCCATGTTGAAGGTTTTGTTTTATCCAAGCGTGTGCGCTTGCGTCCTGATGCGAGTAAAGGACGTAAGCTTTACCATGCATTAAAGTTGTGTGAGAAAAACCGTCATTTCACTGTTGATAGTGGCTTAGGCATTCACTATAAAGACGTTCGTCCTTTATGGGATGAATTTGAGCGGCGTGTATTGGCTCTGGCAACGGCGAGTTATGATTTGGCTTTTTTAAGAGCGGATGGCATCAGTATGCATTTACTGCAAAGTATGGAAGAAGAGGATTAGATCCTCTTTTTTTGCGTCATAAAATTGCAGGTTTTAAGTAGATAAGAGACATTGTTTTTGAATTCTTCCGAGTATTTTTTATATTGTGTGGCTGTGGTGGTGATGATTGCGACGCCCGGTCCGGTCATGTTACTGGTTGCAAGCGCGGGTTTACAGGGCGGTTATAGAAAAGCCCTGCAAACTATTTTTGGGACAAATTTTGCTTCACTGATTTTAATTGTTCTATCTGTCTGTATTTTGAAAGGCATTTTAAATATCAATGAATACTGGTTGAATGGCATCAAAATATTGGGCTGTCTGTATATTGCCTATATCGGTTTGGATATTTTAAAAGAAGTTTTCACCACGCATGTTGAACAGCCTATGCAACTGAAAGCCGCACAGGGTGGATTCAAACAGGGCTTGCTGGTCGGAATTTCCAATCCTAAAGATATTATTTTCTTCGCTTCATTTTTTCCAAAGTTTGTGGGTATTACTTCAGACATGAATCTAAGTTTTTCGGTACTGACTATCAGCTGGATTATTTTAGATTTTGCGACGCTCTCTTTAGTATATCTTTCATTTAATAGCTTATCCCAATCTCAACTGTATCCGAAATTACTGGCAGCCTGCGGCATGATTTTGGTCGTGGTTGCGCTGTATGGTATTTATGCAACGGTTTTTGCTTAGAGCTTGAGAGATTTTTGAAAGAATCATGGCAGATTTTAAGCTGAAAAAACAGGCTTGAGATAGCAGGCCTGTTCTCATTCTAAAATTTTTTAAGCAATATTTTAAACATTGTGCTGAATACGATACTGCATGATTTCTTCAATAGTAATAACTGTTAAATCATGTGTTTGACCATAGGACAATACTTGGATACCTGATGCCATGGTGCCATCGGGATTGGTCAGTTCACACAAAACCCCTGCAGGTTTTAAGCCGGCCAAACGTGCTAGATCAATCGTACCTTCGGTGTGTCCACGACGGGTGAGTACACCACCTTCACGGGCACGTAAAGGGAAGACATGACCAGGGCGGTTGAGGTCGCTGGCAACTGCACCATCTTTAATTGCAGCTTTGACGGTAGTGGTGCGGTCTTTAGCTGATACGCCTGTAGTGACACCTTGCGCTGCTTCAATCGTTACAGTAAATGCGGTTTTAAAATGACTGGAATTATCTGCCACCATGGGTGGAAGCTGTAAATGATTGGCAAGTTCATCAGTCAGGCAAAGACAAACAATGCCTGAACCATCACGAATCATGCGAGCCATGGTTTCTACAGTTAAGGTTTCTGCAGCCACAATCAGGTCGGCTTCATTTTCACGGTCAAAGTCATCCATCACCAATACAGGTTTGCCTTGGCGGATGTCTTCTAGTGCTTTTTGAATGCGCTGCTCAGCAGGAGGGAGGGCAGAAAAGAAAATTTCGGGTTGAATTAAACTGGACATTGAAACGCTCTCGTAATTTATGGATACGGTTGAACATTTCAGGACATGTGAAATACTGGCGTTACCAAACAGCTCCCAAAGATTACACTCTGGAAATGTCAATGTGTGACGTCGTCTTCTTTCATCCGGACTATACCGTCGGCTCTGGCATTTCACCAGATCTGCGAATCGTATTTTGACGATAGGCTCGTGGGCTGGTTAAATCCTAGAAAATGCTAGCTTTAACTTACCACCGGTGGGGAATTACACCCCGCCCTGAAGCGATGTGCAATTAGTATAGACCTGTTTTGTAGCAATGGTACAGATTTGTATAGATGAATCAGTCATATGAATAGTCACATGATGAATAATGTAAAAAACAGGTATAAGCAAGCAATAAAAAAGCCCGCATTAGCGGGCTTTTTGGGAATCTTGAAATCTTTAAGCAACTTGCACAGGAATACAGTTAGCTGTGTGGTTCACTGTGTTATTTGGATTTGCATAGACCAAACGTGGTTTATGGGCATTGGCTTCAGCTTCGGTGAAATCACCAAAGGTAGCAATGATCATCAAATCACCGACATCGGCTTGCAGTGCTGCACCACCATTGACAGAAATGATGCCCGAGTTGTCTTCACCACGAATTGCATAAGTCGTGAAACGCTTACCATTAGTCACGTTCCACATATGAATTTCTTCATATTCGCGGATACCGGCTAAATCCAATAGTACGCCGTCAATTGCACAAGAACCTTCATAATGTAATTCTGCTTGTGTAACCACACAACGATGAATTTTAGCTTTTAATAAACGAGATAGCATGGCTAGCGTCTCCTTGGTAGACCTAAGATCTTATCTTATGGTTAATCAATCACTTCTTACTGGATAAGTAATCGGCAGAATGCGCATTTTGCTCTGAAACAGGCAAGATGGCAAGAAGGATTGTTCAACAATTTATGGATTTATCAGTTTGGTTTGTAAGCATTGATCTGGTTCATGGCTTGCTGTATGTCACCGTTTACCAGCAGTTTAATGCGGGATAAAGCGTGTGCAAGAGCATCGTCCATTAAAGCCTGTTCACTGCTTGGGGCTTTGCTGAGTACATGTCCAGATACGCGTTCTTTAGAACCTGGATGACCAATTCCAATGCGCAGACGATGGAAATTTGGACCCGTATGTGGAACGATGTCACGTAAACCGTTATGACCACCGTGACCGCCGCCCGTTTTCAGGCGAATTACACCGGGGTTCATATCCAGTTCATCATGAGCAATCAGCATGGCTTCAGGTGCAACTTGATAGAATTTGGCGAAGGGAACTACACTTTTACCCGAGGCATTCATAAATGTAGTCGGTAAAAGCAGACGGACGTCTTGACCTTCAATATTACCGCGACCACTGATTCCGTGGAATTTAGGATCGGCTTTGAGAGAGATGCCATATTGTTCTGCAAGGCGTTCAACGAACCAGAAGCCTGCATTATGGCGGGTTTGGGCGTATTCCTTACCAGGATTGCCCAAACCAACAATTAGCGAAAGTTTTGACACTAATTTACACCGTTAACACTTATGCGCGTTTGAAGTCAGCGTGCATAGGAGTGTTTTTAGCTGGGTGACGTTGTAAAGCTTGGATTTTAACGCTTTCAACTTTATCGCCAACTTTGATTTCAACAACTTCTTCAAAGAAAGCGTTGTTTTCAAGTGCTTTAACAAGTTCACGAAGTTCTAAAGTTACTGCAACAGGTTCGCCTGAACCGTAGATGATTGCTGGTACTTTGTTTTGAAGACGAAGGCGGCGGCTCGAACCTTTCCCTTGTACTGCTTCTTCACGTGCTGCTGCGTTTAATACGAAGTTTGCCATGATAGACATTCCTAATTTAAGTTTAATTAAGCTGAGTTTTCGACCAGCTCAGCGATAGAAAACCCTGCCAAAAGCAGGGTTTTGAAAATTTAGCGCTATATTATAGATAAGAATCAAACATTGCGCTAATAGATTCTTCGTTGTTAATACGACGAATTGTTTCAGCAACCATGCTGGCTACTGAAACTTGGCGAATCTTACCAAGTTCTAATGCTTCTTGAGAAAGCGGGATAGTATCTGTTACTACAAGTTCGTCGAGTACAGAATTCTTCAAGTTCTCAAGGGCTTTACCAGAAAGTACCGGGTGAGTTGCATAGGCAACGACACGGCGAGCACCAAACTGTTTCAGTGCATCAGCAGCTTTACACAAGGTGCCTGCTGTATCCACCATGTCATCCACGATGACGCAGTCACGATCTTTCACATCACCAATCAAATGCATCACTTGTGATTCATTTGCTTTTTGACGACGTTTATCGATGATTGCTAGATCGATATCACCCATTTGCTTGGCTACAGCACGTGCGCGAACTACACCACCAACGTCTGGAGAAACAACCATTAAGTTATGGTGTTGCTGTTGACGAAGGTCAGCAAGTAATGCAGGAGTACCGTAGATGTTGTCTACAGGGATATCGAAGAAACCTTGGATCTGGTCAGCATGAAGGTCGATCATTACCACGCGGTCAATACCCACAGTAGTCAGCATGTCTGCGACAACTTTGGCAGTAATTGGCACACGGCTAGAACGAGGACGACGGTCTTGACGAGCATATCCGAAGTAAGGAATGACAGCAGTGATACGACCTGCACTTGCACGACGCAAAGCATCAGCCATAACAAGGACTTCCATCAGGTTGTCATTCGTTGGGGCGCAAGTAGGTTGTACCAGGAATACGTCTTTACCACGAACATTTTCGGTAATTTCGACAGCGATTTCACCGTCAGAAAATTGACCTACAGATGCTGCACCTAAAGGGATGTGCAGGTGGCTTACGACTTTTTGGGCGAATTGTGGATGTGCAGTTCCACTAAAAACGACAAGATTGGGCATGAAGCACCCTTGGCGGTTGGAATGTTTGAAAATAGATGGCAGGGGCGGCTGGATTCGAACCAACGGATGCCGAGATCAAAACCCGGTGCCTTACCACTTGGCGACGCCCCTAATGCGGCAGAACTTTAATATTTTTGCTGTTCTCTGTCAAGGTGAATTAACAAATCAACAAGCAAAGATTGCTCTGTCTTTTTTGAGAAAATGGCAGGGGCGGCTGGATTCGAACCAACGGATGCCGAGATCAAAACCCGGTGCCTTACCACTTGGCGACGCCCCTAATTCGATGTTGTATTTAATGGCAGGGGCGGCTGGATTCGAACCAACGGATGCCGAGATCAAAACCCGGTGCCTTACCACTTGGCGACGCCCCTAAAATACAACGATCTACAGATGAAAATGATGGCAGGGGCGGCTGGATTCGAACCAACGGATGCCGAGATCAAAACCCGGTGCCTTACCACTTGGCGACGCCCCTATCATATAACCTTGAAATGACGTAATGGTGATTCATTTAAACTATTAACCAAGTAAGCTTTACAAGGTGAATGCGCCAAAATCTCATCAATATTCATATCTGCGGTTACTTCAGTAAAAACACAAGCACCTGTACCTGTAAGTTTTGCAATACCGAACTGGTCTAAATACTGCATCGCTTCATCAACTTCAGGATATAGACTTCTTGCTAGAGGCTCAAAGTTATTTCCAAAGTTAAATGGCTTTAACTGATAGGCGCAAAATTTAGTAGGCTTCGTGTCTCTTGTCAACGTTTTTTGTGAAAAAAGCAGTTGAGTGCTGATAAAACAATCAGGTTTGAGCACGATGTATTGTTTTTGATCTAAGTCTATGAATGTTAAGTGTTCACCAATCCCTTCTGCCCAGGCATTAAGACCGTGTACAAAAACCGGAACATCGGCCCCCAGTTTCAGCCCCAATTCCGCCAATTGCTCAATGCTTAAGCCACATTGCCACAACTGGTTGACCACAATCAGGGTGGTGGCTGCATTGGAAGATCCGCCGCCTAGACCTGCCCCCATGGGAATGTGCTTTTCAATTGAAATGGCAAGACCGGTCAGCTTTTGCGCATAAGGTTTTAAGATTTGCGTCGCTTTGTAGATCAGGTTCTGCTCTAAATTGACATTGCTCAAACCCTCAATAGAGATTGTTAAATCATCTGTTGGGGTGAATTCTAGCCAGTCGCTTAAATCAATCAGTTGAAAAATGCTTTGCAATTCATGATAACCGTTGTCACGACGACCTGTGATGTGCAAAAAAAGATTGAGCTTGGCAGGAGAGGGTGCGCGAATCATAGAATTTTGAACTTTTAAGAACTTAACGATTTTGAATGAGCATTGTAATACGGTTTTCCTGACCTGACTCAAGTGCCTGCTTCAAAATCAGTTTATTAGGTAATTGGGCCTGATCATTATAACTCAGGTCAACGGTCCAGCCATCTTCCAGAAATTGAATTGGGCGATTTTGCTCATCTTTACTGATTTTGGCTTGTATGGTTGCAGGTTTGGCCTGAACCCAATCTACGAGATGGGTAATCGGTGCTTGCCAGCCAGTGGCACGTTGCAATAATTCTTCCGGAGTCGCGGCTTGAATCAGTCCAGTTTTGGCACTGTTGAGGGTGACATTCCCCGGTTGGCCTGAAATCTGGGTTTTACCTACCCCTAAAATGCCACTGAGTTCGATGTCAAATTCATCCTGTTCTTGTACCCAGGTAAAAAATGCGCTGCCAGACTGTCCTGGCGTTCTGACCCCAATTTTACCTTGAAGATTGAAATTGTTAACGGCTTCAGGAATTTGCGCGACATTCGGTGCTTGAGGCTGGGTAAATTGTTGACAGCCCGACAAGATCAGGGTGCTGGTTGCAAGCAGGGTTAGGCTGACTTTGGAAAAAATACGCATACAGTGGATTAACTCTTTTTCATGGGTTGCGGTAACAGTAACGATTTCAATTGTTCCAATTGAGGATCATTGGGGTGTTTTTTTTGTAATTGTTGTAACACATGATTAAATTTTGTCAGATTACCTTGCATGTACAGTGCTTTTGCATAGCGCACGCCAATTTTCACACTTTGACTAAGTTGATAAGCCTTTTCCAGCACTTGCGCCGAGGTCTTAAAGTCATTCTGTAAAAAGGTGATATAGCCTAGTGTATCCAAAATGGAGGCTTGTTCCGGCGCAAACTCCAGGGCATGTTCCACATATTTACGTGCCTCATCCAAACGCCGGTTTTGCAGCGCCAGGGTGTAGGCATAGGCATTCAGATAAGTAGGGCTATTGGGTTCAATTTCCAGTAACTTTTTCAATAGTTTATCCAGCTTGTCTTGATCCTGATAAGGATCGAGCAACAAGACTTCCGAATAGATCAGTTCCGGATCATCGGGAATGTTTTTAATAGCTTCATCCAGCAGGCGCATGGCGGCTTTTTTATTGTCCATACGTTTTAAAATATCTGCCTGAGCCTGATATAAAAAACTGGCATATTGCGGATAGTTCACGCGTTCCTGAGTCAAAAAGCGCAGGGCATCGGTCAGCTGATTTTGTTCTGAGAAAATGTTAATCATATTGCGGCGTGAAACCGTATAAAGGCTGCCATCCACCAAACGGTAATAGGCTTTTGCTGTTTCAAAATGCTGCTTGCGTTCGGCATTCACGGCCAAGTAATAATAGGCTTCATTTTGATATTGATTGGAATAACGCAGTCCGACTAGATATCTTTCAGCTTTTTCGTATTGTTCCAAGTCAATACTGGTGAGGCCGGCAATAAAAAGGGCTTCTTCTTCATGTGGCCATTTTTTTAGTAGGCTTTCAAGTTTGTTCAAAGCTAATTCAGATTGGTTTATTTTGATCAGATATTTAATTTCAGCTAAGCGCACTTCGAGATTATTTTTATGCTTGCGGCTAGATTGGCTATACCACTTTAATGTTTCTTCATCATTTCCTAAGGCACTAAGTAAATTAGCTTTCATTAAAATGAAACCAGTGACTTTGGCACGCTTTTTCAAAGCACGGTTAATAGTGTTCAGGGCCTGTTCAAACTGACCATTTTGAGCTTCCAGTCCGGCAATCAGTACAAGGATTGAAGGATTGTCGCGTTCTTTGCTTTTGCGTAAGGCTTCAATTAAAACTTCACGATCTTCGGGTTCTTCAGGTGCAATCCCGACCAGAATTTTTTCCAGATCTGCATCGGGATCAATCTTTAAAATTTTATTCAGCGTTTCTGCGGCTAGTTCATATTCATGCGCTTTTAAGGCTATATGTGAAAGATAAAATAAAGCTGGGACATCGGTTGGTTCTTGAACCACCCAATGTGTAGCAATATCCAGTGCTGCAGTTAAGTCGTTTTGTTCCAGTGCGACATTTAATGCACGCTGTTTCACCGTAGTGGAATTGCTTTTAATTGCAAGTACTGTGTAATTGTGTAAAGCAGTAGGAATGTCATGATAGGTCAATGCAAATTCAGCAATCATGCTCTGTTTTATGGCATTATAGTTTGAATATGCATGATAAATTTCTCCAGATGCTCTAATATGAGCGCTAGAAGCCATGCTACCCACAAGTAAGAATGTGGTAGAATATTGCTTAATTGTCGCGCCGCTTATCCGGCTATTTGTTTGACGCAATTTTTCTTGATCCAAGTAATGCTTTTTATGACACCAATACTGCACAATAGCATAAATTTAGCGAAATGATGATCTGATATGTCTTTCTTTGCATTGGGTGTCAACCATCAAACCGCCTCTGTAGAACTGCGTGAGCAGATTGCCTTTAACCCTGAAAAGTTAACGCAATTGCTGGCAGAACAAAGCCAGAACCCTGACCTGAATGATATGGTCGTGGTGTCTACATGTAACCGTACTGAAGTTTATGCCATGTCTGAAAATGCAGATATGGTAATGAATTGGCTCGCTCAGGCAAATGGCATAGATGCTAAACAATTGTTTAATCATGTATATCGCTATGAAAATGCGCAGGCCGTGACCCATTTAATGCGGGTAGCAAGTGGGCTTGACTCCTTGATGCTGGGTGAGCCGCAAATTTTGGGTCAGGTGAAATCAGCACTCTCTCTGGCTAAAGACGCCCATACTGTTTCTTCCAATTTAAACCGAATTTTTGAATATGCCTTTTATGCTGCGAAACGGGTTCGCTCGGAAACAGCAGTAGGTAGTCATGCTGTTTCCATGGGTTATGCCGTTGCCCAGTTGGCATTGCAAGTGTTTAGCAAGCCTGAAAAACTGACCGTGATGGTGGTGGCGGCGGGTGAAATGAATAGCCTGGTTGCCAAGCACTTGGCAGAAATGGGTGTGGGCAAGGTACTGATCTGTAACCGGACGCGTACCCGTGCAGAAACGCTGGCACAAGAAATTGCGCATCGGGTGGAAGTGGAAATTATTGAATTTGCAGATTTAGCTGCGAATTTACATCGTGCAGATGTAATTTCCAGCTGTACCGGCAGTCTGCATCAGGTCATTTCCTATGCCGATATCAAAACAGCACTGAAAAAACGCCGCTATCAACAGATGCTGCTGGTAGATCTGGCAGTACCACGTGATATCGATCCGAAAGTTGAATCGTTGGATGGCGTCTATTTATATGGCGTGGATGATTTACAAAGTGTAATTGATGACAATCTGGCACAACGTCGTCAGGCAGCGGTTGAAGCCGAAGTCATGGTCAACCAGTTAGCTACAGAGTTGCTCACTCAGCAAAAAATCAAAAGTGCCGGCAGCACTATTCATGCTTACCGTGAACAGGGTGAGACATTAAGACAAGAAGAATTGAGTCTGGCCTTGGCACAAATTGCCGGGGGCGAAAATCCAGAGCAGGTGTTGCAGGCATTCTCACATCGGTTGACGCAAAAACTGCTGCATCCCACTTCGATTTTATTGCGTCAGGCAGCCAAGGATGAAGATCCGGGTTATTTTGAATCGTTGCGTGATGGTCTGGATGAAGTATTTGCCAAGCGCCGTAAGTCGAAACGCTAACATTCTTTGGACTCATCGTTAGCGTACAGTATATCTTTCTAAAGCTTGTTTTTTTGTATTTAACTTTGTCGTGCTAAGTACGGCTGAAAGCGTAATAACGTGAAAAATCTCATATCCATTCAATCACCTGATGATCTTAAGCATTCAGCTTAAGGTGATGTGATGTCTCTATTTTAAAAATTAAAACTTAATCTTCTAACAAGGTCATGGTGCGCTTACGGTCAATTTCATAAATGCGCTGTTTTAGATTGCGCATTTCAGCGATGTTACTAAATTTCTTGGATTTTATTTTCTGTTGCAGACACTGGTATTGTAATTTAATGGAAAAATCTTCCGCCAATTTATCTGCCTGCTCGGGGGATGAGGTGTAATCGCTGACATTGGCTTGCAGTAAAATATGTTGCAAGTCATGGTGATACGGCGCACAGGCACCTAAGACATAATATTGCGATAACTCGGTATCATCCGGTAAATCATCAAAAATTGTATTAAAAATATTCAAAATTTTAAACAGCAATTGATCCTGTGGAATTAAGGCACGCAACGGTTCAAAATGAATATATAAATAGGGATGCTTGATCAGAATCGCAATCACATATTCTTCTGCATCAATCTTGGTGCTAAAGCTTAAAGAAGCATCATTGTTGACCTGAGGTTGCCATTTGCGGCTAAAACCCAGTTTTTCCCGGAAAAATTGCTGTAACAGGTAACGATAGGAGCCCTGTTTGGGCAATAACTCGGTCAGTTGGCGCAATTCACCCATGACCTGACTTTTACCTTCAGGCTTGGTCACATCATGATTCTGGGTTAAATGGGCAAATACAAAATCGGACAATAAGGGCGCTTGCTGTAATAAGCGATGGAAGTTTTCAATGCCTTCACGACGGATCAGCGAGTCCGGATCATGGTCATTGGGCAAGACAAAAAACTTCAGTTCACGTCCATCATTCAGTAAGGGGAGGGCAATTTCCAGCGTACGTCTGGCGGCTTTCTGTCCGGCAGCATCCCCATCGAAGGCAATGGTAATGCGATTATTCTGCTTGAACAGAATATTTAAGTGTTCGGTATTACTCGCGGTTCCTAGTGTGGCTACTGCGCCTGCGATGCCATATTGCTGCAAGGCAATGACATCCATATAGCCTTCAACCATCAGCCAGTCTTGAGCCTTCTGTTTTCGCCCTTCATATAAGCCATAAAGTAGCTGGTTTTTATGGAACACTTCCGAATCTGGCGAGTTGATATATTTGGGTTTGATCTCGTCATTTAGTGCACGACCACCAAAACCGACCACTCGACCTTTAGGATCACGGATCGGGAAAATCACCCGGTCACGCAGCAGGTCAAAATCGCGACCACTGTCACTGGTTCGGATCAGCCCCAGCAGTTTTAAACCTTCAATATCTTGCGGAAAAGCTTTTTCCAGATGCTGCCAATCTTCCGGTGCATAGCCTAAGCGCCAGTAAGCAAGAGTCTCTGCACTTAAACCGCGTTGCTTGAAGTATTGCTGTGCAGTTTGACTTTGCGGTAACTGACGCTCATAAAACTGGGCAATATTCTCCAGCAGGTCGAACAGGTTGCCATCTTGAGTGACTTCTTCAAAAGGAACTTGATCAAATGCTGCAAAAGGATCGCCATAATCTTCTTGCTGGGTCGCCTGAAATTCTGCAAAGGGATCAAAATGCGCTGCAGATGCGGGTGCTTCAGCAGGATTGGACTGAGCTTGAAGTGGATTTTGTGGCTGATTTTGCGATGCTGGAACAGCCGCTTTGGGTTTGGCTGCCTCACGTTTATATTTGAGTTTATTGGAATCGTGATTATCTTTTGGAAGTTCAATGCCGGTACGGCTGGACAAATCTTTCATGACATCGACAAAATTACGACCGTCGATATCCATTAAAAAGCGGATGGCATTGCCGTTGGCTTGGCAACCAAAGCAATGGAAATACTGTTTGTCCCGATAGACATGGAATGAAGGCGATTTTTCCTGATGAAACGGGCAGCAGCCTGAATAGGTACGGCCAGTTTTCTTAAGTTTCACGCGCTGACCAATCAGATCGACAATATCGGTCCGATCTAGAATTTGATCAATCGTGTGTTGAGGAATAGCCATAGGTCTGCAATCGGGTTTGGTATCTATCTATAAAATAACTGACCAAATACGCAGTCAGAATTTCCGCAAGCTTAAATTGCGGTATCACTTAAAAGTTAATTTGTATACCTTTTGCCCAAAATGATCAATATGAGGCATTAAAATAGCAAAAGGGCAAGTATGATAACTTGCCCTTCATGAAAATGCGAACAATAAGCCAAGCTTATTCGGTTGCTGGTGCTTCTGTAGGCGTCTCAGTTTGCGGTTGTTCTGTTGGTGCAGGAGGAATGCTAGTTTCTGTTTTAGGACGATCTAGCAAACCAAAACTGATGCGGTTAGTGAAACTACGTTTTTCTGATTGATCGGTATTTTTCTGTTGTTCTGCTTCAGTTGAGCTTTGCGCTTCACGGCCCAAAATCCCCAAAGTGGCACGGTTAACCCAGCTACCTTCACCATGTGCAGCACGTATATTTACGCTACCATCTGATTTAACCAAATGTGGATAATTCAGTTTAAGCAATTCAATATATTGCTTGGAAGTTTGAGTGTCGCCTAATTTGTCATAACCATAAGCCATGGTTGCCAAGGCTTCAGGAACTTGAGGGGTTTGTGGATAGTGTTCAACCACCCATTGAGAGCGTTCAACTGCTGCTAACCACGCTTTACGCTTGATATTGAATCGCGCTGCATTCATCTCAGATTCAGCCAGTTCAGTGCTAATAAACTTCATGCGCTGTGCGGCATCGACTGCATAAGTGCTTGAAGGGAAGCGACGAATGAAATCGACAAAGTTCTGATAAGCCACTTTTAAGTAGCTGACATCACGGTGCGCCTGTTTTAGTGAGGTATAACGTAACAAGCTATCGTAGTTTTGTTCCATGTTCGCCACACCACGAACATAGTAAGCATAGTCAACGTTTGGATGTTGCGGATTTAAACGGATAAAACGTTCAGCCAGTGCAATCGCACCTTCATAATCTTTTTGCTGAAATTTGACATACAGCAATTCGAGTTGTGCCTGCTGCGCATATTCACCTGTTGGATAATAGGTGTCTATGGCTTCAAGATGCTTGGCCGCATCGGTATATTGTCCACGTTCAAGTGCTTTTTCTGCTTTTTGAATATACACCTGCTCGCTAGACTGTGGTCCTGTATCCACCACTTCTTTCTTTGGATTACTGCTACAGCCCACTATTGCCGACGCAACGCCTAAAGATAAAGCAAGCATTGTCATTTTATAACGTGGTAACGACATAAAAATTCCTCTGTTAATACTGGCAATGAGCTACAATTGCGCTATTAAACCACTTTTGTCTGAATGAGCAAATGAGTCAAGCACAATCTTCTAATTCTAATGTCCCTGAAACTGATTTCAATTTACTTGAAGATTCTGAGGATGCAGATAACCATACTTCAGACTCAACTGCAACACGTTTATCGTTGCAATTTCAATTGGATGAAAGCTATTTGGGGCAGCGTATCGATCAGGTGGCGGCACTCATCTGGAATGAATTTTCCCGTGAAAAATTGAAACAGTGGCTGAAAGACGGCCATTTGTTGGTAAATGGTAACAGTGTCAAACCCAAGTACAAGTGTGAAGGCAATGAGCTGTTAACACTGGATGTTGAGCTGGAAGTTCAAACCAAAAGCCTGCCGGAAAATATTCCCTTAAATGTGGTGTATGAAGATGACGATATTATTGTGATCAACAAACCGGTCGGGATGGTGGTTCATCCGGGTGCAGGGAATAGCTCGGGTACGTTAGTTAATGCCTTGCTGTATCATTATCCAAAATCTGCGGAACTGTCCCGTGCCGGTCTGGTACACCGCATTGATAAAGACACCAGTGGTTTGCTGGTGGTGGCCAAAAATCTGGAAGCGCAATTTTCTTTAAGTAAGCAGTTGGCCAAAAAATCAGTCTATCGTGTTTATGATCTGATTGTGTACGGCAATATCATTGCCGGCGGCACCATTGATGAACCAATTAAGCGCCATCCGGTGGATCGCGTGAAAATGGCAGTATTGCCGGGTGGTCGAGATGCGGTGACCCATTACAACGTCAAAGAACGCTTCCAGCATTTTACTCGCGTGCAAGCCCGTTTAGAAACCGGACGTACCCATCAGATTCGTGTGCATTTTAGTTATCTGGGCTATGGTCTGGTCGGTGATCAAGTGTATATGAACAGGGTGCGTGTACCGGCAGGGGCTTCGGAACTGCTCGGCGATACGCTGCGTCAATTCAAACGCCAGGCCTTGCATGCAGCAAAACTGGGATTGGTTCACCCACGTAGTGGTGAAGAAATGATGTTTGATGCACCTTGGCCGGAAGATTTTACGCAACTGGTTGATGTATTGCGTAGTGAAAATAAAGCCTACTAAGCAGTTTGCTTGCTGGTTATGAATCATAAGTAAAAGCACAAGGAAATCGACATGCAATTTGTTCAAGGGCTTCCATCCGGGGTATATGTTGGACAGACCCGGGTGCATCATGAAAAAACGCAAGCTTCAGCAAAGCCGAAACTTGCGGGATTTAATCTGGCCTTGCATGTGGGTGATGATGCTAAACGTGTACAGCAGCATCGTATGGCTTTGCTGGCAGAGTTTGCTGAATTTGGTGTGGATAAAGTCACCTGGATGACGCAAACCCATAGCACCATCTGTCATAGCATCAATGAAGAGATTCCTTTTGAAGCCTTGGAAGGGGATGGTCTGGTCACTCAGCGTAAAGCGCATGCTTTAATGATGATGACCGCAGACTGTTTGCCGGTGGTACTGGGCAATGTCGAGGGCACAGAAGTGGCGAATTTGCATGCCGGCTGGCGTGGTCTGGCGGGTGGGATTATTGAAAACACCATTGCTGCCATGCAAACTCCGCCCACCTGGGCCTGGTTGGGTGCTGCGATCAGTCAGCCCTGTTTTGAGATCGGTGAAGAAGTCAAACTGGTTTTCTGCTCCAAATATCCAGAACTGGAAAGTGCTTTTCAGGCAGGTGAAAAAGCCACCAAGTTTTATGCTGACTTATATGCCATTGCGCGATTTATTTTGCAGCAACACGGTGTGACAACCGTCTTGGGTGGCGATCAGTGTAGCTATCAGCAAACGGAAGAATATTTTTCCTATCGCCGTGAAGCCAAAACCGGACGCATGGCGACATTCGTGTTTATGGCATGAAACTGTTAAACTTGATTAAAATTTATTGTTTTTATTGATATGTCTTTATCCACGAAATCTCTTGCTATTGTTTATCACAGCCCCTATGGACATACTGCAAAGGTCGCTTCCTTTATTGCCCAAGGTGCTCAGCAAACAGGTGTACAGGTGCATTGCATGAACATCGAGCAAGTTGATTGGGATATTCTGGATCAGGCAGATGCGATTGTGTTGGGCTGCCCAACTTATATGGGCAGTCTTACTTCAGCTCTGAAACTGTTTATGGAGCAGTCGTCTAAACGTTGGTTGGCACGTAGCTGGCAAGGCAAAATTGCAGCGGGCTTTACCAATGGTGGTGGACTCAGTGGTGACAAGTTGGCGGTATTGCAACAAATCAATTTATTTGCCATGCAGCATGGCATGTTATGGGCAGGTTTGCCGTTGATGCCCACAGGGCGGAGTGGTCAGGATCTGAACCGGATGTCGGGCTTTTTAGGTCTGATGACCCAGTCAGATAATGCACCGGTAGATGTGACGCCACCGCAAGGGGATCTGGATACCGCTCTTTGGTTCGGTGAATATATTGGCTTGTTATTAAACAAGTTCAAATAAGGTTCTTGAAATAAAAAACCTCCAGCTGGAGGTTTTTTTTATTTATGAAAAATTCGGGCTTTATCACGCTGCCAGTCCCGATCTTTTTCAGTCGCGCGCTTATCATGTAACTGTTTACCTTTTACCAAGGCAATTTCCAGTTTAGCCAAAGGACCTTTCCAGTAGCATGCCAAAGGTACGCAGGCATAACCTTTCTGATTCACTGCACCTAAAAGTTTTTCAATTTCACGACGGGAGAGCAGCAACTTACGTGTGCGGGTTGCTTCGGGCACCACATGCGTCGAAGCAGATAACAAGGGTTGGATTTGTGCACCAAACAAGAATGCTTCATTGTTTTTAAAAAGAATATAGCTTTCGGTAATGGTCATCCGCCCAGCACGTAAGGACTTGACTTCCCAGCCTTGTAATGACAGCCCAGCTTCGAATTTCTCTTCAATAAAATAATCATGGCGAGCACGCTTGTTCTGCGCAATAGTGCCACCAGTATTTTTTTTAACTACGATTGATTTCGACATAATACGAATGTTCCAAGATTGACTCTATTTTGCCTCAAACTCGCGCCAAGGTGAAGTTTTTTCAAAATTAAGGAGATTGTTCACTAAAAAAAGAAGTTTTTGCTAAAATAGGGTTCTACTAAAAACTAGAGTAAAAATGGATGACTAAATCTCGCGTCATTTATCCAGGCACTTTCGATCCAATTACCAATGGACATATCGATTTGGTGTCGCGTGCAGCGAAAATGTTTGATGAAGTAGTGGTTGCTATTGCCATTGGTCATCATAAAAATCCAGTCTTTAGTTTGGAAGAGCGAGTGGATCTAGCAAAAAAGTCGCTTAGTCACTTGCCCAATGTAGAATTTGTCGGATTTGATGGTTTGTTGGTTAATTTTTTCCGTGAACAAAAAGCAACAGCGGTACTGCGTGGATTACGCGCTGTATCGGATTTTGAGTACGAATTTCAATTGGCCAATATGAATCGTCGCCTGGATTCAAGTTTTGAAGCCGTGTTTTTGACACCTTCAGAACAATATTCTTTTATTTCATCTACTTTAGTACGTGAAATTGCTCGTTTGAATGGTGATGTCGCGCAGTTTGTGCCGCAAGCTGTGGTAGAAGCCTTTAAACGGAAACAACAGCAAGGTTGGTAGCGTGTCTTTATATATTACCGATGAATGCATCAATTGTGATGTCTGTGAGCCGGTGTGCCCGAATGAAGCGATATTCATGGGTGAAGTCATTTATGAAATTCACCCGGATTTATGTACCGAATGCGTTGGGCATTTTGATGAACCGCAGTGTCAGTTGTTCTGTCCAGTTGACTGTATTCCGCATGATCCCCAGCATGTGGAATCATCAGATGAACTGATGGAAAAATATAAAAAGCTGATTGCACAAAAAAGCACCAGTAATTAGTGCTGAAATTTGGTAAGATGCGCCCCGGAGTGAGCCAGACGATCGCTGCTGTGGAGATCTTCGTGATTGAAGCAGGGGAGGAAAGTCCGGGCTTCTTAGGGCAGGGTGCCAGGTAACGCCTGGGCGGTGTAAGCCGACGGCAAGTGCAGCAGAGAGTAGACCGCCTCATTCGTGAGGTAAGGGTGAAAGGGTGCGGTAAGAGCGCACCGCGTGTCTGGTAACAGTTCACGGCAAGGTAAACCCCACCAGAAGCAAGACCAAATAGGAATCCTACAGGCACGGCCCGTGCTGGATTCGGGTAGGTCGCTTGAGCGTACGAGTGATTGTACGCCTAGAGGAATGATCGTTCACGACAGAACCCGGCTTATCGGCTCACTTCACTAAATTTTTTACAATTATTGTGTGATATTTCTTGACAGCAGGTTGTTCGAAATAGATAATACGCGCACAGTTTTTGGCTATGTAGCTCAGTTGGTTAGAGCACCGCACTCATAATGCGGGGGTCACAAGTTCAAGTCTCGTCATAGCCACCATTTTCATAGACCATGCTTCTAAAAGCGTGGTCTTTTTTTATGCTTAAAATTTAGCGTTTAATATAAGTCATTCACATTGAACGGTAGTAGCTGCCAATTTTAGCTGCGGAAATTCTTGCGCGTATTGCTGCAAAATCGCGTCTTTTTTCTCTTTTCCAAAAATATGACTTTGCAACTGGCTGATTTTATTCTCAGTTAGGTGTAATCGTGCGCAATGCAGCGCAATCTGGTTTTGGGTGGCAATCGCTAATTTCTGATCTTCAGGAATCTGCTCAATGCGATAGAGCTTTTGCTGTGCCTTACTGAGTTGAGCCAGACTGCGTTTTTGCTGCATGCTTAAAAGTTGCTGATTGTTGATCCAGCGCGCCACATCCCTGCGTACGCCATTGTAGTTGACGAAGAGTGGGGAAATCACTTGGCAGGCACTACAGATCAGGGCTATTAAAGCAATTGTGATCAACTTGAATTGATTCATTTTTATCTCAATCTTTTCAGGGCTTTAATTGTATAATTAAATGCAACCCATGTATGAATAAATAGTTGTTTTGTTTAAAAATTAACTGAAATAAAATTAAACGTTCAAACTCTGAACACTTGTGAAATAAAGGGCTTGACGCTACTCGTCGAAATTTAGATAATGCGCACACAGTTTACGGCTATGTAGCTCAGTTGGTTAGAGCACCGCACTCATAATGCGGGGGTCACAAGTTCAAGTCTCGTCATAGCCACCATTTTTATAGACCATGCTCTCAGCATGGTCTCTTTTTTTGTGGGTCAAAAAAGTTAGGGTTATACTCAGAAGAAAAAAGTCTGTTGATCCTCTATGAATGAAAATCCAAAGACTCACTTTAATAATTACAAATTCTCTTGAAGATAGTGTTCAATAAATTGATGAGTGCTTTCACTGTCATAAAAAGGTGAAATCAAGGTCTGTATAATGCCGTCCAGCAAGCCTTGTTGTTCTAGAGCTTGCAGGGTATAAGGCAGGAAGCGATGTGCCTCTTGATGCAAATCGTCTTCATTTAGTCCTACGGACTGCAATAGTTCCTGTAAGTTGTAGTCGGCAAAATAATCATAAAAACCAGCTACCACATCCAAAACCACCTGTTGCAGGTATTCTGCTTGTCTTAACTGACGCCAGCTTTCATACACTAGAATAAAGAATTCTTCAAAGTCGATGGCTTTAAATTGCGAGAAGGTTTCTTTGAGACTTCTCTGCTTCATATCTTCCCACAAATGCAGACCAATATCGGCCAGTTCTTCATTGGGGAGCAGAATGATATGTCCGAGCTGTTTAACCAGTGCCTGAGCGAGTTGCTGCTCAAGTTTGAGTTCAATATGTTGCTGCTGGTCTTGAATAAAGCTCAGGATTTTAGAACCTAGACCATGCTGATGGGTGTTTAGCTTGCGTAGGTGATCCAGCCAGGGCGTATTGCTTTCAAGAATCTGATTGGCCAGCTGTAGGCTGACATGTTTGACCTGAGGATTGTGTTGCAAGTTGTCATGGATGTAATGTCGTAACTGATCCAGTTCCAGGATCTTGTACATCCAGAGTTCAAAAGTTTCATCTGAAAGCAGCGCGTCGATTTGCGTCTGGCTGTTTATGGCGAGTTGATGAATGCGCTGCGCAACAACCCCGATAAATTCTAAAATTTCAGCGCCCAGATTTAATTCAAAGGCGTATTTTTGAACCACTTCTTGAAGGGATTCAAGTTGAATAAACTGTTTTAATAAAATTTGATCAGCGTGCTGATAAATATGATGAACAAATTTTTCAATATAAGGATTATTTTGTTCAGCTAATAATTGTTTTTTAATAAAGCGGGTTTGCTCAAGCATAAGCGCTTGAGCAAACTGTTGGGCAAAGTCCGGCTTAGACACCTGGTGCCCATCCATTTATGATTGGGTAACGACGTTCACGGCTAAAGGCACGTGAGCTAATACGCGGGCCAATTGCACCTTGGCGACGTTTGTATTCGTTACGATCAACCAGTCGAATCACTTTTTCTACCACTGTTTTTTCAAAGCCTTTGGCGATAATGTCATCTTGGCTCATATCTTCTTCAATATAAGCATACAGAATGGCATCAAGTACTTCATAGGCTGGTAAAGAGTCTTGGTCTTTTTGATCTGGACGAAGTTCTGCTGAAGGTGGACGAGTAATCACACGTTCCGGAATCACAGGTGTTTCTGAAATGCTGTTACGGTACTTCGCCAGTTCAAACACAATGGTTTTATACACGTCTTTCAGAACGGCATAACCGCCGACCATATCGCCATACAGGGTGCAGTAACCGACTGAAAGCTCGGATTTGTTGCCGGTAGAAAGCACCAGATTACCGAATTTATTCGATAAACCCATCAGTAAAGTACCGCGAGCACGGGCTTGCAGGTTTTCTTCAGTGGCATCAGCAGGGCTGTTGCCAAAGAACGGGTATAGGGTTTGCATGAAACTGTTCACGATTGGATTGATTTCGGCAATTCCAAAAGTCACACCCATGTTTTTGGCTTGTTCAGCTGCATCTTCTACACTGATTTGTGCTGTGTAGGTGTATGGCATCATCACTGCCTGAACTTTATTGGCACCAATGGCATCAGCAGCGATTGCTAGGGTTAAAGCAGAGTCGATACCACCGGATAAACCTAATATCACGCCCGGGAAACCAGAGCGTTGTACATAATCACGTGTTGCTAAAACCAGACCTTGATAGATTTCGGCCATGGTTTCTAAAACAGGTGTGATTGTGCCGACTTTATAGGTTTTTTGTTCAGCATCATATTCAGCGTAATAAAGGTCTTCTTTAAAGCTGGGTGCTTGCAATGCAACGCCACCATCTTTATTAAGCACAAAACTGGTGCCATCAAAGATCAGGTCATCTTGACCACCAATCTGGTTGGTATAAACCAGGTTAATGTTCAATTGTTTTGCCAGCTCGCCCATGGTGGCTATGCGGTGCTGCGGTTTACCGACTTCATAAGGCGAAGCGTTCAATACCAAAGCAGTTTCTACATTGAGCTGAGAAAGTTGCTGTACGGTATTGAGTGACCAGATATCTTCACAAATCAGCACGCCAAACTTATGGCCCAGATATTCAAATACCAGGTGTTGATGACCTTCGTTGAAATAACGTTTTTCATCAAATACGCTATAGTTTGGCAGGTTTTGCTTGTTGTAGATGCCCAGAACCTGACCATCTTTCATGACTGCGGCAGCATTGTAACGCTGACCATCTTCAGTCTGATTGACAAAACCAAAGACCAAAACGATATCTTTAACTTGGCTGAGCTGTTCAAATGCTTGCTGTGTGCGCTTTGTTAAGCTAGGGCGCAATAATAGATCTTCGGCTGGGTAGCCTAAAGTAGAAAGCTCAGGGAAGAGAATTAAATCAGCTTTTTGTTTTTTGGCTTCATTTATCTGTTCAAGCATCTTTTGCGTGTTTGCTTCGATATTGCCAATATGCGGAGAGAATTGTGCAAGGGCAATTTTAAAACTTTTCATTCCAACTTAATCCTATTACCTATAGGGATGTATACACAGACTTAGATTTATGTGTGTTATGAGTTCAATGCTGTGTACGTGACGACAAAAACAAAAAAATAAAATAGACGTATTAATCAATAATTAGCAATTGGATACTATATACGAATTGCATCGTTTAGAGAGAGAAAAACAAAAAAAAATCTGAATTTAGACAAAAAAATACAGCAGCAATGCGAAAATGAACATGTGACGTATACATTGTTGTTATTGGGTGAGATGACCTGAATGATGAAATCATTATTAAATGTTTTAAATCAAATGTTTGAAATTAAGCGTCGGCCGTTAACACTGGGGGAAAAGCAGCTTGCCAAGTCAGTGTTTGGTGTGCATTTGCAGTTGGATTCGATCCATATTGTGGCTTATCGCGGCATCATTAAAAACTATGCAATCAGCCCAAATGGCAATATTTACTTTCATCCACAAAACTGGTGTGAAGATTTTTCCAAAATGCCTTTGGGGAAGCAGTCCTGGCTCATCCATGAATTAACCCATGTATGGCAAATCCAGCAAGGTCTGGCAGTGGTGCGTAAAGCTATTTTTGACCGTAAATATCATTATGTCTTGCAGCAGGGTAAGCAGTTTTTGCAGTATGGGATTGAGCAGCAGGCGCAAATGGTGCAGGATTATTTTATTAAAAAAGCACAGGGACAGGATTGTGCAGTTTATGAATCCTGTATTCCATTTTTAAAACCAAAAATATGAATTTAATCTTGTATTTAGTATATTCATATCACTTGATTTAGAGACATAAAAAAACCGCCACAAAGGACGGTTTTTTTATCATTGGTTAATTCTAGGGAATTAACGTTTGATATCGCGTTGAGTTTCGCCAGTATAAAGCTGACGAGGACGACCGATTTTGTAAGGACCGCTGTGCATTTCTAACCAGTGGCTGATCCAGCCAACTGTACGTGCAAGAGCGAAGATTACAGTAAACATTTCAGTCGGGATACCAATCGCTTTAAGGATGATACCTGAGTAGAAGTCTACGTTAGGGTATAAGTTACGTTTGATGAAGTATTCGTCAGACAATGCAATACGTTCAAGTTCCATAGCAAGCGCAAGTTGTGGATCGTTGATGCCAAGCGCACCAAGAACTTCATCACAAGTTTCTTTCATTACTTTCGCACGTGGATCGAAGTTTTTGTAAACTCGGTGACCGAAGCCCATAAGTTTAACTTCTTTAGTTTTCACTTTTTCCATGAAGCCAGCAACGTTTTCTACAGAGCCGATTTCATCAAGCATCTTAAGAACAGCTTCGTTCGCACCACCGTGAGCAGGACCCCAAAGTGCAGAGATACCAGCAGCGATACATGCATAAGGGTTAGCGCCAGTAGAACCCGCTAAACGTACTGTAGAAGTAGACGCGTTTTGTTCGTGGTCAGCATGAAGCGTGAAGATACGGTCCATTGCTTTAGCAAGAATTGGGTCAACTTTATAATCACGGTCTGCAGGAGTAGCAAACATCATGTACAAGAAGTTTTCAGCGTAGCTCAAGTCGTTACGTGGGTAAACGAATGGTTGGCCTACTGTATATTTGTAGCTCCAAGCCGCAAGCGTAGGAACTTTAGCAATTAAGCGGATTGCTGTAATTTCACGGTGATCAACATTTTCAACGTCAAAACCGTTGTGATAGAACGCAGAAAGCGCACCAACAACACCAACCATGATCGCCATAGGGTGAGCATCACGACGGAAACCATTGAAGAAGCGGCTAACTTGGTCGTGAACCATAGTGTGGTTACGAACTTTAGCTTCAAATTCAGCTTTTTGTTCAGCAGTTGGAAGTTCGCCGCTTAACAATAAATAGCAAGTTTCGAGGTAAGAAGCTTGAGTCGCTAATTGATCGATTGGGTAGCCACGGTGTAAAAGCACACCTTTGCCACCATCAATGAAAGTGATTTTAGACTCGCATGCAGCTGTCGCCATAAAACCAGGATCAAAAGTAAAGTGGCCTGCGGCCAATACATCTTTAACGTCGATTACATCTGGGCCCAATGTGCCGCTGTAAATTGGTAATTCAATTTCTTTGCCATCAAGCTGTAAAACGGCTTTCTTGCCAGTTGCTTCAGACATTCAATAGATCTCCTGTCCTGGTGAGTATTAATCTGACTCGCAGTGCTAATCTTTTAATGCACGAATCAGACGGATCAAAAAATTGCTCTAAGATTAGAGAGAACTGAAATTTTGTCAATTATACTTATGGATAAAAGTGACATTCATGCGGAATGATAAGTCAAAACTTATACCGGTAAAAAGAAGAAAATCGCAGTACCGGATCAGTATAATAAGTCAATTTGAGGGTTAGGTGCAGAGAAAAATGCGATTGATGCTGTAATTATCAGCAAATTTTAATTCTTAAAAACTCTCACTATATAATAATAGACAAGTGGTTCTTGAATCTAAATTATTATAATTCTCGTAACTTACAGTAATTTTTATTTTGAATATGATGCTTTCTTATTCATATTTAAAAGCGATAATTGAAGAGCATAAAAATGTTTGTTTGGTTAAAAAATGGCTAGTTGAGATAAGAATTTTGTCTATTTTTTATGCTAAATTTGTGAAAAATGACTTGGAAATGGTGTTTTAATACACAAAAAAATCAAATCACAATGACTTATACACATACTAAGTATTTATTTCACCACATGATATCTATCTATTATTATTTTAATAAATAATAATTATTGATTAAATAAATGATCTATTGGTGGTTCTGGTGTTTAGGGGTAAAATCAAAGAGGGAAAATTATTTTTACTTTGTTCGTCTTTAGTCTAAATTTTTCAAAAAAAATCATTCGAGTGAAATATTTACATTCTTCTAAATTTACTTTTTTAAAACCAATGACATAGTAGTTTATTGTGTTTTTTTAATGGGGCTGGGTTTGTAAAGTTTATTGTTAATGATTCTTATTTAAAGGTTTTTTTGGTTATTCAGTGGGACACATTGTTTGTATTTTGATAGTTCACGTTTTATAATTCAGTGTCGTTTTAAGTTTAGGTGTTGCTGAATAGTAATAGCCTAACAATGCTAGCTTTCCTTCGAATTAATTCCAACAAACTCCGGATGGAGTTTTTACTTACAGGATGCCCGCTGTGAAAAGCAACAGACCTGTCAATTTGTCCATGGGTCAAGTTTTAGAAGTAAACTTAAAATCCCCTGTGGCTATTGCATCAATTCTACACCGTCTTTCAGGTGTCATCGTATTTTTACTTGTACCGGTACTTTTGTGGCTTTTAGACAAATCATTGTCTTCTGTTGAGGGTTTTGCTCAAGTTCAAGCAATCCTTGGTAGCTTCATTGTGCGTTTCATCGTATGGGTATTTGTAGCCGGTTTAATATTCCACTTCATTGCAGGCGTTAAGCATTTACTTGCTGACCTTGGTATTGCAGAAGAACTGCAAAGCGGTCGTATTGCAGCTACTATTTCATTGATCTTGTCTGCGATTGGTATTATCGCAGCATTTGTATGGATTGTTCTCTAATGAAAAGTGCTACAGGTTTAACGGGTTCAGGTTCTCGCGATTGGTTTATTCAACGTGTAAGTGCTGTTGTATTAGCTGTTTATACTGTTGTGGTATTTGGTTGGATCCTTTGTAATGGCGGATTCAACTATGAGCAATGGTTTGGCTTTATGATGACATTACCAATGAAGATTTTGTCTTTATTGGCAGTCTTATCTCTTGTCGCACACGCTTGGATCGGCATGTGGCAGGTATTCACTGACTATGTGACTACTCGTCAAATGGGTCCTTCAGCTTCAGGCTTGCGTTTGGTGCTGACTTCAGCAGTTATTATTGCTGTATTTGCATACGCAATCTGGGCGATCCAGATTTTTTGGGCAAATTGATAGGAAGATATCATGGGCGCTATAACCCCTAAAGAAGATTACACAAATATTCCCCACCAAACTTTCGATGCAGTTATCGTCGGTGGTGGTGGTTCTGGTATGCGCGCTTCTTACCAACTTGCTCAAGCTGGTTTGAAAGTTGCTGTACTGACTAAAGTATTCCCAACACGTTCACATACTGTAGCAGCGCAGGGTGGTATTGGTGCATCTCTTGGTAACATGCAAGAAGATAACTGGCACTACCACTTCTACGACACAGTTAAAGGTTCTGACTGGTTAGGTGACCAAGACGCAATCGAGTATATGACTCGCGAAGCGCCACAAGTTGTATATGAGCTTGAACACCTAGGTATGCCATTCGACCGTAACGCAGATGGTACGATTTACCAGCGTCCATTCGGCGGCCACGCAGCGAACTACGGTGAAAAACCAGTTCCACGTGCATGTGCTGCTGCCGACCGTACAGGTCACGCACTTCTTCATACGCTTTATCAAAGCAACGTGAAAATGGGTACTCAATTCTTCGTTGAATGGATCGCACTTGATTTAATCCGTAACGAAGCAGGTGATGTACTTGGTGTTACAGCAATTGACCAAGAAACAGGTAAAATTGCAGTATTCCAAGCGAAAGCGACTTTATTTGCTACAGGTGGTGCAGGTCGTGTGTACCGTGCATCTACAAACGCTTATATCAACACTGGTGACGGTCTTGGTATGGCTGCTCGTGCAGGTATTCCATTACAAGATATGGAATTCTGGCAATTCCACCCAACGGGTGTTGCGGGCGCAGGCGTATTGTTGACTGAAGGTTGTCGTGGTGAAGGAGCAATCCTTCGTAACGATGCTGGTGAGCCGTTCATGGAACGCTATGCACCAACTTTAAAAGATTTGGCACCACGTGACTTCGTATCACGTTCTATGGACCAAGAAATTAAAGAAGGTCGTGGTTGTGGTCCTAAGAAAGACTACATCTTGCTTGATATGACGCACTTGGGTGCTGACACAATCATGAAACGTCTGCCATCTGTATTTGAGATTGGTAAGAAATTCGCGAACGTTGACATCACTAAAGAGCCAATTCCAGTAGTACCTACAATCCATTATCAAATGGGTGGTATCCCTACCAACATTCATGGTCAAGTTGTTGTACCTGAAAGCCGTGAAACTGAAGCACTTGTTGCGAACTACAACAAAGAAACTGATGTGTATTCACACAATGGTGGTGAACGTAACTTCACTAAGCCAGTAAAAGGTTTCTATGCAATTGGTGAATGTTCATGTGTATCTGTACACGGTGCTAACCGTCTTGGTACGAACTCACTTCTTGACTTGGTTGTGTTTGGTAAAGCAGCTGGTGAACACATCATCGATTACGTGACTAAACATCACGGTGATGAATATGCTCCGCTTCCTACAACTGTTCTTGAGAATACGTTCAAACGTATTAAACACCTTGATGAATCTACTTCAGGTGAAAATGCTCAAGAAGTTGCTGATGCAATCCGTGACATCGTTCAAGACCACGCTGGTGTATTCCGTACATCTGCACTTCTTGAAGAAGGTGTGAAACAGATTCTTGCAATTGAACCGCGTGTACGCAACATTCATTTGAAAGACAAATCTAAAGTATTCAACACTGCACGTATTGAAGCTCTAGAAGTTGAAAACTTGTATGAAGTTGCTAAAGCTACGCTAATCTCAGCTGCTGCTCGTAAAGAGTGCCGTGGTGCGCATACAGTGGTTGATTTTGAAGAGTCTCCAGATCATCCTGCTTACCCTTATGGTCGTCGTGATGATGAGTGGATGAAGCACACATTATGGTTCTCAAACGATAACCATCTTGAGTACAAGCCAGTGCGTTACAAACCTTTATCGGTTGACGCAATTCCACCTAAACCACGTACATTCTAATCTGGAGAAGTAAGATGAGTAGAGGTACTCGTACATTTAATATCTACCGCTACGATCCTGATAAGGATAAAGCACCGTACATGCAGACTTTCAAACTTGAATTGACTGACAAGCACCGTATGTTGCTTGATGCGCTTCTTGCATTGAAAGTACAAGATGAATCTTTGACTTTCCGTCGTTCATGCCGTGAAGGTATTTGTGGTTCGGATGGTGTAAACATCAATGGTAAAAATGGTTTGGCATGTCTTTGGAATCTAAACGACTTACCAGAAACGATTACTATTCGTCCGCTTCCAGGTCTTCCTGTTATTAAAGACTTGGTTGTAGATATGAATCAGTTCTACGATCAGTATGACAAAATTCAGCCATTCCTAATCAATAATCAGCCTGCACCGCCAAAAGAGCGTTTACAGTCTCCTGAAGAGCGTGAACACTTGGATGGTCTGTATGAATGTATTCTTTGTGCATGCTGTTCAACTTCATGCCCATCATTCTGGTGGAACCCGGACAAATTCTTGGGTCCTTCAGCATTGTTGAATGCATACCGCTTTATCATTGACTCACGTGATACAGCAACTCAAGATCGTTTGGCTCGTCTTGACGACCCATTCAGCTTGTTCCGTTGTAAAGGTATTATGAACTGCGTATCAGTTTGTCCTAAGGGTTTGAACCCGACTAAGGCAATCGGTCATATCCGTAACATGCTTTTGGATAATGCAGGTTAATCTGTAATATTAAAAAAAGCACACCTTGGGGTGTGCTTTTTTTATGTTTGTTAATAGCTGGTTTGTATGTTAATGATGCAAAAAAGCAATACAGGGTTTTTAAGCAATAAATTCTGCTGTACGGCAATTCAATGCGATGCAAATAACAGCTAAATACGATCTGCAAATGATCTGAATGTTGTGAGATTGTTTGTTTTAATGAATAAGACGTGATTTGTGGGTTTGTGTCTGCAAAGTTGAGATTAAAATGTTATCATGTAACTTAAATAAAGAGGGCCAGTCTAAGTATTGTGCTCTCTTTTTGTTATATGTGTTTTTTGGGCTTATGACTATAGTCTACATTGAATCTAATTTTTGAATAAAGCACCATATGTTAGATGAAAATAATAGAACTGTATTTCGCTGAGTTATGGGAGGTATATGTCAAAAAAATCAATTGTAACTGGAGAACATGTTACGATTTCACACAAAGCTATATTTAAAAAAAGCCCTGTATTTGCGTACATTTTTTCAACATTTGAAATTATGTATAAGGTTTATAAATAGATATAAATCGCTTTAGAAAAATTAAGTCGCGTAGTTATTTTTTCTAAGTCGATTTGCAAAAAATTGCTCGGTTTCGGTCGAGTATATAAATGAGTGATGATGCCAGTGAGGGCGTTATGATTCATTATTCACATTGGGTTATTCCTAATGTAGTGATAACGCCTCATGGCTTATGCCTTATGGGGATTAATGTCATGTTACCAATTTGACATTATTAATCATGGGTTCGCTTAAAAAGCATCCTGAAAATGTTTTTGCAATAGGAAATGGGTCCACAAATGCAAGAAGTTGCTGACGCACTGCGTCTTGACACTGAACTAAGCGCTGACAGTGCAGCGTATATTGAAGAACTTTATGAGCAGTATTTAACGGCTCCAGACTCAGTTGGTGCTGACTGGCAAGAATACTTCGGTAAATTCCCTAAAGGTGATCAACCACACAGCAATGTACGTGAGCAATTCCTTTTATTAGGTCGTAATTCAAGTCGCGTTCAACCTGTAATTCAAAGTGCAGTAAGTTCTGAGCATGAGCGTCGTCAAATTGGCGTTTTGCAACTTATTGCTGCTTATCGTAACCGTGGTCATCAAAAAGCAAAATTAGATCCACTAGGTTTGGCTAAGCGTGAAATGGTACCTGATCTTGATCTTGCTGCTCATGGTTTAACTCAGTCAGACCTAGATACAGTATTTAATACTGGTAACCTTGCGATTGGTAAAACTGAAGCAACCCTTGGTGAAATGGTGAATGCCATGGAAGCAACTTACTGTGCTTCTATTGGTGCTGAATACATGCACATTGTTGATACCAAAGAAAAACGCTGGATTCAACAACGCCTAGAAGGTGCTAAAGGCCAATTCGGTTTTACTGCTGATCAAAAGAAACACGTATTAGAGCGTTTAACTGCAGCTGAAGGTCTGGAAAAATTCCTGGGTAATAAATACGTTGGTGCTAAACGCTTTGGTGTGGAAGGTGGTGAATCTTTCATTCCTATGGTGAATGAACTTATTCAACGCGCAGGTTCTGTAGGTTGTAAAGAAGTGGTTATCGGTATGCCTCACCGTGGCCGTTTAAACCTTCTTGTCAACATCATGGGTAAAAACCCGGCTGACCTGTTTGGTGAGTTTGAAGGTAAATCGTTACATAAAAAAGGTTCTGGTGACGTTAAATACCACCAAGGTTTCTCATCAAACGTGATGACTCCAGGTGGCGAAGTTCACTTGGCATTGGCATTTAACCCATCTCACTTAGAAATCGTTGGACCTGTAGTTGAAGGTTCTGTACGCGCACGTCAAGTACGTCGTAAAGATATTGGTGGTGATGACGTTTTACCAATCATTGTGCATGGTGATGCAGCATTTGCGGGTCAAGGTGTAAACCAAGAAACCTTCCAAATGTCACAAACTCGTGGTTATACCGTAGGTGGTACAGTTCACATCGTGGTAAATAACCAGGTGGGCTTCACGACTTCTGATCCACGTGATGCACGTTCTACAGAATACTGTACTGACATTGCGAAAATGATTCAGGCACCAATCTTCCATGTAAATGGTGATGATCCTGAAGCTGTGTTGTTTGTTTCTCAATTGGTACATGATTTCCGTCATACATTCCGTAAAGACGTTGTCATCGACATGTTCTGCTACCGTCGTCGTGGTCATAACGAAGCAGATGAACCAGCTGCAACTCAGCCAATGATGTATCAAATTATCAATAAAAAAGCGACTACACGTACGCTTTATGCTGATCAGTTGGTACAACAAAATGTGTTGGATCGTGCTTCTGCTGATGCCATGGTTGAACAATATCGTTCAGACCTTGAAGCGGGCAAACACGTTGCCAATGCGCTTGTACTTGAACCAAATACTAAAATGTTTGTGGACTGGACACCTTACTTAGGTCACGAGTACACAGATGTTTGGGATACATCTTTCCCAATCGAACGTTTAAAAGAACTTGGCACCAAAATGCGCGAGCTTCCTGAAGGCTTCGTGATGCAGCGTCAAGTGGCGAAAGTGATTGATGATCGCTTGAAAATGCAAACTGGTGAAATGCCACTCAACTGGGGTGCTGCAGAAACTTTAGCGTATGCAACTATTCTGGACGAAGGCTTCCTGGTTCGTTTAACTGGTGAAGACGTAGGTCGTGGTACATTCTCACACCGTCATGCGAAACTTCATAACCAAGTGGACGGTTCAACTTACATTCCATTATGTAACTTGAAAGAAAACCAACCACGTACTGCAATTTATGACTCATTATTGTCAGAAATGGCGGTACTCGCATTTGAATACGGTTATGCAACGACGCTTCCAAAGAGCTTAATTATCTGGGAAGCGCAGTTCGGTGACTTCGCAAACTGTGCGCAAGTCGTGATTGACCAGTTCATCGCATCTGGCGAAACCAAATGGGAACGCGTGTGTGGTTTAACCATGCTTCTTCCACACGGTTTTGAAGGTCAGGGTCCAGAACACTCATCTGCACGTTTAGAACGTTTCTTGCAGCTTTGTGCTGAAGACAACATGCAGGTGATGACACCGACTACCCCAGCGCAGATTTTCCATGCGATGCGTCGTCAAGCACTTCGTCCGATCCGTAAACCAATGATCGTGACTTCACCGAAGTCATTGCTTCGTCACAAACTTGCAACATCTACTTTAGATGAACTTGCAAATGGTTCATTCCAAACTGTGATTGATGAAATCGACAACATCAACAAGTCAGATGTAACACGTCTGGTACTTTGTGGTGGTAAGGTTTACTACGACTTACTTGAAAAACGTCGTGAAAAAGAATTGAACAACACTGCAATCGTTCGTATTGAACAATTGTATCCGTACCCAGAAGCACGTCTTGCTGAAGTTCTTGCACAATATCCAAACGTTACTGAATTGGTATGGGCTCAAGAAGAACCGAAGAACCAAGGTGCATGGTTATTCATCGCTCCGCGTCTATATGACGACGTGATGAAAGCGGGCAAACAAGTTCGTATTAGTTATGCAGGTCGTGAAGCTTCTGCTGCACCGGCTTGTGGTTCACCATATTTGCATGCAAAACAACAAGCTCAGCTGGTAAATGACGCACTCGCGATTGCAGCTGAACAATCAGGAGATTCTAAATAATGGCAACCGAAATTAAAGCACCGGTATTCCCAGAGTCAGTTGCAGACGGTACGATCGCAACTTGGCATAAACAACCAGGTGAAGCTGTATCACGCGACGAAGTGATCTGCGATATCGAAACTGATAAAGTTGTTTTAGAAGTTGTTGCTCCTGCTGATGGTACAATTGCATCAATTATTAAAAATGAAGGCGAGACAGTGCTTTCTGCTGAAGTGATTGCACAATTTGAAGAAGGTGCAGTTTCTGGCGCTGCGCAAACTCAAGCCGTTCAATCTGAAGCAAAAGTTGAACAAGCTGCTGCTCAAACTGAAGCAGGTGCTGCACCTGTTGTTGAACGTGCTCAACCTGTTGCTGACCAAGCTCCTGCAGTGCGTAAAGCATTAACTGAATCTGGTATTGCAGCAGCTGATGTTGCAGGTACAGGTCGTGGCGGTCGCATCACTAAAGAAGATGTTGCTGCTCATCAAGCTAAACCAGCTGCTCCTGCTGCTGCGCCTTTAAGCATTGCTGTAGGTGAACGTATCGAAAAACGTGTTCCTATGACTCGTCTTCGTAAACGTGTTGCAGAACGTCTTCTTGCTGCAACTCAATCAACAGCAATGTTGACTACGTTCAATGAAGTAAACATGAAACCAATCATGGAAATGCGTGCTCAATATAAAGATGCATTTGAAAAACGTCATGGTGCACGTTTAGGCTTCATGTCATTCTTCGTTAAAGCGGCAACTGAAGCGCTTAAACGCTACCCAGCTGTAAACGCTTCTATTGATGGTGATGATATCGTTTACCACGGTTTCTATGACATCGGTGTAGCTGTATCAAGCGACCGTGGTCTAGTGGTTCCTGTATTACGTGATACAGATCGTATGAACTATGCTGAAGTAGAAAACGGAATCCGTGCATACGCTGGTAAAGCACGTGACGGTAAATTAGGCATCGAAGATATGACTGGTGGTACATTCACTATTACTAATGGTGGTACTTTCGGTTCATTACTTTCTACTCCAATTTTGAACACACCACAAACTGCAATCTTGGGTATGCACAAAATCCAAGAACGTCCTATGGCAGTAAATGGTCAAGTAGAAATCTTGCCAATGATGTATTTAGCGCTTTCTTATGACCACCGTTTAATCGATGGTAAAGAAGCAGTAGGTTTCCTTGTAACAATCAAAGAATTGTTAGAAGAACCAGCTAAACTTATCCTTGATCTTTAATACTTCAGAATAAATCCATGGGCTTAGGGTGATCCTCTAAGCCCATTTTTGGAGATACACATGTCTCAACAATTTGATTTAGTTGTAATTGGCGGCGGTCCTGGTGGTTATGAAGCTGCGATCCGTGCCGCTCAGCTTGGCTTCAAAGTAGCCTGCATCGAAAAACGCATCCATAAAGGTAAACCATCTTTGGGTGGTACTTGCTTAAACGTGGGTTGTATCCCGTCTAAAGCATTGCTTGATTCTTCTCACCGTTATGAAGATACCGTTCATCATTTAGATGACCACGGTATTACGACTGGTGAAGTGAAATTTGATCTTGCAAAATTGCTTGACCGTAAAGACAAAATTGTTAACCAATTAACAATGGGTATTGATGGCCTGCTTAAAGGCAACGGTATCGAATGGTTAAAAGGTACAGGTAAATTACTTGCAGGTAAGAAAGTTGAGTTTGTATCTCACGAAGGTGAAACTCAAATTTTAGAACCTAAGTATGTAATTCTTGCATCTGGTTCTGTGCCGGTAAATATTCCTGTTGCTCCTGTAGATCAAGACATTATTGTTGACTCTACTGGCGCGCTTGAGTTCCCAGAAGTGCCTAAACGTCTTGGCGTAATCGGCGCGGGTGTAATTGGTCTTGAACTAGGTTCGGTATGGCGTCGTCTAGGTGCTGAAGTTGTTGTATTTGAAGCAATGGACGCATTCTTGCCAATGGCTGATAAAGCTTTGGCGAAAGACTACCAAAAAGTATTGACTAAACAAGGTCTTGATATTCGTGTTGGCGCTAAAGTTGCTGGTACAGAAGTGAATGGCCGTGAAGTGACTGTTAAGTACACTCAAGGTGGCGAAGACAAAACTCAAACTTTCGATAAATTGATCGTTTGTGTTGGCCGTAAAGCATATGCAGAAGGTTTGTTGGCTGAAGATTCAGGCATTAAATTAACTGAACGCGGTCTAGTTGAAGTAAACGATTGGTGTGCAACTTCTGTTGAAGGCGTATACGCAATTGGTGACTTGGTACGTGGTCCAATGCTTGCACATAAAGCAATGGAAGAAGGCGTAATGGCTGTTGAACGTATGCACGGTCACGCTGCGCAAGTGAACTACGACACAATCATCTCTGTAATCTATACACACCCAGAAGCGGCGTGGGTTGGTTTAACAGAAGAGCAAGCGAAAGAAAAAGGCCACGAAGTTAAAACAGGTCAATTTGGTTTCGCTGCAAATGGCCGTGCAATGGCTGCTGGTGAAAACGCAGGCTTTGTTAAGTTTGTTGCTGATGCAAAAACAGATCGTTTATTAGGTATGCATGTGATTGGACCTGCTGCGTCTGATATCGTACACCAAGGTATGATTGCACTTGAGTTTGTATCTTCTGTAGAAGATCTGCAGTTGATGACTTTCGGTCACCCAACATTCTCTGAAGTGGTTCATGAAGCTGCGTTGGCAGTCGATGGACGAGCGATTCACGCGATTCAGCGTAAACGTAAATAAGATGAAAAAAAGAGCGGCTTAGGCCGCTCTTTTTTGTTTCAGGTGGTTGTTTTTGTATGAACAATCATCTAAAAATAAAGATAAGAAATATTTTAAGATTTAAAAAAGGTTAAAGCTGCTTTGACGGATGTCTGGGCTTTAATGGGTCATAACAAAGCGAAAAAAGAGTAAAAGGTTGTTCAATGAATCTACACGAATATCAAGCTAAAGCGTTATTAAAAAAATATGGTATGCCAGTGCAAGAGGGTATTCTTGCGACGAATGCAGATGAAACAGTGGCTGCATTTGAACAACTCGGTGGGAAATTTGCAGTACTCAAAGCCCAAGTACATGCGGGTGGTCGTGGTAAAGCCGGTGGTGTAAAAGTAGTGAAGTCTGCTGCTGAAGCTGCTGATTATGCCAATCAAATAATTGGTTCACGTTTAGTGACTTATCAAACAGATGCTAACGGCCAGCCAGTAAACAGTATTTTAGTGTCTGAAGATGTTTATCCTGTTGAGCGTGAATTGTATTTAGGGGCAGTGGTTGACCGTTCTAGCCGTCGTGTGACTTTTATGGCATCGACTGAGGGTGGTGTAGAAATTGAAAAAGTCGCAGAAGAAACCCCAGAAAAAATTATTAAAGTTGAAGTCGATCCTTTAGTGGGCTTAATGCCATTCCAAGCACGTGAAGTGGCATTTGCATTGAATCTAAAAGATGGTCAGATCAATCAATTTGTCAAAATTATGTCCGCTGCTTATCAAGCATTTATTGAAAATGATTTTGCGCTATTTGAAATTAACCCGCTCTCTGTGCGTGAAAATGGCGACATTTTATGTGTCGATGCTAAAGTGGGAATTGATTCAAATGCGCTGTATCGTCTGCCAGAGATTGCAGCCCTGCGCGATAAATCGCAAGAAAATGAACGTGAATTAAAAGCGTCAGAGTTTGATCTGAACTATGTTGCGCTAGAAGGTAACATTGGCTGTATGG
Organism: Acinetobacter bouvetii; assembly: GCF_902753875.1. Classification (GTDB taxonomy): domain Bacteria; phylum Pseudomonadota; class Gammaproteobacteria; order Pseudomonadales; family Moraxellaceae; genus Acinetobacter; species Acinetobacter bouvetii_A. The sequence goes on along the minus strand of NZ_CADDTS010000014.1, from coordinate 18,663 downwards.
TGAATGGTGCTGGTCTTGCCATGGCAACCATGGACATTATCAAACTATATGGTGGTCAGCCAGCAAACTTCTTAGATGTCGGTGGTGGTGCAACCAAAGAACGGGTGATTGAAGCCTTTAAAATTATTCTTGCAGATACGTCTGTACAAGGCGTATTGATTAATATCTTCGGTGGAATTGTACGTTGCGACATGATTGCAGAAGCGATTATAGCGGCGGTTCAAGAAGTTCATGTAACAGTACCAGTGGTTGTGCGTTTGGAAGGCAATAACGCTGAACTGGGTGCCAAGTTACTTGATGAATCGGGTTTGACTTTAATTTCTGCTAGTGGCTTGGCCGATGCGGCAGAAAAAATTGTTGCTGCTGTAAAAGCTTAAGGAGTATCAGACATGAGCGTATTAATTAATAAAAACACCACCGTATTGGTACAAGGCTTTACTGGCAAAAACGGAACTTTCCATTCAGAACAATCCATTGCCTATGGCACTAAAGTGGTGGGTGGGGTAACACCGGGCAAGGGCGGCACACAACATTTAAACCTTCCTGTATTTAACACTATGAAAGAGGCGGTGCGTGAAACTGGCGCTACAGCTACGTCTATTTATGTGCCAGCGCCATTTGTATTGGATTCGATTATTGAATCGATTGATTCGGGTATTGAGCTGATTGTGGTCATTACGGAAGGCGTACCAACTTTAGACATGCTAAAAGCCAAGCGTTACCTCGAAACCTATGGCAATAATGCACGTCTGATTGGTCCGAACTGTCCAGGGATTATTACCCCAGGGGAATGCAAGATCGGTATTATGCCTGGGCATATCCATCAGCCGGGTAAAATCGGGATCATCTCGCGTTCTGGAACATTGACCTATGAAGCTGTGGCACAAACCACAAAACTGGGATTAGGCCAGTCGACGTGTATTGGCATTGGTGGTGACCCGATTCCGGGTATGAACCAAATTGATTGTTTAAAACTATTTCAGGAAGACCCACAAACCGAAGCTATTATCATGATTGGTGAAATTGGTGGTACAGCGGAAGAAGAGGCAGCTGAATATATTCAGTCTCATGTGACTAAGCCTGTAGTTGGCTATATTGCAGGTGTGACAGCACCAAAAGGTAAGCGTATGGGACATGCTGGCGCGATTATTTCAGGTGGCAAAGGTACTGCAGAAGAAAAATTTGCAGCCTTTGAAAAAGCGGGTATGGCCTATACACGGAGTCCTGCAGAACTAGGTTCAACGATGTTAGATGTTTTAAAGAAAAGAGGCGTTGCTTAAGCAATTTATTTTATAAGCAATGATTAATAAAAAAGCCCTCCATTGAGGGCTTTTTTATTTTTTTGTTGAATAGGAAAAGATTTCATCTCATAAAATGAATGTAAAAATTCAGAAAGGATCAAATGTTAAAAAGGATATATAAAGTATATTTTTTTGTACACGAAATATATTTTTTGCATAGATAAAGTAAAATTTAAAACCATAAAAATAAAAAAATAATTAATATTTTTCATAATTAATATAATGTGATTTATATCACATAAAATAATAAAAACACAAATTTAAACACAATAAATAATTAAATTGGGATTAATGACACATATTGTGGATTACAATGCCAATTAATAACAATGAATTAAGAATACAAATTATGAATATAAAACTTAATGTACTCTCGATATCTTGTGGAACCATTCTATTTTCGTCACTGTCCTATGCTGAACTAATATATAACAATACAGTAGATCGGCAACGTGAAGAGGTTGTGCCTTTAATTAAACAGGGCCAAGTCGATGCAGGATTAAAAAAACTCAGGCAATTTCTGATACTTCAACCGAATAATCAGAAATTGATTGCCGATTATGTGGTCATGGCTTATGAAAACAATAAATTTGTCGAGTCTGATGTTAAGTATCTTAAGGGTATCAAGCCTACAGAATTTCCAGATTATGGAAAGGTAAATGTTCTTAAAGCATTACGAGATTTGAAGAAATTTGATTTAGCAGAATATTGGGCTAAAAAATTTGCTGAAACTGACCAAAATCAGATGTGGACTGTATGGATAGGTGTCTTGCAAGCTGAAGGAGGAAAAGCAGATCAAGCAAGAAAAACTCTGGCACCGATAGACATCAACTATGTAGATGCAGATTATTTGGCACAACTGGCTTATACCTATCGATTGTTAAACATGCCGATTGAAGCCATGAATGCTGCAAATCTGGCGATTGAAAAAAATAAGAATTTAAGTACAGAAGAACAATATGTATTGGCGTTGATGGTCAATGCTGATTATGCCAAAGCTGAGCAATATCTGAAAAAAAATAATTCATTTGCCAAACAGCCTCAACTGAGTACGACTGTAAAAATTAGTGAATTTACACAGCGTATTCAAAATGCTGTTCAATATTATAAACTTACTGTTTATCGTGGTGGAACTCAGCCCTATCAGCAACTCGATCAGGTCATTGCAGATATGGATCGTTATGAAGCACAGTTGCCAAATGATCCCAAACTGAAACAGCAATTCTATTATGAATATATATATGTCCTCAATGAGCGAAATCTATCGAAGAAAGTATTAGATCAAATACCTAAAACGGGGTTGTCAATTGAGCAAATGCCGCCTTATGTGCGTCAAGCTATAGCAGATGCTTATTTAAAAGCTCAACAACCTAAAGTGGCTGAGAAGATTTATAAAGATTTATTAAAAATACCGAATTATGCAAATTTTAAACTTTATGAAGGGCTATATTACGCATTCATTGAACAAGAAAAATTTCAATCAGCCAATCAATTACTTCAGGAGATGGATAAGGCCTTACCTACTTTCCAGTACAGTAATGCAAAAGGTGTCGATAAAGTTACCCATGATGATCGTATTGAGTACTTAACACTGGTCGGACTTAATTATGTTTATCGACAGGAGTATGCGAAAGCTGAGCAATATTTTGAAGATCTGGTTGCCAAGGCGCCAAATAATGTGGTTTATCAAAGTAATCGTGCTCTGGTTCAGCGCTGGCGTGAAAATCCACAGCGTTCGGAATGGATTTTATCTCAATGGGATGGTATTGAGCCTGTAGATCAAGGGGTTCAAATTGAACATCTACAGAATATACAAGCATTAGGCGATATTCAGCTATGGCGTAGTCAGCTTGCATATTTGATGCAAACCATGCCTGATGATACGGCAGTTATAAAAAGTAAAAAAGAACTCGAAGACCGTAATCACGCAAGTATTCAGCATCTAAGTACACTCTCGGAAAGTGATTCTAATAATTCAGCCTTGCTAAATCGCCTAAAAGGGAGTCGTGAGCAAGATCATTTAACCCGTCTGAATAGTCCTTGGTTTTTCGACAATTATCGTACCTATGTGGATCACAGTATCCGCTCGGCAAAATATGATCAAGGTAAAATTGATGATCAGCGTGTAGGCCTTGGACTGGAATGGGCATCGCGTCGTAAAACTGCAAATATCATGCTTTCACAAAGTATAGACAATGAACGCAATCAAGATCGCTTTGGTGTTTTGGTTAATTGGTCGCAATGGCTAAATGATCATTGGCAATATGCTTTAGGGTTCAATAGTCAGGCGGATATTCCCTTACAAGCCCTTAAAAAGGGGAATGAGGGAAAAGCTTATACCTTTGGCTTGAATTGGCAACAGAATGAATCACGCGAAGCCGGCTTGGCTTATCAATTCACAGATATTGATGATGGTAATGCTCGTCACGAAGCTTCAGTCTATGTCAAACAGCAAATTCTTCAGGGTCCTCATCATCTTACCAGTCTCATTTTAGGTGGTTTTTATAGTCAAAATCACGATGTTGTTGTGGATTATTTCAATCCTGAGGAAAGCTATAGCGGTGAGCTCACTTTACAGCACGATTGGATTACCTGGCGAAAATACAATAAAAATTTCACGCAGCATTTTGAAGCAACAGTCGGAGCTTTTGGACAAAAAGGATTTTCCACTGAACCGATTTATAACGTGCTTTATCAACATAATTGGCAATTGTCACGGACGTGGAGCTTGAACTATGGCATAGGATGGGGAAGACATCCTTATGACGGAGACGATGAAGACAGAACGTACGGAACTGTGGGTTTTAAGGGGAATTTTTAATGAAGCAAATTGGAAAAAAATTACTTGCTGCGATATTGATTACTGTTTTATCGATTCCAACGATAAGTGTGGCTCAAAGTGCCACAAAAATTGCAGCAGAAGTACCTGATAATTTATTTGTTACCTTAACTTTTCACGATGTAAGAGATGATGTCGCTCAATCTGGCGACCACGATATTTATGCCATTAGCACCAAAAATTTAGCACGCTATTTTGCCTGGCTTCAACAGGAAGGTTGGCATCCAATTCGATTGCAAGATGTATGGCTGGCTCGGCAACAAAAAAAGAGTTTACCTGCAAAATCTGTGCTCTTGACCTTTGATGATGGTGCATTAAGCAGCTATACCCGCGTATTTCCACTGTTAAAACAATATAACTTCCCTGCTGTATTTGCTATACCCACCAGTTGGATCAATGGGAATACCAAAGATGCTTATGAGGCTTATGGCCAGAATAATTTGATGAATTGGGATCAAATGCGTGAAATGCAACAATCAGGTTTGGCTGAGTTTGTTTCACATTCAGACAACATGCATAAAGGGATTCTTGCTAACCCTCAACAAAGTATGCAACCCGCTGCAATTACACGTGCATATTTACCCAAATTAGGGCGTTATGAAACAGATAAAGCCTATCAAGAACGAGTCATTGCTGACCTGAAAAAGTCTAAGGAAATTTTAGATTTTGAATTGGGTATTAATACAATGGCAGTTTTTTGGCCTTATGGTGCGGTAACTAAAGAAAGCGAATTATTGGCTGCAAAAGCGGGATTACCTTTGTCATTCAGTTTGGGCAGTATGTCAACACTGGTAGATTCCGGAAAAACATATCAGCGCGGCTTGATTATGAATAACCCGACGCCTGAAATGATTCATGAAGAAATGCTGGATTTTTTAACTTTTGCACGGGCAGCATATAAGCAACGTAAAAGTTTTCTTCGTTTTGACTTGGCTGAAATGGTAAGCCCAACCAATAAAGCTTTCGATGACAAACTAGGCCAATTTCTTGACCAAATTAATTCGCTACAAACAAATAATATTTTATTGAAAGCCGTAGCAGATGAGAATGGAGATGGAAAAATAGATGTTGCTTATTTCCCAAATCGTCAGTTAGGCGTGCGTCAAGATCTGTTAAATCGTACCGTTTGGCAAGTTCGGACGCGTGTTAATAATCGTGTCTATGCTGAACTTCCTATGACGTTGGAAACCAAACAAGGTTTGAGTCTAGAAAATCTAACAGCCGATTTGGTAAAAAATAATACTGGAATTGAAGGTTTAATGTTAGATGTTGGAGATGAGGCATTATGTGGTATGCAAAGTAACAACTGGGATGCATCATGCACCCAGAAAATGAACCAAATTTTTAAAATTCAGGAACGTAGTAAAGCTCAGGCAAAGTATTACGCAAATATTAGTAATAATTATCAAACTGCTTTGAAATTCAGTTTAAAAGACAAACATGTAGATGGCTTAAAGGCATTAGTTAAACATTGTCTTCTTAACGGTGATTTCCTGTATATCGATTTTGATCCAGTTGATCATCCTGAAATATTCAAGGCTCTACAAAAACAATTAGAAAAATTAAATAATCTAGAAAGACAATATTTAATTTTTAGTTTTAATGTCAGCCCAGATGCAAAAAATCGCGACTGGAAACAATACCAATATAATTTTCAATTCTTAAAAAATTTAGCCATACAAAAAATTGGGATTAATAACTATCAGTTAAATACCGGGCAAAAGATTCAAGAACATTTGTACAAAGAATTAAGTACAAATAGCAGTCCATTAACTTATCGCAATCCCTATGAAAATAATACGGCGAAGGGGGTGAAATAATGGAAGAGTCAAATTTGCTTCGAATAAGTGATATTTATTTTGGATTTGCTTTTTTTTACCCATTGTTTATGGCCTGGATTTGGATTGCAGGTGGAATCTGGTTTTATTTAAAGCATGAACGCAAGAAACAAGGTTTGCCACATCCGAGCGAGCACGGCTGTAGCATACTTATTCCATGCTTTAATGAGGAAGCTCAGGTTCGGGATACAATTAAATTTGCAATGCAAACTCAGTATCCCGATTTTGAGGTCATTGCAATAAATGATGGTAGCCGGGATAAAACAGGTGAAATTCTGGATGAACTTGTACAGCACTATCCGAATCTTAGAGTAGTTCATCTGGCTGAAAATCAAGGTAAGGCCTATGCGCTGCGTGCAGGGGCAATGGTCAGTCAAAATGAATACTTGGTTTGTATTGATGGCGATGCATTATTACACCCTCATGCCGTGTTATGGATGATGCATCATTTAACCAGTTATCCTCGAGTTGGTGCAGTAACAGGAAATCCTCGTATTGTGAACCGATCCAGTATTCTCGGTAAAATTCAGGTGGGTGAATTTTCATCCATTATCGGTCTGATCAAACGTGCTCAACGTACCTATGGCCGTATTTTTACCATTTCTGGTGCAATAGCAGGTTTCCGTAAAACGGCATTAGATCGTATTGGTTATTGGCGTGATGACATGATCACTGAAGACATTGATGTATCTTGGCGTTTGCAGTTTGATCACTGGGATCTGCAATATGTACCGAGAGCATTATGTTATATCTATATGCCTGAAACTTTTAAAGGCTTGTGGAAACAACGGTTACGTTGGGCTCAAGGCGGAGTGGAAGTCCTGTTTGCATATTTGCCGAGTTTGTTTAAATGGAACCGACGTCGTATGTGGCCTATCGCAATAGAGTCAATTGTGAGTGTAGTTTGGGCTTATGTGATGTTCGGTATTATACTTTTATATTTATACGGTCTGTTTTTCTCGTTACCCGGAGAGTGGGCAATTCAATCTCTCTTTCCGCAATGGTATGGAATTATTCTTGGTTTAACCTGCCTTATTCAATTCTTTGTCAGTTTATGTATTGATAAACCCTATGATAAGGACCGAATCTTCAGGAACTATTTTTGGGTCATCTGGTATCCTTTGTTCTTCTGGATTCTCACAATGATGACTACGGTCGTCGCATTACCTAAAACAATTTTCAAAACTCAAAAACGTGCACGCTGGGTTAGCCCAGACCGTGGATTTAGAGGAGAGCCAGAAAATGACTAAAGTATATAAATACTATCTTATTGAAGACGAGTCAAAGTTAGAACTTCCAGAATATATTGATCGACCTGAATATGTGCGAAATAAAAGTGTTGGATACAGTTTACAAATAGTCGGCTGGTTTGTATTTATGTGGTTGTTTATGCCAATTCTGACAATACTGTTTTGGTGGTTTGAAGGGAAAACTATTTATCAGCAATTGGTGATTCAGGCACGGCCAGATAGTCCTTTAAGTTTAATCAATATTATGACGATGATCTTGGTCTTCACGGGCATACTGTTTCTTTGGGCAACTTATAACTGGATCCGGTTTCATGGTAAAGATCGCAGAAAAGCCCCTTCAGCTATTAATGAGCAGCAGTTAGCGTCAAGCTTTAAGGTCAGTACTACAGATATTGTGAATATGCAGCAGGCGAGGAATTTGACCCTTTATTATGATCATAAAGGGGCACTAGAGTTTTTTGAGGCTAATCATCAGTTAAAAAAGCGGATTTCAGCTTAGATGGTTGAGGGTGTTCATCGACAAAATCATCGGGGTAATAACCAATATGTTTTACCCCGTGTTTTTCTAAGAATTTAATCGTTTCAATAATTTCTTCGGTAAAAAGTTTCTGGTTATTTATCCAGTTAACCGCTTGAAGTTCGAAAATCGTACGATCCAGTTTAGGGTCGTATTTTTTCGACTGCTCAATTAAGTCTAAATAGAATTGCTGATGATCATCAGCTTCTTCCATATAAGGCATCGCCATAATGGCATTGTAATCATAATGTTGGTAGGTGCTGGGCATTGATTGGCTAAACCAGTTTTCACTAATGGGGTCTAAGGCTACAGGTGCATACATATTACGGGCTGTGAGCAGATGAGGGTGTTGCTGTTTCAGGATTTTGGTAATACCTTCTGCAAATTGGTCTAAATAAGCAGTTTTAAATTTGGCCAATTGAGCCTGTCTGGGGGATTTTGGTAATTTTGATAAATGTTCTGAATTAAATCCCCAGGATTGGTACATGCTCTTTGCTGGAGCAGAAATATCTTCATGGTCATTGAGGGTGACATCATCATGATAGAGCACACCATCGACGGCATTTGATTTGATAAAATCTAAAAAAATTTCAGAAACATATTTCAGATTTTTAGGATCAAATGGAGACACCCGAATATAACCCTGTTTTCCACCATTATTATGCGCAACATAGGTCAATTGATAACTTTTGGGAAATTCCCATGCCATGAGGGGCAGCCATGCATAAATATGCTTGACCTGGGTCTTGCTACGAATTTCACTGACCAGTAATGGAAAAAGATTTTCCCTTAAAGGAATATGGCGGTTTTTAAAATAGACCTGATCTGCCGAACCATTGGCATCGGGATCGGCAAAAGCTTGCAGGAAAATAGTATTGGGTTGAACCTGTTTAATGCGCTGTATTAAAGTCTGAATATTCTGCTGCTGCTGTTTTTTATCGCGATCATACACATAATCAATATCAATATGCATAATCCGCATCTGATTGATCTTTGTTGTTTTCTTTAATTGTGGCGCCACTGGTTGTTGCGTCATATTCTGCTGCACGATCTGGTCGATAGGGTGCTGCTTAATGTGGACTAAATCTGCTGATTTTGCCGATAAAGGGAAGCAGCTCAGGCTTAAATAAAGACAGTGGCTTAATCTGTTCAGGTATATTTTTTTTAAATTATTCATTTTTATTCTCTTTTTATTGCCTGAATAATGGATTAAATCCAAGTTCATGGCTTATGGTTTTATAATGAAGTGATCATGCCTGATAGAATCAAGCGTGAATCAAATCATGAATCAACAGCTTTTTCATATTGAAAACGGCTTGCTGGGCACGTGGATTTTGCTTAAGAATTTCAGTTAAATTATCAGGGTGAATTTGCCAGCTGACACCAAATTGATCGATACACCAGCCGCATTGGCTCTCTGTACCTTTGAGCGTGATACCATTCCAGTAATAATCAATCTCAGCCTGATCTTCACATTCAATAATTAGAGAAACCGCACCATTAAATTCAAAGCTTTGTGGAATTCCGCTGTCCATAGCCATCAGGGTAAAGTTATTGGCCACGACCTGAGCATGCTGTACCTGTCCGGTGTATTCACCTTCGGTATATTTTAAAATGCCTTGGGTACGAAAATTGTGAAATAGACTTTGGTAAAAATTTAAGGCAGCTTGACATTGGCCCTGATATTGACCGCAATACATCAGCGTCGGAACAATCTTTTGCTGATTCACATCGGACAATTTGCCTAAATACAGTTGCCAGCTAAAACCATACTGATCTTGCAACCAGCCGTAATAATCACTCCAGGCATATTGACCTAATGGCATGAAAGTAGAGCCGCCCTCAATCAGCCGACTCCATAAATGGTCAATCTCGCTTTGAGTTTCACAAATGACCATAAATGAAATGGATGGATTCGGGTGGAAAGTAGGGCCACCATTAATTCCTAGAAATGGCACGCCTGCAAAATTAGCTTTGGCTGCATACTGGTTAACTTCAATCATGTGACTCTGTGGGAAAATAGAGCAATACCATTCAAAAGCTGCTTGGGCATTTTCTCCAAACCACAGGCAAGGGTAGATAGAGTGAGTCATTATTATGCTCTATATGGGTCGTATCAGCAGATAATGTAGCGTTCTACAGGTGTTACACAAGTAAGTTTATGCAGGCGAATTGTATAAAAAATATTCAATTTTGAATGAGAAATGCAGCTTGTCAGACTACATCTTTGATCTGTAAAAAATATTTATATTCAGTTACTTATAGTTTTAAGCTGAATCAGCTTTTCGATGCAGGAAATCAATCCTTGATTTCTCATTTTGGAGTCTGTTGATGATCTATTGATAAAATCTCAACAGACCCAAAACCATGATGCTTGAATGGGCTTTCAAATCACTTTTATACAAGCAAATGTTAAAGCAAGCAGGTTTGGATCCGGACTTTCATGTCCAGCGCTTGTTGCAAAATAAAGGCTTTCATCCAGTTTACTTGGTGTCCCATGGGATTGATCTTGAGTGCTGTATTTAAAAAGTCTAGCTTGGCTTGACTAAACAGCTGCGTTTCAATGGCATCTTCCAGTTGTGCACTATTCGCCGTCAGTGGAAGGCTGACCAGATAAAAGGCTTTAGGATAATTATAAAAGGCGTAGAGCAAGTTAAAGGCTTTTTGATCGGCCTTAAGGTTTCCAGCACCAATTTCATAACTTCGATCCTGATTGCTATGGGTGACACCGATCAAAAAGTCGAAATGGTTATCCGAAAGTCTTAGCCCAAATTGCATCCCAATCTGGTCAGCGCTGAGTTCATGTTGCACAAAATTATTCAGGATTGAACCATCATCATTCAACGCTTCCTGCAAGATCAGCAACTGTTCATTATGTTGATAGAAATGACCGGCAAGCTGTGCGTGTTCTAGCCTAGTTTTAACGGATTCAAGAGTACGGTCTAGCGTAAGCATAATTTAAATAATATGGGGGATGGGAGAGAAAGGTCGTACTGTATGCAATTTTCAGCAGCAATAACACTGATGTTTTAGAGGAATTAACAATCAGGTGATATTTTGTACATTTTAATGTTGGGTTGTGGTAACGGTGAGAAGGGATTAAAGTGAGGCCACGGAATTTAAGTGAATCATTAATAAAAACTTATACTCATTATTAGTTAAGCTTTATATGATAAATTTGCATATCAATATAATAAAACAAGCAATAGATGTGATAACTAAATCTCTATAATGAATATATATATTTTTAAAAGTGTAATTAAAGTACACGTTGATCTGAGCTGGTGTTGTCAATGTCCATAACTGAGGAAAGACTTACTCATCTTAAACAGCTAGAAGCTGAGAGTATTCACATTATCCGTGAAGTGGCTGCCGAATTTGAAAATCCGGTCATGTTGTATTCCATTGGTAAAGATTCTGCAGTGATGCTGCATCTTGCCCTTAAGGCATTCTATCCTGCCAAACTACCATTCCCGTTGCTGCATGTAGACACGGGCTGGAAGTTTAAAGACATGATCAAATTCCGTGACAACATGGCGAAAGAGCATGGCTTTGACTTAATCGTGCATCAAAATAAAGAAGGGAAAGACGCAGGCGTTAATCCATTCGATTATGGTAGCTCGAAATATACCGACATCATGAAAACTCAAGGCTTAAAACAAGCGCTTGATAAATACCAGTTTGATGCTGCTTTCGGTGGTGCGCGCCGTGATGAAGAAAAGTCACGTGCAAAAGAACGCGTATATTCATTCCGTGATTCTAAACACCGTTGGGACCCTAAAAACCAGCGTCCTGAACTTTGGAACCTTTACAACGGTAAAGTGAACAAAGGCGAAAGTATTCGTGTATTCCCATTGTCTAACTGGACTGAGTTAGATATCTGGCAATATATCTTCTTGGAGCAAATTCCAATTGTTCCATTGTATTTTGCTGCTGAACGTCCAGTCGTAGAACGTAGCGGTACACTCATCATGGTTGATGATGAACGTATGCGTTTGAACGAAGGCGAAGTTCCGCAAATGAAATCGGTACGTTTCCGTACTTTAGGTTGTTATCCATTAACAGGTGCAGTGGAATCAACTGCCAATACCTTACCGGAAATTATCCAAGAAATGCTTTTAGCCACAAGCTCAGAGCGTCAAGGTCGTATGATTGACCATGATGAAGCTGGCTCGATGGAAAAGAAAAAGCAGGAAGGTTATTTCTAAATTAATCTTGAAATCTCCCCTTGCGCAGCAGTGCTGCTCACCTCTTTGAAAAGAGGGGGAACTCCCAAAAATGAACGGAGGTAAGTCCTCCTTTATTAAAGGAGGATTTAGGTGGATTTAAAGATTAAAAGAAACCGGTTTCTAAAGAATTTGTGGAGCTTTGAGCAATGTCTCATCAATCAGAATTGATTAGCCAAGACATCTTGGCATATTTAAAACAGCACGAAAATAAAGACCTTTTGCGCTTTTTAACTTGCGGTAACGTGGATGATGGTAAATCGACTTTAATCGGTCGTTTGCTTTACGATTCAAAATTGATTTATGAAGATCAATTACAAGCCGTAACCCGTGACTCTAAAAAAGTGGGTACAACTGGTGATGCACCTGACTTAGCTTTACTTGTGGATGGTCTGCAAGCGGAACGTGAGCAGGGGATTACCATTGACGTGGCTTACCGTTATTTCTCTACTGAAAAACGTAAGTTCATCATTGCCGACACCCCGGGGCACGAACAGTACACCCGTAACATGGCCACTGGTGCATCTACTGCGGATCTTGCAATTATCTTGATTGATGCGCGTTATGGCGTGCAAACGCAAACTCGCCGTCACTCATTTATTGCCAGCCTTTTGGGTATTCGTAACATTGTGGTTGCGATTAACAAAATGGACTTGGTGGAATTTTCTGAAGCGCGCTTCAATGAAATTCAAGCTGAATACAACGACTTCGTGAACCAGTTGGGTGACCGTAAGCCTGCTAACATCATCTTCACGCCAATTTCTGCGTTGAATGGTGATAACGTGGTAAATCCATCTCCAAATACGCCATGGTACAAAGGTCAAACTTTGATGGCGACTTTGGAAACTGTGGAAATTACACGTGATACCAGCAAACACGAATTCCGTTTCCCTGTTCAGTATGTAAACCGTCCAAACTTAGACTTCCGTGGCTTCTGCGGTACGATTGCTTTAGGTGAAGTAAAAGTTGGCGATACGATTACTGCATTACCATCTGGTAAGTCATCAACTGTAAAAGAAATCGTGACTTATGATGGCAACCTGGATCATGCCATTGCAGGTCAAGCGGTGACTTTAACACTGAACGATGAAATTGATATTTCACGTGGTAACGTGTTGGTCAAAGCTGGCGAACAGCCTTTAATTTCACGTTCTGCACGTGCATCTGTAGTTTGGATGAATGATCAGCCGCTGGTTCCTGGTAAACTTTATAACGTGAAGTTTGGTACTCAAACCATTCCGGCTAAAGTGGCTAAAATTAACTTCCGTACCAATGTGAACACATTGGAACACATGCAAGTTGAACAGCTTGATTTGAACGCGATTGCAGACGTTACTATCGAGTTTGATGCGCCAGTCGTATTCGACCGTTATCATGACAGTCGTTACACAGGTTCATTTATCTTCATTGACCGTTTAAGCAACGTGACTGTTGGTGCGGGTATGGTTGAAGCTGCGGTTGAATGGACTGCACACAACGAACCTGTTACAGCTGAAGCGCGTGCTGCACGTTTAGGTCAAAAACCTGCTGCTGTAACTGTTACTGCAAAAGCCCTTGAAAATGCACAAGCAATTGAAAGCTTGTTGATTCAACAAGGTGTGGTTGCCATTGCGAAAGCAGGTCTAACTGCGGAACAAGTTGCACTTGTACGTGAAACTGGTGTAGTTGTGATTACTGATGCTGCTGAAGGCACAGATGTAACTTATACAGTTGAGACTGCTGAAGAAGTTGCTGAGAAGATTGTTGAGTTGGTTCGTCTGTAATAGATTGATCCACTTCAAATAAAAAACCCGCCTGATGGCGGGTTTTTTATTCGTTACGTAGGTAAGCAAGCAGTGAGTAATGGCAGTAATCCACTTTGCCATAGTGCAGTACCAATTGTTACATGTGTAGAGGCATTCGACATAAAAGTACTATATTTTCTAGCAAAATTAGGTTGAGAATAGTCTGATTTTAGATCATCAATCTGTGTTTGAAATAGTTTCTTCTCATCATCTGATACATTCTCAATTTTTTCAATAAAAGCTTTGAGATTGTCGAATATTTCAGGTGTTTGAGTATTTTGATTTACTATTTGTTGATTATTTGAACCTGTCTGAATTTGATTTTGATTACCTTGGATAGAAATGTTAGGAGTGGTCATGGATTTAATTGCCTCGTCAACAGTCATTTGATTGTTTTGTATTTTATAAGTAAATGATTGTTTTAGAATGCTAAATTGTTCAAGAATTTCATTTGTGTATTAGAAAATTTCTCGATACCTTGAATCCATATAATCTAGCGACCAGATATTAATATTATGTAATTCGTAATACTGTCTGACTTCATCAGCAATAGTTTTCCATTTTTCTCTACTTATTAATTCTCTAGATATATTTTCAATCATGGCTTTTAAAGTTGGATGTAATTCTTTGTTGTTTATGTTGCCGATTTCGAAAGCTAATTCTTCTGATAATCCTCTACCGTAACAATATGTACGATCTAATTTATACTTATGTTCAGGATATGAAATTTCTAGTTCAGAAATAAATTTTTCTTCGTTTTTACAATGTGAAAAGGCATTTTTTAAACGTAAAAACTTCCCTTGATAATTCATTATTTCTTGTACCATATGATTTACATCCAAATGTTCTGGTACAAGAGTAAAGTTTCTGCCCAATATGAAATTTTCCATAAATCTATTTTAATCAATAATCTATATTTAATTATATAGAATAAAATTAGAAGATTAATAAAAAAGTTGAAATTTTAAATAAAGTAATTAAGATATATCTTAACTAATCTTAAGGTGTATCTTTGCTATGCCAAATTCAGATCTCATTGCAGACATCGAAAGTCCTGTCAAAACACGTAAGCGTCTATTTGAAGCAGGGCACATGAAGCTATTAGTGCTGCACATCATCTCCCAAGCGCCCAAGTTTAGCTACGACATCATTAAAGATGTCGGCACAGTGGTCGGTGGTGGTTACAGCCCAAGTACAGGTACGATTTACCCAACGCTGAATTACCTAGAAGAACAACAGTACATTCACGCTGAACTTAATGCAGACGAGCGCAAGCAGTACAGTATTACTGCTCTAGGTACGCAACACTTAGCGGCACAACAGACCACCATTGAAAAAATCCTCTGTCGTTTTGATACCCGTAAGCAAATCCATAACAACGAAGTCTATGTAGACATTAAGCGTGCGATGGAAAACCTCAAGACCTCATTGCGCATCAAGATTCAGCACTGTGAACTGACACCTGAACAGGTTTTTGAGATTGCAGAAAAAATCGATCAAGCAGCAGTTGAAATTAGCCGTATGGAGTTGAAGTCATGAAACAGCATCAATATGAAATTACGGTAAAACACGTTGCCGATGCACAAGGTAATCCATCAAATTACACAGAAGCATTGCAATTTAATGCTTACAACCATGATGACCTATTTAAGGTATTGGCCTTAATTCAAAAAGCGAATGTGCTTGAGGGTGATAAAGTGACTTCATTTGCCATTGGCTTAAAGCTGTTTGGTGAAACACTGCTAGAAAATAAGAATCATCCTTTATTTAAGGACTTTTTACCGCAGTTTGCTGAATTTATGAAAAGCATGAAACAAACAATTAAAGCAGCTGAAACAACGCATTAAATAGGTTAAATATGTCAAACAATCTCCCAAAATTTCACCCCAAACACATGGCATGGCTGATGCCGTTATTTTTATCAGGCATTATGAGTGGATCAATCTCATGCTTTAATATGCTAATGAATAAAGGCTTGGTTGACGGCTTTATTGGTATTTGGCTACATGCTTGGGGCATGTCGTGGATGTTGGCTTTCCCGCTGATATTAATTATGTTACCGCTGGTACGTAAATTCCTGATGCAATTTGTACAGATGCCGCCAGCGCCGTAAAATCCATCTGATTTAAAAAGTTTGTATAAAGAAAACCCAGCATAAGCTGGGTTTTTTCTCATTTTCTTTTTAAAAATGGTCTTTCAATAAAGTGGTATGTAGCAAATGAAGTAATGACGACAACAGAGAAAACCAGAGGAAATAACAGATAGTAATGGATTAAGCCTTGGCTAAAGTCATAGACGTTTAAAATGGAGAAAGATAAATATAAAATTAAGCCATGAATTAGATAAGTACTGTAGCTAATATCTCCTAAAATTCGAATACCTGCGTGATTTAATAGGCCAAAGAAATTATAGCCATTGCATATAAAGGCAAACACGATACTTAAAAGTATTTTTTGTGGCGTTGAATAGGCTGTGGTAAAGATCAGACTGATCAGCAGGATTGAAGGTAAAAGAATATTTAATAGTTTTGTTTTTTCTTTAATTAAGCCCTCAATTTTATTTTTATAATAGATTGATATGAATGACAGAAGAAAGAGTAAATATAAGCTTCGCTTGGTCTCTAAAAAAACAACAAGAAAAAGAATAAAAGTAATCACAAAAATATGCTTATTGCTGATTTTTTTATGTACTAAGGCATGAATAAGAGGCAGTGAGAAATAAAAGCCCCATTCATACAGTAGTGTCCAGTTGACCCCGGCAATGATCTGGGGTGATGGGAAAGTTTCAAGGGAACTGCCTTTAAATAGAACCCAACCCAAGATCCACTTTATGTATTGGCTAAGGCTATATTCACTCAGGTGAATAGACATGAGGGTAATGCCTAAAACGATGAAAGTGACAAATGCATAGAGCGGTACTATGCGTTTTAGTCGCAGAATATAAAGCTGCTTCCAGTTAATCTCACTCTTTTGAATTTTATTAAGAAATAAATAACCTGTGATGAGGAAAAACAGGGAAACAGGTATGGCTCCCATATTATTTAATAGATCACTTTCTGGGCGCACCCATTCGCCCTGTGTTTTCCAGATATATGTAATATAAAAGTGATGTACCAGTACGCTAAGTGCTAAAACTCCTCTTAATCCATCTAGCGGTGATGTTCTGCTGAGTGATTCAAATGCTGCATTTGTCGGTATTAATTTTTTTATAATCAAGCAACTCAGAATGAGGCAGCATATAAAAATGGGCAGTATTAAATACTGTATATCAAGATATTGATTCATGAATGTGCATTAAAAAAATTTGAGCTATTTTAGTCTTTATTTTAAATAAGACAATGCCGGGTTTTTGAACTGATAAAAATGATAAGTATTGAATATGACTAAAGTTTTGCTATTCAATTGTTATTTTGAGTGGTTGGAGAAATTTGGCATTTATCTCAGCTAATCTTCCATCTTAAAAAATCGCAAAAAGAATTTATCTTACTTAAGGCATTGTACTCATTTTTTCTATATTCAATGTGATCTACCATCACTAGCCTATTATCAATTTGCTAAATAGTGCCTTACTTATACATAAGTGTATTGTTGTTCAGCCTGACACATTTATATGTTCAAATAGGCCGAAGAAAGATGAAAAGTGAAAGATAGGGAAGACGTTATGTCACACGCTACTACCATGCAACAAGTGATTATTACTGAACCGGGCGGGGTAGATAAACTCGCTTATGAAACTGTTGCAGTACCTACTGCAAAAGCAGATGAAGTACTGGTTAAAGTCCATGCCTTTGGTATTAACCGCCCAGATATCTTGCAGCGTCAAGGCTTATACCCAATGCCTAAAGGCGTGACACCTGTACCGGGCCTAGAAGTTGCAGGTGAGGTCGTTGCAGTCGGTACTGATGTCACTTTATTTAAAGTCGGCGATAAAGTCTGCGGGCTGACTAATGGCGGTGGTTATGCTGAGTATTGTGTGGTGCCGGAAAGCCAGACTTTGAGCATTCCAGAAGGTGTGAGTTTTGTACAGGCAGCGGCTATTCCGGAAACCTTCTTTACTGTATGGGCGAATGTATTCCAGATGGGTAAGGCCAAGGCAGGGGAAACGGTACTGGTACATGGTGGAACGAGCGGGATTGGTACGACTGCTTTGATGCTGTGTAAATCACTTGGCATCAAAACTTTTGCAACCGTAGGTTCAGATGAAAAAGTTGCAGCGATTGCTGATTTAACCACAGCAATCAACTATAAGACTCAAGACTTCGAGCAAGTGATTAATGAGCAAACTGACAATGGTGGTGTCGATGTGATTTTGGATATGGTCGGTGCTCCTTATCTGGAAAAGAACTTAAACCTGCTGCGTCGTGATGGTCGTCTAGTCTATATCGCATTTTTAGGCGGTGCTAAAGCCAAAGAGGTCAAACTCGGTCAAATCATGATGAAGCGTCTGACCATTACCGGTTCCACCATGCGTGCACGTAACACAGCGGAAAAGGCCGAAATTGCACAAGGCTTGCAGCAACACGTTGCACCGCTATGGGCAAAAGGCGAATGTTTGCCAATGATCTATAAAACCTTCAAGTTTGATCAAATTCAAGATGCGCATGCAGTGATGGATACCGGTGAACATGTAGGTAAGGTTGTAGTGCAAATCATCTAATAGTTATTGTTTTAAAATAAAGAGCCGGCGTTTGTCCGGCTTTTCTTTTGCATAAAATAATATGAATAATTCAAATTAATTCATTGAAAAATTAGATTTCTTTCATAAGTCATTTTTCACTCAGTTCCAAGTTATAAATTCCAGCAATTAGATTGAATCTTAATGCTAGTCTTTTGCCTCGATTGCGATATCGCTCAGCAAGAATTTTGAAGGTTTTCAAACTGCCAAATACATGCTCAATTCCAATTCTTC
>NZ_CADDTS010000013.1 GCF_902753875.1 Acinetobacter bouvetii | reverse complement strand
TAACGAATGACGGCTTTGTTTGAGAAATTTCCAATAAGTTGCTTCAAATTTCAGAAAGAAATCATCAATTACGCAGAATAATTCGGTACTATTGAACATCAGGACTAGGGCTTTAGGTTTTGTGTGGCAACTCAACTGATGGCTCTAGTCCTCTTATTTTTCAAGTCATTTTCTTATCCGCGATTCGGGTTATTTAAAAAAAAGCCACTGAAAAACAGTGGTTTTTTCACTTTTGATTACACTTATATCAATACTTTTATCTTTGAAAAAAGTTATACTGCAAACACGATTTAAATAATTCTAACAAGTCTGTTCATACAAGAACAGCCATGACAATGCAGTGAGGCATCCAGCGCTATGCGTCCATTACATCCAATTGACTTCATTTTTCTGTCTCTAGAAAAACGCCAGCAACCCATGCATGTTGGTGGACTTTTTCTATTTCAAATTCCAGACAATGCACCTGATACTTTTATTCAAGACTTAGTCACCGACATTCGTACATCCAAATCTATTCCGGTCCCTCCCTTTAACAATAAATTGAACGGTTTGTTTTGGGATGAAGATCAAGAATTTGATCTGGATCATCACTTCCGTCATATCGCCCTACCTCATCCTGGTCGAATCCGTGAATTACTGACTTATATTTCACAAGAGCACAGCTCCCTGATTGACCGTGCAAAACCACTCTGGACCTGTCATATTATCGAAGGCATTGAAGGCAACCGCTTTGCCATGTATTTCAAAATTCATCATGCCATGGTAGATGGCATTGCCGGCATGCGTCTGGTCGAGAAATCCCTATCTCATGATCCAAATACCAAAAGCATTGTGCCACCTTGGTGTGTCGAAGGTCCGCGTGCCAAGCGTTTAAAAGAACCTAAAGCCAGTCGTGTGAAAAAAATTATGGGGACTTTAAAGCAGCAACTAGATGCTACCCCCAAAGTCATGTATGAACTTTCACAGACCATTTGTAAAGATATGGGGCGTAATCCAGACTATGTTTCCAGCTTTCAGGCCCCAAGCAGCATTTTAAACCAACGGGTCAGTTCTTCTCGTCGTTTTGCAGCACAATCCTTTGAGCTTGGTCGTTTAAGCCGAATTGCAAAAGCACTCGGTGTAACTATTAATGATGTAGTACTGGCTATTTGCTCAGGTGCATTACGTGAGTATCTGATTAGCCAGCAGGCTTTACCTAAAAAACCATTGATTGCGATGGTACCTGCTTCCGTTCGTGATGATGATTCTGAGGTTTCTAACCGCATTACCATGATTTTAGCCAATCTGGGTACGCATAAAGAAACACCACTAGAACGTCTGCAAATTATTCGCGGTAGCGTGTTAAATGCCAAACAACGCTTTAAGCGTATGAATTCAAGCCAAATTTTAAATTATAGCGCTTTGGTATATGGTGCAGCGGGCTTAAACATTGTATCAGGAGTAATGCCAAAGCATCAGGCATTCAATATTGTGATCTCTAATGTTCCTGGACCACGTGAACCCCTTTATTGGAATGGGGCAAAATTGGATGCGCTATACCCTGCTTCCATTGTATTGGATGGACAAGCACTAAATATCACCATGACGAGCTATTTAGATAAGCTGGAAGTTGGTTTAACCGGTTGTAGAAATGCATTACCAAAAATGCAAAATCTGCTTACACATCTTGAAGATGAAATTCAACGATTTGAAGAGATTGTTGGGCAAGATACCCCAAAGCTACAGGCGGTGAGCTAACCGCAACCAATAAAGATGAATAATGAATTAATTAAGGGGCATTTAAATGCCCCTTAATTTTTAATTGCACGACACTGATTTAATAACTGATGGCATACAGAACGAATCATGGCAGCCGTAATCTGAACTTCTTTGCCTTGCTCATCTACAATATAACCATTGTGAGCAGGTTTTTTATCTAGAACATTCAAACTTTGTTTAATAATTTTTTGGCTCATACTCATGTCATACCTCTTCTTTTTGCTAAGCCAAAAAAGGGAGAATTTGGCTTTGGCTACTGTGTATGACTAGTATTCAAAATTACACTTCGAAAGTAAAATTTCAGATGTAACAAGTGTTTAACGATATTCTGTTACAATTTCAACTCAGAATGATATCGTATTGCTCTTGCGTATACAGATTTTCCACCTGAAATTTGATTACACGCCCTATAAAGTGCTCTAAATCGGCCACTGCCGGTGCTTCAGCTGTTAACAATCGGTCAATCACAGATGGATGCGCAACAACCGTAAAGCCACTTTTTGATTCAAAAGCACGCGCATATCTTAAAATTTCCCGAAAAATTTCGTAACACACGGTCTCTGCAGTTTTCACATAGCCCCGTCCCTGACAGGTTGGACATGATTCACATAATAGGTGTTCTAAAGATTCACGGGTACGCTTACGGGTCATTTCCACCAAGCCTAGCTCGGAAACCTGGGTAATTTTGGTTTTGGCATGATCACGTTCCAGCATACGCTCAAACTGACTCATCACCTCTTCACGATGCTGTGCTTCCTGCATGTCAATGAAGTCAATAATAATGATGCCGCCCAAATTGCGTAAGCGCAACTGTCTTGCAATGACCTGCGTCGCTTCCATATTGGTTTTAAATACCGTGTCTTCAAGTGTACGACCACCAACATAAGAACCGGTATTAACGTCAATGGTAGTCATGGCTTCAGTCTGATCGATCATCAAATAACCACCAGACTTGAGTGCGACACGGGTTTGTAAGGCCTTTTGAATGTCTTCTTCGACATTGTATAAATCGAAGATCGGTCGTTCACCCGGATAGTGAATCAGCCGACTTTGCATACTTGGCACGAATTCCAGCACAAACTCTTGCAGCTTGGCATGAATTTCACGTGAATCGACAGAAATTTTAGCAGTATCTTCGTTGGCCAAGTCGCGAATCACCCGCTGTGGAAGAGGCAATTCTTCAAAAATGAGTGACGGTACAGCAATACTTTTCTGTTTACGCTGGATAAATTCCCAAAGTTTGGCCAAATATACCATGTCTTGGGCAATTTCCGATTCTGGAATACCTTCTGCTGCAGTACGGACAATCACACTGCCTGGCAATTTATGTTCAGCCTGAATGCGCTCAATCATGGAGCGCAAACGATCACGTTCCTGTTCAGACTCAATCCGTTGGGATACGCCAATATGATGCCCATAAGGCATGAGCACCAGATAACGTGAAGGAATGGAAAGATCAGTACTTAAACGTGCCCCTTTGGTGCCGAGCATGTCCTTCATTACCTGAACAGTGAGAATTTGGCCCGGTTGCAGCAGTTCAAAAACATTGGGCGTAGGCTGATTACGTGGCCAGACCATATCATTGATATGTAAAAAAGCAGTCCGTGACAGTCCGATATCGACAAAAGCAGCCTGCATACCGGGAAGTACGCGCACTACTTTGCCCTTATAAATATTGCCCACCAATCCACGCTTGACCGTACGTTCAACAAATAATTCATTGACCGTACCGTTTTGAATTAAGGCCACACGACATTCCATAGGTGTGACATTAATCAACAATTCGTCAGACATAATAAAACTCAAAACATTATAAAAATTCTTTTGAGGTCAGTTAATTTAGTGCCTTAACTGCCTGTAATAACTGTACGGTTTCATGTAAAGGCAAGCCTACGACATTGCTATAGCTGCCTTCAATGCGGGGAATATACCGCGATGCGATACCCTGTATGGCATAACCACCCGCTTTGCCGATCGGTTCTGCTGTTGCCCAATAATTTTCCATATCATCGAGACTTAATTGTTGAAACTCGACCTGCGTTCGTACTACTATACTTGATTTTTCAGCACTTGTACGCACACAAACACCTGAAAAAACATCATGTTTTCGCCCGGATATCAGCTCCCACATGGCAAAAGCATGTTGTTTTGATTCAGGTTTGCCTAAAATGTGCTGATCGACTGCCACACTGGTATCTGCGGCAATCACAATCGCATCTGGAAATTGATTTAAAACCACCTGAGCCTTGCTACAGGCTAGACGCTCCACATAAGCAGCAATATCTTCGCCCTGAAGAATAGACTCATCAATCTCCGGACTAAAGATCTCGAACTCCAGACCCAATTGCTGCAAGAGTTCCCGACGACGCGGAGAACTCGAAGCAAGAATTAAACGCGCCATTTTCTTAACATGAAATACATGATCGGGAAAATGAAGATGCTACTCAATAAGGGCTGCCAGTGTCTGGCAATTGAAAACTGCAAGCCCCCCATAATTTGAGCAATCCAGATCATAAATAAATGTGCCAATATCGCCAAGAAACTAATGACCCACAAATTTCCAAAAGTCAAAATGCGTCGTTCTCGAGTCAGAAATCTGGCAATAAAGGTAATGATCACAAAGGTTAAGGCATTCATGCCCAAAGGAGCATCGATTAACAGATCAGTGAAAATACCCGTCGCAAAGGCGAACCAGATCCCGCACCAAGTCGGTTGGCTCATCACCCAAAACAGCATCACCAACAGCATGAATAAGGGACGTGCACCTGAGACCGCATAAGAGAGCGGGTAAACCGTCAATACTGAACAGATAATCACTGACGCGATAATCGCAATCAGCGGATCACGGTGATTTTCCGAAGGTAATTTAGCGCTTAGCATAAGGCTGCTCCATCGCTAAGGAATCAGAAAATAACACCACTACATGATGGCCACCGGACAATTGTGCTGCCGGAATCACTTCAATCTGGGCAAATTCACCCGAATTGTGACGACTCACTTTAGAGACCGTTCCGACCAGATAGCCTGCCGGGAAATGTGCTCCCAAACCTGAGCTATACACTTTTTCACCCACCTTGATGTTAGCACTGGTAGGTACATATTCCATTTTCAAATGACCTAAATCACCAGTACCCGAGACAATGGCACGCATTCCAGTATGTTCCAGACGTACTGACAGTGAGTGTTCTTTGTCAGACAACAACATAATGCGGCTACTGTGCGGATAGACATTGATAATTTGCCCCATGATCCCTTTATCATCCAAAACGGTTTGACCGACTTTGAGCTGACTGCTGGCACCACGGTTAATCACAATAATATGTCTGAGTGGATCTGCATCGGTACCAATCACTTCTGCAATTTCCATACGTCCGTCAATGATCAGAGGCGTATCTAATAAGCCCCTCAGACGGGTATTTTCCGCAGACAGTTCAGATAATTTTTGCAGACGGACCTGAGCCTGTAACAGCTCGGCTTGCATCGCGGTATTTTCACGACGTAACTGGGCTTCAGACTTGGTTTGTTGATTGAGCCATTCTCGCGATAACACCGGATAACTTGCTATGGCATATATGGGGTTATATGCCGCATACAAGACATCACGTGCGGGCTGAATCACATGTGGCATGCGCCAGTTAAAAAACAGCACAACCAGACATGTGATGACCGCAATGATAAATGAGCGAAAAGATGGCGGTTGTCGAGAAAACAGTTGTGTTTGCACCCGCCTTGTCCTTAACTTAACCTACAAATAACATGTCGTGATTTGGATTATCAAAGAATTCCAAGACTTTACCACCACCACGCGTTACACAAGTCAACGGATCTTCAGCCACAACAACTGGCAAACCTGTTTCTTGGGCAAGTAATTTGTCCAGGTTACGAAGCAATGCACCGCCACCCGTCAATACAATGCCACGTTCTGCAATGTCAGACGACAATTCAGGAGGTGTTTGCTCAAGTGCTGATTTCACAGCAGAAACAATATTTTGTAATGGATCTGAAATCGCTTGGGTAATTTCATCAGAAGTCACGGTAATGGCACGAGGTACACCTTCAGCCAGGTTACGACCGCGCACTTCAATCTCAAGTGTTTTCGAATCAGGATCTGGCAAGGCCATGCCGACTTCTTTTTTAATCACTTCGGCAGTCGTTTCACCAATTACGCAGCCATGCGCCTTACGCACGTAGTTGATGATCTGTTCATCAAATACGTCACCACCGATACGTAGAGAATCTGCGTATACACAGCCTTGTAATGAAATAATCGCAATTTCTGTGGTACCACCGCCTACATCCACAACCATAGAACCGCAAGCCTGCTCAACCGGCATACCGGCACCAATTGCTGCTGCCATTGGCTCTTCAATTAAACGCACATCACGTGCACCGGCATTGAAAACCGCTTCACGAATGGCACGGCGCTCAACCAATGTCGATTTGCATGGTACACAGACGACAACACGCGGTGCCGGTGGAAACAAACGCTTTTCATGCACTTTACCAATAAACTGGTTCAGCATGGTTTCGGTGACTTCGAAATCGGCAATCACACCATCTTTCATTGGGCGGATTGCGGTAATATTCGCAGGAGTACGACCAAGCATTTGTTTAGCATCAAGACCAACAGCGGCAACGATTTTTTGTGAACCACTGTGACGAATTGCCACAACAGTCGGTTCATTTAATATAATGCCTCGTCCTGGTGCATAAATAAGTGTATTTGCTGTACCTAAATCAATGGCTAGATCGGGCGAAAACAAGCCAATTAGTCTTTTTAGAATCACGGAGACGTTCTCGATTAAACTTTATGTGGACGCAAGGTGGCAACTTTAACTAAATGTGATGATTTGAACAAGTCAATCGCTTATTATAACGCACGATATTTTGAATTTTTTTAATACTGATTAGGTAATATTATGTCTACATCGGATGCACAGCATTCTGCAGATTTAAATGCACAAACAGTTTCAGGGATTGCACATCTCGCACGTTTATCGCTGAATGATACGCAATCTGCTGAATATGCTCAAAGTCTAAATAAAATTTTAGGCATGATGGAAACCTTAAAAGGCATTGACACTGAAGGTGTTGAGCCACTTAAAAGCCCATTTGACAATCCGCAACCCTTACGTGAAGACGTGGTAACTGAAGAAAATCATCGTGAAGAATATCAAGCTGTTGCACCTGCTGTGCAAGAAGGCTTGTACCTTGTTCCTCGCGTGATTGAATAATTTCCATTCAGTTAACCATTTTTGTTAAATTAAACGTAAAGAAATATTTCTCATGACTGATTTACATCGCTTATCAATTCGTGAACTTTCTGAGGGTTTGGCAAGTGCTAAATTCTCTTCTCGCGAATTGACTGAACATTATTTAAAACGCATTGAAAAAATTGATGCGCAAGTGAAGTCTTATGTGACTGTGACTGCTGAACAGGCACTTGCTCAAGCCGATGCAGCGGATGCGGCTATTAAAGCGGGTAATGCAACAGCATTAACTGGTGTGCCGATTGCACATAAAGATATTTTCTGTACCCAAGGCATTAAAACCACAGCTGGTTCTAAAATGCTGGACAATTTTATCTCTCCTTACGACGCGACCGTTGTAGCGAAAGGTAAAGCTGCGGGCCTTGTCACTTTAGGTAAAGTGAACATGGACGAGTTTGCCATGGGGTCAACTTCTGAGAACTCTTACTACGGCGCAACGGCTAACCCGTGGAACTTAAGCCATGTACCGGGCGGTTCATCAGGTGGTTCTGCTGCGGCAGTTGCTGCTGACCTTGCTCCGTTTGCAACAGGTACAGACACAGGCGGTTCTATTCGTCAGCCTGCTTCTTTCTGTGGTTTAACTGGTCTTAAACCGACTTATGGTCGTGTTTCTCGTTTTGGTATGATTGCGTATGCATCATCTTTAGACCAAGGCGGCCCAATGGCGCGTTCGGCTGAAGACTGTGCCTACCTGATGAACGTGATGGCCGGTCATGACGCCAAAGACTCAACTTCGGTTGAAAAAGACGTAGACAACTACGTTGCAAACTTAAACGGCACATCTGTAAAAAGTTTACGCATTGGTATTCCTAAACAGTACTTTAATGTTGCTGGCTTAGATGCTGATGTAAAAGCACGCGTTGAAGAATCACTGAAAAAGTTAGAAGAAATGGGCGCAACTTTGGTTGAGATTGATCTCAGCATGACCGATGCTTATGTTCCGACTTACTACCTGATTGCTCCTGCTGAAGCATCTTCTAACTTACAGCGTTTTGACGGCGTACGTTATGGCTACCGCTGTGAAAACCCGGTGGACTTAATGGACTTGTACAAACGTTCACGTTCAGAAGGTTTTGGTAAAGAAGTACAGCAACGTATCTTGATTGGTACATACGCGCTTTCTGCGGGTTATTACGATGCTTATTATGTAAAAGCACAAAAAGTACGTCGTTTAATCCAACAAGACTTCTTAAAAGCATTTGAATCTGTAGATGTGATTGCTGCTCCTGCTGCACCAACGACAGCGTATAAGATTGGTGCAAACCTCTCTCCAGTTGAAATGTACTTGGGTGACATTTACACCATCGCGGTGAACTTGGCAGGCTTACCTGCAATTAACGCGCCTGTAGGTTTTGACAAAGACAACTTACCTGTTGGCTTACAGCTGATTGGTAACTACTGGTCAGAATCGCAATTGTTGTCTGTGGTGCATCAGTACCAACAAGCAACCGATTGGCATACAAAACGCGCTGCAATTGCTGAGGAGAACGCATAATGGCTAAAAATGCTGCGAAACCTAAGTCTAACCTGATTGATGGTTGGGAAGTGGTGATTGGTATTGAGATTCACACTCAGCTTGCCACCAACACTAAAATTTTCTCAGGTTCTTCAACGACTTTTGGTCAAGACCCAAATACTCAAGCCAGCCTTGTTGATTTGGCGATGCCGGGCGTATTGCCAGTATTGAACAAAGAAGTGGTTGATCTTGCGATTCGCTTTGGTTTGGGTATCGATGCTTACATCGACCAAGCGTCTGTGTTTGCACGTAAAAACTATTTTTACCCTGACTCACCTAAAGGCTACCAAATTAGCCAAATGGACAATCCGATTGTGGGCTTGGGTCATATCGATATCCAACTTGAAGATGGCACAGTTAAACGCATTGGCGTAACACGTGCACACCTTGAGGAAGATGCGGGTAAATCGATTCATGACCAATTTGAAGGCATGTCAGGTATCGATTTAAACCGTGCGGGTACGCCTTTACTTGAAATCGTATCTGAACCCGATATGCGTTCGGTTGAAGAAGCGGTTGCTTATATTAAAGCGATTCATACTTTGGTGCGTTGGTTAGGTATCTCTGACGGTAACATGGCAGAAGGTTCTTTCCGTGCCGACTGTAACGTGTCGCTGCGTCGTCCGGGTCAACCGTTCGGTACACGTTGTGAATTGAAAAACCTCAACTCATTCCGTTTCATTGAACAAGCGATCAATGTTGAAATTGAACGTCAAATGGAAATCTTGGAATGGGACGGCACCATCGACCAAGAAACACGTTTGTTCGATCCTGTGAAGATGGAAACACGTTCAATGCGTTCAAAGGAAGAAGCCAACGATTACCGCTACTTCCCTGATCCAGACTTGTTGCCTGTGATTATTGCAGATGCGCAAATCGAAGCAATTAAAGCGACTATGCCTGAGCTTCCTGCTGCGCGTCGTGCGCGTTTCGTGGCGGACTTTGGTGTGACTGAGTACGATGCGCATGTATTGACGCTGACTCGTGAAATGTCAGAATTTTACGAAGATGTGGTGAAAGCTGCTGGCGGCGCTGCTCAAGGTAAAGTGTCTGCAAACTGGGTAATGGGCGAATTCTCAGGTGCTTTAAACAAAGCTAGCCTTGAGCTTCATGACTCTCCTGTATCTGCGGAAAAACTTGGCGGTATGATCGCGCGTATTGTAGACAACACCATTAGCGGTAAGATCGCGAAACAAGTGTTCGGCTTTATGTGGGACGAAGGCAAAACTGCGGATGAAATTATTGCTGAAAAAGGCTTGAAACAGGAAACTGATACAGGCGCGATTGAAGCGATTATTAAGGAAGTGCTTGCAGCGAACGAGAAGATGGTTGAAGAGTATAAATCTGGTAAAGAGAAAGCTTTCAACGGTCTTGTTGGTCAAGTAATGAAAGCGTCTAAAGGTAAAGCTAACCCTGCACAAGTGAATGAATTGATGAAGAAATTGATTGGTTGATTTATTAGCTAATCAATTGATTTCATGTTATAAAAACCTCGCTTAATGCGGGGTTTTTTATGAAAAATATGTTCTTTAATCTTATTGTTGTAAATGATCCATCAGAAATAGATGGTTTCGGGCAACCAACATTTTCAATTACCTTACCTACTTATAGATTTTTAGAACACACTAATGAAGAAATATATAATAATTTCAGAGAAGCTATCGATAATTTTTTATATGAAATAAAATATTATCCAACAATAATTGCTTTTGAAAACTTAAAATATTCAATTACTTTAGCAAAAATCACTGACACCATTATCTTTGATGAAAATAATAAAAAAATTACTGCTACTTTTAAAAAATTGATTACTAAAGAACTGGACGATTATGAATCAATAGAATTTATAGATAAAATTGATTACAGAGAAAAAATCCACGCTATTGATGATGAAAAAAGGATTTTAGCAAGTGCATTATTATTTTCTAAGCTAGAAATTTACCGCACCCATTGGGCAATCAAAAAAGCTAATTTATTTTCAATAGCTAAAGAAATTTCAATACTTCAAAACTTTTTAGAATTTCAAGACTCATTCCCACCAAAACCACAAAAATTAATTCCTGAAGGTAATATTCAAACTAATTTTGGTTTTTCCTCTATATCTCAAATATCATATCAACATAAAGAAATTATTTTTGTAAAAAATGTCTCTCAGTATATTAAAGAGGTACTATCTATTACAAATGTAAAATATAAAAAGGATATAAATGAATTTTTTTTTAGAGGACACAGTAAAGACACATATAAACTCAAACCATCATTGTTTAGGCCATATGGTAATAATGGAAAGGTTTATGAAAGTAGTGAACACTTATTATATCGTGAATTAATCACAGCAGAACCGAACTTTTTCAACCAAGAACCTTCAGCTATTGATACACTAGCTAGAATGCAACACTATAGTATGCCTACAAGATTACTTGACATTTCAAGCAATCCCCTTACTGCACTATATTTTGCATGTAAAGATCCTGATCATCACTTTACATTTGTGGATTATGACCCTGCACAAAAAATTAGTTCCGATGATGAAATCATTATAAAAGATAATAAATATCAGAAGAAAATATTTAGTAATGGTGAAGTAATATTATTTTTCATAAAAAAAGATTCTATAAGCTTTTATGATTCGGATAAAGTAACCTGCATAGCAAATCTAGTTAAACTTAATGATAACCAAAAAAATCATATAAGTAGATTAATAACAAAAAATACTCCAAGCTTTCATTTTATAAAAAAACATCTTCTATTTATATCAAACCATGTTAATAAAAAAATAAATATCAACTATAGGCTTCCCTGCGGCGATGTTATTTGTTCTCAATATTTACACTTTATTAGAAGTGAAAAACCATACTTTGAACCAAATATCTTGGTTCAAGATCTCAAAAAAATCATTTGTATTAAAGCCAAAAAACTAGACAAAAGAATTCAAGCCCAATCTGGATCTTTTTTACTCTTTGGATATGCTGATGAGCTACCACCTACCGGTAATGAAAATATCGAAATTATAAGATTTAAGATCAAACATGAGGATAAAGAAACAATATTAAGGGAATTAGATCTTCTAGGTATTAATGAAGCGACCATTTATCCTGATATTGAAAATTCTGCAAAATATATTAAGGAAAAACTCAAAAGAGAAAGTTAACCTGATGAGAATCAAAAAAGTATCCTCTATCGCCAAACTCGAAGACTTAGGGCGCATTCAGCTCTCAAAGTCATTTGTTATGCGTGACTTCTAATTGCCCTCATCCCCCGCCTTCTCCCAGTGGGAGAAGGAGCCTCCATTACAAATTAAATTCCATCATGAATTCTATAATGAATAATTCCCTCTCCTTCCAGGAGAGGGCTAGGGAGAGGTTTTTCTAAAAAAGAAGTGCAAGCGAGAATTATATTTATGCTATAAAATCAAAAATATCAAAGAAAAACAAAAATGACACCTGAACTTTTACTATTCACTATCCAAATTGCCATTAGCATATTTGCACTGATTATCATCATTTTGCTGATGATTCCTAAATGCCGTAAACGACTCTCTGAAATGCAACCTGAACCACGCAGAAAACAGCGTGGATTAGGTTTAGCCGATGGAATCGAATTTATTTTCTATCCTATTATTTGGCTATTTAAAATCATTACTGCCATATTTAAGTAAGCCAGCACTGATACCTTACATCCCTCTAATCGAACCCAACTTATTCCACACATCTGGCGTCAAAAAAGTCATCACCAATTTATTTAAATCTACATAGTGCACCACGCCTTTCAGCTGGTCTTTCACTTCTGGCGTTTTTAAAATTTCTTCACCCGTAATACTGCCGAGTTCCTGAAAACTATCACCCACAGCCTGCATGCCTTCGGCCTGAATCACTGCTTTGGTCTGAGCTGAACATTGCTCAACCAATATGCGTTGCAACACAGTGGCCAAGTTCTTATCTAACTGAGTTTTCTGCTCATCATTCACATTGCTGAATTTCTTCAAATCTGGATGTGCAGACAAAGCTGCAAAAGTCCATTGCAATACGGCGGTTTTATCTGCTGCGGTAGTAGATTTCACCAAACAGTTACTCAGCTGATCCACTGTTGGCCCAGCCACCGCGACTTGTGTTGTTCCCATAATGGCAGCTGCCATCAAAAGAGAGCCACCAATTCGGGAGAATCTACGATTAAAACCAGTAAAAATATTGTGCAACATAACTCGAATTTCCATTCTGAACTGCTGTCTTTGTATCATAAAGCACAGGGTACAGCCTGTTATGACTCTGTAAAATGACAAATCTCTAGTTCATCCTACGGCAAAATTCTGTTGTTTTAACTTAGGCCTTCATTCGACTAAAGAAACTTTTCCTTTACTGATATCTGTCATCTGCATGTGCTAATGTGAATTAAAAAGCAATATAAATCATATTCAAACAGAGGGAAAAATCATGGCTAAGCAAATCTTGATGCTCGTTGGCGACTATGCTGAAGACTATGAAACTATGGTGCCATTCCAGTTTCTAACAGGTCTGGGCTATACCGTACACGCAGTCTGCCCGGATAAAAAAACCGGTGACAGCATCGCTACAGCCATTCATGACTTTGAGGGCGAGCAAACCTATAGCGAAAAGCGCGGTCATAACTTTGCCATCAATTATGACTTTAATGCGGTCAATACTTCAGATTATGTCGGACTAGTGATTCCGGGCGGACGTGCGCCTGAATACTTACGTATGAATGCACGTGTTGTGGAAATTGTGCGTGAGTTTGATGCCGTTCAAAAACCGATTGCAGCCGTATGTCACGGCGCACAACTTCTTGCAGCAGCCGATGTACTTAAAGATAAAACCTGTTCTGCCTACCCGGCATGTGCAGCAGAAGTGAAGCTTGCAGGTGGTCAATATGCTGACATCGCCGTGACGGAAGCAGTAACGGATGGACATCTGGTCACTGCTCCAGCTTGGCCTGCCCATCCTGCTTGGATGGCGCAATTTGTGAAAGCACTCGGTGCAACGATTAGCCTGTAATACTCTGGCCACATTAAGATTTGAAAATTCAATATTCACGTTCCGTCGCATGATGGAACGTGACACTGATCAAGATGAGTAAAATCGTTTTTTACTTCATCTGTCTGAGCATATTCTTCGCTCCAGCGTGATTATAATTATTGGCCAGGTTCTGTAAGACTTTCACCGCTTGTCCTTTGGAATTGGCAAAGCGGTTGCTATAACTTGGTACACTGGTTAAACAACGTGCCACCAGCATTCCAGACTCCGTATAGACTCTGGTTCCCTCAGTTCCTTGCAACTTGCCATAATTATAAGCCCGTTGTGCATTATTACAGGCGGCCACCTGATTTTTCCCGCTGTTTAAATCACGGCGTGCAGCCACGTAAAATTTCATCTGTTGCTGCTGTGGCGTTTCCGCTACTTTTACAGTTTCCTTGACAGCCTGATCTGTTGCAGGCTTCACTTCTTTTTTCAGATCAGTGTCTTTTTTTACTTCCAGCTCTTTTTGAGCGGCAGACTTGTTTAACGCCTTTTTATTGCTTTGCTCATTGGCAGTTGTCTTTTTATCGGTAGTGTTTGTAATCGCTCCGCTATTTTTATAAAACTTTTTTGCTTCTTCTGCAGACATGATTTTAGTTTGCAGACTGACTACCCGTGCATCACTACCATCAGTCAATTTACGTTCAGCCACCGGTTCAATCGAGGCAATCCAGCTTTGACCATTATTTTGCACACACTTATATGCCCCTATGCCTTGCTTAACATTACCAGAAGCAGAGAGCAGTTTTTTATCCGACAGATTTTTGACCAAAGACATGGAACTTTTATATAAAAGCGTAAATTTGCCGTGCTTGGCCGAACAATAATTATTTAAATACTTTCGTGGATATAACGACTGTGGTTCTTGATCACTTTGTTTTGATCCCCAGGCATAGACATATTCCTTCGCCCGTCCATTGGGCTGATTGATATTTTTTTGCACAATCAGCTCCTGTGCTGAAGCAAATTGCTGAACAGAATCTTCCGAGCTTAAACTGTTCAGGCTGGTACAGCCGTGTAAAGCAATACCCACGCCCCCCATCAAAATGACTGTTTTGAAATTCACGTATTCATGCTCAATGCTGCTTTACTAGTGAAAATATATGAAAATCAGTAAAATCTCAAACACAGTACTTTGATTTTATTATTAATTTAACTTCACCGCTGTTGAATTTCTTATTCAAAAATGCGCCAATATTGCCAATTTTTTAAACATTTTGAGCTTAAAACCAGAACTGGATAACAGTTAATTTATGCTAATAAAAAAGTGGTCATTGGCTGAGGTTGCGTTATGACGCAGTCCATTCGACATTTTCCATAATTAACCGACGAAAAATGCATCTATTTAAATAAAATAGATGCTTCATCATTATCACTTTTTAACGGCTTATTTCACTACAGCTTCTATCAGATACAAATCCCAAACTCCGCCAGGAAAACCTTTGCACATGCCCGACCAGCGATCGAGAGTTTTAACAAAAGCTTTACCATCCCAAGTCCATTCACTGCTGGCCCAGCAATCTCCTATGCCGCGTCCCTTTTGCGCGCTGCCAATTTCACCTGATGCAAAACCTGAAGCAAATTCAGTGACAAAGGTAGCTTTACCTTTTAAGGATTGATCCAGCACCCAGGCACCATAGCCTTCATTATAGGCACCGCGCCAGCAAAGCGTGGTTGCCAATACTTTGTTATTGGTCAGTTTATACAGTTCTATGGCCTGAGGTTTGGCATTTTCATCTTCATAAATACCTTCACAAAACACATGGGCATCTTGCAGTTCTGGCTGTGCTGCCATTAAAACACTATGCAATGCCTGAAATTGAGTGCTATTCGGTTGAAGTGTTAAATAGGGTTTATCAGCGGTTTTTACTTTTTTGACTATAAGTTTTGGCTCGGCAGCTAAAACACTGGATTCGTTTTTTGTTCCCTTTTTGACGAGCGCCCCGACTGTACCAATCCGTTGTTGAAATTCATCCATTTTCAGTAAGGTGGCAGTCATCCCCAAATCAGAAACCGGCCATGAATAAGCGCTATTTTTAAATACAATTTTTACATTTTTCTTGGTGTACTGTAATAACGCATTTAGTTGTGAAGTTGTCAGTGTTCCAGTTAAAGGCTTGGCCGTAGCATCCAGATTGACGGCACCATAATCCTTGCTATTCAGATAAAAATGAATATTTTTAAGTTTTTTACTCCCCACCGCCTGATCTTCATTTGCTAATGCAAACTCTGCCTGAACCGGCTGTTTTGCTCCAGCCCGGCGTGTCAGTAAAATTGATGCCGGTACAAGGTCGCTATCTTTCTGATAACCTGCTGACCGACAGGTTCCGGTATTACTACAATGAACTTCCCAATCCTGGTAGGTAAATGCCTTACCCTGAATATCTTTGGCCACAGTCAAGGGACTTACAATGCTTAAACACATCAGAGACATCAAACTGTAGAAATTTTTCATCTTTTCATATCCCTCCCTTTTTTAACAATATACATCGTAATACTGATAGCAATGTTGCTGAATCATTTCAAAATGCTTTTATTCATTCTCTATTTTAAAGATGAATTAATGGAACTCGAACCAATTGAA
The DNA here is from genome assembly GCF_902753875.1 of Acinetobacter bouvetii. Lineage (GTDB taxonomy): Bacteria > Pseudomonadota > Gammaproteobacteria > Pseudomonadales > Moraxellaceae > Acinetobacter > Acinetobacter bouvetii_A. The sequence goes on along the minus strand of NZ_CADDTS010000013.1, from coordinate 46,711 downwards.
TACAGCGAAAAATTAAAAAGCCCGCATCAAGCGGGCTTTAAATTCAGTAGAGCTTAGTCGTCCAAAGTGGATTCAAATGCTCTTAAACGCTTATAGATCGAAAGCAATTCAATAATCGTCGGCCAAGATCCAATTAAATACTGGAAAGACTCACGCACATTACCAAATACATTGGCAATCTGAGTCATCAGCCCCAGCGTAATGGCTCCTGCAGCAATACTTGGGAACAACACAAATAAACCGTACAGATTGTCCAGTTGCAGATACCAAATACGCACCATATTGAAATAGGCATAGTGGAAATACAGACGGAAATAATTAAAACGTACCCGACCGAACAATTCTTTTAAAGTCAGCGGATCTGCACGGTCAGCATAATCCTCACCATAGACCAATTCCTTACGATATGCCGCTTCAACCTTTTGGTTGTTAAATTCCAGTCCCGGTAGTTTATAACCAACCAGCATCAATACCACTGTACCCAACACTGCCCAGCTAATGGCAGCCCAGACCAGTGCATAGGGAATTTCTCCAATGATAGGTAAAGCCTTTACATGTGAAGACAACTGCAAAAGCACCGGTAGAAATGCCATTAAGGTCATCAGGGCCTGAATAAAACTGACCCCCAAACCTTCTGTGGTTTTGGCAAAACGCATGGTATCTTCCTGAATACGCTGCGAAGCCCCTTCAATATGACGTAACTGTTCCCAATGCGCGGTGTAATAGTCATTCATCGCTGTACGCCAACGGAAAATATAATGACTGACAAAAAACAGGTTAAACACTGCAATAGTGACGTAGACCATAGCTACATAAAGGAAAGTCATGGTTTGGCTGTAGAGTAAATTAACATCTCCCCCACCATTATTGAGCATTTTCTGAATCAGGTCATAAAATGGACTATACCAGGCATTGACCACTACATTCACTTGTACTGAAAACCAGATATTGAACAGAATAAAAGCTGAGCCCCAAACCGACCAACCTTGCCAGGGATTGTTCGATTTAAATTTCCAGAACAGGGAAAAAATAACGGTAGAAACAAAAAACCACAGATAAAACCATAAAAAGGAAGGCGTCCAGAAGCGGCTTACCCCAATGGGTAATTCGGCTGTAGTATAACCCGGTGCAAAACCTAAAATTGTTCCCCAGCCACTACCACCGGAATACCACAAGGCAATATTGATAACAAACCAAAGTACCAACGACAAAAAGAACCACTTCGGATTCGGAAAAAAAGATTTAAACATTACCTTTGGATATTCCTTTATTTTTTAGTGTACAAGCTAAGCGATCAGCACAAAACCCAGCAAAAATGAGTTAAATGGATGAGTCGGCCATTATTCTAGTCTTTGCACCTTTGTAGCAACTTCTTCACTGTTTGTGAAATGTTTTTTCAAGTGAAATTGCTTTACTTCGGCATCATTTCAATAAACATAATGTAATTTAAATATCCTCTATTGAAGATGCTTTTATTACCCCAGTCGCGTGAAACAGCACATATAATTAGGACTAATATCGTGTGAACAGTTACATTCACACCTCTGAAACATCATAGAATCGATAGATTTTTTTGATTTCCATTTCACTGCTAGATAGCATTGCTCCAATGTGTCAAAGCATGATCTAAGTTCAGGCTAACTTGACTAAATTAAAACAGTATTAAAAATTGAATTCCCCCTTCATCACTCTTAAGGAAATGAATTTAGAGAAATTTAAACTATAAATTTTAAGCATTACTCTTTTTTGTCTTCGACACACCAACTGCACTCACAATTTCGTCCGTTTGTTTTTGATTTAATTCGCAAAACTGCTAAAATTGGTTAAATAGCTATCAAAACATGTTATGATTTAAATATATTTAAAACATTCGGGGAATACCAAATGGAAAACGTTGTCATCGAATTATTAAAACCAATTATTCTAGAAAAAGAAAATTGCAACCCTCTGGTTTTTGAACAAGGCACGATTTTAAAAGTCGTAATGCATACACCTACCGGCCTACTGGTATCAGATGATTCAAAATTCAATTTCACTGTTTCTTTAAACGATGAAAACAAAGTCTGGCGTCAACTATAAATTTCATTAGATTTTTCTAGTGATAAAGATAAATAATTTAAAAAACTTCAAACTTGAGCGCGACTTCCCCAAATGCTCAAGTTTGAAAAAAATCTGATCTACCCTCTTTCAAATATAATGACCGAGCTGCAGTTGCGCTGCTTGTTTAGGGAATACTGTCCCATGAATGGTCATTTTCAAAATCATCTTCATATATAGTTTTGTCACCCAACTCTTAACATGGCTGCACGATCACAAGGATCATACAGTTCATTCAATCAATATCTGTATTAAGTTCAATCAATTTCGTACACGCTAAACAGTAGCTTTTCCTTTTCTGAAATTGCCCAATAAGGATGTAACCTTTGCTTTACATCATTTAAGCTGATAAAGCTCCGCTCCATACAAGCTTGTTCTACCCTCTTGATAGGTTTTTCAGAACCATAAACAATAAAAGAATCATGCACTTCATGATCATTATGATCTTTTGACCATTCATCTGGCTGTACATAATGGATATTTGAGTGAAGGCTTTTCCAACGCTTTTTAATGGTCGGCTTAATACATTCTATTCCTCCTTTGTTTACTTGTTTCCCTGACAATCTAACTCTTTCTAAAAACTCCTTTTTTGTAGATTCATCCAAAGGATAGACCATGACCCAACTACCAGAGTCTCCAACATGCATACGTTTGTAAAAGAATATATGTTCAGTTAAAGATGGGAAAACCTGATGATCATACGTTTGACTCATCATCAATCTTTTGGCATTTTGTTCATCACGTATCTGACCAATCCAAATCATGAGTGAAATATATAGGATAAGGAGGACAACCAATACGAGTACCAAAGTGTAACCAAGCAGCTTTAAAATCCCATTTAAAATTTGATTGGAAATATCAGCAATCTTATCCAAGTGTGTTTTTGACACTTTTTTTCCTATTGATTTTTATTTTCCATCATCTTACTGAAATTTATGATTAAAAAACAACAAAGCTAATCAAGATATATTCGTCCAAACTGATTTTTCAAAAATCTTGAAGCATTTAAAGATCAAATTGTATTTTAAGTAGAGCTCATATAAATGTAGCACTAGCGATCATCGGTAAAATAAACACTAAACAGCAGCCCTTCCTGTTCATTCACAGCCCAATAGCCATGTTCAAATTTTTTGTATTTACTAGGCGCTGGTATGCCTGGAAAGCGTTTAAACACCTCAAAACATGCTCTTTCTACTCGGGGCAAATACTTCGTAGAACCGTGCACCAAAAATGAATCATGATTGGCATAATCATGATGGCTCAAAAATTCCGGATTGGGTTGCACATAATGTAGGCTCAGACGCCAACCACGCCAACGCGTTTTGATGGTTGGCTTGACACACTCGACATCGATGGTATTTTCCAAACTCAAGTTTTGAATCTTATGATCAAAATACTGTTTCATTTTGCTGTCTAGCGCATAAACTAGAACTACACTGCCTCCCCAGACAGAATGATTTCGGGAAAAAATTAGTACCGGTTTTGAAAGTACTGGAAACTGCCGATGATCCCACTGATAGGCATAATCCAGCTTGCGACGAAATTCAGACTGTTGCTCAAACTGTGCCTGAGTAAGCACCCCGACTATTAACATCGCTACAGGCAGGCATAGAAACATGGCTGTAATCAGCACAATCAGAACCGTATTTCGCAATAATGTCCAAAACTGTTTGAATGATGTTTTCGCTACTGCTGACATGCTGCCTCCTGCATTTTTGTTATTTGAATGTAGGCATTTTTTTCTTCAGCTATTTTGAGTGTATGGACAGTTACTGTGAATATTCAAGATGCTCTTTGCAGCGTTTTGAAAACTTTTCACTGAATCCCTTGTGCATCTGCCATGCAAGTCATGTAAAATCTATCACCTTGCATAAAATACGAATGAGAGAGTTATATCCGTGCGTAATATCTTAGTCACTAACGCCCTTCCATACGCCAATGGTCCCATCCATATGGGTCACTTACTCGGTTATATCCAAGCAGATATTTGGGTTCGTGCCATGCGTGCAATGGGTCATGATGTGACTTATGTATGTGCGGATGATGCTCACGGTACAGCGATCATGCTGCGTGCCGAAGCCAATGGCATTTCACCAGAAGCGCAAATTGCCAATGTTCAAAAAGAACATATGCGTGATTTTGACGGTTTTGGTGTACATTTCGATCACTATGATTCAACCAACAGCGATGCCAACAAAGCGCGTTCTCAAGAGATTTATATCAAGAACCGTGAAGCTGGCAATATTGCCGTTCGCCCTGTAACGCAATTGTTTGATCCTGAAAAAGGCATGTTCCTGTCTGACCGTTTCATTAAAGGTACTTGCCCAAAATGTAAGGCGGAAGATCAATACGGCGACTCATGTGAAGTTTGCGGTACAACTTATAACGCAACAGAACTGCTGAATCCAAAATCAACTTTAAGCGGTGCTGCACCTGTAGAGAAATCTTCAGATCATTACTTCTTCAAACTGCCGAACTTTGGTCAATACCTGCAAAAATGGACCCGTGATGAAGGTCGTTTGCCTGTGTCGATTGCCAACAAGTTAGATGAATGGTTTGAAGCCGGTTTAGCCGATTGGGACATCTCGCGTGATGCGCCTTATTTCGGTTTTGAAATTCCAGATGCGCCAAACAAATATTTCTACGTTTGGGTAGATGCACCGATTGGTTATATGTCGAGTTTTGAAAACTACATTAAAACCAAACGTCCAGAACTCTGCTTTGAAGATTACTGGAAAAAAGATTCAAAAAATGAGGTGTATCACTTCATTGGGAAAGACATCGTGTATTTCCATGCGCTGTTCTGGCCTGCGATGCTTGAAGGTGCAAACTACCGTACCCCAACAGGTTTATTCGTCAACGGTTTCTTGACTGTGAATGGTCAGAAGATGTCGAAATCTCGTGGGACTTTCATTAAAGCAGAAACGTATTTAGAGCACTTAAACCCTGAATACCTGCGTTACTACTTCGCGTCTAAACTTTCTGACAAAGTTGAAGATTCTGATTTGAATCTGGATGACTTTGTGCAAAAAGTGAATTCAGACTTAGTCGGTAAAGTGGTGAACATTGCTAGCCGTTGTGCCAAATTCATCAATACCAAATTTGATAATAAATTGTCTGCGACTTGTGCAGAGCCTGAACTGGTTCAAAGCTTTATTGATGCCGGTACATCAATTGCTGCTCAATACGAAGCGCGTGAATTCTCTGCTGCGATTCGTGAAATCATGGCATTGGCTGATAAAGCTAACCAATACATTGATGAGAAAAAGCCTTGGGCTTTAGCTAAAATTGAAGGCGAAGAGCAACAAGTTCACGACGTATGTTCTGTCGGGATTAACCTGTTCCGTCAATTGGCAGTTTACTTGGCTCCAGTCCTTCCAACATTGGCTCAACAAGTTCAAGACTTCTTACAATTAGCTTCTTTCGACTTTGCTTCTCGTGAAACGATTCTTGTGGGTCATGAAATTGCATTGTTCCAACCTTTAATGCAGCGTGTTGACCCGAAAGCGGTTGCTGCCATGGTCGATGCTTCTAAAGATTCTTTAGCTGCGCCTGCTGAAGCACCAAAAGCAGAAAAGAAAAAAGAGAAGAAGAGCGATAAGAAAGCTGAACCTAAAGTCGGTGAAGCAGAGATCATTGGCATTGAAGATTTTATGAAAGTTGACCTTCGTGTTGCAGAAGTTTTAGAAGCTGCACACGTTGAAGGTTCTGACAAGTTACTTCAATTGACTTTAAACGTTGGTGAAACTGAACCACGTAATGTATTTAGCGGTATTCGTGAGTTCTACCAACCGGAAGACTTAAAAGGCAAATTGGTGGTGATGGTGGCTAACCTTGCACCACGTAAAATGCGTTTTGGTATTTCAAACGGTATGGTTTTAGCTGCAGGCAATGGCGATGGTGTTTGGGTGATTTCACCTGAGTCTGGTGCTAAACCGGGTGATAAAGTGTCTTAATTGTTAGATTAAGATGATAGAAAGCCTCTACGTTGTAGGGGCTTTTTTATATTTAAATTTTTTTGTCGCCAAAATTCTTCGAGATTAAAATTTGAATTCTTTATGATGCGTTTACTCAAACAAACCATCATGGAGATTCAAAATGAGCAACTCAAACCAATCTAAATCAGTGGCAAACAATGTATCTAATCAAGTCAATGCCAACAAAGGAACCAATGGTACAAACATCGCTTATGATAAAGCACAAGGTCATCGCGGTACTCAATTAAATCCTAACCGTAAAAAGTAATTTATTCTTCCAAAGAAGCATTCGACAGAATGCTTCTAGTTTTTTATATAGTCATTATAGGGACATCATGCACGCTTTAGCTCAATTTCCATCACAAGGTGATTTAATCAAATTCATTTATGATGCTTTAGGAATAATTCCAAGCAAATCTGAACAAATTTTAGATCTCAAAATTGAGAATAAAAGCTTGCAAAAAAGTTTACAACGCTTTGCTAAAGAAGAAGGTTCTAATTTTTTAGAAAACTTTGATTTGCACATGCAAGCCCTACATTCTGCAATCGCTGATCTCTTCCCAACATGGCATTTGCAGCACTCAATTTTAGATACACTAAAAGATTTATTTCAATGCTATCTAGGGGCTGTCCTTGAAAATCATACTTATTTAAATAAAAAAGATTCTTTTGAGTTTATTATTCAAACCACTATTCTTCCAAGACTTCCAATTTCAATTCTGAAATATAAAAAGTCCTACGCAGATTTTTTTAAAGATGTTCATGCACCACAAGATTTTTATTGGTTTTTAGAGACGAACAATCAAACACCTTTAAGCAACATTATGCAATGGATTTATACGTCTGAAAACTTAGATCAAAACAACTTTCACTCATTAGAACAAGGTCTTTTAACTACCTCTGAGAGTGATCAACAAGAAAAAGACTTATGGAATGTTGATAATTGGTTAAAAGATAAAACTGTGCCTGCTTTTGCAATGCTTAAAGCTACATTTGATCGAGCCTTTAAATCACATGCTATTCCAAAAGAAAGACAAGAAGGTTATTTATTCTTTTTACTCATTGCACGCTTTTGTACTTATTGTTCTCAGCAAATTAAAGAAAATTATGGAACAAGTTTTTTACAAACAATGTCTGAAAAACTTAGATCTTATTTAGATGCAATCTATAAAGATTTTCATATTTTTTATAATGATGAAATGAAAGCTATAATGAATGAACAAAGAAATATAATGGCTTCAGACCCATACAATATCGAAAATAACGTTAATATTGAAGAAATGACTAATTTTTTAGTATTTCAATCATTCCAAAAAAACTGCTTACAAGCTGGTGCAGAATTAGCTTTGCATGTACAACGTGTCGGGCATACCAATGATTTACCTGATTTTGATGATCATTTCCCTGCTAACTTTAACTTAATTACATTAAAAGATGGCTTTCGATATTTGCAATCTCAAGCTAATCCTGAACAGTTTTTAGCAAATATAGAAAACTATCATCATGGTTATTTTGATGTCCTAAATAAACAAATGTCTTTTGAGAATTGGTTTAAAGAGTATCAATCTTGCCACAATTACATCGTTTATCCTTGGCTAGAACAATGGATTCGAGGCGTTCTTTTGTTTAAGCAAAATGACATTGCAGAAGCATTAAATTTTATGGATAGTGCCTTTAAAACAATTCGTTATTCAGCAGGCAAACATCAAGAATGCTTTTTAGAAGATTATCTTTTAATTAGTCTAGCTAATCCCAAAGGTTATAAAAGCTTTAAACAAGCCTATAAATGGGGAACATTTATGAATCATTTTGGCGGTTTAAAACCTTTATTTAACTTAGAAAGTGATGAAGAAATTAAACAGCTTTATCAGGCTAAAAAAGATGCTTTTAAAGCATTTGAAAAAATGAAGAATAAGATGGACATGAAAACCCTAGCTAAAATGGTTTTTCATTGGAGATATGACCAAGGTTAATTTATAGAATGAATTACTCTTATTTGTATATAACGCTAAATGGATAATCTAATGTTTTCATGCTAAAAAATAGTTTATCCATTTAGAACTTATAAGAATCCCATGCAAACTTTACACTAAGCACAGCAACCATCACCACAACTCATGTTGCTGAGCCAAGCACCTAAACAAGTTGCTGGCTACTACCACCACCAAATCGGTAATACCCAAATCACTGCCCGACTTGATCTATCCATTTTAAGGTATCTAAAAACTTTCTATAGACAGCCTAATTCATACTTTTATTGCAGTACAAATTCCCAAATCACAAAACCAATTCCAAAGCCAAGAAAGGAATAAAGCGTAATAATAAAAAATACGAAACTGGCTTTGTTTTTCTTTTTCCAGAAACTCATACGACCACCCTAAAATACAAATTTGCACCATGTTAGCGCGTATTAAAACAAAAGTGAAATCAATCTAAGTATTTATTAAATAAAAGTTTTTATTAAAATAAAAAGCAGAAAGTCAATATACAGATGTGTGTTAAATTTCTAATACAGATGACATCCTCGACTGTAATAAGAGTCGTAACACATGAATCTTGAAACTTATTCAAATTTGCCAATATCCATGCTAATACATAAGCATCTCTTTAAAAGCACAAGAGTAGCTATGAACATTTTCAATAAAAAACTCGTTGCTATCTTACTCTCTAGCAGCACACTACTCATGAACATGAATAGCGATGCTGCTGAACCAACTTCTATTGCACAACATAAACAGGTCGCTGGTTTTTACCAATACCCATTAGGCCATACACAAATCACAGCCCTACTCGATGGTACCAATTACCTCTCACCGGCAATATTTAAAGGCATTCCGGCAGCAGAAGTAACACGAATCTTAAAAAAATATTATGCAGACCAAGCCAAAGGTGTCCAAACCTCAGTAAATGCCTTTTTAGTCAATACCGGTTCAGGTCTGGTATTGGTCGATAGCGGTTCATCCAGCTGTAACGGACCAAATTTCGGCTCTGTGATCAAGAATATGAAAACAGCCGGTTATCAGCCCGAACAGGTCGATACTATTTTACTGACGCACTTACATCCGGATCATGTCTGTGGCATCAGCACTAAAGGCACAGCCAATTTCCCGAATGCGACAGTCTATACTTCAGAAGCTGAGGCAAATTACTGGCTCAATCCGCAACAACTTTCTAAACTGCCCAAAGACCAACAACCCAGATTCAAACAGATTGCCGAGAAAATTCAACAAGCCCTACAGCCCTATCAAAGCCATAAACGCTTTAAAACCTTTAAATACGGCGACACACTCAAAGGCTTTGAAGTCATGAATACATCCGGCCATACACCGGGACATGCCAGCTTTGCCTTCAGCTCGGGTCATGAAAAAATCGTGTTTATTGGAGATATTGTCCATTCACACAGCATTCAGTTTGATCAACCTCAAACGGCGATTGATTTTGATACCGACGCTAAAAAAGCAGTACAAACACGTTTAGCTCAGTTTGCCCGATTGGCTAAAAATGGACAGGCTGTGGCAGCTCCCCACTTACCTTTCCCCGGTATTGGGCATATCTATTCAGCCGATGGCAAACACTATCAATGGATACCAGTACATTTTAAAGACTAAACTCAGCAGTGCTAAAATGATTTTCCCTGCATTTGAATAGCAAAAGGTTATCCAGTTATTCGCCTCAATCATGCAGCAAAAGCACCGCACAAATTTTATAAAATTCACAAGAATAATCAGGATCAACGCATGAATACGATTGTCTACTTTGAAATTCAGTCCTCCAATCCAACGCGGGACATCGATTTTTACCAGTCTGTTTTTGGCTGGAAATTTAGTAAAGTTGAAGGTTTACCTATTGAATATTATCAAATTGCCACTGAAAACTTATCCGGTGGATTACTGAAACGCCCTGCCGAAGTTCCGCCCACACATTGTGGTACCAATGCCTATACCTGTTCTGTTTTGGTGGATAATTTTGATGAAACCTCAAACAGGATTCTGGCTGCCGGAGGACAAATAGCCATGCCTAAATTTGCCATTCCAGGGCGTTGCTGGCAGGGATATTTTCTCGATCTGGACCAGAACACCTTTGGACTGGTTGAAGCCGATGAAAATGCGAAATAAAAAACTGAACAATTCTAATTAATTAACATGACTTAAGCTGTCGCACCCGAGATGAATTGCAGAATAAGCCACTGCATTTATGGTAATTTATAGCCTCATCATGCATTGTGATTTGGGGCGTTAGATGGCTGTTCACTTTTTTCATACATCAGATTGGCACTTGGGGCAATTTTTTTACAACCACTCCCGCCAGTATGAACATGAACAGTTTTTAAGTTGGTTACTTGAACAAATCAAGCAAAAACAGCCCCATGCCCTGCTGATTGCCGGGGACATTTTTGATGTCATCAATCCGGCATCCAGTGCACAAAAGCAGCTTTATCAATTTTTAGCCGATGCCCATGCCCTTGCCCCGCATATGCAAACGCTGATGATTGCCGGCAATCATGATTCAGGATATCGCATTGAACAGGTCGAACCTTTACTGGAAAAATACAATGCCAAAACGGTTGGCGTGATTCATAAAAATGCCGAAGGCCAGATCGATTTAGACCGTTTACTTATTCCGATCTATAATCAGCAACAACAGATTGTGGCCTGGTGTTTGGCGCTGCCATTTTTACGCCCTGCGGAAATTACCGGGTTTAATGAACACACCAGCAATAGCCAGAATGCGATTGCCTATTTGCACCTGCAACTGATTGCTGAAGCTAAAAAGCGTAAAACGGATGATCAAGCACTGATTTTGATGTCGCATGCACATATGCAAGGCGGTGAAACCTCGGATTCGGAACGGCCGATTATTATTGGCAATGAAGAAGCCTTATCCACTGCCTTATTTGATGACTGCATCGATTATGTGGCGCTGGGGCATTTGCATAAACCGCAAAAAGTTGGACAGCCCAATATCCGTTACAGCGGCTCACCTATCCCCTTGTCTTTTAGTGAGATTAACTATAAACATCAGATTGTAGAAGTGCAGATTGATGCGCTAAAACAAGATGAATCACGCTTTCAGTTTGAAACACTTGCCATCCCACGCAGTATTCAGCTGCATAAAATTCGTGGCGAATTGAATGAAGTGATGCAAAAACTCAAAACCTTGCCTGAAGGTGAAATTGAACATATTGATCAGCGTGAATATGTCGATATCGAATATCACACCCTGACACCGCCCTTGCCCAATTTAAGACAGCAATTTGAAGAAGCCTTACCTAATAATCGCTATCGACTGGTACGAATTTCACGGCAATATTTATCTGCGGAAAATGACAGTTCAACCATTGCAAAAATTTGCCTGGAACCTCCAACACCGGAAAAACTGTTTCAGCAAATCTGGGAAAAACAGGGCTATAGCGATGATGAAAATGTTTTAAAAGATTTTATCAGTCTGATTCACGAAGCACAAAAATCACTTGAAGATCATCAGATTCATTAAGGTTCATGCATGAAAATTTTATCCATTCGTATCAAAAATTTGGCCTCGCTTGCCGGTGAACATTTTATTGATTTTGAAAGTGAACCTTTGGCCAGTGCGGGTTTGATTGCCATTGTCGGCAAAACCGGTGCCGGTAAATCGACCATTTTAGATGCCATGTGTCTGGCGCTGTTCAACAAGATTCCACGGCTTAAAGACAGCGATGGTAAACTGCTGGATGTGGATGGTTCGGAATTACTCACCAACTCACCTTTAACCGTTTTACGTCGCGGCACGGCGCATGGTTTTGCCGAGCTTTGCTTTGTGGCACAGGATCAAAAAAGTTATTTAGCACGCTGGGAAATTAAACGTGCCCGCGAAAATGCATCAGGTAAATTGCAAAGTGTGCAGCGCTATTTAAAATGTCTGACTGATGGCGTAGTGATTGCCGATAAAGCCAAAGCCGTCGATGCCAGTATTCATCAAATTAGCCAGCTCAGTTTTGAGCAATTTACCCGCGCTGTGTTATTGGCACAGTCGGAAGTGACGGCATTTTTAAAAGCTCGGGATAATGAACGCGGTGAACTGCTGGAATATCTGACCAATTCCAACATCTTTGGCAAAATTGGCCAACTGGCTTATGAAAAAACCAAACAGATTGCCAATCAACGTAAAGAATTAGAGAACATTCTTGGGCATATTGAGTTGCTGTCTGAAGAGGATTTCACGGCCTACTCCTCAAAACTTCAACAACTGAACCAAGATCATCAAAAACTGGATATTGAAAAGCAAAATCTACAAAAGCAGCAACAATGGTTTGAACAAAAACATAAACTTCAAGCTGATGTACAAACACGTCAGCAATATTTGGAGGCCCAGCAACAATATCTAGATGCACTTGCTCCGCAAAAAGCACAACTGCAACAACTTGAACGCTTTTCCTCTATTCGGCCTAGCGTGATTCTGCAGAAAAATTTAAATGCTGACCTTGCAATACTGCAACCCAAATTAGAACACGTTCAGAACCAATTCACAGGGATTGAACAACAATTCAATACTGAAAAATTGACCTTTGAAAAAATAGATAACGCACAAAAACAGCAACATCAATTTGAAATTCAGCACCAGCAAAATATTGAGGTTGTTCGTGCTCGCATCGCCGATCGACGTGTTCTGGGTGATCAGTTGCTTAAAATTAAAGATGAACTCAAGACCTTACAAGAGCAACACTCTCCTCTTGTCAATGCTGAACAGCAAGTCAAAAATGAGCTTCAACAATTGCAACATGACATTACCCAACACACTGCACTTTTGGCTGAATCTGCACATTTCAATCCTTTGGATGATGGGCTTTCGGCACATTTGAGCCAGTTACAACGCTTTATTCAAAGTTATGCTCAATTTGAAAAAAACCATGGCAATGTCAGTCAAGCACAGCAAAATGTAATGCAACAACAGCAACAGCTTGAACAACTGACGCAGCAATATGGGCAAGATGATGCACTCGATCAAAAAATTGCCTCGGTACGCACTCAGCGTGAACACCATTTACAACAGCTGAATCTACTTGATGTCACACACACACATTGGCAAAACTTCCAAAATATGAGTGCTGAAAACGACAAGCTAGTTTCGGCACAAAACAAGCTGCAACAGCAAATTGAACAAAATAAAGTACAACTTCAATCTGCTGAAAAAGCTTATCAGGATCAAAAAATTGCACGTGAACAATTACAACACATGTTGCAAAAGCAACGTTTACTGCACACTGAAAATGTTGAACATTTAAGAGCGAGCCTGGTCGATGGCGAAGCATGTTTAGTTTGTGGTAGTACACATCATCCGTATATACAAAATCAGGATGCACTTTCAAACGAATTGTTCAAACTGCAAGAGCAACAAGAACAACAAGAACTTGAAAATGAAAAAACGGCTTTCGAAGCATGGCAACATTTGCAAAAAATGTATGCTCAACAAACAGCATCATGGGAAGCCAATACTCGCCAACTAGCAATACTGTCATCACGGCTGCAGCCTGCTCAAACTCAGCTTGAACAACAATTCAATACGCTGAATATCCCCTTTGATTTCTCGCAAGATCATCTGGTATTAGATCAAGCCATGGCGACAAAGGTGCTTGAATTTCAACATACGCAAAAACAACTTGAAGATAATCTGAGTACGCATGAGCAAGTACAAAAACAGTGTCATGCACTTCTTCAAATGATTCAACAGACCAGCCAGCAACTTTCTGTCCTAAAACAAGCTGAAGAAAATATTCAAGATGTTGTGGGCTTATTGAATGACACCCAAGGTCAAGCATGGCGACACAATACGCTGAATACGGCCGAACAAGTTCAAGTCATGTTACTCCAGCGTCAAAACACCTTAAAACAACTGAACGATTTAAATACTCAGCTGAGTCAAAAATCACAACAGCGTGATCAAGCTGTTCAAAATCTAAAATTTAGTCAGGAAAAAATTAAGACGACAGAAACTCGCATAGAAAACCTTACACAAGAAGGCAAACTAAATAGCGATTTAGCCATTCAAGCCATTTTTGGCATGACACAAAGCAATGTTGAAAAACCACATGAATGGTTAGCGCAGTTCGATCAAAACAGACAACAATTGCACATTCAATTTAATCAAGCTCGTCAGCAGTTTGACCAAGGACGTCAAGCTTTTGAAACTGCTCAAAGCACGCTAAAAGAATGTCAAACTCAGCAAACCCAATTTCAGACACAAAAGCAAAATGTTGAACACAATATTCAACAGTGGTTAAGTCAGCATACAGATTTCAATGCGCTGATATTGCAACAACTGAGCGAAATTTCACATGAACAAGAACAGCAACTTAAACAGCGTGTAGTCGACGTTGAACGAGCGCATTCAGATGCTTTAGCAAGTATTAAAGCCATTCAGGAACAGCTTCTACAGCATATGGAACATCAACCTGAAATTGATGCTGAAACACTATCTTCACAGCTGACAACCGTTGCTGAACAATTCAAGCAATTGATCGAACAGCGGGATCAAGTGAAACTCAAACTTGAAATGCATCAACAAAATGTCGATAGACAAAAGCAATTTGCAGATCAAATTCAAGCCATTCAGAGTGAAGAACACCGTTGGGGCAAAATTTCAGGTCTAATGGGTGATGCGACCGGGAAAAAATTCCGTGATTATGCACAGCAATATAATCTGGATATCTTGATTGAGCATGCCAACCAGCAGCTGGCGATGCTCTCACAGCGCTATACCCTCAAACGTTTGGAGAACTCTCTGAGTCTGGCGATTATTGACCATGACATGGATGGTGAAACCCGTTCAGTCGCTTCGCTTTCAGGTGGAGAATCTTTCCTGACGGCGCTAGCCTTATCACTGGCAATTGCCAATATGGCTTCAGGATCCATGAAAATTGAATCTTTATTTATTGATGAAGGCTTTGGCACGCTGGATGCTTCATCTTTACATATGGTGATGAATGCACTCGATCAACTGCAAAATCAGGGTCGTAAAGTGGTGCTGATCTCGCATATTCAGGAAATGCATGAACGCATTCCGGTACAGATTCAGGTCAAGCCATTGGGTGCGGGAGCAAGTACCATTGAAGTTGTGGGGTAATTGGTTATGGAAAAACTGTTTGATTACGATAGATATGTTCCCATTTGTCACTATCACAAAGTTCATAAGTATTTTTTATATGAAGATTCATCATGCTTCCAACTTAAAGGATCAGGATTTTTGGGATTCCCCTGTAACAGTTTAGCCTTTCGACTATCGCTAAGATGCACCAGTGACACTTATTTCCTCCACATACACCGCATATCTTCCTAAAAAGGATGGACAGAAGTAGATAAGACTCGACCTTAAGGGGCTTATTTGATGATTTAAAATGCTGAATTAACGAAGGACTTCAAATTTAGGCTTGTAAAACTGGTTCTTTTCTTTAAAGCAAACAGTAGTACTAGCCTTTCGGGTGAATATCAGTACGAGTTTCCAACTCTACCGATCTTTCGTTAAATGATGATTCTAAGCATCAAATAACTGTACCCACTGAATTTAAAGGAAAAGTCCTCTAAGTTGTAAAACTCAGAGGACTTTTTTATCACGATTAACTTAAATAAGAACCATAACACTACCTAAAACAGTCAAAATGGATTAAATTTACTTTTAACAATCATAATGTTTGAAGATTTTTATGTTTAAAAAAATAATAATTTTTATGACAAGCCTTTTGTTGATCATTAATTCAACTTTAGCCAATGCAGTAACCATTGGAGCATGGACATTGTCTAATCCAACTGCTGTTGGAGCATCCATGCTATACGATGGTTCAAAAGGAGCTGTGACATCATCCATTTTAATCACTCCAAACGCTTCTCAGGTTGCCAAAGTTTTACGGGGTGGTGCAGCAGGTTTTGCACTAACTTTAGCTGTTGAACAGCTATTAGGGGCTGTCGATTGGGTACTTGATCCAGCTAACTCTAAAATTAGGTATAAAGATCAGTCTGACTTAACCTCAACCGCCTATGGCTTTATTATTCCTATTAATAATACTAGTGTTTTATATGGGTTTACTAAGGAAAATGTTTGCTCTAAATACTTTAATTATTATTCTAAACAATACCCACTCAATACTAATGACTCTCAAAAAAATTCATATCGTCAAGAGCTTAAAGATAATAGTTGCTATGTTCATGCAATGCCTTTAAATGTTCAGGCTTCATATGTCTTAATTTATAACAATTCAAATTACAATCCTAATCAAGAAAAAACCCTCTCTCTCGAAACCGTTGCTCAAAAAGTCATTGAAAATGCAGAAAGTGATAACCTCGATGCACAGTTTGCAGTTTTAGCAGCTGCAAATAATATTTTGTCGGAAGCTGAAAATGATGATGCTAAACGTAAACCAATTGAAGATGAATTAGAAAACAATGCTAAATGTCCAAGTGGCATTGTTAGAAATGGTAGTTGTTGGATTTGTGATAAATCCCAATTTATGCCAATAACTAGGGCGACAAGGGATGCTAAGACTGCTACAAGATACAAAGGCTGTAATAGTTCAACAGATCTAACTACTAAAGCCGCTAATGCTATTCTTTTTAGAAACTTAATCAATGCACGTGTTCAGGAAAATGCTTGTTGGTTACCACCTGATCCGAATCACATTTTAAGACTTGCTGAAGATAGAAATGCATTAAGTAATTGTGAGAATTGATAATGAGTGCAGATATACAAAAGTCTATTGAAGAAATTTTCCCTCTTTTCCCATTAGGAGAAAACCGCTCTCTACTTGAATGTGATTTTTATGATACTCATTATGGATATTTTGATCAAATTGATGATGATTACTTATCTGCAATAGAAATGTCAGCAGAAGGTTTACTTCTTGAATATGGATTTGATTGGCCTGAATTTTACTTAAAAGCTGGATTAGAAGCAGCTCGTTCACGTAGTAGACCTATTGAAGGAATCGAAACATGGAAAGATGTAAGTTATCAATATTTAAGCTATTTCGGACAAGATTGTGGTTGCTTAAGTTCAGAAGGTTTTAAATTTTTTTTACCTGCTGCTATTTACCACTTTTTAACAACTGATCAAAACAAAGCTTATATGGATTGGTTTATTTTTAGATTAGAATCGCAATGGGAAAAAGATAACCACGTTTTTAATAATGACCAAAAAAACTTCATTTTTGAGTTTATAAAAGATCATTATAATGGGCATGTTTCTTGGACACCTGAACTCTAATAAAACTACCATCCAAAATCCATACCCCGATCTTGCTTAGGTTGGGGCTTCTCCATTTCCTTTTGCCGTTCTTTTATTTTGATGAGATTCGTCTCAGTATCTCCGAAGTTACGAGTAAGTTCTGCTGTGATTGCAGTACTGTTTGAGAGATTTCTTTTTGCGTCTGTGAGAGATGTTGCAATATTTGCTCGTTGGAGGTCGTGATCTGCTCCATTTTTTGCACTTTGCTCCCAATCTGTTCGGTGTATTCCCATCACGACAAGAAAGTCGTGTATGGGGAACAAAAGGTTTTTCTTGCAAACGTCAAAATATATTTTGACGTTCTCATTTTGGCCTTTCAAAAGTAGAGATATGCCTAGGCAAAGGCATCAAAATGAAATCCATTAGATGAGGCTGTGCTAATTTAAAAAATCAGATTGAACATATTTTAATTTATGCAAGGTGTTTAATAATCATCTTATTGATTAAAAATTTTATTTCGAATAATCCCTTGCACCAAACAGTGCCGTTCCCACCCGTACCATGGTTGATCCTGCGGCAATCGCCTCAGTCATATCTCCTGACATACCCATACTTAAAGTATCCCAGTCTTCAGGATGTGCATGCTGCGCCCTCACCACCTCAAACAGAGCTTTAGCATCTTTAAATGCATCAATATTGCCCGGGGCAGGAATCACCATCAGACCACGCAATTTTAAATGTGGTAGCTGGCTAATCTGTTTCACCAGATCAATCACTTCATCCGGCTGGCAACCATCTTTTGTTTCTTGCCCGTCAATATTCACCTGTAAACAGATATTCAGCGGTTTTTGCGAAGCTTCACGTTGATTAGACAAGCGCTCGGCAATCACCAGACGATCAATCCCATGTACCCAGTCAAAGCTGGCCGCCAGATGCTTGGTTTTATTACGCTGTACATGTCCAATAAAATGCCATTCAATGTCTAAATCATTTAAAGCTTCAATTTTCTCTAACGCTTCCTGCAAATAATTTTCACCAAAAGCCCGTTGTCCGGTCTGGTACATTTCGCGCAAGGATTCACTGGGATGCGTCTTCGATACAGCCAATAACTGCACGCCATTTACATCGCGCTGGGTTTGTTTACACGCCTCTTCGATTTGCTGTATAACTTGATTTCGTGACTGTTGAAGGCTATTCATTGACGAGGTTCTCATTTCATTCATCTTTTTTTGCCTTCCCTTACAACTAACTGTTGGTTAAGCTCAGGGAAAGCCTTATTATTCTATCAAAATAAATAACATTTAAATGAACTCGGGGAAATTATGGATATTACTGAACTTTTAGCTTTTGCAGCTAAAAACGGGGCATCGGATTTACACTTATCTGCGGGGATGCCACCTCTTATCCGTGTTGATGGCGAAGTACGCCGAATTAACCTTCCTGCCTTAGAACATAAAGAAGTACACAAACTGGTGTATGACATTATGAATGATAAGCAACGTCGTGATTTTGAAGAAAAGCTCGAAACTGACTTTTCCTTTGAAGTGCCTGGCGTTGCCCGTTTCCGTGTGAACGCATTTAACCAGAACCGTGGTGCAGGTGCCGTATTCCGTACCATTCCTTCAAAAGTTTTGACTATTGAAGATCTGGGTATGGGACAAATCTTTAAAGATATCTGTAATTTCCCACGCGGGATCGTGTTAGTCACCGGTCCTACCGGTTCAGGTAAATCTACCACACTGGCAGCTATGATCGACTATATTAATGATCAGCGTTATGACCATATTTTAACAGTCGAGGACCCGATCGAATTTGTACACGAATCTAAAAAATGTCTGGTGAACCAACGTGAAGTACACCGCGATACCCATGGCTTTAATGAAGCACTTCGTTCTGCACTGCGTGAAGACCCGGATATTATTCTGGTTGGTGAGATGCGTGACCTTGAAACCATCCGTTTGGCATTGACTGCAGCGGAAACCGGTCACTTGGTCTTCGGCACACTGCATACCACCTCTGCAGCAAAAACCATTGACCGTGTAATTGACGTATTCCCGGCCGAAGAAAAAGACATGGTACGTGCCATGTTGTCTGAATCTTTACAAGCCGTAATTTCACAAACCCTGCTCAAGAAAAATGGCGGTGGCCGTGTCGCTGCACACGAAATCATGATTGGTATTCCGGCTATTCGTAACCTGATTCGTGAAAATAAAGTGGCACAAATGTATTCTGCAATTCAAACCGGTGCCAACTACGGTATGACTACACTTGATCAGAGTTTGAAGAACCTAGTTTCAAAAGGCATTATCAGTCCGCAGACCGCCCGTACCATGGCAAAACAACCAGAAGCATTCTTATAAATTGAAAATGGATTGAGGTTTTGATTATGGATTTTAATGACTTACTCAATTTAATGGTTCAACAGCAAGCATCGGACTTATTTATTACAGCCGATGTCGAACCATCTATGAAAATTAATGGTCAGATTCTGCCCATTGCAAAAACCAAACTGACTGGCGAAGTTGTGGGACAGCTTTTAAATTCAATTATGACTGACAAGCAGCGTAAAGAGTTTGCTGCGACTCGTGAATGTAACTTTGCCATCAGCAACCGCGACAAAACCGCACGTTTTCGTGTGAGTGCATTTCAACAACGTGATCAGCCGGGTATGGTGCTACGTCGTATTGAAACTGTGATTCCAACCATGGATGACCTCAAGTTACCGCCTATTTTAAAAGAATTGGCGATGACCAAACGCGGCATCATCATTTTTGTGGGTGCGACCGGTACCGGTAAATCGACCTCTTTAGCGTCAATTATTGGTTATCGTAACCAGAATTCCAAAGGTCATATCATTACCATTGAAGACCCGATCGAATTTATTCATGAACATGCAGGCTGTATCATTACCCAACGTGAAGTCGGTATTGATACAGATACCTTTGAGATTGCATTAAAAAATACTTTGCGTCAGGCACCCGATGTTATTCTGATTGGTGAGATTCGTTCCCGCGAAACCATGGATTATGCCATTGCCTTTGCTGAAACCGGTCACCTGGTTTTTGCCACCCTGCATGCCAACAACGCCAACCAGGCGATTGACCGGATTATTCACTTCTTTGATGCGGACCGTCATAGCCAGTTATTTATGGATTTATCCCTCAATTTAAGAGCAATTGTGGCGCAGCAATTGATTCCAACCGTAGATGGCAACTCACGTCGTGCTGCAATTGAGATCCTGATCAACTCGCCTTTAATTTCAGATATGATCCGTAAAGGCGATGTGCATGAAATTAAAGACCTGATGAAACGTTCACGTGAACTGGGCATGCAGACCTTTGACCAGGCCTTATTTGACTTGTACAAAGCCAAGCAGATTACCTATAAAGATGCACTTAAACATGCCGATTCACCGAACGATCTGCGCTTGCAAATCAAGCTGTCTGAAGAAGGCGGAGACCGTTTAATGCGCGCTGGTTCGAATATTACCTTCGATGGTCAGGCTTAAAACACAGACTAAAATACAAAAAAACAGGCTTCAAATGAAGCCTGTTTTTTTAACCTGATTCCAAGTCAGTGTTATTTTTTACGCAATGCTTCCTGGCATTCAGGTGCATCGCAATAACCGTACAAATTCAAAGAGTGACCAGTTAAGGTAAAGCCAAACTTCTCAGCCACTTCATGCTGTTCATGCTCGATCACATCGTTGGTGAATTCGACCACTTTATTACAGTTTTGGCAGACAATATGATCATGATGATCTTCTTGCATGATTTCGAAAACTGAATGATTATTTTCAAAATGATGACGTTGGATAATACCCGCAGCTTCGAACTGTGTTAACACGCGGTACACAGTTGCTAAACCGACATCTTCACCTTGTTCAAGTAAAGTCTTATAAATGTCTTCTGCGCTTAAATGATGTTGTCTTGAATTTTCTAGTAATTCCAATATTTTTATTCGTGGAAGCGTAACTTTAAGTCCAGCTTTGCGTAAATCTTGATTTGAAATAGGCATGTAAAAGGGTCTCTCAACAAATTTAAAGTTGGAATATGCAACAAAGTTAAGATGCAGTATGATCTATCCGTGGATCAAATGCATCATAATTAATTTGGGATAGTGTAGCAAAATGCAAAAAATCATGTTGACGTTATTCGTCACTTCACTGCTCGCAGGCTGTTCGACCTTGGGCGTTTATAAAGTGGATATTCCCCAAGGGACACCATTAACTCAAGCACAAGCGTCAAAAATTCAAGTCGGTATGAGCCACCAACAAGTTCGCTTTTTGCTGGGTAGTCCTACAGTAAGTGATCCAATGAATCCTTTACGTTGGGACTACATCTACAACTATATACCAGGTACTTATGCTAAAAAAGCAAAAATTCCAGCAGCCCATGGTCAACATTTAAAAATTTACTTCGATCAAACCGGTACGGTCATCAAGATTGAAGGTCTAGAAACTATTCCAGAATCTCAACCCGGTTTACCAGGATCTAAAGAAGCGATTTTAACTGCGCCCCCACTATAGACGCTTTAAAATAAAAATAAACCCCTCTCTGAGGGGTTTTTCTTATTACTTCAATTGTTTAAAGCGATTTCCACGACAATAACGTCCAACCGGATTTTCTGCTGCACGTTTTCGGCGAATGTCTTTCGGATTAATGGTTAAGGGACGATAAATTTCGACACGATCCCCCACCTGTAACAGTTGATGCAAATTTTTCAGACGCACACCAAAAATCCCCAAAGCCAGGGGCTCGGGTAATTGAACCTGAGTCGCAATGCCACTTTGTTCAATTGCCGCTAAAGCAGTCAAACCCGGCTGAAATGGCACAGCAATATGAAACTGTTGATCTTGGGCGGCATAAGCCACCCAAACTTGCTGGATTTCATTCATTAGAACAATTGTCCAATGATCGAGATCATCGCCAAGATAATCGACAGCGGTAACACCACACGCACAGCAATACGCCATACGTTATAAAACAATTCATTGCTGAAATTCATCGATTTACGCAGATGACTAATCTTCATGATCCATCCAACAAAAATGGCATAAATCAGACAGATAATTAAGCCCCAAAGCATCAGTACGATATTAAATATTGAACTGATAGCAGGAATCGCCCAAACCAGGACAGCAACCAAAATGATCAACCATTGCAGCACAATATTTAGCTGACGATGCAGTAACTGTTCACGTGCCATTTGTAATAACAAGGCAGCCGCGCTAACGACAGCGATGACAAAAGCAAGACTCGGAATTTGTGCATTAGCTGCAAAGAAAGCGAAAGCAATCACGGCAAATAACTGCGCAATCCAGATTGGCAATACGGTTTGCGTTGCAATGTCTTGCTGTTTAACGCTTGCCAGACTACTTTGCCAGTACAAGCCCATGCCTAGACCACTCGCAACCAGTGCCAGTACAGTTGCACTACCCCACTCACTGAATGCGACCGGAGTCACATGCCAGGCCGGTAAAGCCGTCCCCATGACATTGGCCAAAATCAAAGATGCCAATACGCCAATCACGCTTAAAATCAGAATCATGTTGCGCGGAGCAAATGACAGTAAA
Source organism: Acinetobacter bouvetii (assembly GCF_902753875.1). Classification (GTDB taxonomy): domain Bacteria; phylum Pseudomonadota; class Gammaproteobacteria; order Pseudomonadales; family Moraxellaceae; genus Acinetobacter; species Acinetobacter bouvetii_A. The sequence goes on along the minus strand of NZ_CADDTS010000013.1, from coordinate 23,872 downwards.
ACAGCTGCAACAGCTAATCCGACAAAAAGCAGGTTGGAGGCAATGCCATTGAAAGCAAAATGACCTAATAACTGGCTGGCATTGGACAGCATACCACCAGCCAAAAAAGGAATAAAAACAACTGCCAACCAACCCACAATACGCCATTGTTGCGATGCATCCGCATCACGGGTCAAGCTAGACAAGGCATTTAAGGCTGTGGTTTTAGAACGTTTTGCCAGGGCAATTTCTAAATAGCAGATCGGTAAAGCTAGAATCAGCATGGTACCCAACCATAACAGCCAAAAATCTATTTGGCGGTCAACCTGTATCCCTACAATCGGTGCTAATGTGGCAATGATGATAAATGATAAGCAAAATGCCATCAGCGGTGATAGCCATCGTGTCATAGCATTGTCCTGCATGATGCGTTCCTAAAAAAAGTCTGTTGCTATTTTGCCTTTGTCATAGTGGAAAATCAAAAAGAAAAAGCAAACCAACATGCCTGATGGTTTGCCGCGCAAGATTATTATCTTTTTTAATTCTTGTTATCCCGTTTATCTTTTATGAGAAAAAACGAGCAAACCAGTTTTTGCCTTTTTTCTTTTCCTTTTCTTTAATAATGCCCATCATGTTTTCTTTTACAGCACCCACATAATCTGCATCATCGTGCTGAATATGATTGATCAGCCATTTTGAAAGAACTTCATGCAATTCAGCTTCAATGGCATGCCCCATTTCAAAGCGGTCACGATATGACTCAATCTTTTTAATAAATAAATCATGCACACGTTTATGTGGTACGCGATATTTATAACCAGCTTCTTCTTGCAAAGACTCTTCGAAGGTAAAATGCGATTGAGTATAATCAATAATATTTTCAAGAATCTGTTTAATACGCGCACGGTCGGTATTTTCAGCTACATTGTCAATTTCATTGATATAATCAAGAATCCTTTTATGCTGATCGTCAATCACATCGATGCCAGTATTATATTCTGGAATCCATTTCATTTTCATTACGACCACCTATCAAATATCAATGATTAATCACATAAAATCATAATATATTGATTTTAAACAAATAAAAATAAACCAAAATACTCGGCTTTAAATGATTTTCTGCATTAATAGCATAACTATTTGATATATATTTAATTATATAAAAACTCCAACCAAAAAGATAAAGTATTTTTTAACCAAAAAACATTCAAATAATGGCCGTCTTATAAGTTTATTATGATTTTATAAACTATGTTTTTCAAATTTATTTTTAATAAAATCCAATAAACATTATCGTGATTATATAAAAAATTTAAAATTAAGCTCTGACCATAAAATAAAAAATCATTCAACTCACCATAAATAATAAAGCCAGATATTTAACTAATATCTGGCTTTCAATTTTTACCTAAAATATCGTGGAATCAATATTGATCTGCTTTGGTCATTCTTTTTAAAGTCGGATCTAATCGCTCACGTTCTAAACGTTCAACATGCGTCAGTTGATGTCGAACTGGACGTCCCTGCTGAAACAAAATCATTTCACCCGGTTTAAAAGCGGTCCACACTTCATTTTGCGTTAAAGGCTCTGTGGTGATGACCGCAACACGATCTTCAGGCGTCGTCACCTGACTAAAATCAACTTCGACATCCAGATCAATCAATTGTGCCGGTTTAAAAGGATATTCGCGTACCAGCCAATGCAATTTGGTAATGGCATAGGTAAATAATGCCTGACCGTTCGACAGGCAGAAATTGAAAGTTCCGTGTTCAGCGATTTGTGGCGATATTTCTGCCAATAAGTCAAAAATCTGATCCAGTTTAGGCTCATGATAACCAAACTTATGCACAAACTGATCTAGCAAAAAACAGAACGCACGCTCACTGTCGGTATTACCAACTGGCGTAAAGCGTCCAGACAATGTCGGGGTAAAATCGTGTAAATCACCATTATGGGCAAAAATCCACTGCCGTCCCCAGAGTTCGCGACTAAAAGGATGTGAATTTTCCAGATTGATTTTACCCTGCGTAGCTTTACGGATATGGGCAATCACATTGCGAGATTTAATTGGATAGTTACGGATTAACTCGGCAATTGGAGATTCAACGGCCGATTGGTTATCCACAAAAAGTCGGCAGGCTTTATCTTCAAAAAAAGCAATACCGAACCCATCACAATGATCGGATGTAATGCCAGCACGTTGAGAAAAACCACGAAATGAGAAAGTCACATCCGTTGGCGTAGCACAATTCATTCCGAGTAACTGGCACATAAGTCTTCATCATCTGTTTAATCAACCACCATGCTATTTTGCATGACTCTTAGGCCATTTCAAACAGTAAAATTAAGGTTTCTTATGCCTTTTCAAGACTTAGTTCTGATTTTTTCTGCAGAATAAAGTTTTTCTTCAGCTGACTTACTTCAAGAAAAACAAAATAATCCAAACAATTAAAAGCTTCATCATAAAAAGCCTGAGTAGATAGCTGCGCCTGCATGCTCAGATAAACATCAAAAAGTTTCGGAATGCGTTCATCCTGCTGAAAGCTATACTGCGGATATGGCGGTTCAAAGGCCTGCTGCGACTGAATATGACCCATAGATTGTTTAGCTAAAGACTTGATGTATTGATGCGTATAATAGGCTCGAGCCTCATTGCCCTGCATGCGAATGCTGACACAGCCAATTAAATACTGGGCACGCATTTCCCCAATAATTTTGGGTAGCAGATTCGTCCACAGTACTGAAAGTGCTTTTCCTGAACGATAATGTGGGTGCACACAAGTACGTCCGATTTCGACAATATTATCTAAGTGACCCAATTCTTCAGCAATTTTAAATTCCTGCTGGCTATAGCTCTGTTTCAATTCGTGGCCTTGAAACAGTTTTAAGCGTGTATAAGCAATAATTTCATTGCTCCATGAATCTCTCAATACTGCATGTTCACAACCAAAGTCATATAAATCCTGATCCAGGCCCGATGAAAAATTAATGCCATACTGCTGTGAAAACTGCACTGCACGAAAATGCTGGGCTTCCTGTAGGGTTTTTAAATTATCTATCCACTCAAACTTATACGTTGAATTTCTGGCAGATGTTTTTTGAAATGGAAAGGTAAAATTTTGGCTATCCTGATTTAACTGATCCAACATCACATGCAATCCTGGTGTTTTTTTATACACTAGACATGACCGATGACATTTTCATGACGTAAAATGGATTTCCAGCAATAAAAAAGCCCCATTCAAATGAGGCTTTTTTTTGTGCATATAAAAACTCTGATTTATTTTTAAGTCAGAATTTCAATGACAGGTTTTTATGCTTTTTTTGGATGACTGCGGTTAGTAATTAAAGTACCAACACCGTGATCAGTAAAAATTTCCAATAAAGTAGCATGTGGCACACGACCATCAACAATATGCGCACTAATCACGCCGCCTTTGACTGCGTCCAGAGCACAACCGACTTTGGGAATCATGCCACCATAAATCACGCCAGTCTCAATCAAACGATCCACTTCCTGAGTTGTTAAACCGGTCAGCAGATTTTTATCTTCATCCAGCACGCCAGTAATATTGGTCAGAAGAATGAGTTTTTCTGCACCTAAAGCTTCCGCCACTTTACCTGCAACCAGATCGGCATTGATATTATAGGTATTGCCTTCTTCATCCACACCTAAGGGTGCGATGACTGGAATAAAATCACCTTGAGTAAACATTTCCAGTACGTCGGTTTTCACGCCAACGACTTCACCCACCAGACCTAGATCAATCTGTTGTACGCTGCCATCTTCAGCCGTTTTTTCCATCAATAGTTTTTGTGCACGAAGCAAATTGCCATCTTTACCGGTCAGACCGATAGCACGCCCACCATGCTGATTGATCAGATTGACAATCGACTTGTTGACACTACCACCCAGCACCATTTCCACTACTTCCATGGTGGCAGGATCGGTCACACGCATACCATCAATACGGTCAGATTCACGGCCCAGCTGTTTCAAAAATGAATCGACTTGTGGACCACCACCATGAACCACAATGGGATTTAGACCCACTGTTTTTAACAAGACAATGTCACGTGCAAAGGAACTTTCCAGCTCAGGATCGGTCATTGCGTTGCCACCATACTTAACAACGAGTGTTTTACCTGCAAAACGTTGAATGTACGGCAAAGCTTCAGTCAAAATTTGTGCTTTGTCGATGCCAGTATGCTGATGTGGCATTCGCCTCTCCTTATTGAGCATCTAAAATGTCTTGTGCGATTTGAGGATATCGGTCACTTAACATGGAAACAAATGTGTGTCGGATATGGTTTAATCTTAGAGGATTATCTGCATCAAAACGCACGGTAAAATACTCACCGGTATTTGATGCTCGAATAATGCCAAAACCATCTTCAAAATCAAGTCGTATGCCATCAATTTTACTTAATTGTGCATCTAAAGCCTGACTTTTAATTTCAACATCACGTAAAACCGCGGCTGGTTCGATACTATGCGTGCTGATATAGGTATCTTCGGTACAATATCGTTCAGGGTAGGCCTGCAAGGCTTGAGATAATGTAAGATCGGGTTGCTGGCTTAAATATTCCAGTACCCTTAAAGCTGCATACAGGCCATCATCATAACCAAAACCACGGCCATCATTAAAGACATAATGCCCGGCATATTCACCGCCAAAAACAGCTTTACCTTGGGACTGCGACATATAAGTACGTAAAAAAGAACTGCCTGTACGAATCATCTTTGCCTGTCCACCCAAATGGCGCACAGTATTAGCCACCATCGTTGAACATTTCACATCGTAAACAACTTCATGACCAGGATGGGTATTTAGGCACATCTCTGCAAATAATGACAGCATTCGATCCGCTGAAATAATCGTACCCTTTTCATCAATCAGCACCAATCGATCACCATCACCGTCCAGGGCAATGCCGATATCGGCCTGTTGCTCGAGAACCGTATTTCTTAATTTAACTAAGTGCTTTTCCTGTGAAGGATCTGGCGCATGATCCGGAAAATGACCATTGGCTTCACAGCGGATGGTGGTCAGATCACAGCCCAATTTTTTTAATATTAGCGCTGCACAGCGCCCAGCTGAACCATTTAAGCCATCTAAAACCACTTTAAATGAACGTTTTAACTGGATATCGTTTAACAGTGCGTGTTGATATTCAAGGCAATATTTCACCACAATTTCGTGTTGAACTGGTTGAATCACAAGACTTTCAAGTGAATCAAAAGCAATAATCGCACTCTTGCCGACCTGTTGAATCTTGTCTGGACACGGCGGTTCGCCTTGAATAATCCATTTAATTCCATTATCCGTTTTAGGATTATGACTTGCTGTCAGCATAATCCCATTACCATCAAATTGACGGGCAATAAAATATAATAGTGGAGTCGAACAACACCCCAGTATTGTTGCGCTCAAGCCTTTTTCTTCACAAACCAGCCGAATAATCTCTGCATATTCAGGGCTACTTAAACGTGCATCATAGCCAATAACAAGCCGTGTCTGTCCCGCCTTCTGATATTGGTCAACCAATCCATAGGCAGTCGCTTGTACAATTTCAGGTGTCAAAAGTGATATTTTGCCACGAATATCATAGGCACGAAAAATCTGTAAGGGGAATTGTTTATTCTTCAAATTCATACTGAATTTTTCTATTTACATTAAGCCATAAAAGTTAACTTTTATAGTCTGCTGGATCAGGTCAAAATTCACAACCAGTGCGTCATCTAATGAAATGAGAAGATGAATATTTAAAAGCATTTCATATTTTTAATCAACGGTAAAAGTTTCTTACAATTTTCTTTGTAGAAAACATTATTTAATTGAAAAACCAATCATTTATGTAATTTAAAACAACAAACTTAAAATATATTTAATTTAAAGAACAATTATTTACAAAAACAAAGAAATATTATATTAACAATTTAATTTCATTATAAAATATCTAAATTTCAATAAGATAAACAGCTAACATTTTAAAATTTTTATAAAACTGAAGAGTACTATCAATACCGTCCTATCTCATTGAATTAACAAAACCTGAAAAATAAAGATCATTCTTCATTTATCAAGTTTTGTCATTGAGTCACCAAATTAGATTTTAGCCTTTACCGGTGTGACCGAAGCCCCCTGCTCCACGTTCAGTTGCAACAAACTCTTCCACTTGTTCGAATTCTGCATGTACCACCGGTACCAGCACATATTGCGCTAAACGTTCACCTGGTTCTAAAGTAAATGCAATATGGCTACGGTTCCAAACGGAAACCATCAATTCACCCTGATAATCTGAATCAATTAAGCCCACAAGGTTGCCTAAAACAATCCCGTGTTTATGGCCCAGACCTGAACGCGGCAAAATCAAGCCAGCAAACTGGGGATCTTCAATATAAATAGACAACCCGGTTTTCACCAATACGGTTTGTCCCGGTTCAATAACAGTCGCTTCGTCTACACAAGCACGTAAATCTAAACCCGCTGAACCAGAAGTCGCATAGGTGGGCATAGGCCATTCATTGCCTAAACGTTTATCGAGTACTTTGACTTGAACTTTCATCTGTTCTTTCCTAATTGCATGGTTTAAAGAGTGGATTAACGCTTGATTAGCGCACGTAAATTTTCAAGATAATGCTGGGCCTGCAATTTTGGATCAATATCACCAGCCAATTTTTTCTTACGACCCAGCCATTCCAGTTCATCCTGTGGTAATTCATCCAGGAAACGGCTTGGGGTCATCTGTTTCATCTGACCGCCCGCCTTACGCTGCTCGGCCAAGGTAATGGTTAAACCTTGACGCGCGCGGGTAATGCCTACATACATCAGGCGGCGTTCTTCTTCTACGGTGTCGGCCACAATCGAGTTTTTATGTGGAAGTAATTCTTCTTCCAGCCCAATCAGATACACATAGGGAAATTCCAGACCTTTGGATGCATGCAAAGTCAGCAAATTAACTTTGTCGGTGTCTTCTTCTTCCTGTTGTTGCTCCAGCATGTCCAGCAACACCATTTTGCGAATCACACTTTCAATATTCTTCTCGTCGACATCTTCAGCGCGGTTAATCAGGCTTTGAATACTGCTATACAGCACTTCAATATTGTCCAGCTTGGTTTTTTCCTGCGCCGGTGTCGCTGCATTTTCCTTGACGTAATCAATATAGCCAGCTTCATGCATCATCTGACGAATAATCGGTACGGGCTCATCATCATCCAGCAAATTACGGGTGAAATTAGCAATAAAGTCTGCGAACTCAGCCAATTGCGTGGTGGCTTTTTTAGGAATAGCCATAGTCAGGCGCTGATCACCAGCTGCAGACAGTAAAGATAAATGATTTTCCTGTGCAAACAGTCCCAATTTTTCCAAGGTGACCGGACCAATGGCACGTTTAGGTGTATTGATAATGCGCAGGAAAGCACTGTCATCTTCAGGATTAATAATTAAGCGTAAATAGCTCATCAAATCCTTGATCTCTGCACGTGCAAAGAATGACTGTCCACCAGAAAGCTTGTAAGGAATCTGCATTTGACGCAGTTGGGTTTCTAATGCACGGGCCTGAAAATTACCCCGATACAAAATCGCGTAATCTTTCCAGTTTTTACCATTCATTAACTTATGTGTGATCAAATCCTTGACCACGCGTTCCGATTCATCATCATCATTACGGCAGGTAATAACCCGAATCACCTCACCATGACCTTTATCTGACCAGAGTTTTTTGTCAAAAATATGCGGATTGTTACCAATCACCGTATTGGCCGCTTTCAGAATACGACTGGTCGAACGGTAATTTTGCTCGAGTTTAATGACTTTTAAATTTGGAAAATCTTCTTTCAATAGCGCCATGTTTTCGGGTTTTGCACCACGCCATGCATAAATCGACTGGTCATCATCACCTACCGCGGTGAATTGTCCCATCACCCCAACCAGCAGTTTGACCAGAATATACTGCGCTGTATTGGTATCCTGATATTCGTCGACCAGCAAATAACGCACACGATTTTGCCACTTGTCACGGACTTCGGCATTTTCCTGTAACAAACGGGTCGGCATCACGATCAGATCATCAAAATCTACCGCATTATAGGCACGTAAATTACGTTCATAGAGTTGATATAAATGCGCAAACTGCACATCTTCGGCTGTTTCACAGGTGGCATGCGCCTGTTCTGGCGGAATCAGATCGTTTTTCCAATCTGAAATCATTTTCATGGCTTTGGCAATCAGCTCTTTACTTTCCGCACCGGACAAATTATCACGGTGCATCAAGTCCATCAGAATACGTTTGCAGTCATCGGCATCTAAAATAGAAAAATTATTCTTTAATGGCGTATGTTTGAGTTCCAGACGCAGCAAATTCAAACCGAAGGTATGGAAGGTCGAAACTGAAAGACCTTTCGCTTCTTCACGGCTCAATAGCTTGGTCACACGCTCTTTCATTTCACGTGCGGCTTTATTGGTAAAAGTCATCGCGGTAATGCGATGCGCAGGAATACCGCAATTCTTTACTAAGTGCGCGACTTTTCTTGTAATAACGGAAGTTTTACCTGAACCTGCCCCTGCAAGTACTAACAAGGGTCCTTGAGTGTATTTCATGGCTTCAAGTTGCTTGTCATTGAGTTGACTTGCCAGCGACATAGTTTTTCCTCTTTTTAATTCGCTGATGATTATAGTCATCTGTATACAACTTGCATAACCTAAAATACAGATTTGACATTCAAAAAAAAACCACCCGAAGGTGGCTTTTTACGTGACTGAACTAAAAGTCTTATTTAGTTTCGTACACAGAAATTTCTACACGACGGTTTTGTTCACGGCCAGCCGCTGTTGAGTTGTCAGCGATTGGAGAAGTTGAACCATAACCTTTTGCAGTCATACGTGAACTTGAAATACCTTGAGAAGCCAAGTAGTTCAATACCGAACTAGCACGGTTTTGAGACAATGGATTGTTGATTGCATCAGTACCAGTGTTGTCTGTGTGACCATGAATAACCAAAGCTAATTTGCTTGCAGTACCATCTTCACGAAGAACTTTAGCAACATCATTCAATGCAGTTTGGAAACGTGGTTGAATTGTAGAAGAGTTAGTCGCAAATGTTACGCTCGGCATCACAAGATTGATTGAACCATCTTGGTTACGACCTACATCTACGCCAGTACCAGCCAATTCCTGACGAAGACGTTTTTCTTTCTTATCAAGAAGTAAACCTGCACCACCACCAACAACTGCACCAATTGCTGCTGCTTGACCCATTTTATCTTTGTCGGCGTTAGAGTATGCAATACCCGCACCCAATAAAGCACCTAAACCAGTACCAATTGCGGTTTTGTCATATTCCATATTTTGACAACCAGAAAGTGCCAATGCCCCAACTACAGCTGAAATAACTAGTGCACGCATCGCATGCCTCCTTCTTGTGTTTTATCGTATGGTTGAATGATGAATTAAAAAAAATGGGCATACCATTGATTTTTTGTAAATAATACATGCAATAGTTACAATTTGTAATACTTTATACAGATGTAAGGAGTAGCTTAATCACAATTTCTTCATACTTGCATGAATAGGCTTTTTTATTTTGAATTCTGCAATTATATTGAATATTGAAAAAAAACATTCGACGATTTTCTTTTAGGGCCGTTTTTTATATGTCACTTCAAAACTCCAAGCAACCGATATTAAAAAAAATATCTCGTGGGCTGACTGTAGGATCAGTGATTACGGGAAGTACTTTTTTTCATGGTCCTCCCGTGCTTGCATTGGGATTGACCAAGCTGATAAAAAAATCACGTAAAGTCGATGAAACCAACATTCAAATTACCAACAGCTGGCTCGGCGTAAATAATTGGTTAATTGATCATGTGCTCCCTCACTTAAAATGGGAGATTAGCATTGATGATAATTTAGCTCTGAGCATGCAAGGTCGTTACCTGATGACCTGTAATCATCAAAGCTGGGTCGATACCACGGTCAACCAGTATTTTGGTTTAACCCGGATGCCATTAACCCGATTCTTTACCAAGTGGGAACTGATCTTTATTCCTTTTGTGGGACAGGCCTTCAAGATTTTAGGCTTCCCGATGATGAAACGGCATACCAAGGAACAAATAGCTAAAAATCCTGAACTTAAAACCCGGGATATGGAAGAATCACGTAAAGCCTGCGAGCAGTTACTCAGCCAGCCTTTTACGTTATTGAATTATTTGGAAGGTACCCGTTTTACGCCGGAAAAACATGCACAGCAACACTCCCCTTATAAACATTTGCTGAAGCCGAAAGCCGGTGGTTTAGCCTTGGCTCTAAATATTCTGGGAGACAAAATTGATGCCTTGGTTGACATGACCATTATCTATCCTGAAGGTGCACCAGGTTATGGTGATTTCTGGTTAGGAGATGTCAATCGCATTGCTGTGAATTTACGAAAAATCCAGATTCCAGATTGGGTCTTGGGTGGAAACTATGAAGATGATGCCGAATATCGTGAACGTTTTCAGCAATGGGTTCATGAATTGTGGACTGAAAAAGACCAACTAATTGAGCGCATGAAGCAGGACTTGGCTGCTACAGCATAAAAATTCAAGGAAGATCATGAATCAAGATGAGCAGATACCCTCACCGACCTTTGATTTTGTAAAGAAAGGCTCGTGGGGATGGAAAGTTGCACTGGGCTACGACATTTTTATGATGGTGATGATCATCATCAACCTGATCTGCCTGAGTGCCAATGCCCTACTGATGAGTGATTTTGGTGGCTGGCTGTTTGACTTCATTCATCTTCCTGAATTGTTAAAGTTTTACCGGACTGAATTACGTCCTTGGGTGATCATTACCGAAAGCTGGTTTACCAGTTTTCTGGTGATTGAACTGCTGCTGCGCTGGGGCATCGCCATTATTGGACAGCATCATAAGCGCTGGTTTTTCTTTCCCTTTATTCACTGGTATGAAATTCTATCGATTATTCCTCAGCTGCGGTTTTTACGTTTATTACGTGCTGGTTCAATTGCCTATAACCTGCATCAACATGGCTATAAAGTCATACCGGATAGCTGGTATCAGCGCGGCAAGTTTTATTACCACATGCTGCTGGAAGAACTCACCAGCCGTATCGTGATTACCGTTTTGGATGGCATAAAGCGTGAACTGTCGACCAGTACCACGCATAAACAGCTGATTGAAGATCTGGTTGCGCATCACCGTGACATGTTTGCCACGGCGCTGGCGGATATTTTACAAGAATCCTTAGGCAAAGAATTACAGGCACAACGTAACACTATTGCCAAAAATGTCGGCAGCATTGTCAATCAGGCCATTGAAGATACGCCCGAACTCACACAATTATTACGCTTGATTCCAATTGTCGGTGGACGTATCGAACAACAGATCCAAAGTATCGGGCAACGTTTGGGTGAAAACATTACCCAAGGACTGATCGAGCCCTTCGCTCAGGAAAATAAAAATAAAGAAAATCTGGCTTATTTAGAAATTTCAAATAAAATCAGTCAAATACAATTTGAAAATAATCAACATGTAGAAAAACTGGTGGAATCGGCGGTTTTTGAAAGCTTAGAGGCCATTCGCCAGCAAGTAAAAGTAAAACAATGGCAACAAATTCTGGAACAGCACGATCAAGTTAAAGAATGAACATCAGTTTAAAAATATTGAAAACGTGGCTAGAGAAAAGCTGCGATTTGTTCTAGGATTTGCTCTATTTACAACATCACTTCGACATAAAATTAATGAGTCAGAAGTCTTAAGGAATAATTATGGCTGATATACGGATTACAGGCAGAATGGTTAATTTTACCCGATTAACTTTTGACACCAATGATCATGATGCAATCCGCCAGCAATTGACTCAAATGCTCCAAGAGACTGCCTCACATGGCACGCTGGTCATTATTGACAGTACGGTCGAACAGGAACTGATTGCGCTGATTCAGCTCCTGATCAGTCTTGATTTACAACCGATGGGCGTCATTGATGGCATTCTTTCCGATGAAGCCCGTGCCATTCAATTCCCTATTCTGCCTTCAGACAACAGACCGCTACAACGCATCAAGCCGACCAAAGAGCAAGTGGTTGAGGTAAAAGCTGAACCGGGGCAAGACACCCAAGTTCCAGATGAAGCCGAAGCTAAACCTGCTCGCGTTGTCAGTCATGTGACTTCTTATCACGATGAAATTCTGCGCACCGGTCAATGCTTAGTTCAAGATCATGGCGATATTATCCTCAATGCAGGGATTAACAGTGGTTCTGAAGTGATTGCTTCAGGAAATATACATATTTATGGTAGCGTCCGTGGTAGAGTCATCGCCGGCGCGGGCGGGAACAGTGCAGCGCGTATTTTCTGCCATTCCCTTGAAGCGGAATTGGTATCGATTGCAGGTACATATTGTGTGGCAGATGACATTCCGCCGCATGTCCTGAAAAAATCGGTACACATTTACTTGAATGATCAACAAGAACTTGTATTTGAAGTTCTCGAATTTTAATGTATAAATAAACACCAAAAGCCCCATTTAAAAAAGGGGATTTGAACCATAACAGGAGTGGATTCGGTGGCGAAAATTGTTGTCGTAACATCAGGCAAAGGTGGCGTAGGTAAGACTACTACAAGTGCATCTTTTGCAACAGGTTTAGCCCTTCGTGGTCACAAAACTGTTGTGATCGATTTTGACGTAGGCTTGCGTAACCTGGATTTAATCATGGGTTGTGAACGTCGCGTTGTTTATGATTTTGTCAATGTATTGAATAACGAAGCTCGCCTGCAACAGGCTCTGATTCGTGATAAAGATATTGAAAATTTATACATTTTGCCTGCATCACAAACACGTGATAAAGATGCCTTGACCGATGAAGGTGTTGCACGTGTAATGGATGAACTTTCTCAAGAGTTTGACTACATTATTTGCGATTCACCTGCCGGTATTGAGCGTGGCGCAATTTTGGCAATGTATCATGCGGATGAAGCGATCATTGTCACCAACCCTGAAATTTCTTCAGTGCGTGACTCGGATCGTATTATTGGTATGCTGGACAGCAAAACCAAAAAAGTAGAACAAAATGAAGGTCGTATCCGTAAACATTTATGTATCACACGCTTCAATCCGGAACGTGCGGATAAACAGGAAATGTTAACGATTGACGATATTTCTAAAGATATTTTACGTGTTCCAACCTTAGGCGTGATTCCTGAATGTAAGAGCGTGCTTCAAGCATCGAACGAAGGTAAGCCAGTTATTCTCTATACTGAAGCCGATGCAGGTCAGGCCTATGATGATTTAGTGGCTCGCTTCCTGGGTGAAGAACGTCCTTATCGTCATATTGAAGTTAAACCTAAAGGTTGGTTAGCACGATTATTTGGAGCGTAAGAAATGGCAGGATTCTGGAGTAAATTATTCAGCAACGATGACAAGCCTTCAAGCGCACAAACTGCAAAAGACCGCTTAAAAGTTATTGTTGCTTCTGAACAAGGCTTGGGCAAACGTTTAAGTCAGGAAAAGATTGACCAAATGAAGAAAGAAATCATGCAGGTGGTCAACCGTTATGTTCGTGGTGTAGATGAACAGCACATTCAAATGTCGGTTCGTTCTGAAGCCAATATTGAAATGCTGGAAATGAATATCAATTTGCCTGAAGAGCGTTAATCTGAATTTTGATTAGTCAAGCAAATTGAATCAAGGCAAAATATGAGCCTTGCTGAACTGGTATTTTATCCCATTCAGCTCACTTGAAGCATAGCTTCAAGTCTTACGACTAGGCAAAGCACTGCTTTGCTGGTCTAGTCTCATATTTTGCTTCTTTTATTTTAATCAGTATACCAAGGAGATTGCGATGGCATTATCTCAGCCAGCAACGTTCAATGAAGAATGGTCAGATGAGCGTGTATTTGCCTATTTAACTCAGCTCCCTCCTGCAGGCGTTAATGCTGATTTTCACGTGCTTTATCATGCATTCAAGCACATGCGCCCAAATGATTATGAGCGCTTGTTGACTCAATTCGTTGCCGATGGCCGAGATGTCAATGCAACCAATCCTGAAGGTCAACGTATTCACGACGTGATTGCACAATACCCGCGTCAAAGTGAAGGTTTCCTGGAAGTATTGGCAAAATTTGCTTAATACTCTTCTTAATAAAAAAGCCTGCATTCATGCAGGCTTTTTTATTACTAGCAACTAGAAAAGTAGACTCATCAATACAGGAAAGCTCACAGCAAAGCATAAAGTTTGCAAGCTAATCACTGCAGCCATCAGAGCATGATCACCTTGATACACCCGCGTTAAAATATAAGAGGCTGATGCCGTCGGCAACATGAAAAATGTCACCACTATCATGCTGTCCAATCGACTTAAACCAAAGATCTGACAGAGTCCGTAAGCCAATAATGGCATCAGTACTAAACGCCCAAATACATTCATCAATAAGCGACTGCTATGAGTCTTAAACTGATCAAACTGTAACGCAGCCCCTACCGAAAATAATCCCAATGGCAAACTCATGGCAGCCAATAATTTAAATAACTGCTCCACGCTATGTATTAATTTCAAATCAAGCAGATTAAAAGCTACCCCAACAATACATCCTAAAATTAATGGATTTTTAGTAATTGAAATGATGGTTCTTCCAAGTGTGCTCCAGCTCAGACTTGATAGCGCCAGTACCGACAAGATATTCACCAAAGGAATCGCAATAGCGATTAGCATGGCAAACATCTGCATCCCTTTCGGCCCAAATAAAGAGGCCATCAGTGACAGACCGATATAAGTATTAAAACGCACCTGGCTCTGCATATAGACGCCAAAACGTTGTACCGGAATGACATAGATTTTTTTCAGAATAAACAGGATCAATGCAGCAATAAAAATAGCCAGAACCAATACCGTAAGTACGCTAGATACTGTCGCCAAATCCAGCTCGACACTTTCCAGATTTAAAAACAATAAAACGGGAAACAAAATAAAATAATTGAGTTTTTCCGAATTTCCCCAAAACTCATCTGTCACAAAGCACGTCTGTTTCAGTAAATATCCCATTGCAATCAGAATGATCAATGGAAATAACGCCATGACAATATTCATTTCTATACTCGTGCAATCAACAATCGTGAGAAGATTTTCTCTGATGAAATGCAATATAATCCTCATTAAGCCTCATAACAAAATGAGTATTTACTCATAGCCATTCCTATGACATTTACACAATTAGAAATCTTTGTTGCTGTTGCCGAATTTAAAAATTTTACCTTGGCAGCCAAACAATTAGGCATTTCACAGTCGGCCGTTTCACATGCCCTGAAAACGCTGGAACAACACTGGCAAGTGTGTTTATTTATTCGTGAACAAAACCAGACCCAACTCACCCATATTGGCGAACAACTGTTAAGTCATGCCAAGGAACTGTTAAATACCCAAAATGTCATGCAACAGGAAATTGCTGCTGCACGCGGGATTCAGCATGGCATATTACGAATTGGTTCCTTTGGTGCATCTTCGTCTATTCATTTATTGCCCGAATTGTTACAGGCTTATCGGCAACGTTATCCCAACATTGAAATTTATGTAGAAGAAGGAACCGATCACGAAGTAGCCCAAATGATTTTAGAAAAGCGTGTTGATGTCGGCTTTTCAGTGCTTCCGCAACCGAAGTTGCATACCTTCCCACTGATTACCGATATTTTTATCGCGCTGATTCCTGATAGTTATGCGATTGCTACCCAAAGCCAAATTCATTTAAGTGATTTAAAAGACTATCCCTTTATCCTGACCAAAGCCGGCAGTCAGCCCCATGTAGAAGCCTTGCTGAAACAACATGATATTTATCCGAAAATTAAGTATCAGTTATCGCAGCTACTCACGATTTTAAATATGGTCAATTTGCAGGAAGGGATTTCGATTGTGGCCGATATGGCCATGACACCGGAAATATTGGCGCTTCATCCTCATGTGGTAAAACGGCCATTGATCCCGAATACCCAGCGTCATATTGGACTGGCAGTACGCAATGAAGCTTCCATGAGTCCAAGCACCAAAGCATTTATTGAATTGGCACAAAAATTTTTCCTCAAATAAAAGGCCTGCAGATGCAAGCCTAAAATTTGCGATAAAAGTTTAAACTAGAATATCGCGTTTACCGTTCGCACCCATCCCGCTAACAATGCCGTTTTCTTCCATCTGGTCAATAATCCGTGCAGCACGGTTATAACCCAGACTGAATTTACGCTGTAAGGATGAGGTCGACGCCTTGCGGGTTTCCAGTACAAAGGACACGCATTGATCATAGAGCGCATCACGGTCTGCCCCCCCATCGCCATCTTCAAAGCCACGCGAGGTTGGCTCTTCATCATAAGGGGTAAGAATTTCATCCACATAATTAGGTTCACCGCGTTCACGCCATGCATCACAAATGCGGTTTACCTCATCATCGGCAATAAAAGCACCATGCACACGCTCAGGCTCAATCTTGCCCGGGCCAAGGAACAACATATCACCATGACCCAACAGGTCTTCTGCCCCACCTGCATCCAGAATGGTCCGCGAGTCAATTTTCGAGTTCACGCGCAGTGCGACACGGGTCGGAATGTTGGCTTTAATCAAACCGGTGATCACATCTACTGAAGGACGCTGGGTGGCAAGCAGCAAGTGAATACCAGCAGCACGGGATTTTTGTGCCAAACGGGTAATCATTTCTTCCGCCTTTTTACCCACCTGCATGATCATGTCGGCAAATTCATCTGCCACAATCACAATGGATGGCAATGGGGTTAGACGCGGTGCACGTTCACCTACAACGGAGTCGCTCGCCTTCCAGGTTGGATCAATCAGATCTTCACCATTGGCAATTGCTTCTTCGACCTTACGGTTATAGTCGCTGAGTTTACGGATTTTCAGGAAAGACATCAGCTTGTAGCGGCGTTCCATTTCATTGACACACCAGTTCAAGGCACTGACCGCATCTTTCATGTCCGTCACGACTGGTGTCAGCAAATGCGGAATATCGTTATAGTTGGCCAATTCCAGCTGTTTCGGATCAATCAGAATCAAACGCAATTGATCAGGCGTGTATTTCAACAACATGGAGAGGATCATCGAGTTGACCGCAACCGATTTACCTGAACCGGTGGTTCCGGCAACCAGCATATGTGGTGCTTTACCCAGTTCAGTAATCACCGGGTTACCGGAAATGTCTTTACCCATGGCCATGGACAAAATGCCATTTTCATCTTCAAATTTCGGTGTTTTGACCAACTCGATCAGACGCACCATTTCACGCGTGCTGTTCGGTACTTCAATCCCGATATACGGTTTACCCGGAATCACTTCCACCACACGCACCGATGCCATTGACATGGAACGTGCCAAGTCACGTGAAATATTGGTTACTTTAGAGGCTTTGACCCCCGGTGCCAAATCCAGTTCAAAACGGGTCACCACAGGTCCCGGTTGAGCTTCAATCACTTTGGCCTTGACATTAAACTCTTGCAGTTTAATTTCAAGTAATTCGGATAATCGTGCCAATTGCTCGGCAGTGAAATTCACTTTCTTGTTAGGGTCAACTTCATCCAGTAGCTCCAGACCTGGCAATGGCGGCAAATCACGACGTTTTTGCGCCACCTGCATGGAACGAGACATCGGACGGCCCATGGCATCGGTTAAAGGCGCATCCAGATCAAAATCATCCTCATCCAGTTCAACCTCGTCGACAGGTTTTCCTGCCGTTTCCTGCCAAACTTCACGGAACACATCTTTGTTTGAGGCAATTAAGGCTTTTTCATCTTCGGAAATGCTTGGCTTCGGCTGCAATTGGGTATTAATTTCTGCACGAACAAAGGCTGAAGATTGAGCATAATTGCTGGTGGTACGTACTGGGGTTGGCTGTTCAATATCATCAATCAGCAGATCATCCAGCTCATCAAAGTCATCATCCAAAGCACTGTTTTTAGGCGTAGGATTTGGCACAGGTGCAGCAGAAATCACAGGAGATGCAATCACCACTTTTTCTTCAGCAATCGCTGGTGGTGCAACATCTTCTGCTGGATTAAACGGTGTATGGACATCTGTTGCGGTCTTTCCGCCCGGAACGGCTGCGAGCAATTCATCAAAGATTTCGTCATCATCCCAATCCAGATTTTGCTTGGTTGCAGATGCTGTCTCTGCTGCAGGTTGCTCATGTACAAATGCTTTGAAATGGTCATGCGGAGTGTGCTGTTCAGACTCTTCTGCTGCTTTTAGCAAGGCATCAATATCTTGTTTGTGCTGTTGATTTTCATCTGAATTTAATGCACGCCAGACTTCCCCGGTTGCAACCACACGCTGGGTATTTTGTTCTAGGCGATGGGCTTTTTCCAAGATTTGCTGGAATTCAGCCTCATCTTCATCGTCAATCAGTTGTTGCTGGGCATAATGCTCTTTTTCGACCATGTCATCGAACAGGCGTTCCGCTGCCTGATCACGTACAATGGGTGACAGTTCAACTTCTTTATGCTCTGGTGCTGCACTCAGCCTTTCAGCTGCAATTTTTTGTTTAGTACTCGCCAATGGTTTTTTTACTTCTGGCGTGGTTCGATCGAATGCAGATTCAGTTTCCGGCACATTCTTATAGAATAGGTCTTGTAGATACGCCGGAGTGGCTTTCAGGGTCACCCATGTTTTGTTCCACTTTACGCCAAAGGCCAAGGTAAACAATACAATCCAAAACAGCACCAAGAACAAGGTTGCCCCGTAAATGGTGAGTACTTGAGACAGGCTTTCCCCCAATTCATAACCGATAATCCCGCCGGATGAATTGTCCAAGGTATCTGCCGGAACCTGCCAGTACAGATACAATAAACTAGCGGTGGCCAGCAGAATGAAGAACTGTGCGGCATAGCGGAATGGCCGATTGAGGAAACTATAAGGCCACCAGACCTGAATCGCTTCTACAAACAAAAAAATTGGGATCAGTAAGCTGGCCCAGCCTAAAAAGCCGAACAGCAAATCTGCGATCCATGCGCCGGCAACACCGCTGGCATTGGACACCTGCTGGGTATCACTGGATATGTGCATCCAGCCCGGATCAAAAGGCGTATACGTCACTGTTGCAAGGAATAAATAAATTCCAAACGAGACTAAAAATAATGTCATTATTAAGCGCTGTGCATAAACACTCGACACCGCAGTCATATACTGTCCTGTAACCAATTTTTCATTCATGTTTTTTGTAAAAAACCAAGAGCAAAGCGTTTCACAATAAACTCGGTATTATGCACCTGTTCCAAGAAAAAAGATGCAATATTATGTAGTGGCTTTTGCTAGTTCATCCCCTGAATAGAGTATCTAGCACCGCGCGGTTCTTGTATATAGCTCAAATCGATTTGAATGATCAATAATATCGACATCGAACTCACACAACTGTTATAGAGTTTCACGTATAATTCCACAAATTTCTAAATAAAAAAAGGATGCTGCGAATGAGCGCTCGTCACTCACGGTTGATTATTCTAGGTTCTGGCCCTGCGGGTTACAGTGCTGCTGTTTATGCTGCACGTGCCAACTTAAAGCCAACACTGATTGCCGGCTTACAATTGGGCGGTCAGTTGACCACTACAACTGAAGTCGACAACTGGCCGGGTGATCCTGAAGGTTTAACAGGCCCTGCATTGATGGAACGTATGCAAGCACATGCTGAACGTTTCGGTACCGAGATTGTGTATGATCACATCAATGAAGTGGATTTAAGTGTGCGTCCATTTGTCCTGAAAGGCGATATGGAAGAGTTCACCTGTGATGCCTTGATTATTGCGACAGGTGCAACTGCTCAGTATTTAGGTCTTGAATCAGAAGCAGCATTTATGGGTCAGGGTGTCAGCGCATGTGCGACCTGTGATGGTTTCTTCTACAAGAACCAGAAAGTGATGGTGGTCGGAGGTGGTAACACTGCGGTTGAAGAAGCGCTTTACTTATCAAATATCGCTTCACACGTGACTCTGGTACACCGTCGTGATTCATTACGTTCAGAAAAAATCTTGCAAGATCATCTTTTCGAAAAAGAGAAAGAAGGCAAAATCAGCATCATCTGGAATCATCAGGTTGATGAAGTGCTGGGTGACAGCAAATCAGGTGTTACATCCGTTCGTCTTCAATCGACTAAAGATGACTCTAAACAAGATGTTGAAGTGACTGGTTTATTTGTTGCGATTGGTCACAAGCCAAATAGCGGCATGTTTGAAGGTCAATTGAATCTGCGTGACGGTTATATTCAGGTACATAGCGGTACAGCGGGTAATGCCACTGCTGCATCTGTGCCAGGTGTATTTGCGGCCGGTGATATTGCGGACAGCGTTTACCGTCAGGCGATTACATCAGCAGGTTCAGGCTGTATGGCTGCGCTGGATGCTGAAAAATATCTGGATGCATTAGGCAATTAATTTTTGCCAAGCAAAAAAACCGTCCTCTAAGGGCGGTTTTTTTATGTATGATATTTTCAGTGCTCTTAGCTTTGAATGAATGATTTATGCAAATTTTGCCGCCTTCAGAATATATTTTCCCTAATCCCGTGGAAGCCGACCCTGAAGGACAAGGACTGATTTGCATCGGTGCTGACCTCTCCCCTTCCACCCTGTTTGAAGCCTATACCCACGGCCTGTTTCCATGGTTTTCTGAAGGTGAGCCAATCTGCTGGTGGTGTCCTGAACCGCGCTGCATTATCCGGCCACACGATTATCACCCCAGTAAATCCCTAGTGCGCAACATGAAAAAGTTTGATTATCAGATTACGGTTAATCAGGCTTTTGAACGGGTAATCCGCTCATGTTCCCTACCGCGTAGCTATGCCGATGATACATGGATTTCCGAGGATATTATTGAAGGATACTGCCAATTATTTGATGCAGGTTATGCCTATAGCATTGAAGTTTGGGATGAAGGTAAAGTGGTCGGTGGACTGTATGGTGTGACCATTGGACATGGCTGTTTTGGGGAATCTATGTTTAGCACCCAAACCGATGTTTCTAAAATGGCTTTTTATTGCTTAATGCTGCTTGGTCAGGAAAATCAATTGCCTTGGATTGATTGTCAATTGGTGAATGATCATCTTTTAAGCTTAGGTGCCTGTACACTTTCTCGCCAAGCGTATCTTAATTCGTTACAAGATGTGATAAAACAGCCTGCTATCGATTGGAAAAAATATCAGGAGGGTGTATTTTCAAGTAAAACTATAGCGCAAAACGCGCGTTTAATTGAATGAAAATAACAGAGGGATATTGCTATGAATTCGTATCACCCAAAATCCCTGCTCAATGATTTACAGTATTATATTACGCCACCACATAGCTGTAGTTATCTGGAAAATAAATCTGCACGGATGGTCTTTCTAGATCCGGCTCATCGTATTGATGTGGTTACTTTATCTGAATTGTCTCGCGTGGGCTTCCGCCGTAGTGGTGATTTCGTCTATCGTCCGGAATGTCACTTGTGTCGTCAATGTTTATCTTGTCGGGTGCCTATTGATGAATTTCAAATGAGTAGTGCACAAAAAAAAGCATGGAAACGCAATCAGGACCTGACTGTTAAAATTACCCGTACTGCAGATGCGACCGACGTACATTATGCCTTATATGAACGTTACATCTATGAACGGCATGCCGATGGCGATATGTTCCCCCCAAGTCTCGATCAATTTGAAAAATTTTTAGTACACAGCTGCACAGACAGTTTTTTCTTGGAATTCTGGAAAGATGATCAACTGATTAGTGTTTCTAGCTGCGATCCATTGGATGATGGGGTTTCTGCGGTTTATACTTTCTTTAACCCAGATGAAAGTCACCGCTCACTTGGTGTCTTTGCCATCCTCAAACAAATTGAATATGCCAAGAGCTTAAATTTGCCTTATGTTTATTTAGGTTATTGGGTGCCACATTCCAATAAAATGAATTATAAATCCCAATATGTCCCTTTAGAGTTATTGATTGATGGACAATGGCGCCGTTTAAATCGTCTGTTGAATCAGGAAGAAATCCAGCAATTGGGCAATTCGCTGATGACGACACTGCCCTCTGGCTGGAATAATCCGATTATTAAATAAACCGGTTTAATTATTTAAACAGTTGGGCAAAATCATCACTGCAAGATTTCACCATAATAATGGCATGTTCACGTGTACCATCCACATTTGGATAATAATTTTTACGTAAATCAATTTGATGAAAACCGGATTTTTCATACAGCGCAATTGCAGCCCGATTGCTTTCACGCACTTCCAGAAAAATTTGTAGCGGATTATTTTTCAGTTGAGCAACAGATTCTTCAAGTAATTGATAACCCAGCCCCTTGCCTTGCTGACCCGGATGGATTGCCATTAACAACAGATTTGCTTCATCCAATACTGGCTGCAAAATGCAGAACCCTACCACCTGCCCCTGCTGTTCAATCACGGTGCTCTGATAAGAATCGATAGACTCTTCAAACTGCTTGATAGTCCAAGGATGGCTTTGTACTAATTTTTCAATGTTTGCAACGGTTTGAACATCCGCATGCTGCATCAAACGAATCATCTTCGTTCATCTTTTAAATAACAGAAACTTCGCATTATAGGAATTTTGGATAAAAAATCGAGCAAAAAAATGGGCAATCGAAATTGCCCACAGAGTCAACACACTTTAAAAACCCAATTTTGCTTTCCAGTTCGCCAATAAGCCCACTGTATCCAAATCATTCGGATGAAAACCAGGCTTAAAATAGGCCAACATTTCCTTACCCATACCGGTAATAATGCCTTTTGAAGGACTGTAGGCATAGGTATAAATATCTTTTAAAGATTCAATATTTAGCTGCTTATCTTCACGTAATAAACGTGCCAGGAAATAAGACTGGGTAATAAACAGAATGACCATTGCCAAGCTCAGAGAAATGGTACGTAATGCATAAGCTTTTAATCCACGACCAAATACCCCCTCAAAAACATCATAAGCAACCGCTTTGTGTTCATTTTCCTCAATCGCATGCCATGCCCACATGGTTGCCATAGTTTCATCACTCATCAGTTCCTGTATATGCGGATTACGTAATAGTTCAGAAGCAATGGTTGCTGTAAAATGTTCTAGTGCTGTTGTTGCAGTTAAATCAATCATTTCCTGAGTAATGCCTGCCGGTTTTGCCAGCTTGGCAAAAATTTTACGGAAGCTTTGAATAACTGTATCGGTCTTTGCTTCTAAAGCAGCAACATCATGCCCATATTTTTGAGCAGATGCATTAAAACCCACATGCTCTTGAGTGTGCATGGCTTCCTGACCGATAAAAGCACTGATTTCTTTTTGTAATGCTTCATTATCTTTTATTGCAGGATGCTGACGCACGGCACGAACACTATCAATAAAGAATTTTTCGCCTGCTGGAAACAAGGCAGAAAGTGCAGTCATAAAATGAGTTAAGCCAGCTGAACCACTCATCCAATATTCAGATACATTCTCAAAATTAAAATTCATGCGACGAACTGGAAAACTTGCACCTGCGCGATTGGTAATATTGACTTTAGCATTCATGACATTCACTCCTGACTCGCAAAATAACTTTGCCAAGTTCACTACTGTTTTGTTTTTCTTGATTCTTATATTACGGATTTAAAAATTTGCTATAAGTGCAGATAAGGTCAGGAGATTATCACTTAAGGACAGCTTTAGTTAGTATTGTCTAACAATTTGTTTATTCTGCCGATATATACTTCTTTAATTTTCAGGCATAAAAAAAGCGCCCCAAAGGGACGCTCTTTTTACACAATTCGTGATTATGCAGTTACTTTAGCAACTACACCAGCACCAACTGTACGACCACCTTCACGGATCGCAAAACGTAGACCTGGGTCCATTGCGATTGGGTGGATCAATTCTACTGACATTTCTACGTTGTCAC
>NZ_CADDTS010000012.1 GCF_902753875.1 Acinetobacter bouvetii | reverse complement strand
TCGGATGCTTATATTTCAGAAATCACTCAACGTTTGAATCATCGCCCAAGAAAAAGACTCGGATTTAGAAGCCCGAGTCAGGTATTATTCCAAGAACATGGTGTTGCACTTCAAATGCTAATCTAAGATTTTTCCAGTGAATGTGTTATTGGCTTCCTTATCAATTTTAATAATCGCCTTAGCTGCGCCGGTCTTATCATCAATCTGTTGCCAAGTGCCGGAAATATCTTCAGCGAAAACATGTCCACTAAAAAGAGCAGCTGCTAAAGTGGCAAGCCATAGATTCTTCTGCATATCAGACCTTCAAATATTCGTTCACTTTTTGATGGGGTCATATATTAGATGGATTACATGATTAGTCAATATTGCATTGAAACCTAAAAATAATTGGTCTAGTGATAAAAAAGCCACATCATCGTGCGGCTTTTATCTATAACGAATTCAGTTTTATTCTAAACGGAGCCAGGTTTGACTACGTCCCAGCGCTGAAATGCCCATATAAGCACGTAAAGTGAGGCGTTTGCCATTAGCACTGAGCCTCATTTTAGCATCGTAAACTTTGCCTGCAAGCGGATCGATGATACGACCTTGCTCATAATTATTGCTTTCAGGTACATGTTTTAGGCCTTTTAAAATATCCATGCCTAAAATGGGCTGATTGGTATAAGGCGCAGGGCAATGATTACATATTTCTCGAGGCGTATAGCCTGGACGTGGGGTAATTTTGGCAATTTTTCCCGTGTAGGTATTGTTGGTATCCTTACGAATTTCAATAATGGCTTTAGGTGAACCTGTCTTATCGTCAATCTGTTGCCAACTCCCAGATATATCTTGTGCAAGTACATTTCCACTGAAAAATAAGCCAATGCAGGTGGCAAGCCAAATATTCTTATTCATATCAATTCCTTTGATTGAGGTGTTTATATTTACTCCGAAGATATAATATTTGCGTTTAAAAATGTAGCAATATTTTTCATGAGAAAAATCTAAATTGTGTGAAATAAAAAAGCCACATCATCGTGCGGCTTTTATCTATAACGAATTCAATTTTATTCCAAACGAAGCCAGGTTTGACTGCGACCTATGGCTGAAATTCCAATGTAGCCTCGTAAGGTCAATCGCTTACCCGTTGCACTTAGTCGAACTTTGGCAGAATAAATTTTCCCAGCTAAAGGATCAATGACTGTTCCTTTTTCATAATCTGTCGTATCTGGTACGTGTTTTAAACCTTTGAGCACATCCATTCCTAAAATGGGTTGGTTGGTATAAGGTGACGGGCAATGATTACAGGTTTCACGCGGTGTATAACCTGGTCGGGGAGTGATTTTAACAATTTTGCCTGTATAAGTATTATTAGCCTCTTTACGAATTTCGATAATTGCTTTAGGTGAACCGGTTTTATCGTCAATTTGTTGCCAAGTTCCGGATAGATCTTGTGCAAGCACATTCCCACTGAAAACAAGACTAGCAAACGCAGCAAGTAATATATTTTTTTTCATATCAATTCCCTGCAGTTGTGGTGAATATTTTTTCTATATATGAACATATTATGATCGTTTAAAGATTAGTCAATATATTGCGTCATAAAAATGAACAATAATGTGAATCAGGTAAAAAAGAGTGAATAAAAAAGCCACATAGTGCGGCTTTTTGTCATATTTAGTCGTTCTTAATCCAGGTCTGAGTTCGGCCAAGAGCAGAAATTCCAATATAACCGCGTAATATGAGACGCTTGCCATTGTTGGAAATTCTTCCTTTTAAGCCATACATTTTTCCGGTTAAGGGATCAAGAACACGACCATTTGCATAATTATTGCCACTGACATGTTGCAAGTCTTTAAAGACTTCTAATCCCAAGATCGGTTGATTGGTGTATGGCGGTGGACATTGGAAACAGGTTTCTCTTGGGGTGTAGCCGGGACGTGGAGTGACCTTGATGATTTTTCCGGAATAAGTGCCATTGGTTTTTTGCTGTATTTCAATGAGTGCTTTAGGTGATCCGGTTTTATCATCAATTTGAATCCATGTACCGGTGATCTCCTGAGCAAAAATGGAGAAACTACTTAGGAATAATGCTACAAAAAATGCCCCAGCAACTGCTATTTTTTTCATAAAATTTCCTTCATTATCTCAGTCAGCTCTGCTGCTGACTTTTTAATATGAGGTCGAGATACGAAATTAAGCAGTATTTGGGATAAGAATTTTAAGCTTTCATTCGTATCATACCAAGCACCTATGCTGAATAATCATCAGCATAAATTAATCTTGTTTAATCCAGGTTTGGCTACGTCCCAGTGCAGACACACCGACATAACCACGTAGGGTAAGGCGTTTACCATTGGTGCTTAATTTGGCTTTACCGCTGTAGATTTTGCCGCTGAGAGGATCAAGTACTTTGGCATTTACAAAGTTATTATCATCGGTGGCTTTTAGCCCTGTTAAAATATCTAAACCTAAAATAGGTTTGTTCGTATAAGGTGCTGGACAATTCACGCAGGTTTCTTTTGGTGTGTATCCTGGACGAGGGGTTATTTTGATTATTTTTGCGGTATAGGTTCCGTTGGCTTCCTGACGAATTTCCAAAATGGCTTTTGATGAACCTGTTTTGTCATCAATATTTTTCCACATCCCCGTAATGTCATTTGCAAAAGCAAGGCTGGTGAGTGAAGAAAAAACCACTGCAGTTAAAATTTTAATTGCTTTCATTACCAAATTCCTTTTCGATAAATTAAAAAACTATTGTGATTTAACAGTATATTTTTTAATTAAATAAATCAACAACAATGATTCATTAGTCACATTTTTTGCAAATAGAGTATAAATGTTGGCAGCCAAAGGGCGGTAAACACTGCGTTTACGGCCATTCCAAAAGCGGCATAGCGTCCGGCGACACTGCCACGTTGCCAAGCTTGCGCAGTACCAATGGCATGTGCAGCCAAACCTAAAGCCAAACCCGAAGCTCTTTCATCATGAATATTACGCAAGATCAAAGGAGAAAAGGCTGCTCCAATTACGCCTGATAAAATCACAATTAAAATGACCATAGTGACTGGTGCGTGTAAAAGCGTAGCGATATTAATTGCAATCGGGGTTGTTACGGCACGAGTTGCAAATGCCATAATACTTGAATCTGACATATGCAATAAATAGGCGAGACCCATCGGGAGAGCTACAGCACTGATACTGGCGAACAGTAGAATTCCGAGCATGGCTTTTAGCGGTAGGTCATCATAACGCATTGCGGCCAGAGGAATAGCCAGAGCAACCGTGACATAACCCAATAAATGGTTAAATAGCGGATTGACCTGAGTCATATAAGATTCATAAGGAATGCCAAAAATAAATAACAAGCCAATGATGAAAAACATGCCAATAACAATGACAGGAACTTGAGGAAGGCGTTTATTTATTGGTTTTGCACATAGATAAGCAATCAGGGTAATGAAAAAACCGGAGAGTACTGCGAACATATGATTTCCCTATAACCAGCGTTTGGCCATTTTTGCATAAACCCATAATGGAATGAGGGTACTGATAAACATCACCACCAAGAAAACAGGAATTTCCTGTCCCATCTGGGTCAACATAATCAATGAACCTGCGCTAATGGGTAAAAATGCAAAAGCACTTTCTTTCATGATTTTATTGTTTGTGTCGACTAAACGGCTGGGTAATTTATGGACATTTCTCCAAATAAACAACGTGATCAACAAGCTGATCAAGCCAACCAGATTGCCAAGTTCTGGGTGGTTAAATTGGCTCATTAACCATACTGCTCCCTCACGAAAGCAGATGATTAATGCCAGTGTGCCAATCCATGCTGGCCAGTCGATGGTTTTAATCCAGTCCATTTTTACTAAACTTTAAAATTATACTTATCACGTTTTAACCGATTTATTTTTTTATTTCAAATTCTTCGAGCGGTCTTTTAAATTGCGCTGCCTTCTGGCCCAGAATTTCATCTAGCGGTAAATGAGCCTGTTTAATCAGCTGTTCAAGCTTTTGCGGTGCCATAATGACATGTAAATGCAGATTGCCTTCATCATCATAGTTTTCAGATTGAATTACATTTAAGGCGTAGAGCTGGGTGCGCAATTTTCCATAGGCAGGTTTTAAAACCAGCTCATAACTTTGAATCTGCCCCATTAAACATTCTTGAACCGCTTGGCGTAACAAGTCCAGACCTTGTTTGGAATGAGCAGAAACGTACACGCGATCGGGTAAATGTGGTTTGGCATAAACAATCTTGGCATCTTCGCCGCTGACATCAATCTTGTTATAGACCCGAAGTACCGGAACATCGGCGCCAATTTCTTTGAGTACCGACTCGACCGCTTCAATCTGTTCCAGCATGTCTGGGCTGCTAGAATCAATCACATGTAGCAAAAGTGTTGCTTCTAAAGTTTCTTCCAGTGTGGCTTTAAACGATTCAACCAGCGAGTGGGGAAGATTGCGCACAAAACCTACGGTATCGGCAAGGACCAAAGCCCCAATACCATCCCAGTTTAAGCGGCGTAAGGTCGGATCCAGTGTCGCAAACAGCTGGTTCGCAGCATAAACTTCACTATTGGCCAAAATATTAAACAGGGTGGATTTGCCGGCATTGGTATAACCAACCAATGACACGGTGGGTACAGAAGCTTTTTGACGGGCGGCACGACCTTGCATACGGGTTTGACGCACTTTTTCCAGCTTGTCTTTGAGCTGACCCATACGAATTCGCAGCAAACGACGGTCGGTTTCCAATTGCGATTCACCCGGACCACGTAAGCCGATCCCGCCTTTTTGACGTTCCAGATGCGTCCAGCCACGCACCAGTCGTGAAGACAAGTGTTCCAGCTGAGCCAGTTCGACCTGTAATTTACCTTCGTGGGTACGGGCACGTTGCGCGAAAATATCCAGAATCAGTCCGGTGCGGTCCACGACGCGACATTGTAATATTCTTTCCAAGTTACGTTCTTGAGCAGGCGAAAGTGAGTGATCAAAGATCACCAGTTCTGCTTCCAGCGCTTTCACCAGTTCAGCAATTTCTTCAGCCTTACCAGAGCCGATAAACAGTTTGGGATCAGGTTTAATACGTTGAGCGGTGATATGTTGCAAGATTTCAGCACCAGCAGATTTGGCCAGCAAACCAAATTCTTCTCCATCAAGGTCATCCAGAAGTTGTACCGATACACTCACCAGGATTGCTCGTTCACCACCTTGATGTCGCTCAAAATATTCCACTAAATATGATCTCTACAATGTTAAAACTTTATTTTAGTAGAAAAAGGCAGGGGATAGTGAAAAATAGCAAAAACGGATTAAAGCATCGTAACAAGATATTCATTTAATCAGGGCGACTAAGCGTGCAGCAAGAGAGGAATTTTTAGCTGATTTTAAGATGATGTCACGTGCCTGAATCTATCCTGCATTTTTACAGTCAGTGTATTTTTTCACTTATTTTTTATCAATTTTGATCTGATTTATTATTGATGAAAATGAGTGATTTATAGGCTTTAGTGGCTGAACTGGAAAAAAGAATCAACGGTTTCGGTGGTTATGATCAATGCAAGATGTACATGAACAGTATAGAATGATTCAAAATAAATGATTAAATGCGCTTGTTGTAAAGTAGTGATCCCTCTATGACTCAATCCTCTGTAACTGAAACATCCTCCTTAAATGGCATGTCTAAATTTTTCTTATATAGCAAAAAGTTATTGGCAGGGTTAGGGGCTATTATTCAGGGTTTTTATCTGGTTTTTCGTCACCGTTTATATAAAGATCCGAACAATCCGTGCAATACGCGATATGTACAGTATTTTTGCCGCCAATTATGCAAGGTATTCAACCTTGAAATTCAGGTCCATGGCGTGATTCCACGTGAGCCAGCTTTATGGGTGAGTAATCATGTCTCATGGCTGGATGTGGCTGTTTTAGGCTCAGGTGCACGGGTATTCTTTTTAGCGAAAGCGGAAATTGAAAAATGGCCTTTGCTGGGAAAACTGGCCAAAGGCGGCGGTACATTATTTATTAAGCGCGGTTCAGGTGATTCGATTAAAATTAAAGAGCAAATTACCAGCTTTTTAAAACAAGATATTCCAGTCCTGTTTTTTCCTGAAGCGACCACTTCAGATGGCTCCCGAATCAAAAAAATCTATGGACGTATTTTGGGTGCAGCCATTGAAGCGCAGCGCCCGGTACAAATTTGCCTGATTTGTTATGTGAATCAGGATGGGAAACTCGATACAGTTGCTCCTTTTGTAGGAGATATCGGGTTTGCTGATCATGTGAAAAAAGTTCTGGAAATGCCAAAAGTGACAGCACATCTCATGGCATTGCCTGCAATAGCCGTGGAAGGACATACGGTGGAAAGCTTGACTCAGGAAGTACAAAACCAGATGACTGCAGGCTTGCTGCGATTACAGCAAAAAGTCATTCATACTTCAGATGAAAGCCTACTACTTAAGCAATCATGATGAGTTACATAAAACCTTCTACTGGTAACCAGGAAATGAACTTGACACCTGCTTTTTGCCACCATTTCATTTTGGGTTCTTTCTGATAGGTTTTAATGCTGCCATCATGGCGTTTAATTTGCCAGTTAATTTTATTGTTGGCATTTAAAACCAGTTTGTAGGCATATTTTGGTAAGTTCTGATCCATGGTTTGATGTACGGCTCGGGCGAGGTTGGGGCTGTCGAGCAATACCCCAATTTCGGTATTTAAATAGGCCGAACGCGGATCAAAATTGAACGAACCAATAAATACCTGTTTTTGATCAATGGCCATAAGTTTGGCATGTAAACTTGAACGACTTAAGCCCTTGATATTGACTTTGGCTTTTTCGGCAAGCTCATTGGTATTGGCATTTAAGTTTTCAGCATCTGGAACGGATAAAAACTCGTATAAATTGACATTTTCTTTTAATAAGTCTTTACGATATTTACCATAAAAAGCATGCACTAAAAATACATCATTGGCTTTAAATGAATTGGTCAGGACCCGAACATTAACGTTATTTTTTGCCAGATCACTCAGCATTTTTTCGCCTTTTTTCTCTGGGACAAAATAAGCGGAAATAATATCGACACTGTGTTCAGGTTTTTCCAGATGGTTAATCAGCTGGAAATTAAGATGCTGTTCTTTTTTTGCCTTGGCTCTGATTTTGCTGGCAGAGTCACTAACAATTTCGGCTTTGACCCAGTCAAATTGTATGCTGTTATTCAGCCAGTTTTCAAAGGCATGTGAACGGTTAGCTAAATCCAGATAATTTTGAACGGTGATGGTTCGATAGTGCTCATCCAGTTGTTGTCTTAGGCTGTCGAAGCGTAAGGTGTAATGACGGGGATTGACAATTTGCTTGACTGGATAAGCATAATCATCATTCCAGTACTCATCGAAAGAATGAACGATTTCATCAGATGCAGAACCGACCAGCATCACATCGACATCTGAAAACTGGTAATTATCACTGACGTTATAATATTGGTTACTCATATTGCGACCACCAATCAAGGCAATCTGATTGTCTGCAATAAAGCTTTTGTTGTGCATGCGACGGTTGATACGTTTTAAATCGAGAATCATGTCCATGGCACGATAATGTCTAAAACGGTAAGGGTTATACAGCCGGACATCGATATTTTTATGCTGATCGAGAGCGAGGAAAATCCCTTCCATCTTTTTGGCATTGTTATCATCAATTAACAAACGTACTTTTACCCCACGGTCTGCAGCCTGAATAATTGAATGTAGCGCCAATGAGCCAATTTTGTCATTATCCCAGATATAGTATTGCAGATCTAAAGATTTTTCAGCTTTATCAATTAGATGGATTCGTGCTGCTAGGGCTTCAAGCGGGTCATATAGCACATGATAACCGGTGAGATTTGGATTTTGCTCTCGAAGTGGCAATATGATCTTTGCTAAAGAGGTTTGTTCGGTTGGCGTATCAAAAGCATATTCAACCGGTTGTGGTATCTGTTTTGGAAGGGTGGAACATGCCGGAATTCCAAGCATCAGACTACAACTTAATAATATTGCGGTTTTATAGCCAGTTGTACTACAGGTAGTACCGCTATTTAAGTGCGTAAGCTGATGAGAAGATCGCGTCATATATTATAAACATTACCAAAATTTGGTTTGAGTATAATTGCGAGCTGTGAAAAGATAAATATTAGAATAGATGAATGATGTAATATCATTGTTATCCTAAGAGAAGGTTATATGTGGGATCCGGACTCAGTCGCTTTTTATTTTTATATTTGTTTCGCTGTACTTGCTTTGTGGGGTATTGCACAGGCTTGGCTGAGTCAGACCCGTACAGAAACCATTCATCCCTTTAAAGCCTTTGTGCACTTACTGGCTTTTTATTTATCTTATTTACTTTTCCCTTTATTTTTCTTTAGTTTGTATGCCGGTTGGAGTGGCTATTACTCCATTCACCAGTCGGTGTTTATTTTCTTGCTGAGCTGTGTGCTGATTTATGCCCGATTTATTGAACCGCAGCATGTAGTCGTTAAAACCCTGCAATATCAGTTAAATCCAGAGCAAAACTTGCAGCGACCGGTCAAACTGGCCTTGATTGCCGATTTGCATATCGGGCTATTTTCCGGACACGAACGGCAACTGAAAATTATTGTCAAAAAAATCAATCAGCAGAACCCGGATCTGGTGGTGGTGGCAGGCGACTGGACCTATGAACCTGAAAACACTTTGGCCGATGAGTTGGCAATTTTAAAAGACATCAATGCACCCGTTTATTCGGTGAACGGCAATCATGATGAACAGTACCCGGGGCCACCGATTCAAAACCTGTTACGGCACGCGTTAAAGGTCAATAATGTGATTGATATTGAAGGGCAGATTGTCGAGTTTGATGAATTTCGGTTGCTCGGTGTCGGGGATTTATGGGCCGGTAAAACCGATATGCGTTATATGCCAGATTTGCCGCAGGATAAACCCTGGGTGATTTTATCGCATAATCCTGATACGGTAGATATGGTGCCGCAATTGCCTTCACGTCCCTTAATGTTGTCTGGACATACGCATGGCGGGCAGGTGGAACTGCCTTGGCTGACGAATTACATTATGAAAAAAGTCTCTATTTTGGGACATAAAAAAGGCTTGTATCAGCATGAAAATGCGGATGTGTTTGTGACTGTTGGAACTGGTCTGGTCGGGGTGCCCTTTCGTTTTCGCGTCCCACCCACCATTGATATCATTGAATTGAATTAAATGTAAAAGCTGGATGGGTTGGGGGTTTTGGTTCACCTTATATAGTGAGAGTTATCATTAAACAATAAGCACCATAGGAGGAGACGATGTCTTTTTCACAAGAAGTGGGTCAGTTTTTTGATTTATCTGAAGCACAATCTACCCGGTTAGAATCTGGATTGATGGCTTTGGAAAAGGCTTTTCAGCAAGCTGAAAGCGAGGTGGTGAATACTCCTGAATTTGCACATCGGTTTTATCAGAAGTTTCAGCAATTACTGGGTGATATAGGCTTGGATGAACAGCGTGTCGAAGCTTTGCTGGATCATTTGTATGCCATGGAAAGCTACCGGCAACTGGTCATATCCATTATTTCGAGCTATTACACAGCAGGTGGAGAGCGAAGTAAGTTTGAAGAGATCTATCAGCTGATTTTAAGTGATGAGCAAGTGTAAAGGCATAAAAAAACCAGCGTGATGACGCTGGTTTTTTTATTCTGGTGACATTAAACCTGATTGTTCACATCGTCATTTTTAGTTTCACGGATTGCCAGGAAAGCAAGCAGTGAAAGAATAGAGGCAGCAGTCAGGTAATAACCTACAGCTTGTAAACCATATTTGGTTGCAAGTTCAGTCGCAATTAATGGTGCGAAAGAAGCGCCTAAAATGCCTGCCAGGTTAAACGTCAAGGCTGAACCTGTATAACGGACAGATGTTGGGAAGATTTCTGACAATACAGTACCAATTGGACCATAAGTCATGCCCATCAGTGCTAAACCGATACATAGGAACAGGAACACAATAACCGTGTTACCCGATTCAAGCATGCTGGCAAATACCAGACCGAAAAGTGCTGAAGCAATACACACACCTACAGAAGTTGCTTTACGACCAAATTTTTCAGCAAATACAGCAGAAAGTGGAATAAATGCAGCAAAGCATAGGGTTGCCACCAGTTGCATTTCTAAGAAGTCAGAACGTGAATAACCAAGTTGTTTGGTTCCCCAGTTCAAAGCGAAAACTGTTGTAAGGTAGAACACCACGAATGTACAAACCGCAGCGATTGTTCCCAAGAACAACATACCATAGTGTTTAGTTACAACTTCTTTAAACGGAACGTTCACTTCTTTCTGTTTATCCAAAACTTTTTGGAATGCAGGTGTTTCATGAAGTTTTAAACGAATCCATAAACCCATAATTACAAGTACGGAACTTGCAATAAATGGAATGCGCCAGCCCCATTGCATAAAGTCTGCTTCAGACATGAGTGCACCGAGGGTAATGAAAGAACCTGTCGCCAAGATAAAGCCGATTGGAGCCCCGAGTTGCGGGAACATGCCGTACCATGCACGTTTACCTTCAGGTGCATTTTCAGTAGCCAGAAGGACAGCACCACTCCATTCACCACCCAGACCTAAACCTTGACCTAAACGGCAAAGAGCAAGCAATAATGGTGCAGCGAGACCCACTTGTGCATAAGTTGGAAGTAAACCAATACTTACAGTTGAAATACCCATAGTCAATAATGCAGCGACTAGGGTTGCTTTACGACCAATCCGGTCACCCAAATGCCCAAACACTGCAGCACCAATCGGGCGCGCAATAAAGGCAATCGCAAAGGTTGCTAAAGACTGAATAGTTGCAGTTGTTGGATCTGTGCTTGCTGGGAAGAACAGATGAGGGAAAATAATGACTGCAGCTGTGGCATAAATATAAAAATCGAAGAATTCGATCGTTGTGCCGACAAGACTTGCAGTTAAAACGCGGAATTTTGAATTAGTTGCTACTTCTGAAGTAGTAGCAATAGAATCTGATGACGCCATGGATGACCTTACACTTACTAAAAATAAAAAAAGCTTAGTTTTAAAAGCGTAATCTTTTTAAAAAAGGCGTAATTTCTTAAAAAAACAACGAAGAACCGTCTCTACTCAACTCGCTCAGGGTCACTGAAATGAAGAATGATAGGGTTAAATCACGTACTGATAGATGGCGAAGAATTGTGATCCTGCACCTATCAATACAAAAATATGCCAGATAGCGTGGGTATATCTTACTCTTTTTAAGGCATAAAACAATGCACCAATGGTGTAAGAAAGCCCACCTATAATTAAATAGGTCAAAGCTTGATCATTTAAAAAGCGTTGCATATCATCCATAACCAGCACTGCAAGCCATCCCATAACCAAATAGGCGATTAGGGAAATTTTCTGGAAACGATGAATGAAAACTAACTTGAATAGTGTACCAATGGCTGCAATTACCCATAATGCGATTAACAGGTATTGAGCTTTTGCTGTGGGAATGGCAATGGACAGGAAAGGGGTATAGGTTCCTGCAATCAGATAATAAATAGCGGTATGGTCAAGTTTTTTGTACCAGCCACGACGTTGTGGCGACTCGGCATAATGATAAAGGCTAGACGCAGAGAACAATAAAATCAGGCTAAGTGCATAGACACATAGACCAATAAACTGTCCTAGTGGCAAATAGCTGCCTTTGATCAGCATGAAAATACTGGCAATGAGGGCTAACAGTGCGCCAAATGCATGACTGATCGCATTAATTTTTTCTTCATGTGGATCATAAGACTGCAGTTGTGTTGTCATCTTTATTTATTTTCTATAATTAAAAAATACACTTGTATAGTAATGGAGTTTTACCTTTAAAGTAAGAAGTTTTAAACTTATTGCTTAATTTATTCGAGTGATCTGTATGTCTCAACTGGCTTCTGCTTTTCCCCAGGAACAACAATTCTTAGCTGCCTTTCAGCAAGCCATTGAAACACAAAGTTTTGATCGAATGATTTTGAGCCAGTACAAAGGGGAACTGGAACATTTAGAGAAAATGACCTTGCGTGTCATTTCATTACAAAACCAATCGGTTTTAAGCTGTTTATATCGTTATCAAACTCAGGATGTCACTAAAAATTATCCTTTAGATGAGGCTGTGTCATTGGTTCAATCGTTATTGGCAGCGTGCAAGCAAGCCAATTTATTTACTCTGACAGAAGAGCTGCAACTGAAGAAAAACAAGAAAAAAGCCATGCTGAACAAAACCCAGCTGAAAGGCAGTGCTAAAAAATCAGAAGAGCAGCAAACGCATGACCGCAGCAAACACCGTTATGTCGATCAAGACAGTTATTTTTTACAGCCGCTGGGTATTACCGATGCCAAAGCACAGATTATTCCGAGCATGGCGCGTAAGTGGAAACAGATTAATAAATTTGTGGAAATTTTCTCTGGTGCTTTGGAGCAGATTAATAAACAGGATCACGCGCTACGTGTGGTGGATTTTGGTTCGGGTAAGGGCTATCTGACTTTTGCCCTGTATGATTATCTGGCTAAACACGGTGAGCTGCCTTTTGTGACTGGGGTGGAGTTGAATTCGAAAATGGTGGAATTCTGCCAGCAGGTCGCAAGTGCGTCGGATTTTAAACAACTGGATTTTTTCCAGGGCGATGTACGAACCTATCAACCGGAACATCTTGATGTCATGATTGCTTTGCATGCCTGTGATGTGGCTACTGACTTTGCCATTCATACTGGTATCCGCCTGAATGCACAGATGATCATGTGTGCGCCGTGTTGTCATAAAGAATTGCGTCCACAGCTGAAAAGTCCGGAGGTGCTGAAACCGATGTTGCAATTTGGCATTCATGCCGGGCAGCAGGCCGAAATGTTGACCGATACCATTCGTGCACTGTTACTCAAAGCCTATGGTTATGAAACCAAAGTATTTGAATTTGTGGCACTGGAACATACCAGTAAAAACAAAATGATTTTGGCGACCAAGCGCAAAGATGATCAAGCGCCGGATCAGCAGGTATTAGCGCAGATTCAAGCCTTAAAACAGATGTATGGTATTGAGAAACACTCGCTGGAATTATTGCTGAATGATCAGTGGGATCAGCAGGATATTGGCTGTAAGTGCTAATTTAAGGGATGAATAAAGCGAAGCTAAAACCATTTTTTAGGACGATGATTTTTTAATGACACAACTGACGATACGTGCAGGTAGTTGGGATGAGTTGCAAGACGATGCCAAACTCATTCGAGAACAGGTATTTATTCTAGAGCAACAGATTGCTGTGGAAGATGAATGGGATGAACAGGATGCTATATCGCAGCATTTTGTCATCTATGATCACACTCAGCCTGTTGCAACTGCACGCTTATTGCAAAATAACAGTGTCGGACGAGTGGCTGTGTTGAAATCACATCGTGGTTTAGGCATGGGTAAAATGCTGATGCTATACATCATTGAACACGCTAAACAACAACAGCGAGAATGGTTAAAACTCTCGTCGCAAGTGCATGCCATGCCATTCTATGCGAGCTTGGGCTTTAAAGCAGAAGGCGATGAATATCTGGATTGCGGGATTCCACATCGTGATATGCGTTTGAATTTTTAAATGCAGCTTTTGTTCAACGAATCAAAAACAACAACGCGATGATTGAGCCTGGATCCAATTACATTGCAATCGGTCGATGTCACGTGTGCAATGTATCAATCAAGAGACTGGCCTATTCTGGATAGGCACCTGTTGATATAAATTGACAATGCTATCAATCGTCACCCGGATTCTTAAAGGTAAAAAGTTGGATTGTTTCCATACCAGCTGTATCGGATAATCTAAACTCGGATAATGCTCTAAAACTTGCACCAATTGTCCATTGTTTAAATAGGGATATACCAGCCAGGAGGGCAGCCATGCAATGCCATAATCCATTAAAATAGCATTCAAAATGGCTTGCATATCGTCCATGTGAATTTGACTTTTAGTCATATATTCAATGATTTGATTATTCTTTGTCGAGTGAGGGTATTTAAATTGCCACTTTTGAATATGACCTGATTTGGCATAGGCAATGGTCTGGTGCTGTGCTAAATCATCGACACTTAAAGGCGCGCCATGCTTTTTTAAATATAGCGCTGATGCACACAGTACCATGCTATGTTGATCAAGCGGCTTGGCAATCAGGTGAGAGGTATTTTCTAAATGTCCAATTCGAATGGCGAGGTCAATATTTTCTTCAATCAGATCGACACGACGATCGGTAAAAGACAATTCAAAATTTAATTCAGGTTGTAATTCGGCAAGTGCCTTGAGGATAGGGACCATATATTTCTGCCCAAACAGCACCGGCATGGAAATACGCAACAAGCCTGTGACCTTTTCTTTTTTATTTTCTAATAGCGCTTCGGCCGTGTTTAATTCATGCAT
The DNA here is from genome assembly GCF_902753875.1 of Acinetobacter bouvetii. Classification (GTDB taxonomy): domain Bacteria; phylum Pseudomonadota; class Gammaproteobacteria; order Pseudomonadales; family Moraxellaceae; genus Acinetobacter; species Acinetobacter bouvetii_A. Next base: position 62,545 of record NZ_CADDTS010000012.1, on the reverse strand, counting down.
GGCACGTTGACTGTATTCATAGTAAATCGCCCCCTCATGGGTCAGAACCAGCTGTCGTGTGGTTCGTACAAACAGCACCACGCCCAGTTGTTGCTCAAGTTTGGCAATCATTTTGCTCACGGCAGAACGGGTCATATTCATTTTTTCGGCCGCTTGAACAAAGCTGCCAAGTTCGACTACGCTGATAAAGACCATCAGACTTTTCAATTCATTGAGATGCACAATTGTTTCCAAATGGGAATCAAACTAGTGATTTATTATCACTTTTGTTGCTATTTTTACAATGCTAATCTTTGCCCAAATGATGATTTGAGTCAGGGTAATGAGTAAAATATTGGTATTGAAATCAAGCTTTATGCAAGGTCAATCTTTAAGTAATCAACTGATTGACACTTTTTTAGAAAAGAGAAAAGCAATGGGTGAAATTGATATCGTGATTGAGCATGATTTGATGAGTATGCATTTGCCTGTGCTCGATGCCGAGTTATTTCATGCTTTGCGTGGCCAACAGAATACAGATCCAAAAATACAAGCCGCTGTTGTCTTGTCAGATCAATTGATTCAAGAGTTGAAAGACAGTGATGTCTTGCTGATTGGTGCCCCCATGTATAATTTGAATGTACCCACACAGCTGAAAAACTGGTTCGATCTGGTGGCTCGTGCACAGGTGACATTCAAATATACGGCAACCGCACCGGTAGGATTGGTTGAAGGGGTGAATGCAATTGTATTCAATTCACGTGGGGGAATTCATCAGGGATTTGCAACAGATGCAGTCACCCCTTATTTGAATTCGGTATTAGGTCTGATCGGGATTGATGATGTACATTTCATTTATGCAGAAGGTACGGATATGCAGCCGCATGGTAAAGATCAGGCAATAAAGTCATCGATGTTACAGATTGATCAATGTTTAGAAGTCATCAATAGTTGAGTTATTTGAAAATATTATTTTTTTAATACGATGCTCCAATTTTAGGAACCTAAGCATTTAAAGTGCATGGTTTAGGTAATCTCTCCACATATTGATATGTATCTAAAACTAAAAAGTTAAAAATTAAGTTCAAAAAAAGCGAGATATATTATCTCGCTTTTTTATGCATTTATGAATTAGTGAGCATGAGCAGCAGATGCTTCGTGATCGGCCATATGGGCATGTTCTTCTTCAGTCATATTCATTTCGGTAGCGGTCGGTTCAGATGCTACAGGAGCAGTAGCTTGATGTGCACTGTGTGACTGCTTGTGTTTTTGACTTGGCATATAGTCCGGTTCATTGGTCACCGCCATATAGAAAAAGCCCAGGAACACCAGACCAATAAAAATGGCCAGGACTACAGCTTTCCAGCCCGCTTTACTTGAAGGAGAGGGATTCGAATCTTGAGACATACAGAGCAAACCTTGCAACGAAAAGAAGCATTAACAATTAATCAATAGCCTTTTATAGCATAAAAAGTACAAAAATAGGGCAAAATGAGGTCTTTAAAGCTGAGAAAACCCTATATAAAGTAGGGAAATAAAAGTAGAAATAAAAAACCACTACAGCTGAAAACTATAGTGGTGATGAAAATGTTCTCTGATCAAAAACAGGATTAACTGATTTTTTCACCTGTCTTTACTTTATCTTTTAATAATTGCGGTGCTTTAAAACGCTCACCATATTTGGCTTCGAGCGTATTGGCACGCAGCAGGGCTTTTTCTAAACCATATTGATTTAAAAATTGCAAAGCGCCACCGGTCCAAGGAGCAAAACCAATTCCGAAAATAGAGCCGACATTGCCATCAACTGTCGATTCCAGAACTCCTTCTTCCAGGCAGCGCAAAGTATCCAGCGATTGCACAAACAGGAAGCGGTCAATCATTTCATGTTCAGAAATATCCACATCCTTTTTCCAGTGGCTTAAGCCTTCCCAAAGCCGCTTTTTGCCCCCTTCAGGATAGTCATAAAATCCTGCACCAGCCGCTTTACCCTTGCGGTTAAACTCATGAATCATGCTTTGAATCACCTCATCAGCACCTGAGTGTGGCAAGTCTTTGCCTTCAGCTTGCAGTGCTTTGCGGGTCTCGGCAGCTACATGTTCAGACAGGGTTAAAGACACTTCGTCCTGAATCGCCAATGGCCCGACCGGCATACCGGCTTTCAGGGCCGCCATTTCAATACGGGCAGGGTGTACACCTTCCGCCAGCAGGCGCAAACCTTCCTGAACAAAAGTACCAAACACACGGCTGGTAAAGAAACCTCGGCTGTCATTCACCACAATTGGGGTTTTGCCAATTTGCTGGACATAGTCATAGGCCTTGGCCAAGGTCTCAGCAGAAGTATTTTTGCCTTTAATGATTTCCACCAACTGCATTTTATCGACCGGGCTAAAGAAATGCAGGCCAATAAAATGCGCTTGATCTTTTGAAGCCTGTGCCAATCCTGAAATTGGCAAGGTTGAGGTGTTTGATGCAAATATGCCGCCTTCAGCCAAATAGGTTTCAGCTTCTTGTGTCACTTTGGCTTTTAGCTGCTGATTTTCAAAGACCGCTTCAATCATCAGGTCACAACCTTGTAGGTCGGCCGCATTCGCCGTTGCGCTAATCAGGTTTAAAATCTGATCACGTTTTTCTGCTGTTAAACGACCTTGAGAGACTTTTTTATCCAGCAATTTTTGGCTATAGGCTTTGCCTTTCTCGGCCGCCTCTAAAGAGACATCTTTAAGAACGACCTGAATGCCTTTAGTTGCCGTGGCATAGGCAATGCCGGCACCCATCATGCCAGCACCCAAGACGCCTACTTTAGTGGCTTTCCATTTGGCAATGTCTTTCGGGCGACTGGCACCTGATTTAATGGCATTCAGACCATGCCAGAAGGTGCCAATCATGTTCTTGGAAATTTGACCGGTCGCCAGATAAGTGAAATAGCGAGATTCAATAGTCAGCGCAGTGTCGAGGTCGACCTGAGCGCCTTCGACAGCCGCCGCCATTATGGCTTCAGGTGCCGGATAGCAGCCTTTGGTTTTATCCCGCAGCATGGCAGGAGCAATCGCCAGCATCTGTGCGACTGCCGGAGTTGAAGGTGAACCGCCCGGAATTTTATAGCCTTTGACATCAAAGGGCTGTTGCGATATTGGATTGGCTTTGACCCAGGCAATTGCTTTATCCAGCAGTTCCTGTTCGGTGTCGGCTGTGTCGTGAATAAGACCCAGAGATTTGGCTTTTTCTACACCAAACTGCGTGCCTTCCAGCAGGAACGGGAAGGCATTTTGCAGGCCGAGTAAACGCACCATGCGTACAATGCCGCCACCGCCCGGCAGCAAACCTAAAGTCACTTCAGGCAGTCCAAATTTGGCTTTAGCATCATTTAATGCAATACGCTGATGACAGCACAAAGCCAGTTCCCAACCGCCGCCTAGCGCCGTGCCATTTAAAGCTGCCACCACAGGAATGCCACGGGTTTCGATATAGCGCAGTTTGCCTTTCATTTCCTCAATCATGTTGAAAAAGGCTGTGGCGTGCTCAGGTGTGGCCTGAATCAGTTCATCCAGATCACCACCGGCAAAAAAGGTCTTTTTCGCTGAACGGAAAATAATCCCTGAAATTTCTGCATCGGCTTGCAGTTTGGCTACGGTGTCTTCCAGTGCCACACGGAAATCTGCATTCATGGTATTGGCAGACTGGTTGGGAGAATCTAAGGTTAAAATGACAATGTCATCGGCGTTTTTCTCAAATTGAATTGCACTCATTATAATTCTCCTTAGACCAGCTCAATAATCGTTGCGATGCCCATACCACCTCCGACACAGAGGGTGGCCAAACCGCGTTTTTTGCCTTGACGTTCCAGTTCATCCAGCAATGTCCCTAAAATCATGGCACCGGTTGCACCCAGTGGATGACCCATGGCAATGGCTCCGCCATTGACATTCACTTTGGCTGGATCGACTTTGAGTTCAGTGATAAAACGCATCACCACAGCGGCAAAGGCTTCGTTGACTTCAAACAGGTCGATATCTTCAATGCTTAAGCCCGCTTTTGCCAAAGCCTTACGTGCTGCTGGAGCAGGGCCAGTGAGCATAATGGTCGGGTCAGTGCCGACGAGGGCTGTAGACAAAACTTTAGCCCGTGGTTTTAAGCCTTGTTCTTTGACTGCTTTTTCAGATGCAATCAGCACCACTGCTGCACCATCGACAATACCGGATGAGTTTCCGGCATGATGGACATGGTTGACTTGTCCAACTTCAGGGTATTTTTGCAGGGCAATGGCATCGAAACCCATCTGTCCCATCATGGCAAAACTTGGATTGAGTTTGCCCAAGCCTTCTGCTGTAGTCGTCGGTTTGATGAATTCGTCTTGTGCCAAAATCACTACACCAGCTTTATCTTTAACTGGAACCACAGATTGATTAAAATAACCCTTCGCCTGCGCGGATGCCGCTTTTTGCTGTGAATCTGCTGCAAAGGCATCGACATCGGCGCGGCTATAACCGTCAATGGTGGCAATTAGGTCGGCCCCAATCCCTTGTGGAATAAAATGACAAGCCATATTGGTTTCAGGGTCTAATGCCCATGGCCCGCCATCTGAACCCATCGGCACACGAGACATGGACTCGACACCGCCGGCAACGACCAGATCTTCCCAGCCAGAACGGACTTTTTGTGCAGCCAAATTGACAGCTTCAAGGCCCGATGCACAGAAGCGGTTAATTTGTACACCGGCCACATCATTGTCCCAACCGGCAGCGATGGCCGCTGTTTTGGCAATATCCGCACCTTGATCACCAATCGGGGTCACACAGCCCAATACAATGTCATCGACTGCTGCGGTATTAAACTGATGGCGGTTCTGCAGCTCGTTCAGCAAGCCGGTCAGCAGGCTGATGGGTTTTGCTTCATGTAATGAGCCGTCTTTTTTTCCTTTTCCGCGCGGTGTGCGAATGGCATCAATGATGTAAGCCTCGCTCATAATCTGTTCCTTTGATGACTTTAAAATTTTTATACTTTTTTGAGTGTAATGATTAATTTACTAAGTGCAATGATGAGAACGACTCAGGTCAGATGATGTTTTTTGCAATTCCTGAACCGGGAAAAAATTCTCTGATAAGTCATAAAATTTTAGAAGATATTGATTTTAAAAATTAAATTTTATTCAGTATGATGCATCCTACTGAGTAAGGATTTAGAGAGCTGAAAAATGAGTGTGATTCGGGCTAAAGCCATTTGTCTATTTAGGCATCAAGGAAAAGTGCTTTTAACTCAAGGTTTTGATCCTGAAAAAAATGAGCATTATCTTATGCCTATTGGTGGAATTGAATTCGGGGAGCGGGCTGTTGAAGCGGTTCAGCGTGAAGTGATGGAGGAAATCCAGCAAGAGATTTGCAATGTAAAACAACTGCATATATTGGAAAATATTTTCAGTTTTAATGGACAGCAAGGCCATGAAATTGTTTTTGTTTATGCTGCAGAATTTACTTGTGCAGATTTTTATAGCATGCAAGATATTAGGGGGACTGAATCTAATGGTGTTACTTATATGGCTGCGTGGTACAGTGCAGATCAACTCGCTGATTTAAAGCTACCGATTTACCCTCAAAGCGTTGAATATTTGTTGTTTTAGTTCTCGTTGGAAATAAAAAAACCCAAGTCGAAACTTGGGCATAGAGAGAAACTGAAAAACTAAAAAGTTGGAATTAGTGATAACCATGTAACTGACGATATAAACCTGGAGTTACACCGGTCCATTTTTTGAAGGCACGGTGGAAGGTGCTGGTTTCACTAAAGCCGACCTGCTGCGCTACGTCTTCTAGTGTCAAGTTTGGATTGAGTAACAAGTGAATCGCAGCATCACGACGTAAGGCATCTTTCACACCCTGATAGCTTTTGCCTTCTGCAGCCAGACGGCGACGCAAGGTTTGCGGAGAGAGATACAGCATTGAAGCTACATCGTTTAAGGTTGGCATCTCTTCACCAATCTGGCTCTTCAACACTTCACGAATACGTGAGGTGAGTGAGTTGGTGTTTTTGAATTTAACCAATAATTGAGCTGGTGCTGCTTTGAGGAATTCTTCCAGATTTTCTTCAGTCTGACGAAGTGGTAAATCCAGATAGTCTGCAGCAAACGTAATTTCGGTACGTGGTGCATCAAACTGCATGACTGGGGCAAAGAACAGGGCATCATATTCATCTGCATGTGCAGGTCGAGGATAACCAAAATGGACACGTTCGAGTGGAATACGACGTTCAATTAACCATGAAGCCAGACCATGCCAGATCATCAACATGCTTTCGGTAATGAAATGATCCGGATCCATGCTTTTGGGAATCAGGGGAACCAGACGTGCCTCGTGTTTGTCACGCTCCAGCGTTACCGACCATTCATCACCGAACAGTTTGTAAAACTGTGAAGAAAGCTCAAGTGCATCACCTAAAGTTTTCGCGTGAATAATCAACTGACACATAATGGCAAAAGTGCCCAAACGGCGAGGTTGCACATCAAAGCCGACGTGTTCATCCTGAGTCACCATCCAAAGCATTTTAACAAATCGGGTGTATTGTTCTGGTGAAATACGTGCTTTAGGCTGACGTAGTAATTCTGCTTCAATGCCGACATGTGACAATAAAGTTTCAACGTCCATACCTAAACGTTTGACGCCGTTAAGAGCCGCATTGACGAAATGGATACTGATCGTATCGCGACTCATATTAAATCCTTCCGTCTCTTTCTCTTTTGTATTCACTTGCAGTTGACCTAAATGACGCTAAAAATTGTTGGGTTGGCAATTTACAATAGTTGTTTTACCTTATTTACATCTTAAATTGCCGAAATGATCAAGGTAAATGGCTGAACATGACATTGTTTTGTTACTTTTATATTTCTAACATGCATAGAAAATCAACTAAAAAAGAGTAAAAGGGAATATGACTACGGCTTTAAATGGATTAAAAGTTCTTGATTTTTCCACCTTGCTCCCTGGGCCATTTGCCACTTTATACCTTGCTGATTTAGGTGCCGAGGTGATTCACATTGAATCACCGACACGGCCAGATCTGGTGCGACTCATGCCTCCATACTCGAATGGACAGGCAGCCTCGCACAATTATTTAAATCGCAATAAACAGTCAGTGGCTTTGGATTTAAAAAATCCTGAAAGTATTGCACTGCTTAAATCTAAAATTTCTGAATATGACATCGTTGTGGAGCAATTCCGGCCTGGAGTGATGCAGCGTCTTGGTCTGGATTATGAAAGCCTGGCGAAAATTCATCCGCAATTAATTTATTGTTCCATTACCGGCTATGGGCAAACAGGTCATTATAAAGACCGTGCCGGACATGACATTAATTATTTGGCGCTCTCAGGAATTGCAGGTCACAGTGGCCGCAAGACAGGCGGTCCACCGCCGCTGGGCATTCAGGTAGCAGATGTCGCTGGTGGTTCTTTACATGCAGTAATTGCCATTTTAAGTGCAGTTATCGAGCGCAGCCAAAGCGGCCTTGGGCAGTATATTGATATTTCTATGACAGATTGTGCTGTGACTTTAAATAATATGGCTGCGGCTGCGGAAATAGCAGGCAATGAACGGCAGCAACCTGAGCATTCGCATTTAAATGGTGGCACTTTTTATGATTATTATGAAACTCGTGATGGACGTTATTTAGCTATTGGCAGTTTGGAACCGCAATTTATGCTGGGTTTGGCACAGCTTCTAGAATTGCCGGTTGTGGCTGAAAAAGGCACATCCTTTACTTTACAAGACCGTCAAATCGTTAAGCATGCAATCAAAGAAAAGATACTAAGTAAAAATTTTTCTGAATGGAATGAATTATTTAGCCTACACGATGTATGTGTGGAGCCAGTGTTAAGTTTAGATGAAGCCTTACATTCGAAACTTGCTGATGAGCGAGGCTGGCTGGTTGCTGTCCCTTTACAAGAAAATAGTACAAAAAAAGAACAACAATTGGCTTGTCCAATCAAGTTTTCAAGATCGAAAATAAGGTATGAATTTATAGGTAAATCGCTGGGTCTGGATTTTCTATAAAATATCTTATTGTGATAATAAAGTTATTTTATTGGTCATAAAACAACAAAAAAGCATGGGATTTTATACAAAACAAGCGTATCATTCACATTAGTAAAATTTTGTAAATAAGGTCACCAATCATGAATAAATTAAGAAGTAGTTGGTGTTTTTGTCTTGGTCTGTGTGGTCTAAGTTTAGGAATTCAAAGCGTTTTTTCTGCTGAAGCATTCAGTGCAGAAAGCCCTTGGATGTTTGGCGACTGGAATGGTCAGCGTACTGAACTGCAACAAAAGGGCTATGATTTTAGCTTTGGCTATACTGGTGAAATGGCCACTCTGCTAGATTCTCAACACTCATCCAGCCACGGTACAGAGTATGCCGATCAGTTTGTGATTGGCGCACATCTGGATCTGGAAAAGATTTATGGCTGGAAAGATACAGAAGCTCAAATCAATATTACTGAACGCAATGGTCGTTCATTGTCACAAACTTCAGATGCCTTGAATGGGCATTTAAGTTCCTCTCAAGAAGTCTGGGGTCGTGGTCAAACCTGGCGCTTAACCGATTTCTGGATCAAGAAAAAATTCTTAGATCAAAAACTGGATGTCAAAGTCGGCCGTTTTGGTGAAGGTGAAGATTTCAACAGTTTCGATTGTGATTTCCAGAATCTGGCGTTGTGTGGTTCACAAGTCGGCAACTGGGTAGGCGACCAATGGTATAACTGGCCGGTCAGCCAATGGGCAGCACGAGTGAAATATAACTTCACGCCGGAAGTCTATGCCCAAGTCGGGGCTTATGAATACAACCCTGAAAACTTAAAACGCGGCAAAGGGTTTAACCTCAGCACAGATGGTTCGCATGGTGCCATGATTCCTGCAGAAGTAGTTTGGACTCCGAAAGTCGGCAGCCATAAACTACCGGGTGAATACCGTGCCGGCTATTACTACAGCACCGCGGATGCAGATGTCATTCAGGACACTGCCAACGATAAAGATCATCATCAAGGCGGCTGGATTGTTGCCAAGCAGCAATTGACTGCACATAAAGATGATGCGTCACGCGGCTTGAGCGGTTTTGTCAATGTCACTGTTCATGATTCAGACACCAATGCTGTCAGCGATATGCAAAACATTGGACTGGTCTATAAAGGTGCGATGGATTCACGTCCTAAAGACGAAATTGCTTTCGGTGTAGCGCGTATCAACATGAACGATGATCTGAATGATGGTCGTAGTGAAGAATATGATGCTGAAATTTACTACGGGATTCATGCGGCCAATTGGCTAACAGTCCGTCCTAATATTCAGTATGTCCGTCATGTGGGTGCATATAAAAATGGCGAGAATGCTTGGGTTGGTGGAATTAAATTCCAAAATGCATTCTAGTTTATCAATCATTTCTACTACGAGTTTTTAGAACCATAAGTATTTGCTTGCAGCGCTTGGATATTTTGATGCACTGTTTTTGCATGTCTGGCGCTGAGCAGATATTTAAAATCTAAAAACTGTCCAAAGGCGCTCCTGTTGATGTCATTCATGGGAGCTTTCAACAGAATCTTAGATATAGGTGGTCAATATGAGTACTCCATCTTCAGGTTCGGCACTGAAAACCATTGCGGCAGTCATCGCTGTCGTTTTTGGTTTGGTGCTGCTGATTGGAGGGATTTATCTTGCAGTGCTTGGTGGGTCTTGGTACTACATCATTGCAGGTATTTTCTTCATTGCTACGGCAGTTTTACTGCAAAAATTAAAAAGTGCCGCTTTAACTGTTTACGCTATTCTTGTTCTTGGAACAGTGATCTGGGGGCTTTGGGAAGTCGGTTCTGACTTCTTTGCCTTGGCACCCCGATTAGATATTTTAGGCCTGTTCGGTTTATTCCTGCTTATTCCTGCAGTAACCCGTGGCTTTGACAATACCAAAGGCGCAAAAATTGCGTTGACTGGTACTTTAGCCATCACAATTGCAGTCATGATCTACTCGGTCTTTAATGATCCGCAAGAAATTCGTGGTGAATTAAGTACTAAACAGCCAGCAACATCACAGCCTATTCCGGGTGTTGCAGATGGTGACTGGCCTGCTTATGGCCGTACCCAATCCGGCTTGCGTTATTCTCCTTTAACGCAAATTAATGATCAGAACGTTAAAGATCTTAAAGTTGCCTGGGAATATCATACTGGAGAAAGCAAAACTGCCAATGACTCTGGTGAAACCACCAATCAGGTGACACCAATTAAAGTCGGCAACAATGTTTATTTATGTACCACACACCAGCGTTTAATTGCTTTAGATCCAAGTACCGGTAAAGAAAAATGGGTCTTTGATCCGAAACTTAAAGCCGATAATACCTATCAGCATTTAACATGCCGTGGTGTATCTTATTACGATGCCAACAATACCGTTGGTTTCGAAGCCAGTCTGGCTGCTAAAAAAACCGCTTCTGCCGAATGTCCTAAGAAAGTCATTTTACCAGTCAATGATGGTCGTCTCGTTGCGATCAATGCAGAGACAGGTAAGGCATGTACTGACTTTGGTAAAAATGGTGAAGTGGACTTGCAAAAAGATATGCCGTTCCCTTATCCGGGCGGTTATGTTCCAACTTCTCCACCAGTAGTGACCGGTACCACCATTATTATTGGCGGTTCAACGACCGATAACTATTCGACTGAAGAACCATCTGGTGTAATCCGTGGTTATGATGTCAATACCGGTGAACTTCTTTGGGTATTTGATACCGGTGCTGAAGATCCAAATGCGATTCCTGCGCCAGGTCAAAAATTTGTCCATAACTCACCAAACGCATGGGCGCCTTTAGCTTATGATGCGAAACTGGATATCGTGTATGTGCCAACAGGCGTGGGTACACCGGATATTTGGGGCGGAAACCGCACAGAGCTAGATGAACGTTATGCAAACTCTATGCTCGCACTTAATGCAAGCACAGGTAAATTGATCTGGAACTTCCAAACTACTCACCATGACTTGTGGGATATGGATGTACCATCACAACCTTCTTTAGCAGACATTAAAGATAAATCAGGTAATATTGTTCCTGCAATTTATGTATTGACTAAAACAGGGAATGCCTTTGTTCTAGACCGCCGTACTGGTAAAGCCATCGTTCCGATTACTGAAAAACCAGTGCCACAAACCGTGAAACGTGGTCCACAAACCAAAGGCGAACGCTATTCTGCAACACAGCCGTTCTCTGATTTTGACATGGCGCCTAAAGACAAATTGACAGACAAACAAATGTGGGGTGCCACTATGTTTGACCAAATGATGTGTCGTGTATCGTTCAAGAAATTGAACTATGAAGGTATTTACACTCCACCATCTGAAAACGGTACATTGGTCTTCCCTGGTAATTTGGGTGTGTTTGAATGGGGCGGTATGTCGGTGAACCCTGACCGTCAAATTGCCGTGATGAACCCGATTGGTTTGCCATTTGTCACTAAACTGATCCCTGAAGATCCGAACCGTAAACAAACTGCCAAAGGCGCTGGTACAGAAGCAGGTGTACAGCCAATGTATGGCGTGCCATATGGTGTTGAAATCAGTGCATTTTTATCTCCATTTGGTTTACCTTGTAAACAGCCTGCTTGGGGCTATGTTGCTGGTGTAGACTTAAATACTCATAAAACTGCGTGGAAACGCCGTATTGGTACCATTCGTGACAGTATGCCGGGTATTCCATTACCGCCATTTAAAATGGGTGTACCTATGCTGGGTGGTTCTATTTCTACTGCGGGTAACCTGATGTTCATTGGTGCAACTCAGGATGATTACATCCGTGCCATCAATGTCACCAATGGTGATGAGTTGTGGAAAGGCCGTTTACCAGCTGGTGGTCAAGCAACACCTATGACCTATGAAAGCAACGGTAAACAATTTGTTGTGATCATGGCCGGTGGTCATGGTTCATTTGGTACTAAAATGGGCGACTCGATTGTGGCCTATGCATTACCAGATAAGAAATAACCCTTTCTTGTTAAAAAAGCCTGATTCGTCAGGCTTTTTTTATGTCTTTTAGATTGTCTAATCAAATGCGTCATTCATCACAGCGGCAATATCATAAAAAGTGCTAAACAAGTGAAGATAAGATCAATTGCATAAAAGAAGTCTGAAAATGTCCTAAGGCCTTATATCAGCGAAGTTCTGGAATACTTATCAATAAAACCGCTATTAAATATGTAAAAAACGCATTTTGTTGATAGGTCAAATCTCGTTATGCTGTGCATCGTTATAATAGAAACTACTAGCTGTACGCCATGTATTTATATACTGATTTTGACCAGCAACTGGTTAATGAACGTGTTGCACAGTTCCGCGATCAAACGGAACGTTATTTAGCAGGTAAATTGACGGAAGATGAATACCGTCCACTGCGTCTTCAAAACGGCCTTTATGTACAACGCTATGCGCCAATGTTACGTATTGCCGTGCCTTACGGCTTAATGAATTCCAAACAACTGCGTAAAATTGCGGACTTAGCCAAAGACTATGACCGTGGCTATGCACACGTATCAACACGTCAAAATATTCAGTTTAACTGGCCTGCGCTAGAAAATGTGCCGGATATGCTGGCAGAGCTTGCATCAGTTCAAATGCATGCCATTCAGACATCTGGTAACTGTATCCGTAATACCACAACTGACCAATATGCCGGTGTGGTTGCGGGTGAAGTGGCTGATCCACGTCCGACCTGTGAATTGATTCGTCAGTGGTCAACCTTCCACCCTGAATTTGCCTTCTTGCCGCGTAAATTTAAAATTGCGGTTTCTGCACTTGAAGAAATTGACCGTGCAGCAACGTCATTCCATGACATCGGTGTGTACATCGTGCGTAATGAAGCAGGCGAAATGGGCTATAAAATCAAAGTGGGTGGCGGTTTAGGCCGTACTCCGGTGATTGGTAGCTTTATTCGTGACTTCCTGCCACGTGAAGACTTAATTGCTTACTTAGAAGCAGTACTTCGTGTGTATAACTTGCACGGCCGTCGTGACAACAAATATAAAGCACGTATCAAAATTTTGGTGAAAGCATTGACTCCAGCAGTATTCGCTGAAAAAGTTGAAGCTGAATTTGCACATACCATCAAGACATTAAAAATTGATGCAGAAACTTTGGCGAAAATGGATGAGAACTTCACGCCATTTGACTACCAAGACTATGCCGATGAAGATTTCAGCGAGCAGTTTGCTGCACATCCGAAATTCAAACAATGGTTCAATATCAACACTAATGCACATAAAGTGAAAGGCTATCGTATCGTCACGATTTCTCTGAAACGTGCCGGTATTGCACCTGGTGATATGACTGTTGAAGAGATGAACCTGATTGCAGATCTTGCTGATCAATATACCTTTGGTGAGTTCCGTACGACTCATGAGCAAAATATTGCCCTTGTGGATGTACCGCAAAAAGATTTGTTTGCATTGTGGCAGATCCTAGATCAACACAATTTGGCACGTGCCCACATCGGTTTCTTAACTGACATCATCTGCTGCCCGGGCGGTGATTTCTGTTCATTGGCCAATGCCAAATCAATTCCAATTTCAGAAGCGATTTCTCGCCGTTTTGAAGATTTAGATACTGTGTACAACTTGGGTCATATCGACTTGAATATTTCCGGTTGTATGAATGCTTGTGGTCACCACCATGTCGGCAATATCGGTATTTTGGGTGTGGACAAGAAAGGCGCTGAATTCTACCAGATCACTTTAGGTGGTAATGCAGATCATGATGCTTCGATTGGTGACATTTTGGGGCCATCATTTGCAGCAGAAGTGGTTCCAGATATTATCGATGAAATTTTGAATACCTATCTTGATCTTCGTCAGGAAGGTGAGGAATTCATCGAAACCTATCGCCGTGTTGGCATTCAACCATTCAAGGAGCGTGCATATGCTTAATACCGCACTACAAGTGCTCTCTAAAGATGGCACGATTGCAGACAATACTTATCAATTGATTGGTGAAGATGGTGTATTACCACAAGGTGATGTGGTTCTGACTGTAGAACAGCTGGATCAATTGTCAAATGTAACTGGCAAAAAAGGCTTGTTTGTCACAGTGGATGCATCTCCTGAAGATCATCAATTTCCACTCGATCAGTTAGATACGATTTTTATCGACTTTGCTGGTTTTAATGATGGTCGCGGCTATTCATTTGCAGCACTCTTACGTCGTCAAGGTTACCAAGGTGAACTTCGCGCGACAGGTGATGTGTTCAAAGATGTATTGAACTACATGAAGCGTTCTGGTTTCGATACTTTCGTGATTAAAGAAGGTAAAGATATTCAGGAAGCTGCGGCAGGTCTGGGCGATTTTACCCATCCGTACCAAGCTTCAACTGCGGTTGAAAAAGCTAATTATCAGACTGGGGCTTGATTTAAAAAATACCAATTAAAAGCTGGACTTAGGTTCAGCTTTTTTTATATTTTAAATAAGGTTTAAAAGGATTTATGTCAAGAATGATTGAACGATTAGAAGATTTAACTGTAGAAAATTTATCTTTAGAAAATATTGCTCAAGAGATTGCTCATTTATCAGCTAATGATATCTTGCAAGTGATTTATGACTATAAAAGTGAAATGACAGTTAAGGAAATTCTTCAAAAATATTCAATTGATACAAAACCTTCAAAACTTAAAATGCTTTTACCTTTAGTGTTAGGTGGAGTCTGTGAGTGCTGTCAGGGGAAAATTTTATTTGAGTTAGAAAGTAAAACTTATGGAAGTGATTTACTTAAAAAACAAAGTGGACAATGTGTAAGCTGTGGCCATGAACCTTATGTATTCAATTGTAAGTGTCATAAATGCGTATTATTAAAAAATAATGAAAAGAAGCAGGCTGAAATTAGAATGCAAAATATATTAAAAACAAAAATGGAGGCGATACAGAAAGAATATGATTCTGCTTCTTATGAGAAGATTGAAGAAGACAATCTGAGTTTTAAAGAAAAAATTTGTCTTAGTACTATTTTAAGATGTTGTTTATCTGAAGATGGTAAATATATAAAGCCTATTAAGTCCAGTTTAGAACCAGTAACCCCACAACAAGAATTGACAACTCAAATAATTAGACATTTAACTGCAAGCGGAATTTTAATTCCATCTGCTAACTCTGACATTAATGCTTTTATTTTTGATGAGAGTAATGAACCAAATAGTTATTACACTTATGAAGTTAGCTACTTGCTGAATGTTGAGTCAAATGATAAATATAGTTTACTTATAGAACGGTTATTGTATTTGGAAATAGATATTTCTGAATATGAGGAAGATTTCGTTAGTATTTGGAAAGACTTAGCTTTCTATGAAGTGCTAAATTATTTTTTAAATCAAATGAATGAAGTGGGCTACGAGCCGACTATAGGTGAAATAACTAAAGCAACATTTAGTAAATTGCTTGAAAATTTTTCAGTTGGACAAATTTTTAATATAATTTTTAGAGCTGTGGCAAACAGTACAAGAGCCTATCAATCTGGGGAATATACAAAAAAACATGCTATGAATATGGTTGTTGCTTCTTGTCGAAATCAAGGGGAGCGTGCTTTGGCTGAAAAATGGGATTTAAAACCATATAATAGGATAAAACAATTGCCAGAGAGTGAACTTTCTCGATTGCTTTTTACATCAATACTTAAGAAACCGAATCATGGTTTTTATAATGCTCCCACATTAGAAAATTTAAAAAAAGGGTCTTAGGAAGTTAAAGAGGATTATTTCGTAATAGCTTTAATAACTTCAAATACAAATTATCATGGCGATGATTAAAGCGATACTCCGTTTCTTTCAAGTGAAAATAGAAAGTATGTTTGGCTACGCCATTGAATTTAGCTAAACGTCTTTTGGCATAACTCCAAAAGGATTCAATGCCGTTAATATGGCGTTCACCATCAGCAAATTCATTAGCACCATGATTTACTCTGAAATGTTTATCATGGCCAATATCAACTAAACCTTCATATCCACGCCAGCCATCAGAATGAATCACAGAGCCTGGATCAACATGTCCACGTATAATGCCTTGAAGAGTCTGTTTAGAACAGTCAGGAACGATTTCGGTATAAACTTTTCCCTGTCTTTTTAATAATCCAAACACAATCGTTTTGCCATATGCTCCACGCCCACGTTTGCCTCTGACTCTCTGTGCACCAAAATAAGATTCATCCACCTCAACTGCACCTTGTAAAGGGGATTCAATCTCACAAAATTCAGCAATTCGATGACGTATTTTTATGAAAATAGAGTTGGTTGACCGAACAGACAGTCCGATCAATTCAGCAGTGTTTGACGCTGTAAGATCAAGAGCAAAACACCGTATAAGTTGTCTAAATTTTGCTTCTGTGATTCTTGAACGCTGATAGTATCTATTTTTTATTTTCATCTCAGTAAGTTACCATAATTTAAGTTATGCTTAACTTCCTAAGACCCTAAAAAAAATAATAGAAGATAAAGAAATCCTGCATTAAGCAGGATTTCTTTATAGGATAATTTACATAGCTTCAAGCTGACAATTCACCATCCATTTAATCCCGAACTGATCGGTAAAAGCTCCATAGAGCGCACCCCAAAAGGTTTTATCTAAAGGCATTTCAATCTTGCCATTCACAGACAAGGCATCAAACAAACGTTTCGCTTCATCCTGTTCAGATGCGTCTAGATTGATCGAAATATAATGATTATTGCCTACGGTAAAAACCGTATTGGTTTGGGTACAAAATTGCTCAGTGGTATCAGATGCCATCAGAATGGTAAATTCATTAATCGGCAGCGCAATATGCAGGACTTTCTGTTTATCTGCTTCGGATAGCGTTGAGCTATGTTCTGCAGGCATATCACCATAACGCATGAAATTGGCAAACTCGCCACCAAATACAGACTTGTAAAAATTAAATGCCGCTTCGGCTTGACCATCGAAGTTGAGATAATGATTGAGTTGCATGACCGGAATCCATTTTTTGTTGTTTTGTTCAGATTCAATTTAGCAGGGCGTGGTTTAAAAAGTGATTAAAAAATGTAAATAAAAAATCCTCCAGATCAGGAGGATTTTTGACTCCCTCTCCCTATGGGATGAGCAACATTGTTGCGCAAGGGGGGAGGGGGTAAAGCAAGACCTCTCCCTAGCCCTCTCCTAAGAGGAGAGGGAACTACTTATTAGATTAATTCAATCGCCACAGCTGTTGCTTCACCGCCACCAATACAGAGTGCAGCAATACCGCGTTTCCCGCCAGTACGTTTCAGTGCATGAATGAGGGTAAGGATAATGCGAGAACCGGTAGAACCGACCGGATGACCGAGTGCACATGCACCACCGTTAATATTGACTTTCGCTGGGTCAAGTTTGAAATCATCCATTGGACACATGGTCACCATGGCAAAAGCTTCATTGATTTCCCATAAATCTACTTCTTGTGCATCCCAACCTGTTTTGTTTAAAACTTTTTTAATTGCACCAACTGGAGCAATCGTGAATTCAGATGGATGCTGAGAATTTGAAGCATAAGCGACAATTTTAGCCAATGGTTTTAAGCCTTTAGCAGAGGCATTTTCACTTGAGGTGAGCACAAGGGCAGAAGCACCATCTGAAATCGAGCTAGCATTGGCCGCAGTAATGGTGCCATCTTTGGCAAATGCCGGACGTAGTGTTGGAATTTTTGCAATGTTTGCATTGAAAGGCTGTTCATCTTTATCTACCACAACATCGCCTTTACGGGTAGATACCGTCACAGGTACGATTTCATCGGCAAAGTAGCCTTCATTGACTGCCTTTTGTGCGCGCTCCAATGAACGAATCGCAAAGGCGTCCATTTGCTCACGGGTATAGCCACGTGTATTTGCCATATCTTGGGCAAAAGAACCCATCAGACGACCGGTTTCTGCATCTTCTAGACCATCTAGGAACATATGATCTTTAATTTCACCATGGCCCATGCGGTAACCGCCACGCGCCTTAGGTAATACATAAGGTGCATTGGTCATCGATTCCATACCGCCAGCAACCACAATTTCAGCAGAACCGGCTTTAATCATGTCAGCCGCTTGCATGACTGCTTTCATGCCAGAACCGCATAACTTATTAATGGTGACTGCACCGGTTGAATCCGGCAGACCTGCTTGACGCATTGCTTGGCGCGCTGGACCTTGTTTTAAGCCTGCAGGTAAAACACAACCCATAATCACTTCTTCGACATCTGTAGGTTGTAATCCTGCACGGGCAATGGCTTCTTTAATAGATGCTGCGCCAAGTTCCGGTGCTGTTACACTGGCCAGGCTGCCTTGAAATCCGCCCATAGCGGTACGTGCACCATTTACAATTACGATGTCTGTCATTGTTGTCTCTCCGAGATTTACTTTTTAGTGGATTATTTTCCAAACCTAAGCAGTATATTGAAAAATTCACAGGAATAAACACAGATTATTCTGCGTCTTTAGACTGACAAGTTTTTAGCAGTTGGCAGGTGTTTCTATTCGGGTATGTCCCATCGGGCTAAGAACGAGCTTGTTATGTGGTTGAGCTGAGAGTGAACAATAGTAAAAACTGCCGTTTGATCCGATAGGTAGACCATTTTCAGCTTGAAAAGTTAAGCTTGGAATGCTTAAAGTCCCTCTCCAGTCTAGATTTCCATATTTTAAATCTGTAGTTTCTGTAGAGATAATTTGTTCATTTGTATCGACCAACCTGTTTTTATTGTGATCCAGAAAAACAATAAAACCTGAATTCCATTGGTTGCTCTGACAGTTCAGTTTGTTCTGACTAGGGCAAAGTACCACATTGCTATGATGAAGAGTTGCTTGTGATTTTGCGAACTGAATATTAGAAATCAGTTTATTGGTAAAGTGTCTGACTTCTTGTTTAGCCATGATTTCATGAAAATAGGGTATAGCAAACGCAATCAAAATAACCAAAACAGCAAGTGTTACAATGAGTTCTACAAGTGTAAAACCATTTTTTTGTTCAAAAATCATCAATTCAACCCTATGGTGTATTTTTTTTAATTATTGTGTTATTAATATTTTGTTTTTTAGTTGTTTTTTTCTACGGGTAAGATTTATTACTCAACATTTAAGAAAACTGTTAAAATAGCTAACTAGTGACAATAAGCTATTCATAAGAATAAATTGAGTAAAAAATTACCGAATTACAACGGAAATTGTAAGTAATTTTGTCAATAATTTACTTGATTAAACTTATCAAGCACTTGGAAAAAAAATAAAGTGTTTGTATGATTCATAGTGAATAGCTTAAGAATAAAACTGGGGTATAAGAAAGCCTATCTCAGAATAGTCAAATTCTAGGCTTAAGCTTGAACAACAATTGTTATCTCTGGAGGATAAATCCATGAAAATGAGTCGTATTGCTTTAGCAATGCTCGTTGCTGCACCTTTAGCTGCTGCAAACGCAGGCGTAACCGTTACTCCGTTAATGCTTGGTTACACATTCCAAGACACTGAACACAACAACAGTCGCGGTAACTTAACTGACGGCCCTGAACTTCAAGACGATTTATTCGTTGGCGCGGCTCTTGGTGTTGAATTAACTCCATGGTTGGGTTTTGAAGCAGAATATAACCAAGTAAAAGGTGATGTTGACGGTTCAGCTACTGCTGGTGCTGAATACAAGCAAACTCAAATCAATGGTAACTTCTATGCTACTTCTGATTTGATCACTAAAAACTACGATAGCAAAATCAAACCTTATGTATTGTTAGGTGCTGGTCACTATAAATACAAATTTGACGAAGTTGCTTCACGCGGTTTAACTGGTCTTGATCGTGGTACTACTGAAGAAGGTACTTTAGGTAATGCTGGTGTTGGTGCTTTCTGGCGCTTGAACGATGCTTTATCTCTACGTACTGAAGCTCGTGCTACTTACAACATCGATGAAGATTTCTGGAACTACACAGCTTTAGCTGGTCTTAACGTAGTTCTTGGTGGTCACTTGAAACCAGCTGCTCCTGTAGTTGAAACTGCTCCAGTTGAACCTGTAGCTCCAGTTCAACCAGCTCCACAAGAGTTGACTGAAGACCTTAACATGGAACTTCGTGTGTTCTTTGATACAAACAAATCAAACATCAAAGACCAATACAAACCAGAAATCGCTAAAGTTGCTGAGAAGTTAGTTGAATATCCAAACGCTACTGCTCGCATCGAAGGTCACACAGATAACACTGGTCCACGTGCATTGAACGAACGTTTATCATTAGCTCGTGCTAACTCTGTTAAATCTTCACTTGTAAATGAATACAATGTAGATCCAGCTCGTTTGTCTACTCAAGGTTTCGCTTGGGATCAACCGATTGCTGATAACAACACTAAAGAAGGCCGTGCTATGAACCGTCGTGTATTCGCGACTATTTCTGGTAGCCGTACTGTTGTTGCAGAACCAGCTCAAGCTCAATAATTTATTATTGAACTGATCTAAAAAAGCAGCCGTCAGGCTGCTTTTTTTATTGCTACATAAGCATAACTTGTTTAATACATAGTTGCTTTTTTATCTTGTTCTAATAAACACCCGTATAAAATAAAAAGAGGGTGAAGCTATGACACAGATGCTGAGTACTACAGATTGAACCTCAATTTATTATAAGGATTGGGGCGACGGACCGGTTGTGGTCTTTTCCCATGGCTGGCCTTTATCCAGTGATGCTTTTGAAGACCAGATGTTATTTCTGGCTGAGCATGGTTATCGGGTAATCGCCTTCGATCGACGTGGTCATGGACGGTCAAGCCAGCCTTGGGCTGGGCATAACATAGATCAATATGCAGAAGATTTGCATCAACTGATTCGCCATTTAGGTTTGGAGCAATTTGCGCTAGTCGGTCATTCTACAGGTGGGGCTGTTGTCACGCGTTATACTGCAAAATATGGACAGAACAAGGTGACTAAACTGGCCTTGATTGCTGCTGTGACTCCTTTAATGATTCGTAGAGATGACAATCCGCATGGTATAGATCCAGACATATTTGATGAAATGCGTACGAATTTGCTGGATAACAGGGCGGATTTTTATCTGGATTTTGCCAAACAGTTTTATGGTTATGACAAATTACTCAATAAAAAGTCTGAAGGTGTAATTCAAAACTTTTGGCGTATTGCGATGCAAGGTTCGATCAAGGCCCATTACGATTGTATTCACGCATTTTCAGAAACAGATTTAAGTGAAGATTTAAAGCAAATTACGGTGCCTACTTTGGTGCTGTATGGAACTGCTGATGAAATTGTCCCGCCGGAAATTTGCAGCCAGAAGGCGGTAAAACTGTTGCAGCGGAGCGTGGAAGAGCAAATTAAAGGTGCACCGCATGGTTTATGTACCACCCATAAAAATGAAGTCAGTTTTGCCTTAAAGCAATTTTTGGCAGCAGAAGACTCTTTGTTATAAAACCCAAATAGAAATAAAAAAACAGCCCGAAGGCTGTTTTTTTATAAAAGCAGAAACTTAATCGCGATCTATATGTAGAGGCTGAACATCCATGTCTTTATAGGCAATCAGTTTGGTTTTGTGTTTCCACTTGTAGCCTAACCAGATTGCAAGGAAGAGAGGAAGGCTGATATAGGTTGATAATACGCCCATCCAATCTCCACTAATTACAGCCTGATAATTCTGACCAAGTACGACAATGGCACACAGAATAAAAGCAAACCAGGGTGCAAAGGGGAAGAATTTCGCTGTATAGGCTAAATCTTCAAGTTTGTAACCTTGAGCCAAATAACCTTTACGGAAACGGTAGTGTGAAATGGCAATCCCCAGCCAGACAATAAAGCCACACATACCTGACATGTTAAGTAACCAGTTAAAAACTTGTTGTTCGCCTAGGAATGTTGTTAGGAAGCAGAGTGCGGCAATTGCGGTGGTGGCATACAGTGCATTCATTGGTACGCCGCGTGGGTCCAGACGAGCGAATAATTTCGGTGCACTGCCTTTACGCGCCATATCAAACAGCATACGGGTAGATGAATACATGCCCGAATTACCTGCTGATAAAATAGCAGTTAAAATCACGGCATTCATCAGACTGGCTGCAAAAGCAAATCCAGCTTGTTCGTACAGCAGGGTAAAGGGTGATAAGGTAATGTCTTCGCTTGATGCAGCTTGTAATAGGCGAGGATCATCATAGGCCACCAAAGTACCGATAATGAAAATACACACCACATAGAACAGTAAAATTCGCCAGAAAATCTGTTTAATGGCAATTGGAATGGTCTTTTTCGGATCTTTAGATTCACCTGCGGCAACACCGACCATTTCGGTGCCCTGGAAAGAGAATCCGGCAATCATGGCCACCCCGATCAGGGCCTGGAAACCGCCTACGAACGGTGCTTCACCTTTGGTCCAGTTGGAGAAGGTCACCATGCCCGGGGTCATCATGATTTTTACAATCATGACGATACCAATAATAATAAAGGCGATAATGGCTATAACTTTGACTAGGGAGAACAGGAATTCACTTTCGCCAAACCCTTTCACCGTCAGTGCATTAATAGCAAAAATAATGGCAAGGAAAATCGCACTCCAGTAGAAGCCCGGAATATCCGGGAACCAGAATTTCATAATGAACTGAACGGCCACCAGTTCAAAGGCAACGGTAATAGCCCAGTTGTACCAATAGTTCCATCCCAGTGCAAAGCCAAAACCGCCCTCGACGTATTTTGTACCATAGGTAAAGAAAGCACCTGAGGTCGGGTTATGCGTGGCAAGCTCACCTAAACTGGTCATCAGGAAGTAAATCATGATCCCGATCAGGCAGTAGGCCAATAACGCCCCACCTGGACCTGCATTGGCAATGGTTGCACCAGAAGCGAGGAATAGACCTGTACCGATAGAACCACCAATGGCGATCATATTCAAATGACGTGCACCCAGCTTACGCTTTAAATGTGCAGATTGAGTTTCGCTCATCGTTGTTCCTTAAGATTTCTTTTGAGTGCTAGCGAACAGCACTTTAAAGCCTTGTTGATCGGCCTTGGTTGTACATTGACCAAAGCTTTGTTCAATCAGTAATGGATAATTTAAAAAGCGGTTTGCCACAATCCACAATTCACCATCCGATTTCAAATGACGGCGTGAAGTCTTGCACAAGTTTTCACTGGCATCATAATTGGTTTGAATACCTTGATGGAATGGGGGATTGCTGACGATGGCATGCAAGAACAGAGGTGCATCTTCAATACCCGTGACCGCAGTAATTTCAAGCTGCTCTGGCGAGAGACTGTTTTTGTCAAAAGTCATGCGGGTTGAAGCCAGGGCAAATGCATCCACATCCAGGGCAAAAATACGGTTTTTAGGATTCAATTTGGCCAGATAAGCGCTGATGACACCGGCACCACAACCGAAGTCGGCAATCTTACCTGAAGTCACCTGAGATAAAAACGGTAAAAATACTGCAGTACCGACATCTAAACGATTTTGACTAAAGACACCCGGTAAGGCGCAAATGTTGAGATCGCCTTTAGGCGTAGCGACGGTATAGTGCTGCGCCCAGTCTGCCAGCGCTTTAGGCTGAACCGTGGTTTCAATTTTAACTTGCCAAAGCTGACAATGGCGAGCACTGTCCAGTTTCATCGCTTTGCCATAAGGTTGTAGCTGTTTGGCTGCGCGTTCCACACCACCTTTCTTTTCACCCACCAGAAAGATCGAAGCACCGATACCAAGTCGGCTGACGACATTATGCAAAACATAATTTAAGAGTTCTTTAGACTTCGGCACAAAAATAATGGCTTGGTCAAAGCTGCCTTCTGGAAGATCTACACCAAAATGGACATTGGCTTGCTGGGACTGAAAATATTGAAATTCATTATAATTCCACGTCCATAAACACGGGCTGATGTCTTTCTCTAGATTGGAAAGTAAGTCATCCGTAGGTGCATTTACCAGAAGCACACGTCCAGAAAGATATTCATGCTGTCGAATGACAACTTCACTTCTTGGATCCATTTTTTATCTCGCCATTGAAAAACTCTGCCCAGACAATGCTGGGCAGAGTTGATGCTGAAATGAATTTATTTCTTCGCTTCAGGAAGAATAATATTTAAGAGCAATGCTGCAATACCGCCAGTCGCCACACCGGAACTGAAGATGTTACGGAATAATTCAGGAAGATGTTCCAAAATTTGTGGGACTTGTGCAACACCTAAACCGAGCGCCAAAGAGATGGCAATGATCAGTAGGGCACGGCGATCAAGATGAATTCCGGACAGGATGTTAATACCGGAAGCAGCCACAGCACCAAACATGACCATTACCGCACCGCCGAGTACCGCTTGAGGCACAGCCTGAATCACTCCTGCAACTGCTGGAAGCAGACCAAGAATAACTAAAAGTGCAGCAATCCAGATACCGACATAACGGCTGGCCACACCAGTTAATTGAATCACGCCATTGTTTTGCGCAAAGACAGAACTTGGGAAAGTATTGAATAATCCTGCAAGCAAAGAGTTCGCACCATTCACCAACACACCACCTTTAATACGTTCCATCCATACTGGACCATCAACGGGCTGGTTGGAAATTTTAGAGGTTGCAGTAATGTCACCAATGGCTTCCAAAGACGTTACCAGATAGATAAAGGCCATTGGAATAAACAAGCTCCAAGAGAAGCTTAAACCAAAATGCATTGGGGTTGGAATCTGAACCAGCGGTGCATCTTTGAGACCTGAAAAATCCAGATGACCCATAAAGCCTGCCAGTGCATAACCAATAATTAAAGCAATCAGAATGGCTGAGCTTTTGATCCAGGTAATACGAATCCGGTTCAAGACAATAATAATCGCCAGTACCGTACAGGACATGATCAAGTTGTCGGTATTGGCGAACGTCTTATCGCTCATGGCCTGATAACCACCACCCATACTAATCAGACCTTCTTTAATTAAGGTCAAACCAATCAGCAGCACCACAATACCCGTAACAAGGGGAGTGATCAGTTTTTTCACCCAAGGCAGAATGCGCGATACGCTCATTTCAA
Organism: Acinetobacter bouvetii; assembly: GCF_902753875.1. Classification (GTDB taxonomy): domain Bacteria; phylum Pseudomonadota; class Gammaproteobacteria; order Pseudomonadales; family Moraxellaceae; genus Acinetobacter; species Acinetobacter bouvetii_A. The sequence continues at coordinate 37,580 of NZ_CADDTS010000012.1, read as the reverse complement.
TAAATGAACCGGCAATCACCACACCAAAAATTGACGCCATTACAGCTTCGACTGGTGTACCTGCCGCAACCATGGCAGAGCCAATCCCGATAATCGGGCCGATAAAGTTAAAGCTGGTCCCTTGAACAATTAAAAGGCCTGCACCGAAAGGGCCGACTTTTTTACATTGTAGAAAGGTTGCAATTCCAGAGATCACCAATGACATGGATAGAATCATGTTGGTGTCTTCTTTTGAAACACCAAGGGCTAAACAAATGAGCAAGCCGGGCGTGACAATCGGGACAATAATGGCCAGTAAATGTTGCAGGGCAGCTAAAAAAGCGATAAACGGTTTGGGTTGATCGTTTAATCCGTAGACCAAATCAAGACGATCCTGTTGCTCAGGAGAGTTTTTTAAATCAGACATGTAAGGAAGGTACAGCAGCAATTTGCCGTTATTCTAATCGAGTTACAGGACTTTACAAACCAAAAAAAGGACGAATAGTCAAAAAAACTTGTAACTGTCAATAAACTGTCACTACTAAAAGTTTAGTTTTTTCTGTATAATTTGCCCTCAAATTTAATACGTATCGAATTTACATGTCAGATATTAAAACTCTCCGTAACATTGCCATTATCGCGCACGTCGACCATGGTAAAACCACTCTTGTAGACAAACTTTTGCAACAATCAGGTGCTCTCGGTGATCGCGCGGGTGAGATCGAGCGTGTCATGGATTCGAATGCGCTTGAATCTGAACGTGGTATTACCATTCTTGCAAAAAACACTGCAATCAAATGGTTAGATAAACGTACAGATACTGAATACCGCATTAACATCGTCGACACCCCGGGACATGCTGACTTTGGTGGTGAAGTTGAACGTGTAATGTCGATGGTTGACTGTGTACTTCTTCTTGTAGACTCACAAGAAGGTCCAATGCCACAAACTCGTTTCGTAACGCAAAAAGCGTTCGCACGTGGCTTGAAACCAATCGTAATTATCAACAAAGTAGATAAACCAAGTGCGCGTCCAGACTGGGTTATTGACCAAGTATTTGACTTGTTCGACAACCTTGGTGGTACTGATGAACAATTAGACTTCCCAGTGGTTTATGCTTCAGGTCTTCGCGGTGTGGCTGGTCCATCTCCAGAAGAACTTGCTGAAGACATGACTCCATTGTTTGAAACTATTGTAGACATTGTTGAACCACCAGCAGTTGACGTTGATGGTCCATTCCAAATGCAAATTTCGTCTTTGGACTATAACAGCTTCGTAGGTGTAATCGGTGTTGGTCGTATCCAACGCGGTTCAGTGAAATTAAACACACCTGTGACTGTGATTGACAAAGATGGCAACACACGTAACGGTCGTATCTTAAAAATCATGGGTTACCATGGTTTAGAGCGTATTGATATTGATTCTGCTCAAGCAGGCGATATCGTATGTATCACTGGTATTGATGCATTAAACATCTCTGACACAATCTGTGATCCTAAAGCAGTTGAAGCGCTTCCAGCGTTGTCTGTAGATGAACCTACAGTGTCTATGACTTTCCAGGTAAACAACTCACCGTTTGCTGGTAAAGAAGGTAAATTCGTCACTTCACGTAACATCCGTGAACGTTTAGACCGTGAATTAATCCACAACGTAGCATTACGTGTTGAAGATACTGATTCTCCAGACCGTTTCAAAGTATCTGGTCGTGGTGAACTTCACCTTTCTGTATTGATTGAAACAATGCGTCGTGAAGGCTTCGAGCTTGGTGTTTCTCGTCCGCAAGTAATCATGAAAGAAATTGACGGTCAAATGCAAGAACCGTACGAAAACGTGACTTTCGACGTTGAAGAACAACACCAAGGTTCTGTAATGGAACAAATGGGTCACCGTAAAGGCGAGATGACCAATATGGAAGTTGACGGTAAAGGCCGTATCCGTATTGAAGCAACTGTTCCTTCACGTGGCTTGATCGGTTTCCGTTCTGAATTCATGACCATGACTTCTGGTACGGGTATCATGACTTCAAGCTTCTCGCACTATGGTCCTGCTAAACAAGGTACTGTTGCGAAACGTCAAAACGGTGTATTGATTTCTATGGTTCAAGGTACTTGCCTGGGCTATGCATTGTTCGGCTTGCAAGACCGTGGTCGTCTATTCGCTAAACCTCAGTTAGAAGTTTACGAAGGTATGATCGTAGGTATTAACTCACGTTCTGACGACATGGTTGTTAACCCGACTAAAGCAAAACAGTTAACCAACGTTCGTGCATCTGGTACTGATGATGCGTTGACTCTTGTTCCTGCAATTGAATACACGCTTGAACAAGCGCTTGAATTCATTGAAGACGACGAATTAGTTGAAGTAACACCTAAATCGATCCGTATCCGTAAGCGTTATTTGACTGAAAACGAACGTAAACGTAACCGTTAATTCGTTCTTCATTTCAAATATAAAAAACCGCCAACGTAAAGTTGGCGGTTTTTTTGTGGAAAAATTTTTAAAAGAGCTTGGCAAAAGCTAAAAACCCAGTAAATTAGGCGGAAATATCAGAAATTACTTGATAAGCTTAGCTTAACTGAATCATAAAAAAACTGAACAAAGTCTGGAGAGTAAAAATGAGTATTGTTCAAGAATTTAAAGAATTTGCCGTCAAAGGCAATGTTATGGATCTGGCTGTTGGTGTGATCATCGGTGGCGCTTTCGGTAAGATCATCGACTCAATGGTGAAAGATATCATCATGCCTATCGTCTCGTGGATTTTAGGCGGTGATGTAGATTACTCAAACTGGTTCTTTGTACTGGGTGACAATCCAAATAACCTGACTACATTAAAAGCGGCGCAAGATGCGGGCTTAAATGTTTTGGCTTACGGTAACTTCCTGACCATTTTAATTAACTTCCTGTTATTGGCATGGGTTGTATTCTTACTGGTGAAAGTCATGAACAAAATTCGTCGCCAAAAAGTGGAAGAGCCGGCTCCAGCAGCAACACCTGAAGATATCGAATTACTGCGTGAAATTCGTGATGAATTGAAAAAACGCCCTCAGGTGTAATTTCGGTTTGATATAAAAAACGGCGCTTGATGCGCCGTTTTTTATAGAATCCCTCCCGACCTCCCTTTGCTAAAGGGAGGAGAAGTCCCCCTTTATAAAAGGTGAGAAGCACTGCTTCGCAAGAGGAGGGGTTAAGATGCCTAATCCATCCGAAACTTAATTTCCAGTAAATGCCAGCCAAACTGGCTTTTGATCGGGCCATGCAGTTCACGTTCCGGTAAAGTAAAGACCGCTTTATCAATCGGGCCGACCAACTGGCCTTTTTTAATATCTCCCAGTTCACCGCCTTTTTTCCCGGACGGACAAGTCGAATGCTGTTTGGCAATTTTGGCAAAATCTGCACCAGCTTTAATTTTCTTTTTTAGCTGTTCAGCCAGTTCTTTATCTTTAACCAAGATGTGACGGACGATGGCAGATTTCATGCTTGCTTTCCTTTAGATGGAGTCTTACTGATCATTTTAACCTTTTTCAAAGGCTGACACTCTGGACAAAATACACTGGCGCGTTGTCCCAGTTTTAGGTTCTCTAAAGTGGTTTCACAGTTCACGCACATTTCACCAGCACGACCATAAGCCAGCAGGGTTTGCTGGAAATAGCCATTTTCGCCCATGGCATTGCTGTAATCTCTGAGCGTTGAGCCACCTAAATCAATGGCTTGTTTTAAAATGCGCTTGATCTCCATCACCATTAGTTCAACTTGTTGAAATGATAGTGATGATGCAGGCTGTGCAGGGTGGATACCTAAGTTGAACAGGCTTTCCGTCGCATAAATATTACCGACACCTACGACAATATGATTGTCCATCATCGCCACTTTGGCAGCGACATTTTTCTTTTTAAATTTTTCAAACAGATATTCGGCATTAAATGCATCGCTCAAAGGTTCTGGGCCAAGGGTATCAATCAGTTTGCTTTGTGAACTGTCATCTAGCCATAAAATGCAGCCGAAGCGGCGGGGGTCATGATATCGCAGCTCGATATCTTCAAATTGAATGATCAAATGATCGTGTTTACGCAGATCGGTATTTTTCTCACATAAGCGGAAACTACCTGACATGCCTAAATGCCAAAGCATGCTGTCCTGTTCAAATTCAGCCAAAATATATTTGGAACGACGTGTAAGTTTCCGCAGCTTTTGACCTTTGAGTTTTTGAATATCAGTAGGAATAGGCCAACGCAAACTGGATTGACGTACTTCAATATTCAGCACAGTTTGTTCTAATAACGGGAGCAAGCTTGTTTTCGTCGTTTCGACTTCAGGTAATTCGGGCATGTGGTGTTCAAAAGTGTATAGATAACGCTAATATCGGGTTAACTGTCAGGGAATACAAGTGGTGCTTTGCGATTGAGCTATGTAGAGAAAGGCATTTGATTTATCTTTATTAATTTTTTAATTAGGTTAAAAATATATCAATTGGTCTAATTGCAGCTCAGCTATACTTTAAAAGACGATCAATTATGATTTTAAGTGAAAATATTTAATTATTTGAAAAATAATAATATATTTAATTTTAGTTAAACTAATAGTTATTTATTTGTATTAATTTATAACTTTTTATTTAAATAGTAATAAAAAAAAGGCTGACATCTTTAGGGATAAATTAGGTAATTTTCACATAATAATATCAATTGAATGAATTGATTTTTACCTAAAACTTTCCATCTTCTGGTTTTTCTCATGAAAAAATTTAGTCTAGCTTTCTTGCCTGCATTGATGTTGGCTGCCATGACCCAAACACAAGCTGCAGATGCTTTTGATCCGAATGGTCAATATTTGTTGGGAGACTGGAACGGTAAGCGTACAGAATTGGCGCAGGAAGGCATAAAGTTTGATGCTACGGTTGCGACAGATGGCTCTTATTTAGCACATGGTGGCTATGATGCACACCAATCTCCAACTTTCGGTACGCAGTTCGGGCTGGGAACAACACTGGATTTGGAAAAACTGGCTGGCTGGGAGGGCGTGACTTTCCGCGCGCTTGTGACTGCACGTCAAGGGCAAAGCACCAGTGTTGAAGGTATTCAAGACCCTGCTGCTCCCCAATTTGCCAATTCACAGGCCAATTGGGGTCGAGGCAACTCTGGTAGTCGCTTAAGCGAATTTTATATTGATAAGACCTTTAAAGATCAAGGTATTAGCGTTCGACTGGGACGCATGGGATTAGGCACCGAGTTCAATACCATGGCTTGTGACTTTCAGGGCAACGCCTTTTGTGCTGCGCAAATGGGTAAATGGCAGGGCAAGCTTTGGTACAACACGCCAGTGTCACAATGGGGTGGTCGGGTGAAATACCAGATGAATCCGGAATTTTTTGCGCAAGTTGGGGTGTTTGAATACAACCCGGAAAATGCGCTGGAACGTCAAGGCTGGAATCTGGACACCAAAAATGCCGATGGAGTGAATATTTTAACTGAAGCAGTTTGGTCGCCTAAAAAAGCACTGAATGATTTACCGGGCAGTTATCGTTTCGGTGTGTTGTATAACACAGCCGATGATGCCAAAAATCAATATGATGTGGCGTATAAGGCAGGAACTGTTGCTGAAGACCGCAGTTACGGTGGATGGATCTCTTTTGAGCAGCAGTTGACTTCTGCAGGAGAAGGTCGCCGCGGTTTGCACAGCTTCGGTAATTTTACTTTTCATGACCGCACCACGACTCAAGTGGATAATTCACAACAAATTGGCCTGAAATATATTGGTGCCTTTGATGGGCATCCGAATGACATTTTAGGTCTAGGCGTGAACCGTGTACATGTAAACAGCCGTTTCCGCGATACCAAAGCAATTTTGAATAAAGCTGAGGAATATAATATTGAGCTGAATTACTCATATTATCCTTTAAAATCATTCATGTTGCGTCCTTTGTTGCAGTACGTCATTAACCCAGGTGCAACAAACAAAGTTGATGATGCCTTTGTAATTGGTTTAAGCTCTAAGGTAACATTCTAATGACATAAAAGGTGCAGCTAATGCAAAGTAAATCTGTCGTGATCTCTATCAATACGAGTTTGCTTTGTTTAACGGCATGTATCTGTCAAAACCTATATGCTGAAGCAGGTTCTACGGAACCTGTTTTACTTCCTACCCTAAAAATAGAAGCCACCCGTACAGATACGGCATGGCTGGATACCCCGGCTTCTGTGTATCGAATAGAACACAATAATAATGATAATAATATAGGTGTAAATCTCTCTGAAACTTTAAAAGGTGTTCCAGGATTACAGTTAAATAACCGTGAAAATTACGCGCAAGATTTACAAATCTCCATGCGCGGCTTTGGTGCGCGTTCAACCTTTGGCGTGCGTGGCATTCGTTTATATGTGGACGGCATTCCTGCAACCATGCCGGATGGACAGGGTCAAACCTCGAATATCGATTTAAGCAGTCTGGATCATATTGAAGTACTGGGTGGTCCGTTTTCATCGCTGTATGGCAACTCTTCAGGCGGGGCGATTTTAACTACGACAAAAGAAGGTACAGGCAAGGATTCGATTGAACTGGGCTATTCCGGCGGCAGTCATAATAAAGGCCGTGCCGATGTCATTTTGCAGGGCGGGGCAGATCAAGCCGGCGAGCCAAGTTATGTGGTGAGTTCTTCTTATTTTGAAACAGATGGCTATCGTGATCACAGCGCTGCGAAGAAAGTTCTGAGCAATGCCAAGCTGACCTGGGATTTGAATGACGGCTCTAAAGTGAACTGGATTTTAAACCATGTCGATATTAATGCTGATGATCCTCAAGGCTTGACACGCGCCCAATGGCAAGCGAATCCTAAGCAGCAGGTAGCATTTTTAAAACAGTTTGATGTCCGTAAAGAAATCAATCAGACCCAAACCGGGGTGACCTGGAGCAAACCGCTGAATGATCAACATGAAATTTATGCTATGGCCTACGCGGGCCAGCGTGATGTAGTGCAATATCAGTCTATTCCAAGCAGTACGCAGGTAAACCCGCGCCATGCGGGTGGAGTGATTGATTTTAGCCGTGATTATTATGGAACAGACCTGCGCTGGACAGGCAAAGATTTGCTGCCAAATACCCGATTCACCGCAGGCTTGGCTTTTGACTACATGGATGAAGACCGTAAAGGCTATGAAAACTTTGGTGCCAATGGCAATTATGGCGTCAAAGGCAATTTAAGACGCGATGAAAATAATACCTTGTGGAATTTAGATCCCTATGTACAAGCCTCATGGAACGTTTTACCGGCCTGGACTTTAGATGCCGGCCTGCGTTACAGCAATGTGCATTATGAATCGAAAGACCATTATATTGTGACTGGAAATGGCGATGACAGCGGCAAAACAGATTATGACAAGGTTTTACCTTCAGCAGCATTAACATGGAAAATCAGCGATCAGCTGAATGCTTATGCCAGTTATGCCAAAGGGTTTGAAACCCCGACTTTTACAGAAATGGCTTATTCTGCGAATGACGGCATGAATTTCAATTTGCGTCCTGCCAGCAGTGATAATTATGAAATTGGCCTAAAAGCGCAAAATGCATGGGGCAATTTCACCGCTGCGTTGTTCCAAAGCAAAACTCAGGACGATATCGTGTCTGCCGGAACGGTGGATGGCCGCGCAACCTATAAGAATGCGGATAAAACTTTGCGCGAAGGTGCTGAATTGTCATGGAACAAAAATGTATGGCGTGATTTAAAAGCAGAGGCCAGCTACAGCTATATTGATGCGACTTTTGATGCAGCTATTCCAGGCAGTGCAGTACTTAAAGGCAGTAAAATTCCGGGGATTGCAGAAAATCAGGCCTTTGCTGCTTTAGGCTGGCAGCCGGAAACCGGCTTTAATGCCGGCGTAGATGTCCGCTATATGGATCAAATTTATGTGGATGATGCCAATAGCGATGCGGCACCAAGCTATACGGTAGTTTCTGCCAATGCCGGTTATGTCTGGAAGCAGGCAGACTGGAAAGTGCGGACCTATGTACGTGCAGATAATTTATTTGATGAAAATTACATTGGCTCAGTCATTGTCAATGATGGCAATGGGCGTTTCTTTGAACCAGCTGATGGTTTGAACTGGAGTGCTGGACTGAGTGTGAGCAAAGCATTTTAAAAAGTAGATCGGCAAGGAGATAAGCGTGTCTTTGTTATTTGAATCCATTCAATTTGGATCATTAAAGCTGAATAATAAAATCGTGATCGCGCCCATGTGCCAGTATTCAGCCACGGATCAAGGCGAAATCAGCTATTGGCATGAACAGCAATGGGCTAATTATGCCCTGTCGGGTGCTGGATTGTGTATAATTGAAGCGACAGCTGTACAGGCGGACGGGCGGATCAGTTATGCTGATTTGGGGTTGTGGAACGATGTCCAACGTGATCAGATCAGGAACTTGCTGACTAAAGTTAAAATGCTGTCCCCCATGCCGATGGCTATCCAGCTTGCACATGCTGGACGTAAAGCATCGACTGACAAGCCGTGGAGTGGTAAAGGGCAATTTTCACCGGATCATGCAAAAGGTTGGCAAACAGTATCTGCCAGTGATGTGGCATTTAATCTGACTGATCATGCACCACATGCCTTAAGCAAAGATGAAATCCAAAAAGTGATTCAGGACTTTGCCGATGCTGCACGCCGTGCGGTCGAAGCAGGATTTGATTTAATTGAATTGCATGCTGCTCATGGTTATTTGCTGCATCAGTTTATGTCACCTTTATCCAATATACGCACTGATGAATATGGCGGCAATTTTCAAAACCGTATTCGTCTGACGCTGGAAGTGTTTCAAGCCATAAAAAATGCTGTACCGGCAGATTATCCTGTTGGCGTACGTATTTCTGCCACCGACTGGATGGAAGGGCAGCCAAGCTGGAATGTTGAGTCAGCTATCGGTTTATCCAAAGCTTTAGAGCAATTGGGGGCCGCTTATATTCACGTGTCCAGTGGCGGGTTGCATCCGGAACAAAACATCGATTTGCATCCGGGCTATCAAGTGCCATTTGCTCAGGCGATTAAGCAAGTCGTAAATATTCCAGTTATTGCTGTAGGACTGATCACTGAAGCCATGCAGGCCGAAGGTATTTTGCAGTATGAACAGGCTGATGCCATCGCCTTGGCGCGTGCCATGCTGTATGACCCGCGTTGGCCATGGCATGCTGCTGCCGAATTAGGTGCACATATCCAAGTGTCACCGCAATATTTACGCTCTCAACCCCATGGATTGAAAGCGCTCTTTAAGGCATTTTAATTTATCATTCATCTCAATTCCAAAATACAGGAATGTTGAATGTTATTCAGCATTCTAAATTAAGATTGAGGTGACAAGACGAAGGACAATTTCTCTATGGTTTTTACGGTCATCGTGCCAATCTTTTTTCTCTTGGCTTTAGGTTATTTGTCCGTAAAACTCCAGCTGCTCAGCAAAGAGCAGGTCAATGCTGTAGGCGCTTTTGTGATTAAAATAGCCTTGCCGGCGCTATTCTTTCAATCCTTGGCTGCCAAAGATTTGCATGAAATCTGGTATCCCGAATACTTTGCTATTTATACCGGTGTCACTTTTCTACTCTATATTCTGGCATTTGTAATCATCACACAATATTTCAAAAATACCCACTCTCAGGCTTCAGTTTTATCTCTGGGTGCGGCAATGTCCAATACTGGTTTAATTGGTACGGCAGTTCTATCCTTGCTGATGGGACAAAAGGCCATGGTTTATACTTCTTTGGTGGTGATCATCGAAAGTGTATTGTTGATTCCAGTCGTGCTGATTTTGGCCGAAATGGGCACACAGCAAAAAGCCAATCTGTTTGCCATAATAAAAAACACATTATTGATGTTATTGAAAAATCCACTGTTTATGGGTGTGATGTTGGGGATCGCTTGTGCCATTTTCCAAATTCATATTCCTAAACAGCTGGATCAAGTCTTGTCGCTTTTGGGGCAAACGGCTTCACCTTTGGCGCTATTTTCGATTGGTGGCGGTATTGTGGGTCTCACTTTGAAATATGTGAATGTACAAAGTTTTTATTTGGTGGTTTCCAGCAATTTGTTGATGCCATTGCTTATGTTTTTAGGTCTCAGCTATTTGACAGATGTCAGTCAGGAAATGGTTTATGCTGGCACCATTATTGCGGCCTTACCGATGCCAACTATTTTTGGTATGTTGGGTCAGGCCTATGGTCTAAATGAAAAAACTTTAACGCCTTTGTTGATGAGTACTATTTTTGGCTTTGTGGTCGTCAGCATTTTAATTACGCTGTGGTGGGCGTGATGGTTTAAATATCAGCCCCCTTAAGCATAAAAAAGCCCCAATGATGGGGCCTTTTTTATGTTCAAACCTTAGCTTTTCTTTTCAGCAGCTTTAGGTGGGTTTTTCTCTTGCTCAGCAATCATCTTGTCTACTACAGCCAAAGACTCCTTGGCTTGCGGTATATTTTCTTTGGCTAAAGCAGTAAAAATCTTTTTCGCTTCAGGCAGGTTTTGCGGAACAATATTGCCATTTGCAAACATGTTGCCAACAGCCATCAAAGCTGGAATATAGCCCTTTTGTGCTAACTCTTGAATGCTTTTTAAGCCCTGCTTAATTGGTGCTTCATTTTTGGTTTTGAAACCCTGACTAATGTCATATAAAGCTTTGGCATGAATGGCTTGATAGTTGCCTTTTTTCACCAAAGGATCCAGTTTTTTCAAGCCCAGTTTTTCTGAAGCTGGTGTGCCTTCAGCAAAAAGTAAAACTGCTAAATCGACTGATGCATCATCAAAACCTTGGCTAGATGCTTTTTCTAAATACTGTTTGGCTTTCTGGGTGTCTTGTTTAAGTCCCAAGGTGCCAGCCATGTAGTTTTTGCCCAATACATAGTTTGCGACCGGATAGCCTTTTTTGGCAGATTCTTCATACAGCTTGATAGCTTTTTTCTCATCTTTGGCTGTACCTTGACCAGTTTGGGTCAGATAAGCCAAATTATAGATGGCTTGCGAGTTGCCGGTTTTGGCCAATTTATCCAGTTCTTGATAAGCCCCTTTCATATTGTTGGCCTTGACCATGCTTTCAATTTTTGCAAAAGCAGGGTCAACAGAGTTGGTTGCCATTTCTGCCATCGCAAAATTTGAAGATAAGGCGATGAGACTAGCTAATATAATTTTTTTCATATTTTTAAAACCTTTTATAAACATTCACATAACTCCATCTATGTGATTTGCTAAAGACAGAAATTATGTCAAATATCATAAGTAGAAATATGTGAATGTAAATATATGATTTGTGTATTAGTCATAAAATTTAGTAGATATTTGCATCTTAAGTGATATACGCATTCTGTAGTGGACAGCTTAAAGTAGTCTTAATTGACCAATTACATGAGGATGATGCACTAATGAATATGTAACATGTAATATTTATCAGAAGTTCTAAAAAATCAGAAAAGTACAATAATGAAGCAACTTTACTTCGCTTTTTAGCCAATCTTTGTTTAAATCGCGGCTGAATTTATTTGTGAGTCTAAGCATGTTCATTAAAGCCATTAAACGCGCCTATGATCGGGTCAATCTGGACACGAATATTCCAGAAGAGGAAAAAATTGATGCTTTGTTGCTCAAGCTTGGAAGTGAGTTTCTGGTCAGCAAAGAAAATCGTTTATATATTTTTGAAAAAGATGGCAACACTGTAAAGTTCGATGCCAAACATGCACGTGCCTACAGTTTTAAAGACTATGTGGTTAAAGATATGAACAAGTTATTTCATGGCTTCTAAAAAGTCCGCATTATGCAAATAAAAAGCCTCCAAAATGGAGGCTTTTTAATAGTGTTTTTAACGGGGAGATTATTGTGGACGTGCCACATCACCACTTAAAGCTTCTGGTAACTCTAAAATCTGTAAGCCCAGTTCAGTAATGGCTTCAGGTTTCGCAACGACCAATGCCTTATAGCCACCATCCACAGCAATGCTATTCACCACTTCAACATCATTGTTCAGTTTGCTTGCAGCAGCAGGGACTTCGCCTGTACCTTGCACCAGATGCAACCAGTGTTTTGGCTTGGCTTTGAACCAGAGTCGCGCAATAATTTCCTGACCCAAATAACAGCCTTTGTCATAATGAACGCCTTCACGCTGATGCAGACGAAGTTCTTGCGGCTGGAACTCTTGAGACGTGGTGGTCGTAATCCAGGCCTGACCGGCTTCAATGGCCTGTAGTTCCCATGCGCTAATATCGGTTTGCGCTTGAGCAAAATCAGTATGGTTGCCGTTTAAAGTCGGGTACACGCTCCCTGCATCTTCCAGTTTCATTTTTGAAAATGCGCCAAACTTTTTAATGTGTTTGGCAAGTTCCTCAGCTTGATCGGCAGTAACCACAATTTCAAAACTTTCCGGATTAATTTTTTTCAGCCATAAGCCAAACAGGATACGTCCTTTTAAACTACAGATCGCGGTATAGCGAGTCAGGTTTTCGGCTAATGCCTCAGCATTTAAAGTCACTTGGCCCTGAAGGAATTTTTGTGCATCTACACCATTTAAAGTGAATAGTGTAAAAGCAGTAGACGTTGACATGACTAGCCTCTGGATATATTTCACAAATTATTAATGCAGATATTTTGCAGCATGCAAGGCAGATAGGCAAACAAAAAGCCCATATCGCTATGGGCTTGGAATATGAATAGGGCAGCTCATGTCAGTGATGTGCCGATGGTGGGGCATTACAGTCATACTTATCCCCACAGATGCAGAGAAATTCCATCATGCCTAAGTCTTCATGGTCCAGAATATGACAATGCTGGACAAAGTCGCCTTCAAATTTTTTGTATTTGCTTCTGTCTGAGAATCACCCGATAACCAGCTTTGACAAAGATCGTATCCTTGAACTGTCCTTTTAAGCTGCGGTACTGGACATCGTCCAGATCAACAGGATTTTCGGGATCAGAGACAGCTCCACTGACATCCTTGCCATTCAGATCTAAAATTTTAACGATCTGGAAAAGGATTCACGTGAATATGGAATGGATGTCCAATGCCAATATTGTCACTGGTGAGTTTGCATTCATCCGTTTGTCCAATTTGTCATTGACGGACCTAATGACCATTAATCGAGCCGGGTCCATTATACAGATCGGCAAAGCTGATTGGTTTTAGGTCTTTTTCATCATCACGGAAATCAAATTTGGTGCCTCCCGGCCCAAAGGCCAGTGTAAAGGCATTAAATTGTTTGGGTCTGCTCGTCGAAGCCTGTATGAACCCAGCCTTGTATCCATAGGGTTAAAACTACAGCCAGGATTTCAATAATGGCTATTTGCAACATTTTAATTCACCTTCATTGTTCATTTTTTTGTAATGATTTTTTTATGGAACGGCTTTAATATTTTTTAGAATTGCTTAATTATAGAAGGGGAAAATAACTAAAATAGAAGATATCGACCAAATGTAGGGGAAATGCAGCCAGTTATTGATAAGGTTTATGTAATTATGAATGCTTAAATTTTAATAAGAAAATTGTAGAAAAACTTAACTTGTTATGTGATGGAAATAAATGCCATCTATCCATAGAGATCGAATGGTGTGTGGTTGTTTTTTCTTCGCTTGTTTGTATCTAATACTAAAGAATGAGGTCGATTTCCTGCTATTTTTCCCAAAAAAGAAGGTTTAGAGCAAATATTTCAATGATTATGTAACAATATGTTTCTAAAACGCCTATTTTTATACCTAAGTTAATGAAATATAAAAGATTTGGGAAATGGGTTTTCGGCAGTGTACTATGCCGTTGATATGAGTATGACTCGTCCACAACAATTACGTAGTAAGAAAAATGATTCAAGAGGCAGGTAAGCTATGAACAACAACTATCGTAAACCGCTGCAAGGTACCCAGCTCGAATATTACGACGTACGCCAAGCCGTAGAAGATATTCAGCCAGGCGCATATGCAAAACTTCCATATACTTCCAAAGTCCTTGCCGAGCAGCTGGTACGCCGTTGTGATCCAGCCATTCTCGAACAATCTTTAAAAGAACTCATTAACCGCAAACAAGACCACGATTTCCCTTGGTATCCGGCACGTGTGGTGTGTCATGACATTTTAGGTCAAACGGCACTGGTTGACCTTGCTGGCCTGCGTGACGCCATTGCCGATCAGGGCGGCGATCCATCGAAAGTCAATCCAGTAGTCCCAACTCAACTCATTGTCGATCATTCATTGGCTGTGGAATATGGTGGTTTTGACCCGGATGCATTTGAGAAAAACCGTGCGGTGGAAGACCGTCGTAACGAAGACCGTTTCCACTTTATTGAATGGACCAAAACTGCCTTTGAAAATGTTGATGTGATTCCTGCGGGGAACGGCATCATGCATCAGATCAATCTGGAGAAAATGTCTCCGGTGATTCAAAACCGTGGCGGTGTAGCTTATCCAGATACTTGCGTGGGGACAGATTCGCATACGCCACATACTGATGCGCTCGGCGTGATTTCGGTCGGTGTGGGGGGCTTGGAAGCGGAAAATGTAATGTTAGGCCGTGCATCTTGGATGCGTCTGCCGGACATCATTGGTGTGGAACTGGTCGGTCAGCGTAAGCCGGGCATCACAGCAACGGATATCGTATTGGCATTGACTGAGTTCCTGCGTAAAGAACGTGTCGTGGGGGCATATCTAGAATTCTTCGGGGAAGGTGCGGACAGCATGTCTGTAGGTGATCGTGCCACGATTTCCAACATGACGCCTGAATATGGCGCAACCGCGGCGATGTTCTATATCGACCAGAACACCATTGATTATCTGACCCTGACCGGCCGTGAAGCAGATCAGGTGAAACTGGTGGAAACCTATGCCAAAGAAATCGGTCTTTGGGCGTCAGACATGACACGGGCGGAATATCCGCGTGTACTGCGTTTCGATCTATCGACTGTGACGCGTAACATTGCCGGACCATCGAACCCGCATGCACGTGTATCAACTGCTGACTTAAAAGAAAAAGGCATTGCCGGTAATTTAGAAGCAGCGCGTGCGCAAGAAGCAGAAGGCTTAATGCCAGATGGTGCAGTAATTATCGCGGCGATTACCTCATGTACCAATACCTCTAACCCGCGTAATACTGTTGCAGCAGGGTTGCTTGCGCGCAAAGCCAATGAATTAGGTCTAGTGCGTAAACCGTGGGTGAAATCATCTTTTGCACCGGGTTCTAAAGCAGCAGCTTTATACCTAGAAGAAGCGGGCGTATTGGGTGATCTTGAAAAACTTGGCTTTGGTATCGTGGCGTATGCATGTACCACTTGTAACGGGATGTCAGGCGCGCTTGATCCGAAGATTCAGCAAGAAATTATTGATCGTGACTTATATGCAACGGCGGTACTTTCAGGTAACCGTAACTTCGATGGTCGTATCCATCCTTATGCAAAACAGGCCTTTTTGGCTTCTCCGCCATTAGTCGTTGCTTATGCAATTGCCGGTACCATCCGTTTTGATATCGAAAAAGATGCTTTAGGTACGGACAAAGATGGCAATCCAATTTACTTGAAAGACATCTGGCCATCCGATGAAGAAATTGATGCACTAGTCAAAGTCGCAGTGAAGCCTGAGCAATTTAAAAAAGTGTATATCCCAATGTTTGATTTGGGTGAGCGTGTACAAGCTGCAAGTCCACTCTATGACTGGCGTCCACAAAGTACCTATATCCGTCGTCCGCCATATTGGGAAGGGGCGTTGGCTGCACCACGTACATTAAGCAATATGCGTCCACTTGCGATCTTGCCGGATAACATCACCACCGACCATTTATCACCATCGAATGCGATTATTATGGATTCGGCTGCGGGTGAATATCTGCACAAAATGGGCGTGCCTGAGGAAGACTTTAACTCATACGCAACGCACCGCGGTGACCATTTAACTGCACAACGTGCGACACTCGCGAACCCGAAACTGTTCAATGAAATGGTGGTGCGTTCGGACGGTACGATTAAGCAAGGTTCGAAAGCACGCGTGGAGCCGGAAGGTGAAGTGATGCGTATGTGGGAAGCGATTGAAACTTACATGAACCGTAAGCAGCCTTTGATTGTGATTGCCGGTAAAGATTATGGTCAGGGTTCTAGCCGCGACTGGGCTGCCAAAGGTGTTCGTTTAGCCGGTGTGGAAGCGATTGTGGCGGAAGGTTTTGAGCGTATTCACCGTACTAACTTGGTGGGTATGGGCGTGTTACCGCTGGAGTTTAAACCGGGTACAGACCGTAAAACCTTGAAGCTGGATGGTACAGAGCTATATAGCGTGATTGGTAATATTGCGCCTCGTTCTACACTAACCCTTGTGATTGAGCGTGCGACGGATGATGGTAAAGAGCAAATTATTAAAGTGCCTGTAACTTGTCGTTTGGATACCGAAGAAGAAGTGCATGTGTATGAAGCGGGTGGTGTATTACAACGCTTTGCACAGGACTTCTTGGAAGGGAATGTTTAAGTATTTATAATTTATAACCCTTTAAACGAAATTAATATATTTAGATGAGCCATGTTCTAGACATGGCTTATTGCTTTTTATTTTCAAGGTTTTAAACTTTTATTTTTTCAAGTTTTAGAGGGGGAGTAATGGATATTTTAAAAAACAATTTTTTCGTCGTAATTATCATATTAGTAAGCTTAGGATTAGGTGTTCTATTAGATTATTTTTCAGGAAATTATGGTTTTTTTATTAAAAATATTAATTATTTAGATGATAGTGGTAAAGTTAAACAACTTGCACAAATTGATATTCCTGTTGCCGTTCAGATTCTCAAATTAGGTGCAAATTTTTTATATGCATTAGCAATTACAATTTTTATTACTATTTATATCAGTAGGAACTTAGAAAATAAACAAAAGCAAATCCATGAAGAGGAGTTAAAAAAACTCAGCCAAGAAATTAACCAAAACGTATTTTCAGGCCTTTTTAGAAAATTAATACCAGATGAAATTTTTGAAATTATTAAGACAGATATTATTGAAAACAAAGCTATTAGGAAAAAAGCCCATTGGAATTTCGTATTTGAAGAAGTAGAGGATAATAAGATCAAATTAATCTCAACCACACACTATGAATTACATAATATTAGTAGTGAAACAATATCTGATCCCGTTAGGATTGAAATTGACCCATTAGCTTCAACTGAAATGAAAGCTAGAAAAGCTATATGTGTAGCAGATGGTAAATGCATAGTAAATTATGATGCAAGCACAGGCCAAAGTGAAAATATAGTAATTGAAGATAGAGAAAATGGTGCTAAAACAATATCTTATTCCTTGAATGTTGAACCAAAAAACTTTATTACATCTACTTTTGAGTATGAAACTATTTATTCAGATTCTGTATATGATAGTCAAACGACAAAGTATCCAATTATTGATCTAAATATTAATACTATGTTTCCTAAAGGTTATAAATTCTCTCTTCATCCATCATTATCAAGTGAGCTAAAAATAGTTTCGGAGGGAGATACTCATCAAAATTTTAAAGTTGAGGGCGGAATTTTACCTAGGCAAGGAGTTATTTTTGTTTTACAAAAAATATAGTTAAATAAATATATTGTGATTTTATTTTTTGTTAATAATGATCAATTCGCTAGATCTTATGTCAGGACATAGCTAAGTGATTAGGTTATCTAAAGAATTTAGCTTTGAAGGAAGAAGTCAAAATTTTTCGCCGTGGCGATGAAGTGATATTGCGTGAAAAACTGTTACGGCTCAATGCTTATTTGATATGTAGGCGCAGATGCAAAAGACTTTTATACAGAAGAATAAGAGGGGGAACGATTGCAAGAACAAGAAGTTTTTTTTTGTGTGTCGTTAACCTGCAAGTAAAATGATTCTCTAAACTTATGTAAAGCTAATTAATTTCCTTCTGAAATTATTTTTTGCAATTATGCCCACATCACTTGTCGAAATGACCAATAGACATCCATCATAAAAGGCATATACTAGGTTCACCATTTCTAAAACCCATGGAGAACAAAAATGGTTACTGCTGGCTCTAAACCCGGAACAGGCTTCTATTTTTGTGTCAAATGCGGACACCGCACCTACTTAGAAATTGGTACTGATCGTTTACCACCGTGTACCAAATGCCAAGGCAATCAATTTAACAATAAGAATGCCTAAGCTGCAAAACACTAACAGTTACCCGCTGTTAAGAAAAAAAGCCCTATCACCTGATAGGGCTTTTTGCTAATTTATAAAAATAAAAATGCAGGGAAGGGACAGACTCATGGAAACAATATTAGGATTATGTATAGGTATTGGCCTGAGCGCTGCCTGCGGTTTTCGAGTGTTTGTACCGTTGCTGGTGATGAGTATCGCATCGCTAATGGGCTGGTTTGAACCAATGAAAGGGTTTGAATGGCTGGCGATGCCTTCGGTATGTATCGCTCTGGCAGTGGCAACCCTCTGTGAAATTGCAGCTTATTACATTCCTTGGGTCGACAATGCTTTGGATACCGTTTCCACACCTGCAGCAATGGTTGCAGGAACGCTGGCGACAATGGCAGTCAGTAGCGGGGAAATGTCGCAGTTTGCCAGTTGGGCGGCAGCGATTATTGTCGGTGGTGGTACAGCCGGAGCCGTGCAGATGAGTACGGTGGCGGTTCGTGGCGTGTCTACAGCAACGACGGGTGGCGTGGCGAATCCGGTCATTTCTACAGGGGAGTGGATAGGTGCGGCCGTGCTGTCGGTTTTATCCTTAATTGTGCCAGTGCTGGTGGTAATTTTCGTTGTGCTACTGATCGTGTGGGTGGTGCGCTGGATCAGGAAGAAAAAACTGGAAAATATGCAACATCCTTTGCACTAAACGAATCTGCCTGAGATTAGGCTTTAAGCCTTTCTCAATGCATCATGAATCCACATTGAAGAAGGCTAAAGCCGGCAAAAGCTTTATTTTTAAGTTACTGATCTATTGACTGAATTTAGTGGTGATGGGTTTTATTTCAATAAAAAATAGAAAAACTAACCTGAAAATACAAGAAAAATAAAATGGTTGATTTTTATTCAATAAAGGCATAATTTTAATATGGAATTAAATCCATAATTTTTATATGGGTTTGTTCATGTTTGAACTTTATAAAAAAAATTCGGGGAATAATTCATGATTAAATTTATTGTAGATGAACATCCAACGGCCAAAGGCATCCACCAAATCCATAATGCAACACTGGGCTGCGAAGACCTGCCCAAGTTTGACGACCAAATCTTGATTGGCTATTTTGCAAATTACGGGCTGGCTTATAAGCGCGCAAGAATGAATTGGCCGACTGAAAAGGTCGAAGGTTGCAGCAAGTGCTGTACGGAATAACTCAAAGCTAAACGGTAAAAACTCTGCCAGATTGGCGGAGTTTTTTTGGATTGCTTAATTCCTTTAAGGGTTGATTATTGAGTTTTGTTTGAAAATTATCCAATACAGCCCCATTTAAAACAGTAGATTTAGCGTGTTTAGGATTGAAGCATTGCAACATTATCTTGATCTGAACCATGACTCAGGTGTGGCCAACTACGAAATTGGACAGGAGTTTATTCGTATTCAATTCAAGAAAAAATCCAGAATTTATACCTATAACTATGCAAGTGCAGGCTATCAGCATGTGGAAAATATGAAACAGCTGGCACAGTATGGTGATGGTCTAAATGCCTATATCAATCAGCATGTACATCAACTTTATGTAAAATAGCACGCGTGCCTTATGTAGATGATTGGAACGACCGACTGCATGGAAAATCTGGAAAATGTTCTGGCATGTCAGACAAATAGACGCATAATGATCAGATAAAACAAAAGAGGTCATGGGGTATGAACGGAAGAACGGAATGTCAAACGTGTATGGTCTGCGGAAAAAGCTTTCCTAAAAAAAATCTGGTCCCAATCGGAACTATACGTAAAGTTATTACAGAAGAGATTGCCAAAGATTACCCCGAATGGAGCACGCAAGATTACATTTGCCAAGTCGATTTAACCAAATACCGCATGCAGTATGTACAGTCCATATTAAAATCTGAACAAGGTGAAGTGACCGATCTGGAATATGAAGTGCTGAACAGCATGCAACAGCATGAGCTGATCAGTAAAAATATAGAAAACAAGCTCGATCAGAATTGGACTTTTGGAGAAAAACTGGCCGATAAAATTGCAAGTTTTGGCGGTAGCTGGACCTTTTTGATCTGCTTTGCCATTTTCTTGGCCCTGTGGATTTTGGTCAATACTGTGGTAATGGTGAAACATCCTGCCGACCCATATCCATTTATCTTATTGAATTTAATGTTGTCATGTTTGGCAGCCATTCAAGCGCCGGTAATCATGATGAGCCAAAATCGGCAGGAAGCCAAAGACCGTCTACGTTCGCAAAATGATTATCAGGTGAATTTAAAAGCTGAACTGGAGATTCGTCATTTACATGAAAAATTGGATCATCTTTTAATGCATCAATGGGATCGGTTGGCAAAAATTCAGGAAATCCAACTGGATTTACTTTCTGAAATGACCAAGAAGAAATGATCAGCGCGCAATTATAAGAAAGACACTATCAATCAGTAAGATAGATCTTTTCATGAGTGTGAATCGGAAAATAGACAACCCATCGAGAGAGAAAATATTGCTAGAGCATAGGTTTTTACGCAATAAAACACGCCATTTTGCAGCTGAAGGGGAAAAATTTCTTGGGATTTTTCATCAGGCGGGAAAAAATCCTGAAAATGATCAAAATGAAAGTATCTTCGGGAATTAATCCCGCCGTGCTTTGGCTATTCTATATCTCAAGGGTGATAGGGATCGAAAAGAGTAGATTGCTGCCAGTTGCGTACAACGTGCGTGTAGTACTTACCCAAAAGGTCTCGATTCGGCTTAGGACGCTATAGATTACCAATGTATAGGCACAGGGTTATAACTTACAAAGTTATAATGGTTGAAGTAAACCGCAGATGTTTTCCCTCATCCCCTTAAAAATTCTGAATGATAAAAGACAAAAATAATTATAAATCAAATTGATAACATTCAATTCGAATCCAAAAAAGCAGATACAAATCAGTTGTTCATTTTCGTTTGCCAAATCTGTTAATTTAGAAATCATAAGCGACTACGCAGGCAGGGAATCAATATGATGAACCTCGATTTCTGGCGTCAATTTTTACTTTGCTCATTACTGATTAATTACATCATTTTAATGATATGGTTTTTGGCCATTATGTTCGGCCGCGACTGGATTAAACAGGTACATGGCAAATGGTTTCAACTTTCCGATCGCACTTTCGATGCCATTCATTATGGAGGTATGGCAGTCTATAAAATTGGTATTTTGCTGTTTAATTTGGTGCCGTTTCTGGCCTTATATCTGCTTAAAAGCAACTAAGTAAAAATGTAAGTAGAACTCAATCATTAAAAATTCTGGCACCCTTCAAGTATGCTGGGCAATCTATATAAACTTCCCGTTTTCTAGGCAACTCAAAAAATAGCACCCTAATAAAAATATCTTATGAAGAGGAGTTGAAGATGATGAGTCAATTTAAGCCTGCACTGATTTTAGGCGCTTTTATTTGCCTGGGAATGATTATTGCTGGCTGGATACTGGGCAATAGTGCCGTCAAAATTAAACAATATGAGCGTGTGGTTTCAGTCAAAGGCTTGTCTGAACGTGAAGTAAAGGCTGATGTTGCGGTTTGGCCCATCCGTTTTAGTTCGGCCAGTCAGGATTTAACCCAGTTGTATGACACCATGGAAATACAGACCCAGCAAATACAGGCCTTTTTAAAAAATGAAGGCTTTAAAGCTGAAGAAATCACCACGGCAGCGCCAGTCACGACTGATAAATATGCCCAGCAATATGGTGGCGATGCCAATGTCGCACTGCGTTATACCGCGCATCAGACCATCACCGTTTATACGCATCGAATCGATGCGGTGCGGGCGGCACAAAGCCGTCTGGTGGCATTGGGTAAAAAGGGCATAGCTTTTGGTGGTGATGATTCGGGACAACGAACCGAGTATTTATTTACCAAACTGAATGACATTAAACCGGCCATGATTGAGCAGGCGACCGAAAATGCCCGCACTGTGGCAGAGAAATTTGCCGCAGATTCCAAAAGCCGTTTGGGTAAAATTAAATCGGCTAATCAGGGCTTATTCAGTATTGAAGATCGCGACAGTAATACGCCTTATTTAAAGAAAGTTCGTGTGGTTTCCACGGTTGATTATTATCTGGCAGATTAAATTAGACTGAGGAAAATTCAAAAATGAAGATTATTTTTTGATTTTTAATTTCATTAATCTTGTATTTTATGCAATAAAAAACCTGAATTTTGATCTAAAAGATAAAAAATCCCGTTTATATTTTATTTTAAGAGAAAAATTACCAAAAAACATGAAAGATGAAAAATCTTAGGGAATTAATCCCAGCCCGCTTTGATTAACATATATCTCAAGGGTGTGATAAGGGATCGAAAAGAGTAGATTGCTGCCAGTTGCGTACAACGTGAGTGTAGTACTTACCCAAAAGGTCTCGATTCGGCTTAGGACGCTATAGATCACAAATTTATAGGCTATAAGATCATGACTTACAAAGCGTGATAGTTGAAGTAAACCAAAGATGTTTTCCCTAGCACCCTAAAAGATTTTTAAAATAATAATTTTTCTTAATTCTCTTCCTTTTCATAAATTTAAACTGTATCAATATTTCAGCTCATGAGTGTATATTGGATCATTAAAACTATATTTGTCATTTGATCACAAATGATTTTCCATCACAAAACAAAATACTCGCTTTGAAAAAACAGGGCTTAGAATGTAATTTGATCATTGTTAAATGAGCAGCAAAAATGAAAAAGTACGAATTGGAAATTCGTCAGCCTCAACATCTGAGTGAGCAGGATGCAGAGGTGCTTGGAGTATTTGAAGGGAATGAAATCTTAAGCCAGTTTGACGAGATGAATTGGCGACGGCATTGGCTTTCACAACTGGAAATGAATGGTGCCATTACCGCTTTTACTGTCACCAATACGGCAACCCAGCAAAACCTTCGCTTAAGCCTGAATGCCTATGCTGCATCTGAGCAATTGGCGTTTAAGCTGGAAAGTGATATAGAAATCATTACTCCGCAGAAAAACCTGTTTGGTTTATTGACCTTGAATACCAAGGACTACGTTACTTTTAAACAGCTCAGTTTGGAAGAGGCAAGGGCGCATTTGCTGAATTTTTTAGATGGTCAACTGGACACATTAAAAAACCACTATAAAGAGAGTTTGCTCAGCTCGGCCTAAGCCTGGTCTGAAGCTGGCGGGGGTGGATTGACACCTGCACGAGAGCTTGTTATTTTGCGGCCTTGCTCCCAATAGCTGTATCCACATGCCCGTCAACGACAACTTTGTTTATATGCCACCGCAAGAACCGCTTGCTATTGTCTATGAAGATGAAGATCTGGTGGTGATTGAGAAGCCGGCAGGGCTGTTGTCGGTTCCGGGGCGCTTACCCGAGCATCATGACAGCGCCTATTTACGGGTTTTAGCACAATATCCGAATGCCAAAATCACTCACCGTCTGGATATGGCAACTTCGGGGATTCTGATGTTTGCCAAACACCGCGATGCTGAAGTGGCGGTCAGTAAAATGTTTCAGGCACGTACGGTCAAGAAAAACTATATTGCCTTGGTACAGGGGAAAATTGAAGCTGAGGGCAGTGTTGATGTACCTCTGATCACCGATTGGGAAAATCGCCCCCGTCAAATCGTACATTTTGAACTGGGCAAACCAGCCCAAACCTTATATCAGGCCTTGCAGTATTCTGCAGCTGAAGACATCACGCGGGTATTGCTGACTCCGGTTACCGGACGTTCTCATCAACTACGGGTGCATATGCAATATATCGGTCATCCGATAACTGGTGACAAACTGTATCATCCAGAACCCTATCAAAGTCCATTAAAACGTATGGCATTACATGCAAGTTATCTCGCATTTACACAACCTTTAAGTGGAAAAAATGTTGAGATTAAAGCTAATGTTCCTTTTTAAGGCATAGGTCAAACAGGGTTTTATAACCCGATTATAAGCTCATTCAGCAAGGGATTTAGGTTTTGGAAAAGTTGCTCTTTTGGTGCTAAAAATCACGCTTGCAGTTGAATCAGGTTGAAAATGAGTTAAATAATTAATAATTTGAAAAATAAAACTTTTTTTATTAAATTTTGAATTTTAAGTGATACAAATAGAAATAATATACCTATTTTTAGTGATTGAAAAATGATCAGTTAATTACTACCGTAAGGTGTGTTTTCTGAGATAATAAAAAATGATTTATTTCTTTATCATCACAATAGTGATTGTGCTGGCATTAGTTTATGGTGTCATTCGCCTGTTGAAAGAGAAAAAGAATAACATTGTTTCTTTACAGGCAAATCTTGATCGTACCCGAACCAATCTGGCCGAGCATGAACTGCAGAATGACGAACTGCATCATGCATTAAATACACATCGGATTGAGCTGGGAAATTTAAGAAACAAGGTCGAAAAACTGGACAAGTATCAGCCTGTTCTAGATATTGAAAACTATGTGGCTGATCGAAAAATACAGGTCGAAAGTTTTGTTGAAGCAACCAAGATTGAGGCAGAATTTTTATTACAAGAAATGACAGCCAAAATTGAAAAACTCAGGCTCTATCTGGATACATTTGAAAAAAATACCAAGCAGCGAATTGAGGCAAATGCCAGAGAGCACTTGAAAGGTTTTTATAATCAGGCTGTAGAGCAAGAAAATTTAACCGCTATTTCTAAAGCTCTGGAAAATAAGATTCATGGTTATGGCACCCAGTATTTATACCCGGCTCAAACCTTATTAGAAGAATTTATTGAAGGCTATGAGGAAGTAGATTCTGCGCTGTATTTAACAGAGATTCGTCGCAAAATTACACATGCAATTCAGGCAAATGATACGGCTGAATGTGATTATGTAGAGGAAAATCGCAGACAGTCTGCCATTGACTTGGTGACTCATGTTTTTAATAGTAAAGCCGATTTGTATTTGTCTCAATTACGGCAAGATAACCTGGGGCAGATGATTCAATCCCTGAAAGATGATTTTGTACTGATTAATCATTATGGAGCTGCTTTTAGTCATGCCCGGATCAAAGAGTCTTTTTTAGCTTTGCGTAGTGAAGAATTCAAGTTTGCCACTTTGTTGCTAAATTTTAAAGTCAATAAGCAAGCTGGACAGACTCAACTGCGAGCGCAGATGGTACAGGGTTGAAAGCTCTAGTACTGATAAGATTATTGTTAATAAAACACTGGGTTCTTGAATCGCACAACTGAAACAAACTTGAGCTAATCTGTGGAGCATGATATAGCTTTAGATCACTTTTAGATGGTAATAATAAGGACAAGCTCCATGACACGCGATTTTGAACAATTCCCTGATGATGAAAATGGTAACGTGCTTTGGCAAATGGCTGAAGATGGTGATGACCTGACTGAAGCCCATGAAATTGAATTTTCCATTGCTTTTCAAACACAGGATCAGGCGGAAAGATGTGCACTGTATTTGTTGAGTGAAGAACAGAAAATCAGCCTGTTTGAAGATGAAGAAGCCGATACTGTAGAGTGGATTATCACGATATATGTGTATATGGAACCAGAGTATTCAGACATTGTCGATCTGGAAGAATGGTTTACCAAAATTGCTGAACAATATGACGGTGAATACGACGGTTGGGGCTGTATGGCTTATGTTTATGATGAAGAAGAGTGGGAAGATGAAATCAAAAGCTAATTCTTTCACCTTCAAAATATAGAAAAAGTTTTCTAAAGTGTTCCAGCCTTAAGTCAGGCATTTGGATTTTCTTTGATCATAAATCTGCCCTAATATATTTTAAGTCTTAGGGCTTTTTTCTGCTGTTACAAGGACGGACTTCTTTTATATTAAAAGGGGTTGCTGTACCTTTAAGGAATATTTGTTTGGGATATTGATATCACCCTGATTATCAATATTATTTCATGAGTATAAAGTTCAAACTTAATTCTTCAGGAAAATAATTCTAGGCGCCATACCAAAGCCATACAGAGTCATGAATCAGCCGCGATAAACTAATAGCAATAAAACGATAATAATGAGAAGCAAAAATGAATGAAAGCAATACAGTAAAGTTGCATCGTGTATTTAGCGCACCACCAGAACGAGTGTATAGGGCTTTTATCGATCCGGATGCATTGGTGAAATGGTTAGCCCCGCATGGTTTTACCGCGAAAGTACATCATCTGGATGCAAAAGTGGGTGGCAGCTATAAAATGTCATTTACCAACTTTTCTACAGGTTCTAGCCACAGTTTCGGTGGTACTTATCATGAACTCATTCCCAACCAGTTGTTGCGCTATTCCGACCAGTTTGATGATCCTAATTTACCGGGCAACATCGAAGTGATTATTCAGTTCAAGGCTGTTTCCGTGGGGACCGAAGTGCATATTACCCAGTCCGGTATACCAGATGTGATTCCTGTAGAAGCCTGTTATTTGGGATGGCAGGAGTCCCTGCAATTACTGACTTTATTGGTGAATGCTGAAATCCCGGATCAATAGCAAGTAATAGTGTATGTATATTCAAATCAAACGTATCTATGCCGAAGCTCTCGCTTCAGATGGCAAACGAATTCTGGTCGATCGCTTGTGGCCCAGAGGTATCAGCAAACAGCAGGCGAATATTGATCTGTGGCCCAAGGATATTACCCCGTCGACAGAATTGCGCAAATGGTATGGCCATGATCCAGAATATTGGGATGAATTTCAGCGGCGCTATAAGGCAGAACTTTCTGAACATGGTGAAACGTTGCAACATCTCAGAGAGATGGCTGAACAGCAACAGCTGACTTTAATCACGGCTGCAAAAAGTGAACACTATAATCATGTGATTGTGTTGAAACAGGTATTGGAGCAAGGCTGAACCGTTTCGGCCAATTGTATTAAATCTCCTTTATAGGTTTATTTTAATCTCCCAAAGTAAGAAACCTTGCGCGCGCAAAGGCATGCAAATGGAATAAATCCACTTTGGTAGTGCGGATTTAAATATCACTGAGATTGAAAGTCTTTCGATTTGTATTCATCTTTTATTCCATAAAATAAATAAGGTTTTAGCAGGAAATTGACTTATAAAATGCTATATTAGAGTTTTTGAGGTTTTTTATGTCTTTGCCAAATTGCCCCAAATGTCATTCAGAATATACCTATGAAGATGGTGATTTGCTGATTTGCCCGGAATGCTCGCATGAATGGAAAGAAGGTGAGAGTGTGGCAGCCGAAACCACAATAATTAAAGATTCAAACGGTAATGTCTTGAATGATGGTGACACGGTCACAGTCATTAAAGATCTGAAAATTAAAGGTTCATCTTCTGTAGTGAAAGTTGGAACCAAGGTAAAAAATATTCGTTTATTAGTAGACTCGAGTGATGGTCATGACATTGACTGTAAAATTGAGGGTATTGGTGCAATGAAGCTGAAATCTGAATTTGTCAAAAAAGCTTAATTCACGCTCATAACCTTAAAAAGCTCCAGCAATGTGCTGGGGCTTTTTTTATAACTTCTTATGAAGATGGGGGATTCAACTTGATGTCTAGAACTGTTCTCGACTTGAACAAACATCCAGGCATTGCCTTTATGATTCCGCCTGCAGCATGCTATAACAACAGCAATCAAGTTAAAGAATTTTTGTTATGCCCCATATCCATCTTGAATATTCAGACAATATTAAACTGCCAGATGTCAAACCTATCTTACTGGCTTTAAATCAGGCAATGGTGGATGGTGCTTATGTGGCTTCAGCCAATGAGTTGAAAAGTCGTGCCATTTGCCAGCAAGATTATGTCATTGGCCTGGGTGATCCTTCACAGGCCTATGTACATGCCAAGGTGTCGTTATTGACTGGGCGTAGTCTGGAATTACAGCATGAAATTGCTCAAGTATTATTAAGTACGCTGCAACAGCATTTAGCTGAGCAAAATCAGCTGAGTGTACAGATTTGTGTAGAAATTTTAGAAATGCAAAAAGCAACTTATGCTAAAAAGCTTGTATAACCGCCTAAACAATATCAAGAGAATAGGTTCTGCGATTTATTCTCTTGTCTATTCGCTTTGATCAGTTCCAGTTTTTCAGCGCCACAAAGCATAAGCTGTTTGGTCACATTGTAAGATAAAGTCATTTTTTGATTACAAAATACTATTATTAAAAAGTTAAAAGTCATTTATATTTCATAAAAATAGAATATTTTTTAAGCGAAATGATTCTATTCGTATATACACTTTAAAATAACAAGAGGTTTTTGATATGGCAGGATGGTATGAATTAAGTCAGGCAAATGACGGTCAATATCGCTTTGTCTTGAAAGCGGGGAATGGGGAAATTATTTTAACCAGTGAATTGTATAAGGCGAAAGCATCTGCACTAAATGGTATTGAATCTGTACAAAAAAATAGTGTTGAAGATAGCCGTTATGAGCGCTTGGAAGCGAAAAATGGTAAACCTTATTTCAATTTAAAAGCAGCGAATCATCAAATTATTGGCACCAGCCAGTTTTATTCTAGCGAGCAATCGCGTGAGAAAGGAATTGAGTCGGTCAAAAATAATGGTTCAAGTAGCACCATTAAAGATTTGATTGAATAAATCAAATCCATGTTCCTATTCAAGTTCATTTTAAAGCATGTATCAATACATGCTTTATTTTATGCAGAGGGCACAGAAATAAGTTTTAGCCTGACAATAAAGCAGACTTAAGCAATCCGGGTTCTGGCCCAAATCATGGGTCGATCATTAGGCTTTCATCATTGAAATAGATTTAAAAGCGTTTCGGAATTTTCTGGCCATTCGGTACTGGGCTTTCGGCTTTTTTCAGTACGCCAAATAACCATGTTTCTGCATGATTGACCGCTTGTTTTAAATCATCGCCAAGGGCTAAACGACCTGCAATGAAACTGGCCAATGAGCATCCCGATCCATGATATTCACCTTCAAGACGTGGACATCGGGTTTCAGACACCAGTTCACCTTCTACGTATAAAGCGTTACGGATATAGTCCGGTGTATCTTCATGTCCACCTTTGACTAAAACTGCTTTGGCACCCATGCTAAAAAGTTTGGCAGTAGCCTGGTCGATATCTTCAACACCGGTGAGTGCACGAAGTTCGACTGTGTTTGGAGTCAGCACCGTGGCCAGTGGAATTAGTTCGACAAAGGCTTTGACCAGAGTTGCCTGATCACCTAGAGAGCCACCGCTATTGGCCACCAGTACCGGATCGAGCACATACAAATATTCAGGATGTTCACGTAAAAACTCGGCCAAGGCGGCAATATTGTCCGTGGTTCCTAACATGCCGGATTTAATACATTTAATCGGTAAATCACCGACCACGGCATGGGCTTGAGCCAGTAGGAGTTCTTTGGATGTAGCTTCAAAACCAAAGACTCGCTGTGAGTTTTGAATGGTGAGTGCTGTACAGGCAATTGCTGCATGTGCACCACTTTGACCAATCGCTTCAATATCTGCCTGTAAGCCAGCTCCACCAGAGGGATCTAAACCAGAAAAGCAAAGTACAGTCGGGCGCACAATGATGTCCTTAAGTCGTAAAATTTGCGTTAGTATAGGCAAGTTTGAGCCAAGTCTCGATAGTATTTGTGAAGTAAAAAATTTAAGTTGAAGGGTTGGTTGGTGATTAAGAATATTTTGATTGATTTGGATGGTACATTAACTGATCCCAAAGTGGGGATTACCACTTCAGCACGTTATGGTTTGGCCAAAGTAGGATGTCCGATTGCAGACGATATCAATATCGACTGGATTATTGGCCCACCTTTGCAGGCTTCTTTGGCTAAAATTTTAAATGTCGCGGTAGATGATGTACTAGCTGAACAGGCCTTGATGGGCTATAGGGAGCGCTTTGCTGTTACTGGTTTATATGAAAACCATGTTTTTGAAGATGTGGCTGAAACTTTAAATACTTTGAAGCAACAAGGTTTCCATCTGTTCTTGGCGACTGCAAAACCTGAAGTCTATGCTAAACAGATTTTAGAACACTTTGATTTATTAAAATATTTTAATTATGCCTATGGCAGTGAGCTGAATGGTGAGCGGACCAATAAAGGAGAATTAATTGCTTATATTTTGGAAAAGGAAAATTTAAACCCGGCCGAATGTGTGATGGTGGGGGATCGTGAGCACGATATTTTCGGTGCCCGTCGTAATGGCATTGAAACGATTGCTGTGGAATATGGCTATGGTTCTGATCAAGAGTTGACGGAAGCTGCACCTCAAGCACGTATTAAACAGTTTTCGGATTTACTGCAGCTTCTTAACCAATCTGCTGTTTAAGATAAATTCAAATTGAGTATTGTTATAAAAGTGCATTTTAAAATCAAAAAAACCTCCTGATGGAGGTTTTTTGATTTTTTGGGATTAGAACTGCGGTTTAACCACCACTAAAATCACCACGGCAAATAAGATCAGGGTTGGCATTTCATTAAAGAAGCGCCAGAACTTGTGTGATTTATAATGCGCATTGCCAATCAGTTTTTTGCGGTAATAGCCACAAACGAAATGGTAAATGATTAATAAGCCCACCAGACCGACTTTCAGGTAGAACCATAAAGCTTCATGGTAATGCCGTGTTGCATCGCCCCAATCGACCAGGAAGTGTGCCGTAATCAGCGTTCCAATCATGGCAGGCCACATGATGCCACGGTACAATTTGCGTTCCATGACCTCAAAACGTTGATGGCTGACGACATCATCGCTCATGGCATGATAGACAAATAGGCGTGGAAGATAGAAAAGCGCTGCGAACCAGCAAACAACGGCGATGATATGTAATGCTTTGACCCAGAGGAAAGCATCTGAAGGAGCATCCATAATTTACCCTTTAAAGGGCGGTGGGTGTATTCAATTGGCGCCGCAGCGCCAAATGAACAGACGTTAAATTAGCCTTGCCATTTTTTGAAAACAAGACAGGCATTTACACCGCCAAAACCGAAACTGTTACTCATCACAGTATTCAATTTTGCGTCACGTTTTTCAAGTACGATATCAAATGGTTTTGCGCCTTCATCCAGTTCAGTCACGTTGATGTTTGGTGCAATAAAGTCATTTTGCATCATCAAGACAGAATAAATCGCTTCCTGAACACCGGCTGCGCCCAAGCTGTGACCTGTCATAGATTTGGTGGAGCTGAGCGGTGGTACTTTGCCTTCACCAAAAGCACGTTCCATGGCTTTTAATTCAGTGATGTCACCAGCAGGTGTCGACGTACCATGGGTATTTACATAGTCAATTTTATCTACACCATGCTGTTTGGCTTCTTCTAAAGCCATCAGTACACAGCGTGTTGCACCTTCACCACTTGGTGCAACCATATCTGCACCATCACTGTTTGCAGCATAGCCGACAACTTCAGCCAGAATGTTTGCACCACGTGCTTGCGCATGTTCAAGTGATTCAAGCACCACGAAACCGCCACCGCCAGCAATCACGAAACCGTCACGGTCAGCAGAGTAGGGACGAGAAGCTGTTTCAGGCGTGTCGTTATATTTAGAACAAAGCGCACCCATGGCATCAAACAGCAAACTTTGTGACCAGTGATCTTCTTCACCACCACCAGCAAGCATTAAATCTTGTTTACCTAACTGGATCAGGTTGTAGGCATAACCAATCGCATCGGCAGAAGTGGCACATGCACTGGTAATGGTATGTGCTACACCCTGTAATTTAAAGGCAACGCCCACGTTTGCGGTAATGGTGTTGGTCATGTTGCGTGGTACAAAGAAAGGACCGACTTTACGTGCGCCCTTGGTTTGCAATAATTCGTTCATTTCAATGACAGATGCAGTAGAACCACCACCTGAACCACCGGTAATACCATAACGCGGGTTGTTGGCTAAATCATCAACCTGTAAACCGGCATTTTCAACTGCAGCTAAAGCTGAGTTATACGCATACATTGCACATACGCCCATGAAGCGTTTGAGTTTGCGGTCGATGCCGTCAAAATCTTGTTCGGCGGCTGCACTGACATGGCTCTTAAAGTTTAATTCTGCATAAGTCGGGTTAAAACGTGTTCCAGAAATCCCGTTTTGTAAAGAATGAGTGACATCTTCTAAAGAGTTACCAATGCATGAGTTGATACCCATACCAGTGATTACAACACGCTTCATCTACAGATCCCTTCTATGGTGATATTGTTGAGTAAAGACAACTGATTCAGGTAGAAAAGTAAAACCTCAATCCAGCGTATTACTCATGTCTTTGAATTGCATTCATGATAGCAGAAAGGTTTTTGAATTCTTATGGCAAATATTATGCCTATTTAGGCTGTGTGTATTTGTAATGTATGTTTGGAAAGATTAACTAAAAGATACACATTCATATTGAGATAAACTTAGACTACACCTAGTATTTATCAATAATTGTGAGAATAGAAAAAGAGGGTAAAGAATGGCGAATAGTAATAATAAACATACAGGTGGATTCTTCTCAAATGCGCTGGGAGTGGCTAAAAAGATCAGCGCAACTGGAATAAATGTATTAAGTCATACGGCTCCTGATGGCGTAAGCAAGCTTGCCCAACCCTTTCATAATGGTCATGTGATCGAGGGGAGTGCGCGAGCTCCAGGCATGTTTGAATCCAAAAGATATGATAATCCTCAACAAATGATGCGTGAATATTTACCCAATGTATCGAAACAATTGCTCGGTCGACAGTATGGTAAAGTCAGCCGTGTTGCCAGCTTTGTTTCACCGCAACTCTCTGACAAGGTATCGGACTATTTTTTTGATCATTTAAATCAATTTACCTCAAATTTGAGTTCTGTCGATGCCGTGCTAGATCAAGCCGGTGCGAAAGATCTACAAGAACTGACACAGGATGTGGACCGTTCCAAGCGCTTGAGTCAGGCTCTGGCGGAACAAAATAAATGGATGGCTTCTGTACAGGGGGCAGTCACCGGAGCATCCGGTGTCCTCGGTTCAGCTATAGATGTACCTTTATCTTTGGTCATGTCTTTGCGCATGATTTATCAGGTGGGGCGTGCCTATGGTTTTGAACTGAATAAAGATACAGAACAGGATATTGTTCAGTTTGTATTCAAACAAATTGATTTGGGTCAGATTGCT
Organism: Acinetobacter bouvetii; assembly: GCF_902753875.1. GTDB lineage: Bacteria > Pseudomonadota > Gammaproteobacteria > Pseudomonadales > Moraxellaceae > Acinetobacter > Acinetobacter bouvetii_A. The sequence goes on along the minus strand of NZ_CADDTS010000012.1, from coordinate 4,475 downwards.
GAAAAGCAAAGTGTATTGATGGCACTGAAAGCATTATCTAATATGCTGCAAACTCACGATATTTCGCAATTTCAACAAATATTAGGTTCTGCCAACGATACTGCAGCGCTAAAAAAATGGTTGGTCAACGAAAATGGTGAAATGAAGTGGGACTGGCTGAATCATCTTCCTAAAATCTCATTGATCAGTAAACTAACTCCTGTCGCTGGGGCAGGTATTGGTGCTGTTTATAGCTGGAGACTGGTAGAGGATGTTAATCAAAAAGCTCAACAAATTTTTTCTACTGCTCGTAGTTATTTGCATCAGCATCATGGCTCGGAGCTATCACCCATTGCAGCTTATGAAAAATCTTTAGAACTGTTGGCGCAGGCTGCCCCAAGATTACTGGATCATCTTGCTACAACAGATCTGAATCCGGCTGAGCTTATACTGGGTCAGGATATTGATGTCGAGGATCATCAGACCATTTCTAAAGTTATGCTGAAAAAGAAAACCGATACAGTACAAGCAGATGACGATAAGAAAGAAGCTCGGCTTGAGCAAGGTTTGGGATATTTGGCAGAACATATGGTCGCACCGCATGCACAGGTGGAGCCACAAAAACCGGCCATCACCGCGGAACAGCCCGATGAATATGCAGAAGAAGAGGTTAGTTTGAATGAACCTGTAACGGATCAGGTGGTTGCTAATCAGGCGGAACAAGCTCAGCAAAATGAAGCACCTAAGCCAGCGAAGCGAAAAGTTACAAAAAAGACGACCTAAAAGTTGGGTGTGAAGCCTTTTAAAAAGGCTCAACAGACCTAAATATATGGAAGCGGATGCTATTTGGCTAGGCGTCGAATATTGACCATTTTTATATCTTCGCTTACAATTGCATGCCCTCAAAAAGTGGTAATTTTTTGAGGCTTTTTATTAACGGGAGAATTGCCAAATGGCAACAACAAATCAGTTGATCCGTAAGGGTCGTACGACTTTGATTGAAAAATCTAAAGTTCCTGCGTTGAAGGCTTGTCCACAACGTCGTGGTGTTTGTACACGTGTTTACACAACTACACCTAAAAAACCTAACTCAGCAATGCGTAAAGTTTGCCGTGTTCGCTTAACTTCTGGTTTTGAAGTATCAAGCTACATCGGTGGTGAAGGCCACAACCTACAAGAGCACAGTGTTGTTCTTATCCGTGGTGGTCGTGTTAAAGACTTACCAGGTGTACGTTACCATACCGTTCGTGGTTCTTTAGACTGCGCTGGTGTTAAAGATCGTAACCAGTCTCGTTCTAAATACGGTACTAAACGTCCTAAGAAATAATCTTTTAAGATTAGTTTCTTAAGGATATAGAACCGCAATCCTTTATCGTCTCGCTTGTCTGATTTCTGCATTTAATTTTGTGAAATTCAAGCGACGTGTAGTAAGGCCAGCGAAATGTACATGACACTTTGTACTCATGCTGGATAAACCTGAAGTGTCATATTTATAGGTGTATTAAAATGCCAAGACGTCGCGTAGTCGCTGCCCGTGAAATCCTTCCGGATCCTAAGTTCGGCAGCCAAACAATCGCTAAATTCATGAACCACGTAATGCAAGATGGTAAAAAATCTATTGCTGAAAGTATCGTTTACGGTGCTTTAGATCGCGTTCAAGAAAAATCTAAAGTAGATCCAGTTGAATTTTTCGAGACTACTCTTGAAAAAGTTCGTCCAATGGTCGAAGTAAAAGCACGCCGCGTTGGTGGTGCTACTTATCAGGTACCTATGGAAGTACGCCCATCCCGTCGTACTGCCCTAGCTATGCGTTGGTTAGTAGATGCTGCTGCTAAGCGTTCTGAAAAAACTATGGCTTTACGTCTTGCTGGTGAGTTGCTTGATGCAGCTGAAGGTAAAGGCGCAGCGATCAAAAAACGTGAAGATGTGCACCGTATGGCTGAAGCCAACAAAGCCTTCTCTCACTATCGCTTCTAAGCGGTTAAAACAGCCCCTATTCAGGAGGGTGACAGCTTGGTTTACGCCAAACTGTCATCGAATCGCTTTAAGCTGCTTTGCAGCTTAAAGCGTCCTGTTTTAAACAACAAATTTAGGAATGCAAGAAATCATGGCTCGTCAAACCCCAATTTCTCGTTATCGTAACATTGGTATTTCTGCGCACATTGATGCCGGTAAAACCACCACTACAGAACGTATTTTGTTCTACACAGGTGTATCTCACAAAATTGGTGAAGTACATGATGGTGCAGCAACAATGGACTGGATGGAGCAAGAGCAAGAACGTGGTATTACCATTACTTCTGCTGCTACCACTACGTTCTGGTCAGGTATGTCTAAACAGTTCCCTGAACACCGTATCAACGTAATTGACACCCCGGGACACGTTGACTTCACAATCGAAGTTGAACGTTCTATGCGTGTTCTTGACGGTGCGTGCATGGTTTACTGTGCTGTAGGTGGTGTACAACCTCAGTCTGAAACTGTATGGCGTCAAGCGAACAAATACCAAGTTCCTCGTTTAGCATTCGTGAACAAGATGGACCGTACTGGTGCCAACTTCTTCCGTGTTGTTGAACAAATGAAAACTCGTTTAGGTGCTCACCCTGTACCTGTAGTAATCCCTGTTGGCGCTGAAGAAAACTTCCAAGGCGTTATCGACTTGATCGAAATGAAAGCGATCATTTGGGATGAAGCTTCACAAGGTATGAAGTTCGAGTACGGCGATATCCCTGCTGATCTTCAAGCAACTGCTGAAGAATGGCGTACAAACATGGTTGAAGCTGCTGCTGAAGCTTCTGAAGAGTTAATGGACAAATACCTTGAAAATGGTGATCTTGATAAAGAAGACATCGTTGCAGGTTTACGTACTCAAACTCTAGCTTGTGAAATTCAACCAATGCTTTGTGGTACAGCGTTCAAAAACAAAGGTGTTCAACGTATGTTGGATGCTGTGATTGAATTCTTGCCATCACCTACAGAAGTTAAAGCGATCGAAGGTATTCTTGACGACAAAGACGAAACTAAAGCAGTTCGTGAAGCGTCTGACGAAGCTCCGTTCTCTGCACTTGCGTTCAAAATCATGAACGACAAATTCGTAGGTAACTTGACATTCGTACGTGTTTACTCTGGTGTTCTTAAACAAGGCGACTCTGTTTTCAACCCAGTTAAATCTAAACGTGAACGTATCGGCCGTATCGTGCAAATGCACGCGAACGATCGTCAAGACGTTGAAGAAATCCGCGCTGGTGACATCGCTGCATGTGTAGGTCTTAAAGACGTTACAACTGGTGATACACTTTGTGATGAAAAAAATGTCATCACACTTGAACGTATGGAATTCCCAGAGCCAGTAATTGCATTGGCTGTTGAACCAAAAACTAAAGCTGACCAAGAGAAAATGTCTATCGCTCTTGGCCGTTTAGCGAAAGAAGATCCATCATTCCGCGTTCGTACAGATGAAGAATCTGGTCAAACCATCATTGCTGGTATGGGTGAGCTTCACCTTGACATCATTGTTGACCGTATGAAGCGTGAATTCGGTGTTGAAGCAAACATTGGTAAACCAATGGTTTCTTACCGTGAAACGATCAAAAAGTCAGTTGAACAAGAAGGTAAATTCGTTCGTCAAACTGGTGGTAAAGGTAAATTTGGTCACGTATACGTACGTTTAGAACCAATGGATCCTGAATCAGAAAAAGATTACGAATTCGTTGAAGAAGTTGTTGGTGGTGTCGTACCTAAAGAATTCTTTGGTGCTGTAGACAAAGGTATCCAAGAACGTATGAAGAATGGTGTCTTGGCTGGTTACCCAGTTGTTGGCATCAAAGCGACATTGTTCGACGGTTCTTACCACGATGTCGATTCTGACGAATTATCGTTCAAAATGGCAGGTTCTTATGCCTTCCGTGACGGTTTCATGAAAGCTGATCCTATCTTGCTTGAACCGATCATGAAAGTTGAAGTAGAAACTCCAGAAGACTACATGGGCGATATCATGGGTGACTTAAACCGTCGTCGTGGTATGGTTCAAGGTATGGACGATTTACCTGGTGGTACTAAAGCAATCCGTGCTGAAGTTCCATTGGCTGAGATGTTTGGTTACGCGACTCAAATGCGTTCTATGTCTCAAGGTCGTGCGACTTATTCTATGGAATTTTCTAAATATGCTGAAACTCCACGTAACGTGGCTGAAGGCATCATTTCTAAGTTCCAATCTGGCGGTAAAAAAGGTGACGACGAGTAATCTTTCGATTACTATAAGCCCAAACTAATTCATAGTTAAAAACCAAAATCACTTATGGAGCTAACCCTCCATAAGTATTTTAAAAAGGAAGATCTCATGGCTAAGGCTAAGTACGAACGTAATAAACCACACGTAAACGTGGGCACAATTGGTCACGTCGACCATGGTAAAACTACTTTAACTGCTGCAATTGCAACTATCTGTGCAAAAACTTACGGCGGTGAAGCGAAAGATTACGCAGCAATTGACTCTG
>NZ_CADDTS010000011.1 GCF_902753875.1 Acinetobacter bouvetii | reverse complement strand
TCTAGAGTGAGATGAGTATAGTTCATGATGCAACTTTGACTTTGGTCGGTCGGAAGCAAAATGCTAGCTCATCTTGCTTCCTTCCAATAATTTAATCTCTGTTGCACTTCATTTGAGAATCTAAGAATCATTAAAGTGACTCCTCGACCTGGTTATTCTCCACGAGAAACATGTAATAAATGCCCTGCGCCATATACCAATCAACCAATTTTGGGTATGGAAATTCTCAAAGGTTTAAAACATGTCCCTGGCACCAATAACTATGAAAAAGGTCGTGTTATCGATCCTCTTGCAGGTAAAGTTTATGACGCTAAAATCAAACTGAATGCAACAGGTAAACGTTTAACCATGCGTGCTTCTGTCGGTGTTTCTGCCTTGGGACGCAGCCAGACCTGGATTCGACTGGACTAAAAATTTGAAGCATAAAAAAGCCACATGATGTGGCTTTTTTAGTTTTTGATCAGCTGCAAAGTTACATCATCGGATTATCTACTTTAAAGGATGTCTTATCCTCTAGACGGTAAGCAATCAATTGATGCCCCCAGACACAGCCACCATCGACATTCTGAATCTGTGGATTAATGGTTCTACCCTGTAATGCTGCCCAATGTCCAAAAATCAATTGATGGGTTTTTGCCGCTTTTGAATCGAATTCAAACCAGGGTTTAAAACCATCTGGCATCGGATCATCCAGTGAGTCTTTAAAACTGAACTCCAGTTGCCCGTCTGCATTGGTTAAGCGCATACGGGTCAAATAATTGGTAATACAGCGTAAGCGTGCATTACCTTCCAGATCATCCGACCAGAGCGTCGGTTCTTTGCCGTACATCTCACTCAGGAAAGCATCGACCACAGTAAAATCATCATGTGCAATCACTGCTTCAATTTCTTTGGCCAATTCGGCCGTTTGTGCTGCAGACCACAGACAGGGAATCCCTGCATGCGTCAGAATGGTTTGCTCATTGGGAAATAAACATAACGGTTGTTTGCGTAGCCAGTCAATTAAGTCATCACTATCTATGGCATCTATGACATCACGCGTTTTATCTTTCTCTTTCAGCTCTTTTAAACCACGAGCACAAGCTAAAAGAGTGAGATCATGATTGCCCAGCACTGTTGCAGCCACGCCGCGATCAACAAGTTTTTTGACAAAACGTAATGCACCAATCGAATTTTCGCCGCGTGCCACCAAATCACCGGCAAACCAGATGAAATCCTGATCAGGATCGAAACTGATTTCCTTCAACAAGGCTTTTAAGGCTTCAAAACAGCCTTGCACATCACCAATTACATAATTGTATCGAATGTCTGAGCGTGTCACTTAATCCACCATCTGATCAGATAAGGCAACGAATTGGGCCAAGGTCAAGGTTTCTGGACGCGCCATCGGATCTACACCGGCTTGCTCAAATCCATCTTCTACCAGCATGCCTTTCAAGCTGTTACGCAAAGTTTTACGACGTTGCGTAAAGACATGAGAAACCAAACGTGCCAAGGCTTTTTCATTTTTCGCCACAATCGGTTTAACTGCATAAGGTTCCAAGCGGAACACTGCAGAGGTTACTTTTGGTGGCGGATTGAATGATCCCGGGGGGACCTCAAACAGGAAAGTCGGTTTGCAGTAATACTGAATCATCACCGACAAACGACCATATTCTTTGCTATTTGGCTCTGCGGTGATACGATCCACCACTTCTTTTTGCAGCATGAAGTGCATGTCTTTGACTTTGTCACCAAATTCCAAGAGATGGAACAACAGCGGTGTCGAAATATTATAAGGCAAGTTCCCGACCACACGTAGCGGACGATCTTGCTGAAAGAGTTCAGTAAAATCGTATTTCAACGCATCTGTTTCTACAATGGTTAAACGCTCCGGATGCGGTACACGCCCCGGCAAACCGGCTGCCAAATCACGGTCTAGTTCAATCACGGTTAAGGCATCGCATTCACCAATTAAAGGTGAGGTTAATGCTGCCAGACCTGGACCAATTTCCACGACATTATCACCGGCACGTGGATTCACCGAGCGCACAATTTTGGCAATTACACGTTGGTCATGCAAAAAGTTTTGACCAAAACGCTTGCGCGTGTGATGCCCTTCATCTTTTGGGTTTAAGGCATTAATTTGATACATAAAAGAATTCCAACGTGAATTAATGACGTGCCAGATCAAGGGCTAAATCTACAGCGACATGCAAACTTGAACTTTTCGCCAGTCCAGTACCTGCAAGGGAGAGCGCTGTGCCATGATCTACAGAAGTACGAATAAACGGTAAGCCTAAAGTAATATTGATAGCTTCACCAAAGCCTTGTGATTTTAACACAGGTAAGCCCTGATCGTGATACATGGCCAAAACCGCATCGGCATCTTTTAGATTTTCCGGGGTAAATAAGGTATCGGCAGGAAGGCTTAAACTCATATTAATGCCTTGTGCACGGTACGTTTCCAGCACCGGATTGATCACTTCTATTTCTTCCATGCCCAGATACCCACCCTCACCCGCATGCGGATTCAATCCACACACCAGAATATGAGGATGCTCTATCTTGAATTTGGTTTTTAGATCATGAATTAAAATATCAATCACTTGATGCAAACGTTCTGCCGTAATTGCATCAGCCACATCGCGTAAAGCCAGATGCGTGGTGGCCAAAGCGACCCTTAAAGTCTTGGTCGCCAGCATCATTACGACACGAGGCACACCGGCAAACTCCTGGTAATACTCGGTATGACCACTAAAGTGAATACCGGCATCATTGATCACAGATTTTTGCACAGGCGCTGTTGCCACCCCGACACTTTGACCACGCATGGCATAATCGGCAGAACGTCGTAATTGTTCCAGTACATACGCTGCGTTTTGCGCATTCAGTTCACCTAGAACTACTTCCGCATTTAAGGGAACATGCTCTACATACAGTTGCCCTTGTGCCGAAGATTCTGCTTGTCCTTGATATTCAACCAGTTCAATTTCTACTTTTAATAATTCAGCGCGCTTTTTTAATAGCTTCATGTCCGCCAAGACCACAATGGGGCGCACATCCCTACGATCGGCCAAACTTAAACAAATATCGGGACCAATACCGGCAGGTTCTCCACTGGTGACATATAAAGGAAGCATGATGAACTCTTAAAACTAGATTATTCTTTATAGATAGTATACATCTAGCCAATGAACAATAATTCTCAATTAATCAAATTCAAGCATTCAATGTACTTACAAAATACAAATTTTAGATATTCCTATTACCATCAAGCCCACAACCACACTAAAAGCTGCAAACTTGCAACTAAATTCCATATTCTGCTTAAACTCAGCATCAGATAAGTTACAAAAAATATAACCGGCAATTAAAACTATAAATAAAATAATAATCCAACCTTGAGTAATAACGATTAGAAATAAAAGATTAATTAATGCTGCATCGTACCCCCAAACCACGACAAAAATTCCAATAAAAATAATTAAATATAAAAATGCTATAAGAATACCACTTATAAATTTAGTTAATTTACGCATTATTTCTTATTTCCACTCATTCAATTATTTTTCTTGTTTTACTTAAACTTAATTCTTCTTTTTTCAGACTATAAAATCAACCACTAAAAAGAGACTTTTCTTCAGCCTTAACTTCGATTAAAATATGCCACTTGAAATTTTATATTTTCATTGTGGTTCTCCTGTCTTTCAGGTAGAATTCGGTCTCCTTTTGTTTGGACAGATTCCACCGTCCAAACCAACTATAATAGGTAGTGGTTAATGAAAACTCTCAGCGCTAAGCCAGCTGAAGTTCAACACGACTGGTACGTTGTTGATGCTTCTGGCAAAACTTTAGGTCGTCTTGCGACTGAAATCGCTCGTCGTTTACGCGGTAAGCATAAAACTTCTTATACTCCTCACGTTGACACTGGTGATTACATCGTAGTGATCAATGCTGAACAAGTTCAAGTGACTGGTAAAAAATCACTTGATAAGAAATATTATCGCCATACTGGTTTCCCTGGTGGTATTCGTGAAACTAATTTCGAGAAATTAGTTGCTCACAAACCAGAAGAAATTTTCCAACGCGCTGTAAAAGGCATGTTGCCAAAAGGTCCTCTTGGTTATGCAATGATCAAAAAAATGAAAGTGTACGCTGGTACTGAGCATCCACATACTGCTCAACAGCCACAAGTTTTGGACATCTAAGGGATACAGCACATGGCTACTAACTATGGTACAGGTCGCCGTAAGACCGCAACTGCACGTGTTTTCCTATCAGCTGGTACTGGTAAACTCGTAATTAACAACCGTTCTTTAGAACAATATTTCGGTCGTGAAACTGCTCGTATGGTTGTTCGTCAACCTTTAGAGCTTCTTGAAGCTACTGAAAAATTTGACCTTTACATCACTGTTGCTGGTGGTGGTATCGGTGGTCAAGCTGGCGCTATCCGTCACGGTATTACTCGTGCATTGATCGCTGCTGACGAAACTTTAAAACCTGCTCTTCGCCAAGCTGGTTTCGTTACTCGTGATGCTCGTGAAGTTGAACGTAAGAAACTTGGTTTACGTAAAGCACGTAAACGTCCTCAATTCTCTAAACGTTAATTCGTTTACCGAATCGGACAAAAAGCCTTGGTTTATCCAAGGCTTTTTTATTGGAAAATTTATCTAAATAAACAGACAATACTTTAATTCATAAAATAAACAGCTGTTGCAATTCAAACCTTATTGATTCTATTCATTTTCCAAAAATGCTAAAAAATATAAAGCCTTATACTAAGCTGATTCCTCTAAAAAAAGAGCCATCAATATAAACTTGTCATTGGAGAGTTGTGATTTTTAAAATTCAAAGCCGTGATTTTATGGTCTATTTTTAGTATCCTATCTTATTCACTCGACTTTGTTTTAAATTATGTCCGTCGAAACAGCACCTGCTCAAGGAATTACATTATATAGTCATGCCGATGACTTTCGTTCGCATTGGGTGCGCTATGTCCTGGCAGAGAAGCAAATCAAATATCATCTTATTTTGGTTGATGAAGACGATGAAGATCTCGCAAGCTTGAATCCTTATAATCAACTTCCCATGCTGATTGAAAACGAGTTAAAACTCTTTAATACCGCGATTATTTCCGAATATCTGGATGACCGTTATCGGCAGAACAAACTCTATGCCGATGCCCCTATGCCGCGTGCAGAACAGCGTCAATATATCTGGCGTTTTGAACAAGATTGGTTAAAACTGGCTGACATTATGTTGTGTCATCCAGATAGCTTGAATGCACATGATAAAATGAAAGCACAAAAGCAGCTTAAGGATACCCTCATTTCACTGACCCCCTTATTTCAGCATTTTCCTTTCTTTATGTCTGAAAGCTTTAGCATTTTAGATTGCATGCTGGCCCCCATTTTCCTGCGCTTAAAAGCCATGGGGATTGAATTACCCAAGCAGCATTGCCGTCCTATTCATTTATATTGTCACCGAATTTTTAGTCGTCCTGCATTTGTGAAGTCCTTAACCTTGCAGGAAAAAAATCGCTACAGTGAATTTTTAGTAAATTAGTCGAGCCCTAGCCATGTCTGAACAAGAATTGAATCTTACCCCTACACGCCCCTATTTAGCCCGTGCAATCTATGAATGGATTTGTGACAACAACCTAACGCCATACCTGCTGGTGGATGCCACCCAGCCCAATACCATGGTGCCAGAACAGTTTATTCAAGATGGGCAAATTGTGCTAAATATCGTGCCTCATGCTGTGCATAAATTAAATATGAGCAATGATGCGATTACCTTTTCTGCGCGCTTTGGCGGTGTTTCCCGTGACATCTATGTACCATTAAACGCGGTTATGGGAATTTATGCGCGAGAAAATGGTCAGGGCCTATTCTTTGATCCAAATGAATATGAAGGTACCCAAATTGCTGAAGATACTTTAAAATCAACCACAACTTCAGAAGAACCTGAACAAACAAAGAAAAAACCGAGCCTACGATTATTAGACTAAAATAAAATGGAGTAAGTGAATGGCTTTTGATTTAGTACAATATTTTGCTGAGCAGATTAACAATCAAAAGCCTCAGCTTCTCGAACAATATCCTCGAGAAGATAAAAAAGAATACTTATTAGAAATCAATGCACTGGTATTGGGTAAACTCATTAGCCTTTGGCGTTCTAATGACAATAAAGTTTATCAAGAGATTTCTGCCCCAGATGAACTTTTTATTCAAGAGGTTGCCCGCCATCTCACCACATCTTCCAAAAATCAGTCTACATTGCCTAGAGAAGAGCTGGAACATACGGTCACTGAAATTTTAAGGCTTCATCTAGCCGAACTTAAACAACTAAATGAGATCGGCAATTTAAATATCAGAGGCGTACGAGAGCTGATTCTAGGACAGATTGAACATCTATCCGGCCAGGCTCCTGATTGGGTTTGGTCAGCAAATGAGCTAACAGAATTAAAAGGCTCTAAACCGATGGAGCAAGAAGAGATATCATTAGACTCAACAATGAAGGAGTTTAATCAAATGGTCAGCCAGCAACAACCACATGACGAAGCGAATATCAGCCATGAAGTTGTAAATACCCCTGTTCCAGCATGGTCTAAAATACTTGAACCGATTGTAGCTATCATTATTCTTTGGATTTTATATAGCGCTGCAACCCAAATGTTTAACTAAATATTAAGGTTATTCATTAAAAAAGATCGCCTTTATGGCGATCTTTTTTTACATTGATGAATGAATACAGACTAAATCACATTCATCGATTTTTTTCTAGAAAGCATGAGTGGATCACTCTTATTTTATTATTTTTCTTTCCCTTGCAAAGAAAAAAAATCCCCCTCTGCATAAGCGGAGGGGGATTTCGAATAATGAGCTGGCGATGACTTACTCTCACATGGGTAATCCCACACTACCATCAGCGCTAAGAGGTTTCACTTCTGAGTTCGGGAAGGGATCAGGTGGTTCACTC
>NZ_CADDTS010000010.1 GCF_902753875.1 Acinetobacter bouvetii | reverse complement strand
GCCAGCGTTCAATCTGAGCCATGATCAAACTCTTCAGTTTAAAATCAATAGTGCATATAGTGCACCAATCTTGGCTCATCAATTACTGACAAAAATTTGCTCAAATAAACTTCGAGTAATTTCTACCATCAATCAATGAAAATAATTTCGATTAATCAACCAGTAAAAATCCACACAAGTTGTTCTTCATAATCTCTTAATGATCTTCTTACTGCTTCGTCAGCAGCAAGCTAGGTCGGCTATATTACGCTTTCTTCTCAGAAAGTCAACTAGCAATTTCAAATTAATTTAAACTTTCTTCCTAAAACCCAACTTAACCATTTAATGCTAAGCTACTGTTTTATCAGAAGTTTTAATTCTCATCACCGCCGATGGATGTGCATTCTACAGCATTTTCCACCCCATGCAACCCCATTTTTTAACTTTTCAATTCATTAGGATATTTTTTAGTCGTTTTATCATTTTTTGCTACATATTTTGATCAAATTTGTTTTAATACGCACATTCAAAGACCTGTTAATATATTTTATTACTTCTTTTTAGCTTTAAGCATAGGCTTATATAGAGCTCCAGGATTTTTTATGCGTCACTCTCATTATATTTGGGCCAGTTTTTTATCTTTCGGATTAATTTCTCCTGTATTTGCTAATGAATCCACTGTAAATCCTGAAGCTTCTGCATCAGCAAATGTAGAAACCACTTCTGATGAAACGCTTCAAACAACTCAACATCCCCGTCTTGAAGCACTCAAAGAATTAAAAAATATTAAAGCTAAAGATTTAAAAGTCGATGCAAATGCAACCCAACCTGACGATCAAAAAGACCCGCTACAACCATTAAACAGACAAATATTTGCTTTAAATGATGTGTTAGATCGTAATGTAGCTCGCCCTCTGGCTGTGCAATATAAACAAAAAGTACCTGGTGAAGTCCGGGGTTCTTATCGCCAGTTTCGTAAAAACTTAGGCGAACCCTGGAATGTGGTGAACCAGCTAATTCAAGGTCGTCCGCTGCGTGCTGCAGAATCTTTAGGGCGTTTTACCATCAATACCATTACAACTTTAGGTTTTGCAGACCCGGCTCGACGTCTAGGTCTGTCTGCTGAAGAAGAAAATTTCGGAACCACATTGGGTTATTACGGCATCCCTTCTGGTCCTTATTTAGTTTTGCCTGTGTTCGGCCCCAGTACTTTCCGTGATGCTATAGGGTTGGCTGTCGATGGTCAGGCACGCCCACAAAAATATCTCTTTGAAGATCATGATGGTCTGTATTGGAGTGAACAGGTACTCCGTGGAATTGATGCCCGTTCACAGCTTTTAGATATTGAAGATGTTTTGCAAGGTGATAAATATGCTGCGATTCGCGATATTTATCTGCAACGTAAAAATTTTGCTATTGCTGAAAAGAAAGGTCTAGAACCTGAAACTCTATTCATTGAAGATGATGTAGAAACACCTGAAGACGAAGATCAGCCTGAAGCACCAGAGCAATCTCCAGATGAAACCCCTGTAGATGAGAGTGACAGCACCACGAAATAAGTCCGACACATTTATTGAAAATATGATCAGCCAAGCATCTTTCCTTGCTGATCATTAGATTGTTATAGTAGCGCTCTATCGATTATCATTTTAAGGATCATTCAATTTCTATATGTATTTCATTCAACCGACTCGCAATATTCCTTATTTAGATCAGGTACTCAGTGCACTTCCCGGTGTGCAAATGATTCACATAGATGATATTGATTTATACGACCCGACCATTTTAGCAATTGCGGATGTACAAGACTATTTAACCCATCAATGGTCTCTTCCAACAATTGTTCTGGCTTTTGAAAATGAAGGCACAGCTTTAGCTCAAGCTTGGGAATTAGGTGCTTTAGCCGGCTGGATCTGGACTAAATTACCGGTTAATCCGGAAGATTTTTTGCTTAAAATTGATGCGCAATATAAGCGCAATCAAGATAGTCGCGACCTCCCTTCTGCTGCATATTTACAAAAATGTTTGCTGCCGAATCCGATTGAACTGATGAATTATAAAGTTGAAACCCTGTTTCAACCTTCTGCCTATTTGTCAGGTGATTGGTACGATTATTGGAAAATCAGCGATAAAGAAATTATGTTTTATCTGGCGGATGTATCTGGACATGGCGTGACCAGCAGTTTACTCACCTCCTGGATGGCGGCTTTTCATGGTCGCTCCAAAACCCCGCGCGAATTGATTAAAAAACTTAACGGCATGCTGGTGCAAGAAAACATTGAAAAGCACATTACCATGATTGCCGGTGTTTTAAATTTGGAAACACATCAGCTGCGCTGGTCTAGTGCTGGACATTATCCGCCTGCGATTATCTTTGAGCCAAACCAAGTGCCTAAAATTTTAAATACCAGTAGTTTCCCTTTAGGACTAACTGAAGATCTGGAAGTTGAAGAGTTTGAATGTGTGCTGAACAGGCATGCACGGTTTATTATTTGTTCAGATGGGGCACTAGAACCTTTCGATGGTGGACTGAATGAACAATTCGAAAAATTGGTGTTCCACTTGCAAAATCAATCATTTCAAGCCCCTGAGCATGTCGCGGATGACATTGCCATTTTAAGTTTACGCCGAATGAATTAATCATATTATCAATATGTTAACTTTCAACTAAGCGATATAAGACTGTTGGCTACTTGAGTCTATAGTGGCCCTATGTGATAATTTTGGAATCCTTCTCTGCAAATGGCATTTATATGTCAACAGGTCATGTTGAATATGCAAGCTTGAATGGAACGCATATTTTTAAGCTTATTGGCGAAGTGCGTGCCCAATCTTGCATCAGTCTAGACAAACTCCTTAGTAAAATTGAACAACAGTCGAATGTCGTTGGGGCCATCGTAGATTTAACCCAAACGACATTCATTGACAGTACTGTTTTAGGTGTCCTTGCCAAGCTGGGTTTAAAGCTAAAGCAGGCGCATCAGATTCAGGCGGTTATGTTATCGACCAATCCTGACATTACTACCTTGGCTAACAGTATGGGCTTGGGGCAGGTTTTTGTAATCTTAAATTATTGCGGTGATCCGAAAGTATGTACCCGCGAATTAATTGAAGAGCACATTAGTCATAATGCCATGTTAACCACTGTTTTAGATGCACATAAAACATTGATGAAACTCAATGAAAGTAACCAAAACATGTTTGAACCTTTGGTGAAACAATTACAAAAAGAACAAGAGACCTTGGAGCAAGTGTCTCAACAAAACGTATAAAAATTATTATTTAGAGCTCACACCATGACTTTACTCTCTGTTGTACAAATGAACTCTCAGGATGATATTGAAACCAATTTCATCCTGATCGAGTCATTAATACAACAAAGTAAAGCAGAGGGTGCAGAGCTGATTGTTTTTCCGGAAAACTTTGTCTGTTTTGCCGCAGGAAAACAACGTGAGACCGCAGCGCAGTTTGAAAGCATCCAGCAGCGTCTGGAAAAACTTGCCCATCAATATCAAATCTGGATCGTGGCAGGGACATTACCCTGCCCGTTTCGTCCGGATGGCTCCATCATTACCGATGGTCGTGTACGTACCGTCAGTTTATGTATTAGCCCTGAACGCACCGAAGCACGCTATGACAAAATTCATCTGTTTGATGTACAAGTCGGTGATGCGGTGGGTGGATATCAAGAATCTCGATTCTTTGAACCGGGTAGTGATGTCGTAGTTGCCCAAACCCCGTTTGGCAATATTGGGCTGATGGTGTGCTATGACTTACGTTTTCCAGAACTGGCTCTAACTTTACGCCATCAAGGTGCGCATATCCTAACTGCACCTGCAGCCTTTACCTACACCACTGGCCAGATGCATTGGCAATTACTGCTTCAGTCACGAGCGCTCGATAGCCAGTGTCAGGTTTTAGGCGCAGCTCAACAAGGCTGGCATGGTGAGAAACGTCAAACCTGGGGACATGCAGCTGCAAGCAATAGTCGCGGCCAAATTTTAGATATTGTGCATGATGATGGAGCCAGCCTGATTACCGTACCCTTTGATCTGGATGAACAGCAGGCTTTCCGCACAGCCATGCCATTAATTCAGCACCGTAAAATTATCAGCTTCTAATTCTATGCAGCTTTAAAACTCGATTTTTTGCTTTATAAAAATTACAAAATAACTGCTTATTCTTTATTCAAAATCCCACACCATAACATCTTATATAAAAACATAGAGATGAAAAAAATGGCCTTAGAAAAAGCAGTCTATACAGCAAAAGCCAAAGCTACGGGTGGTCGTGACGGACGCGCAACATCATCCGATGGCATATTAGATGTCAAACTTGCAGTTCCCAAAGAAATGGGCGGCGCTGGTGGTGGAACCAATCCCGAACAACTTTTTGCAGCCGGTTATTCCGCCTGTTTTCTGGGTGCCATGAAATTCGTTGCCAACCGGGATAAATTGAATATCAGCAAAGAGGCCTATATTGAAGGGGAAGTCGGGATTGGCCCTATTCCAACGGGCTTCGGGATTGAAGTTACCCTAAATATCCACCTAGAAGGGATGGATCAGGCGGAAGCACAAAAACTGGTAGATGCTGCACATATTGTCTGCCCCTACTCCAATGCCACACGCAATAATATTAATGTAACCTTGAATGTACTGACCTGAGTTCAGATTCAATCTGTTCTACTCAATCTATCCTGAAAGCAATCACCTTCTTTTAGGATAGATTCTTTACTATTTTTAAATCGCTGAGTATCGATTTCCCAAAACGAGTCTTCTGATGAAATAGAAAAATCGCCACAAAATCAGGCAATGCGTTTAATTTGGTTCTAAAAAAGAATATAAAAAACAAAACCCACAATATATAATGATTCTTATTTGCAATAGTTCGTTTTATTCATGTTGAAATCCCTCTTTCTTAGCTCTCTCCTGCTGATAACTTCAAGTGCATCTTTTGCCGCATTAAGCATATCGGAAAAGATTCGCCCTACGGTGAATTCTCAAGTAAATCCCAACATTCAGCGACTGGAAATTCCGCCTACACCCAACAACATGAAATTGCCTGAATTTGGTCAAGGGATTATTGGTTGGGGAACAGGCCCAGATGGCGCTGAAGCACGCCTACATAAAATCACCAAAACAGATGTCGAAAACCTCAAAACACAAGAGGTCAGTTTAGAAATGATTCAGGCCTGGCAGAAATTTTATGAAAATGAAACGCGTCGCAATGCTGGCAATCCGACTGCGCCATTTCGCGCCCAGCTCATGAAAAAAATTGCCGAACTTTGGTAAGTTCAGCAATTTATTCAAGCATCAAAGGAATAAGTATTGCGCGTTAATCCGCAGCTTCATTGGTCACACGCAGGACTTCTTCCAAAGTGGTTTTCCCGGCCAATACTTTACGTAAACCATCATCGCGGATTGAACCCGACTGTTTACGCGCATAGCTTTCCAGCTCATATTCGGCAGCATTGCCATGAATCAGACGGCGCATCGGTTCATCGACCGGGACAATTTCATAAATCGCGGTACGCCCAATAAAACCGGTATGCGAGCAGTGATCACAGCCTTTCGGTTGTGGTAATTTTAGAGCAGTATCAGTTTGTAAATGCTTGAAAATTTCGGTTTCAAAATGATCTGCTTCACGCCATGTGGCACAGCGTGGACATATAGTTCGCACCAGACGCTGAGCAATCACCCCAATTAAGGAGCTAGCCAGCAAGAACGGTTCGATGCCCATATCTTTTAAACGCGTCACTGCGCCAATGGCTGTATTGGTATGCAGGGTAGATAGAACCAAGTGACCGGTTAAGGAGGCTTGCACTGCAATTTCAGCCGTTTCCAGATCACGAATTTCCCCCACCATCACCACATCTGGATCCTGACGCAGCATGGCTTTTAGCGCACGGGCAAAAGTCATATCTACTTTGCTATTGACCTGAGTTTGCCCAATGCCTTCAAGCTGATATTCAATCGGATCTTCTGCAGTCAAAATATTTTTTGAACCATCATTTAAGTCGGATAAGGCTGCATATAAAGTCGTGGTTTTACCCGAACCAGTGGGCCCAGTCACCAAAATAATGCCGTGCGGACGATGCACCAGATGGGTTAAGCGTTCATAGTCAGGTTGCATCAAACCCAAATGGGTCATATTCAAACGCCCGGCCTGTTTGTCCAGCAAACGCATCACCACACGCTCACCATGTGAGGAAGGTAGCGTCGAAACACGCACATCAACTTCACGTCCGGCCAGTCTTAAGGATATACGACCATCTTGTGGAATGCGCTTTTCAGCAATATCCAGTTTGGCCATGACTTTAATCCGAGACACCAACAGCGGCGCCAATTCACGGCGTGGTTGCACAATTTCGCGCAGCTGACCATCGACACGTAAGCGCACCGACAGTTTTTTCTCAAAGGATTCAATATGAATATCCGAAGCGCCCACCCGAATAGCTTCAGACAACAGTGCATTAATCAGTCGCACAATCGGTGCATCATCTTCCTGATCCATGAGATCTTCAGCTTCTGGAACTGAGTCGGCCAGACTGAGTAAATCGGGATGATCTTCCAGACCGGCTGCAACCTGCTGAGACTCACCGGTATCTCCGGCAAAGCTGGAACTGAGTAATTGATGAAATTCCTGTTCACTACACAACTGGTGCTGTGCAGGATGCCCCAAAAAGCGACGTGCTTCCTGTATCGCCAGCAAGGGCGTATTTTCACGGCGCACAATAAAGGCCTGATCACCCTCGTAGCGCAGCAACACGCCATGACGCTTGGCAAAACTATATGGTATTTGTAATTGTTTAAGTACTTGCATCAAAGTTTATAATGATGAATAAATTGATTTGAGTGTACTCTAAGCATAGGACAGCGTGAAGTCTGTTTTTTGAATGATTAAGCCATAAAGGAAATATGCCGTTGTCTAAAAACGATGAATTGATGGATGCCGAGCAGCCGAAGTTAATCAAATGGTGGGGCGAACAAAGCTTTGAATTGCATCAACCCAAAGCCTGGCAATTTGGTTCGCTGTTATTTCGGTTGAGCCGTGGTTTGCAGGAATGGCGCATGGAATACCATCGTCCGCAAGTTCAATATGACTATGAACAGAAATGGCATGCCATTGAAGATCCTAATTTTGCTTTTCCGCAACCGGTCAAAGTTGAACGCTATATGTTCAAGTCCACCCAGCATAAGTTGCAACTGATGCCGCGCCTAGCCGACCGTTCGGTGGTGATTAAACCGGTCGATCCGATTTATATTCCTGCAGGACAACGCGGTACGCTGTATATCAGCACCCCTTTATGGATTGCCGGTTTTGTCGAGGGTCAAAAAGATCCGCTGTTTGATATTCCAGTGATTTTGCCGAAAGACACCTGGTTTGGCCCCAATCATCGTCATGGCGAGATTTGTTATGCCACAGCAGTGGATGGTCGTACAGAATTGCATCAGCTCAAACCGCGCGCTTTTCGTGCAGTAACCCCGATTGAATTTCATAATACCAGCCATCAACAGCTACGCTTTGACCGGATGAATGTGCCTGTTTCGGCACTTCCCCTGTTCTATAGTGAAAGTACCGGACGCTTATGGACTTCACAGATTAAAGTCTTGCATGAAGGTTCGGATAAACCGCCACGAATTCGGATTGAAAACCGTACCCCACCGCATGCGGGCGAAGTGATGTATGTGCATCCGCCACGTGAGCCAGCAAGCGCTTTGTTTAACATGTTTGATTCATTTTTCTAAGGGGGCAATATGGCAGATTCGAATATCCCAAAAGAAATTACCAGCAGCCTCAAAGGTATTTTTACCAATATCAACACCGAACGCCTGACAGAAATTATTGTTGCCATCGTGCTGTGTTTTATCGGTTTTTTAATTGCACGTTTTGTCTCCAACACTTTTATCCGCACTGTTGGCTCACGTTTTAATGCCCACCAAAGTCTGGTCTGGCGTCGTGGTATTTTTTATTTCATCTTCCTGATCTTTGTGATGGCCAGCCTGAAAGAAGCCGGTTTTAAACTGAGTGTATTTTTGGGTGCGGCCGGTATTTTAACCGTGGCGCTGGGTTTTGCTTCGCAAACCTCTGCTTCCAACCTGATCAGCGGTTTATTCCTGATTGGGGAAGGTTCTTTTGAAATTGGCGATACCGTGCAAATGACCCTGATTCGCGGACATACCATTGAAGGTGAAGTGATTTCCATTGACCTGCTTTCGGTGAAACTGCTGACTCAGGACAATGTCTATGTACGCGTGCCGAATGAACAGCTGATTCGTGCGCCGGTCTATAATCTGTCCAAATTCCCGATTCGGCGGATTCCAATTACCTTGGCGATCAATTTCCATGAGGACATCATTAAAGTTCGGGAAGTGTTGTTGGATGTAGCCAATAAATATCCGCTGGTTTTAGCCGACCCCAAACCAGCCGTCACGGTCACTGCCTTCCGCGAATCATCCATTGAGCTGTTATTTGCCATCTGGTGTAACCGTGAAAACTTTTTAAAAGTTCGTGATGAAATGCAAGAACGCATTCGTAACGGTTTTTTGGATAATCAGATTGAAATCCCTGTACCGAAAATGGGCTTTGTGGATCGTCCCGCAACGGTTCAGCCTTTAAATGATGAAGATATTGACCAGTATGCCAACGCTAAAGAAGTGAAACGGGAAGCGGGGTTGAAATAATTGTTTTTATAATTTAATCCTCCCCTTGCGAAGCAATGCTTCTCACCTTTTATAAAAGGAGGGAGAATCAAATCAAATACCTATTTAGATTCGAGTCCCCCTTTATCAAAGGGGGATTTAGGGGGATTTTTCATTCAGATGATGCTCAGGAATCGGCGCAATATAAGCAATCACTAACATCACAAAACCTGCACCCAGGAATGAAATCACCCGGGTTAAAGTACCGATGTGGGATAAATCAAACAGCACCAGTTTCAAGGTGACAATCACCAAAATACTACCTCCCAGAATCCACACGGGACGTAACTGTTTGCGACTGGCCAGACTCATGGTCATAAAAGCCAAACTGACCCATAACAAAGTCAAACTGAGTTGAACGGTTGCATTTCCCCACACAGCCAGTTCATTAAACGGCGTATCCAAATAAATATGTAAGGCTCGCAGCACGATATAACTGCTGAGCCAAAGCAGACTCAATACCATCAGCACAGCCACAATACCTTTATCCAGACCCGATTTCAGCTGCAAGGACAACATCCAGATAAAACCCGCCAACATGGCAATGCTGACCAGATCAAAAGGATTGATGATTGGCAGGATATAGCCCTGAAACGCCTGCTGGGTAAACAGTTGCGAACAGATAATCCAGCTCGCCATCAATACCAGACTACTGCGGGCTTGCCAGAACATTTTCCAGTCCGGATTATCCAGCTGCCAATAACACCAGGCACAGAACAGCAAAGGCAAAATCACCACACTGATATAAGGCATGCCTGGCAGCAGGGTTAAGCTGGTCATGGCCAAACTGGTTAAAGTGCCAAAACTGACCCACTCTTTTTCAGCACGTACACCCAACATCGGGCGCAGCCACAATGCAGTTAACATCACTCCGGAGAATGAAAAACCGATCCGATCCAGATTGCTAGGCCAAATAATCACACCCTGCTGGCTTTGATCAATCACAATAATCAGGGCAAAAACAAAGACAGGAATGAGGCCGAGCCATTTAGGAAATAACCACGACCAGGTGGCTTTGCAGTGCAACATGATTTCATTGATCAGCAGATAGAAGCCACTGACAATCACCAGACTGACGGCCAGTTGATGAGGACTGTCAATTTCATCTAACAACAATACCAGTAACATGCTCGTAGCAGACAACATCTGGATACAATGAAAAGCAATGGTGGAACTGCTTAACTGCTTTCTAAAAGATGCCCGGCAATTCGCCACCAGTACCATGGCAAAATAGCTTAGGCATAAGCCCCAATACATTTCACGAGGAAACTCAGCCAGTTCGACCAGATAGTACAGACTGGACAATCCAGCCACAATCATCAGCCCCATGGCCAGATAGCGACTGATCTCCGACTGACGATACAGGGCATAAGCAAAAATGATCAATCCCTCTACCGCCCAGCCCACCACACTCCACTGCTTATGCAACAGAATCGGGGGAACCAAAGCCAGGAAAATCAACATTAAACTGAAATAACTTTGGGAAATTAGTTGTACCGCCTGATGGCGTTTTGAAAGTTGATACACGCCTGCATAAACCGCAGCAAAGGCCAGACTGGCGCCGGCCTGCCAGCGAGTTTCTTCAAAATGCATCAAATAAATAAAAATATAACCGACCAGAGGTGCACCAAAGATCAGGGCAATATCCAAAGCCGGTTTCAGTTTGAATTGAGCCAGGTCTTCTTTGGCCAGCAGTTGACTAAAACGAAAACTTAACCAGACAAAAATGGCCGTATGCACCGCAACCAAGAGCGTTAAAGTATTTTTTTCAAATTCTTTGCCCTGATAAAAAGCATAAGCTCCCCCAACGATCACCGTCATTAAAAAGGCAATTTGATTCAGCATCTTCCAGGGACGTAAAGTACTTAAGAAAGCAACCGCGAGATTGATCACCACATAATAGGCAATCAGTTCAATTGCTGTCGCATTGCGGACCGGTAAGGTAAAGGGCGCAAGATAGGCAATGATCATGGCCATCAGGGCCAGTTCAATGGATTGCTGTTTTAAACTTAAAGCCAGGGTCACACCCATAATCAGCACAAAACATACAGCTGCCACTGCCAGAGTCGGAATCACGCTATTGTAATAAGCAAAGAACAGCGTCAAAAATAATGCGGCTAGGCCCAAGCCTTCCAAAGCCAGGGCAAAACTGCGATTTTTGGCCTGCATCCCGTAACCCAGCCCAGTCACTGCACCACTGACCCCAGCGACAATCGCCAGCTTCACGGCCAGACTGAGCTGCCAGTGTTCGGTGGCAAAACGCAGCAATAAGATGATTCCAATCACCAGTACCAACACGGCAACTTTTAAGACCGGATTGCCTTGAAAGATCCAAAGCTGTACCTGTTCAATCAAGCTGATGGGTTGTGATACGGGAGCAGATTGAAATGCCTGAACGGGTGGTGGCTCAACCCTCTGCTCCGTGACCGTTTGTCCTTGATGCAATCGCATTTGCAGCAGGTTCAACAAGCCTTCTAAACGGCGTAACCATCTTAAAAAGAAAAAAATCCATGCCGTGATGCCCAGACCAACCGCAAACTCCCAATCCAGCATTCCACCGACAATGGCAATAATCGAACACAGATACAGTGGAACTTTTGAAGTCTCCTGCACAACCAGCTGGGTGTGCTCTGCCATTTTTAGCGCAGGGGATTGGATGGCATCGACATATTGCATGAGGCTCATCACGAAGGCCAAGCCGCATAAATAGGTGAAGATACGTACATCTAAAAACCATGCACCCACACCGGCAATAATCAGTACCATCAGCCAAATCATCCGGATTTCGCCCTGTCCTTTCCCCATCTTTTATTTATCTCAATCCTGATTAACCTGATCATACAACAGCTGTGACTTTGATTTTTAAGCATTCATCAGATATTCGGTAACACGCATCTTGCATCAGGTGTCTATGTTCAGGTGCAAAATCACGTACAATAAGCGGGTTATTTGAATTAGGAATCCTTCAATGCCACCATTTGTTTTGGTCGATGGCTCATATTTTTTATTTCGTGCATACCATGCACTGCCACCCCTAACCACTTCTACTGGTTTACAGACCAACGCAATTCGTGGTGCCATTTCTGCGATTCAAAAGTTGATGCGTCGTATTCAACCGACGCATATGGCGGTGATTTTTGATACCCCTGAACCGACGTTCCGACATGTCCTTTCACCGATTTATAAAGGTGACCGTCCAAGCATGCCGGATGAACTGTCACAGCAGATTCCCTATCTTCATAACCTGATTCGCGCTTTGGGCATTCCTTTACATACCCTTCCGGGTGCTGAAGCGGATGACGTGATTGGTACGCTGGCTAAACGTGCCGAAGCCAAAGGTTATCAAGTACTGATCTCCACCGGTGATAAAGATATGGCGCAGCTGGTCACCGACAAAGTGACGCTGGAAGACAGCTTTAAAGACAAACCGATGGATGTCGATGGTGTATTTGAAAAATTCGGGGTGTGGCCGAATCAGATTATCGATTATTTAACCTTGATGGGTGATGCGTCGGATGGTATTCGCGGCGTACCCGGCGTCGGTGCCAAAACGGCTGCCAAACTTTTAACTGAATATGGTTCGATTGGCGGCATTCTAGAAAATGTCGATAAAATCAAAGGCAAAGTCGGTCAAAGCATTAAAGACAATGTTGAAGGCATTACCCTAGACCATCAATTGGCCAGTATTGTGTGCGATCTGGATATGGGTCTAACCTATGATGACCTGAAACTTGTCGATCCGAATGTCGAAGAATTACGTCGCCTCTATACCGAACTTGAGTTCCGTAACCAGTTACAGTCTTTAGATCATCCGAACAATCCAAATAATTCAGCCTATAAGCAAGCCACTAAGAGTATTGAGACTGATATCAATACCACTGCTGTTATTAATACTGAAGATGAGGCCGAGCTGACCAGTGTGGATGATCAACTGGGCAAAGCCACCTATCACACCGTTTTAACGCAAGCGGACTGGGACAAACTGTTCCAGCGCTTCAGCACTGAAAAACGCTTTGCCTTTGACACCGAAACCACCAGTCTGGATTATCGCATTGCACAGATGGTTGGTTTCTCTGTTGCCTTTGATGCCAACGATGCTTATTACATTCCGCTGACCCACGACTATGAAGGTGCGCCGGAACAGCTGAACCGTGAAATCATCCTCGCGCAAATCAAACCGATTTTAGAAGATGCATCGGTTGAGAAAATTGGTCATCATTTAAAATATGATGCACACATTTTGCAAAATCATGGCATTGAATTACAAGGCTGGTATTTCGATACCATGCTGGCATCCTATGTTTTAAATTCTGTGGCGACCCGTCACGGTATGGATGATGTTGCACGGGTCTATCTCAGTCATTTAACCACCACTTATGAACAGGTGGCAGGTAAAGGGGCAAAACAGAAAACCTTTAACCAGATCGAGATTGAAACTGCTGCGCATTATGCTGCTGAAGATGCGCATGTCACCTATCGTCTCTACGAAGTCTTGTCTAAAAAATTACAGACTATTCCTGAACTGAGCAATATTTTACACAAGATTGAAATGCCAGTAGCTCGTGTACTCACAATCATGGAAGAAAACGGCATCGAGCTGGACCTGAAGTTCTTAGATCAATTGAGTGTCGATTTTTCCAATACCATTCAAAATCTGGAAAACCAGATTATCGATTTGGCTGGACAAACATTTAATGTCAGCTCACCGAAACAGGTCGGTGAAATCCTGTTTGATAAACTCGGACTCAAAGGCGGCAAGAAAACCTCGACCGGTCAATACAGCACCAGTGAAAGTATTCTGGAAAAAATCGACCATCCGATTACCGATTTAATTTTGCAATATCGTGGTCTGTCCAAACTGAAAAGCACCTATACCGATGGCTTGCAAAAACAGGCCAATAATGACAGTGGTCGAGTGCATACCAGCTACCATCAGGCTTTAACGGCCACAGGTCGTTTGTCATCGACTGATCCGAACTTGCAAAACATTCCGGTTCGTGAAGAAATTGGCCGTCAAATCCGTAAAGCCTTTATTGCACCTGAAGGTCGGGTTTTGCTGGCTGCCGATTATTCACAGATTGAACTGCGTTTAATGGCGCATCTTTCCCAGGATGAAGCTTTGGTTGATGCCTTTAAGCATGGTCAGGATGTACATCGCCGTACCGCTGCCGAGGTTCTGGGTATTGCCCTGGAAGATGTCACCAATGACCAGCGTCGTCAGGCCAAAGCGGTGAATTTCGGTCTGCTCTATGGCATGTCGGAATTTGGTTTGATTCGTCAACTGGGCTTTACCCGCCAAGAATCACAAGACTACATCAAGCAATATTTCCACCGTTATCCGGGCATTTATGAATATATGCAACGTACGCGTCAGGTGGCTTTGGAACAAGGTTTTGTCGAAACCATTTCTGGTCGCCGTTTATATACGCCGGATATTGATGCCCGTAACATGATGGTGCGTAAAGGCGCTGAACGTGCAGCCATCAATGCGCCACTCCAAGGCAGTGCTGCAGACATCATTAAAATGGCGATGATTGAAGTCGATAAAATATTACCGAAAGATCAGGCCAAAATGTTACTGCAAGTGCACGATGAATTGGTGTTTGAAGTGGATGCCAACATTGCCGATGAGCTGGCGCCAAAACTGGCTGAAGTGATGCAGTCGGTGGTGAAACTTTCAGTACCATTGATTGTCGAAGTCGGTAAAGGCAATAACTGGGATGAGGCGCATTAATCCAGAAATTTCCCCTCTTTTATAAAGAGGGGTTCGGGGAGATTGATTTTTCATCTTTATAGATGATGAGCCTACTCAAAATGTATTTTCAATTCATAAGAGAGAAGTTCTTTAATCAACTTGAAGAACTTTTCCATGTACCACACATACACGATATATCGTAAAAAATCCTTTTTATTCAATCTAATATATTTTTATTTCATCATAGAAAAATGATTATAAATCAATAAACCGGGTTACTCCTACACGCTGATCAAATTCTGCCTGCTGTTCTGCAGAAAGCTTGGAACGCTGATAGCGTAATGAATATCCTCCTATCATTTCCCCATTCTGCTTTAAAATATACCAATCCAAAAGATCAGCCTCACTGAATTTCAGCCATTGTCCAATCTGAATCCATGTAAATTCTTCTGGCAATTCAAAAGGACGTGCAAAACAAAAGTGATCTTCAAAAAATGGCGTCATCAGCCAGATATTCGCACCCTCTTCGGCATCAAGGCTGACTGGAATATAAAATTTGACGCATGCAAAATCACCTTCAGATATTTTTCCTAAATTTTCTTTAAAAATATCCAATGATTCTCTGGCGATTTTTATCGTTGCCAAATATGCATCAGCTTCATGATCAATAAGCATAAATTGCGGTTCAAGTTCACTATTCATTCACCAATATCCTGATTTAAAAATATTTTATTCCACAATAAAAAAGGACTCCATCGAGTCCTTTTTTAATAGCTAAATTTTATAGTCCAGTCAGCAGTGCAATGGCTACTTCATTCATAATAATTTCAGCAATATACAAAGCCAAGAATGCCACAATTGGTGACAGATCAATCATGCCCATATTTGGCAAAATACGGCGAAATGGTGCCAATAAAGGTTCAGCCAGTTCTTGAATCACTTCAATATAAGGTGAACGGGACTGGGTAAACATCACTACCCAGCTTAAAATAATCGTGGCAAAAATCAAATAACGACAGAAGCGGATCAGGTCCTGAATCATGGTGACAAAGGTTAAAATCACCAGATGCACCGGACTGTTCGGCATGGCACCTGAAAGATACATCACCCCAAAAATTTTGAGTAAATATAAAATCACCACCAAGGCCAAGGCTGCCAAATTGACACGACCTTTTGCTACTGTGGGAAAAATACGGCCAAAAACATCAACAATTTTCGTCGCTTTCACTGTAGACATGACTACGGGATTATAAGCGTTCACCGCTGCAAGCTGCATAAGAAAACGGAAGAATACGAGCAAAATCGCTACGTTAATGATAATGCCAAAAATCAGCGCAGAGTTTGCACCCATACTGGAACTTTCCTAAATAAAAACGAGTTATTTGCTACTTTCACTTAGCTCTTGAGCAAGTTCTTGACTGCGCTTTTGCGCTGCAGCCAAAGCGGCCTGAATATTTTGAGAAATTTGTGCACGATCGAATACTTCGAGTGCAGCCTGAGTGGTACCATTTGGCGAAGTCACGTTTTTACGTAATTCAGCCGGCGTATTGGAACTGGTAATCGCCATTTGCGCAGCACCCAATGCTGTTTGCAGCGTCAATGCAGTCGCCACTTTTTCATCTAGACCCAGGTTTTTACCGGCACGAATCATGCTTTCCATCATATAGAAGAAATAAGCTGGACCCGAACCCGATACCGCAGTTACAGCATCAATCTGTGCTTCTGAATTGACCCAAAGGGTTAAACCGGTTGCAGCCAAAACCTGGCTTGCCAGTTCACGATCCTGTGCATTGACAGCATCAGTGGCATACAAGCCATGTGCTCCTGTTTGTACCAAAGCAGGAGTATTTGGCATCACACGCACAATACGATTGGTGTCCAGCAGATTGGCAATGGTCGAAATTTCAGCACCAGCCACAATCGACATCACCAGTTTACCTTCAAACAAACCTTTAAGCGGTTTTAATACGCCCGCCAATACTTGAGGCTTAACGGCAAAAAGTACGATATCCGCATCACGAATGGCAGCAATATTATCATCGGTCACATGCACATCTTTTTCAGCCAAAAAAAGACGGACTTTCTCTACCGGATCAGAAACTGTAATACGAGTTGCAGGCAAACCACGCGAAATCAAACCGCCAATTAAGGCTTGCGCCATATTACCGCCACCAATAAAACTAATATTACAATTTAAAGCTGCACTCATGAATCTTACTCGACTTAGAATTTTTTAACTAAGAGATCAACTTTGGTTGCCAACCACCGACTTCACAATATTCAGATTGAGCTAACCAAAACCCTTTTGGTGTAAAAACACCAAGCATAACATTATCTATGCTTAATATTTGAATTCTATGACGCTGCCAGGGAAAAATTTGTGCCTCTTGAATGGCTTTTTTTAAGGGCCAAGTCCCAACACGTCCATACAAATGGATTTTTTCGCCACCTTGACGCTGCTGCAACTGCAATTCTTTAGCCAATAAAGCTGCCGATAAACCCATTTCAGCAGTTTCAGTGACATATTGCCCGGAAAGCAGATCAGCTGTCTGGTTCAACTCCAACTGAATACTTGAGGAGAGTTGATCAGTCTGCTCTGGGTCGGGTAAATATTCTGCTGCACTCAAGCGAAATAAGGTCTGCTGATAGCGTACATAATAAAACTGGTTCCAGTGCAATGCCGCCTGCGCATCGAATTTGGAAGCAATCACCTCATGCAACAAACGTTCCACCATATCAAAACCTGGGCGATAAGTATCCTGCCCTTTCATCCATGCAGAAAGCAACTGTCTTTGACGCGCGTTTGATAATTGCGACAGTTTACTTAAATCCAGTTGCGTGACCGATCCACAAGCTCTTAAATCCTGTTGCAGTACTTCATGCAGAATTTCTTCGGCATCCTGCATTAAATAGGTCGTACGATTGATGGCCTGCTGCATTTGCGGATAGCGATTTTGCAGCACCGGCCACAATTCATACCGGCACCACGCCCGATCATAATAGGTATCCAAATTGGTGGGATCTTCAATATTTTGCACATTCAGCTGAGTAGCCCATTGGCAAATCTGCTCACGGGACAGATTGAGCAGCGGTCGCCAAATCGTCAATTGATCACGAACATCGAGCTGTTTCATGGCGGCCAGACCATGCACACCCGCACCGGAGAGCAGGCGCAACATTAAGGTTTCTGCCTGATCTTGCTGATGATGAGCTAAAACTAAAATATCATGGGGGGTTAGATGTTTGGCATAGGCCTGATAACGCGCTGTACGTGCCTGATGTTCTAAATTGCCTTGTTGCACATCAACCATTTCCACGATACATGGCACGTTTAGTGCTGCACATTGTTCAGACACAAATCTGCCCCAATCGGCACTCGTGCTTTGCAATTGGTGATCAATATAAATAACGCGAATTTTTTCAGGAGAGAATTCAGACATTAAATGCAGCAGCAGCATGGAATCCATGCCGCCACTGCATCCAATCAAAAAGGTACTTTCAGCAGGAAAGTCCTGGATTTGTTTTAAGACGCTAGACCTAAATTGTCGCTGCCAAACTTCATTAAACGCTGGTAACGTGCTTCGCATCTTTCGTTCGCATCCATTGATTGCAATTCTTCTAAAGCCTGTTGTAACACATCTTTAAGATTTTGCATCACTTGTTCAGGTTGCAAATGTGCGCCTTCACCTTCGTCTACAACATATTCAACAATACCGAGTTGTTGTAATTTCTCAGCAGTTAATGCCAAGGCTTCACTGGCTTGTTCGGCTTTCTCGGCGGTTTTCCATAAAATGGATGCACAACCTTCAGGTGAAATGACAGAATAAATACTGTGCGAAAGCATCACCACACGGTCAGCTACACCAATACCGAGTGCACCACCTGAACCACCTTCACCCAATACAGTTGCAATCACAGGAACTTTCAAGCTTGAAAGCTGTGCCAAACTGGTGGCAATCGCTTCAGCCTGACCACGTTCTTCCGCACCGACACCCGGATAAGCACCCATGGTGTCAATAAAAGTAAATACAGGCAGATTAAAACGCTCTGCCATGTCCAGTAAACGCTGTGACTTACGGTAGCCTTCAGGATTACTCATCCCGAAGTTGTGTTGCAATTTTTCTCGAGTGCTACGACCACGATGTTGCCCAACAATCATCACTGGCTGACCATTAAAACGTGCCAAGCCACCGATCATCGCACCATCGTCACCAAATAACCGATCTCCATGTAAAGCATCGAATTCAGTGAAAATTTCACCAACATAATCCAAAAATTGCGGACGTTCTGGATGACGCGCAATTTGAACCGTTGTCCATGCTTTAGATTGAGCAGCTTTATTTTTCATAGGTCGACCATTATCCCTAAATTAACAATACCTTGTTAACCAATCACTTGTTAATAGATAAATTGTTCCGACTGAATATTCAATTCAATATCCCAATGCTTAAACTGCACCTGTTCATCATGCAAGTCTGCTACAAGCAAAGGCCATTGTTTGGCATCGCCAGAAACGCTGAGTTGCCATTGTTGCTCATTGCTAACACTTAATTCAATGGCAGGAAGCATCTCATCGCTACGACTATGATTGAGTAAAACGGCTAAGCGAAGCAATAGACATAAGTACACAAGTTTGCTACCACCGACTTTCGCGACATCGACCCGTGCATCACCACGTAATTTGCGACGATGATGAGCGACCAAATGTGACAAATGGTTTTGATCAATTTGCGAGAACCCGGGAATATCGGAATGTTGCAATAAATAGGCCCCATGGCGATGGTAACCACTATGACTAATCGCCAGACCAATTTCATGCAAACATGCAGCACGGCGCAGTAAGTCACTGTCATCATTGGTTAAATTCAATGCTTCTGCCACACCATTAAACAGTTGCTGCGCGGTATTGACTACTCGTTCAGCCTGTTTGGTGTCGGCGTTATAACGTCCCATCAAGGCATGTACAGAACGGTCACGAACGTCTTCATGCTGGAAACGCCCCAACAAGTCGTACATCACACCTTCACGTAAAGCTCCGTCTGAATAAACCAGCTTGTCTAAACCTAGAACATCAAATACGGCATATAAAATGGCAATCCCAGCTGGCAAAACTGCTCGTCGGTCTTCTTTCAGACCATCAAATTCCATTTCAGTGACATGCTTATATTTAAGCAACTTGTCTTTCAGTTTTTCCAGACCTTCACGGGTGAGCTCTTCTTTTTCATTGCTCCAGCCCATATTCACGGTAATCTGACGGCAAGCTTTAATGGTACCGCTTGAACCCACCACCGTATCCCAGCCTGCTGCCTTATAGGTATTGGCAATGCCTGAAATTTCTTTGCGCGCTGCGGTTACCGCTTTATCAAAACTTTTCTGGTTAATTTCACCATCAATAAAATAGGCTTTGGTAAAGGCCACGCAGCCCATTTGCACCGATTCGGTATGAATTGGCTCAAACGCTTCACCAATAATCAGCTCTGTTGACCCGCCGCCGATATCAATTACCAAACGACGGCCACTGTTCGCCATGGTGTGGGAAACACCGAGATAAATCAGACGGGCTTCTTCACGACCGGCAATAATTTCAATCGGTTTAGGTAAAATTTCAGCCGCTTTTTGAATGAATTCATGACCATTTTTGGCTTGACGTAAGGCATTAGTCGCCACAATACGTAAACGGTTGGGCTGGACAGAACTCAAACGACCCACAAAACGCGCCAGACAAGCCAAGCCACGTTGCTGTGCTGCTTCGGTCAAATTTTTATTTTCATCCAAGCCAGCTGCCAACTGTACTTTTTCTGACATCGAAGCCACTTTTTTTACTTCGCCATGATCTACACGCGCAATAGCCAAGTGAAAGCTGTTCGACCCCATATCGATGGCAGCCAGTAACTCTTCATCAATCAAAAAATCAGACATTATTCAAACAAACCTATAAGAATTATGCTTAGAGTAATTCACAACCATGCAATTTAAAAGCCATTTATCAGCTCAAAAGAAGCAGTTTTTTAATCCTTTCCACAATCCGCCTTCTTTTATCCATCATTTTTCAGTAACTGCAACTTAATTCATAAAGCCAAAAGTCTGAACACGATTAATTGTAGGACACGATAATCAATATCGTGAGCATCAATTAGACAAACTGAATATAATGACTGAAAATTTACATATCCCCCTACATAGTTAAACGAGGCTATGTAATACTTATAGTTATAGAACTAACTTAAAATTTTATTTGGAGCATATCCATGTCTGGCAATATCGTAAACACAACTGATGCGAACTTCGAAGCTGACGTATTACAATCTGACGTACCTGTACTTGTCGATTTCTGGGCAGGCTGGTGTGCGCCATGTAAAGCGATTGCACCTGTATTAGAAGTATTGTCTACAGAATTTGAAGGCAAAGTAAAAGTTGTTAAAGTTGACGTAACTGCTTGTGAAGCGACTGCAGTAAACTACAATATTCGTAACATTCCTGCACTATTGATGTTTAAAAATGGTGAAGTTGTAGCACAACAAGTCGGTGCTGCACCAAAATCTAAATTGACTGCTTTTATTGAAGAAAACATCTAATTTAAAGCAGAATGATTGAATCTAATACGCTATCTCCAGATAGCGTATTTTTTTCGTCTATAAATTGACAAAAGCTTGATTAGCTCTTATATTGCATGTTCAAGGAATAAAGGATTTTTAATCCGCCATTTTCTTACAAGACACAACACATAAGATCGCCGCTCGGCAACAGAAATTGTTTTTACACTTTTCTCTTCGAAACAATGTATCAGACCTCTGAATTGTTATTGTGCAAATACAATTGCGTTACTTTTATTGCGTGTAAGCGGCTCAATGTTGCTCCCTTTTCTCATCTATATCCCAGAATTTTGATTCTATCTGACCCCCTATGAATTTAACTGAACTCAAGAAAAAACCGATTGGCGAACTCATCAAGATTGCCGAGTTTATGGGCCTAGAAGGAATGGCTCGTAACCGCAAGCAAGACATCATTTTTGCCATCTTAAAACGCCATGCAATGAATGGCGAAGAGATTTTTGGTGATGGTGTTCTGGAAATTCTGTCTGATGGTTTTGGTTTCCTCCGCTCTGCAGCAGGTTCTTATCTTGCAGGCCCGGATGACATTTATGTCAGCCCATCACAAATTCGTCGTTTCAACTTACGCACTGGTGATACCATTACCGGCACAATTCGCCCACCTAAAGAAGGCGAACGCTATTTTGCACTTTTAAAAGTTAATCAAATTAACTACGACACGCCTGAAAACTCACGCAACAAAATCTTGTTTGAAAACTTGACCCCATTGTTCCCGACTGAACAATTAGTGATGGAACTTGGTAACGGTACCACTGAAGATTTAACTGCACGTGTTGTGGACTTGGTGGCTCCGATTGGTAAAGGTCAACGTTCAATTATTGTTGCACCACCTAAAGCCGGTAAAACCATGTTGTTACAAAACATCGCGCAATCGATTGTACGTAACAATCCTGAATGTTTCCTCATTGTGCTTCTGATTGATGAACGTCCAGAAGAAGTCACTGAAATGGAACGTACCGTTCGTGGTGAAGTGATTGCCTCAACCTTCGATGAATCTCCTGCTCGTCACGTACAAGTAGCTGAAATGGTAATTGAAAAAGCCAAACGTCTGGTTGAACACAAAAAAGACGTGGTCATTCTGCTTGACTCGATTACCCGTCTGGCACGTGCTTACAACACGGTGATTCCTTCTTCAGGTAAGGTGTTAACCGGTGGTGTGGATGCACACGCATTAGAGCGTCCAAAACGTTTCTTTGGTGCTGCCCGTAATATTGAAGAAGGTGGTTCACTCACCATTATCTCTACTGCATTGATTGAGACAGGCAGTAAGATGGATGAAGTGATCTATGAAGAATTCAAGGGTACCGGTAACCAGGAAATCACACTGGATCGTCGTATTGCCGAAAAACGTGTATTCCCTGCCATGAACATCAAGAAATCGGGTACACGTCGTGAAGAACGTCTGATGTCTGAAGATAACTTACGTAAAGTATGGATTTTACGTAAATTACTACATACTCAAGATGAACTTGCAGCAATGGAATTCTTGCTTGATCGTATGAAAGAAACCAAAACCAATGATGATTTCTTCGATCAAATGAAGCGTAAAGCAACCAACTAAATTGTTTTATTCTGAAATCATTCTCTAAAAGGCTATCCATAACGATAGCCTTTTTATTTGGTTGACTTTCTTTACATAAAGCTACAATTGAGCTTTTTATATGTAAACTTTTATTCAAGTTTATGATTATTAAAAATTTCAAATCTAAAAAACCATAGTTTTTAGCAAGTTATTTAGTACTTATCCAATATAAACCTTTTAATTGATTGTTATTTTCTGTTAAAAAAATGCACAATTTTTATCTTTTTTTGCATTTTTTGACTGTAACCTAGTAGCAATTCAAAATGCGCAGTGATAGCATATTTGCAGACCAGTTAGACTGCCTCTGCATTGTTACTGCCTAAAGATATTAGGAAGAATAAAAGCACTCAACAGGCTAACATAGGTTTTTTTTAATCTCATATTTTAGAGAGTGATGCCATGTTATTCAAAAAAATCGCTATTGCTGCTGCAGTTGCTACTACTTTAGCTTTCGTTGGTTGTGCTAAAAAAACTGAAGAAGCTCCTGCTGCTGACGCTGCTGCTTCTCAAGCTGTAGCTGCTGCTTCTGAAGCTGAAGCTGCTGCTTCTGCTGCTACTGTTGAAGCTTCTGCTGCTGTAGCTGCTTCTGATGCTGCTCCTGAAGCTGCTGCTTCTGAAGCTGCTGCATCTGCTGCTAAATAATCTAACCGATTATTCAGTAAAAAAGAGAGCCTTTGGCTCTCTTTTTTTATGGCTAAAATAAATATCATTAAAAACAAGTCACAGTCACTCAATTAATTTGAATCACGTTTTAGTATTCTTACTTTTAGATATCCAAATTACCCAGTAGTGCTATATAAAAAATTCAAGAATAAAAAAAGCAGATCAATCGATCTGCTCATTTCCTACGCGCTGGCGGAATTTCTGCCCTGCACGGAAGGTCACTACACGGCGTGCAGAAATTGGAATTTCTTCACCCGTTTTCGGATTTCGACCTGGACGTTGACGTTTATCACGCAACTCGAAGTTACCGAAACCTGAAAGTTTGACTTGCTCGCCTGAGATTAGCGCTTGGCTAATCTCATCAAAGAACAACTCGACCATTTGTTTAGCTTCACGACGGTTTAAACTCGTGAGCTCACTTAAATGATCAGCCATTTCTGCTTTTGTTAATGCTGTCATGAAGCCCTCAATGTCGCCTGATAAGTGTTTTGCAACACTTCGATTATTTGATCCATACCAGATTTAATTTCAGCGTCTTCAAGTGTACGTGATGGATGTTGCCATAACAGTGCAAATGCCAACGAGCGTTTACCTGTTTCCACACCTTGTCCAGTGTACACATCGAATAACCAAGTCGAGTCTAACAACTCTCCACCCGTTTGTCCGATAAGTTGCTGAATTTCACTAACATTAATCTTATCATTAATTAAAAGCGCAATATCACGTCTAACCGATGGAAAACGTGATAATTCTGTAAAATTAGATACATAAGTTTGCAAAACAGCCTGTTGATCAAGTTCTGCGACCCAAGTCATGCCCAAATCCAGCTCATCTTCCAGAGATGGATGTAAACGACCAAGGTAACCTACTGATTTTCCATCTACTAAAATTTCAGCAGATTGACCAGGATGCAACCAAGAACGCTCTGAACGCACATACTCAACTTTCACTCGTCCGGCAGCCAGAATCTCTTCCACTTCACCTTTCAGGTCAAAGAAATCCATCGGCTGGGCCTTGCCATGCCAAGATTCGGCTGTTTTAGCACCCACTGCAATTAAAGCCAAAGTCGGGATTTGTTTGAGGTCATGAATACTTTGTGCATCCTGATAATCAAAACGTAAACCCAGCTCAAAGAAACGCACACGGTTTTGCTGACGGTTAATATTGTATTGCACACATGGAATCAGACTAGATAACAGTGTTGAACGCATGGCTGCCAATTCGCTTGAAATCGGATTGGCCAACATTAATGGATTTACCGCAGGGTTCAACTGCTTTTCAAGTTTGGCATCAGCAAAGCTAAAGCTGATCGCTTCCTGATAGCCTAAAGTCACCAAGGTTTGACGAAGCTGAGGCAATTCAAACTGGTCCTGATGTTTTGCTAGTTTCACATCAATTACCGGCAAGCTGATTTGAATGTTGTCATAGCCGTGAATACGGGCAACTTCTTCAATCAAATCTTGGTAAATCGCCATATCGTAACGATGTGAAGGAGGAACAACCGTCCACTCGCCTTGCGCTTTTACAGTGACTACACAACCCAGACGTTGCAAGGCATCGGTAATAAAGTCACTTTCAACGCTATAGCCAAGCAATTGATCCACTTGAGCCTGGTTCAATTCAATCGCTTCACGTGTAGGTAGCAATTCTGCTTTTTCTGCAACCGTGATTGGACCAAACTCACCACCTGCCAATTCAGCAATCAGCTGTGATGCACGATGCATGGCAATCATTGGTAATTCAAAATCTACGCCACGTTCATAACGCTGAGACGCATCGGTATGTAAACCATAACGGCGTGCACGGCCTGCAATGTGCAGCGGTGCGAAGAAAGCTGATTCGAGGAAGATTTCAGTGGTTTCATCAGTGACTGATGAAGACAAGCCACCCATGATTCCTGCAATTGCCAAGGCTTTTGCATCATCTGCAATCACCATGACATCTTCAGTCAATTCAACTTCCTGTTCGTTTAACAGCACCAGTTTTTCAGCTGCCGTGGCTTGACGTACATGCACTGAACCTTGAACCTTGCCACCATCAAAGGCATGTAGAGGCTGACCCAGTTCAATCAGTACATAGTTGGTAATATCGACCAGAATGCTGTGCTGGCGAATACCTGAACGAGCAAGTGCACGTTCCATCCATACCGGTGTCGCTGCTTTGGTATTGACGTTTTTAATGACACGACCTAAATAACGTGGGCAGCCAGCTGTATCAACGACAACTTTTTTCTCATCCGCGATGGTTGCAGCAACGTCCTTAATTTCAGGAGCAGTAACAGGCAATTGGTTGATCACCCCAATTTCACGGGCAATACCACAAATACTGAAACAGTCACCACGGTTCGGGGTAATACTGATATCAATCACATGATCATCAAGTTCCAGGTATTCACGAATGTTCATACCGACAGGCGCATCACTTGGTAGTTCTAACAAACCATCAATCTTATCTTCAAGGTCAATTTCAGATGCACCGCAAAGCATGCCTTGAGATTCAACACCGCGAAGTTTGCCTTTCTTGATTTTGAAATCACCCGGTAAAACTGCACCAATGGTGGCTACAGGCGCTTTCATTCCAGCACGTACATTTGGCGCACCACAAACGATTTGCAAAGGTTCGCCTGAACCTATGTTGACTGTAGTCACACGTAAACGGTCAGCATCTGGATGTTGAACCACTGTCAACACCTCACCCACAACAACACCCGTAAAAGCTTTTGCTGCTGGGGCCAGTTCATCGACTTCTAGACCGAGCATAGTCAGCTGGTCAGATAAAGTATCGCTGTCAATGGCTGGGTTAACCCATGTGCGCAGCCAATTTTCGCTAATTTTCATACATTCATTTTCCTTAATCTCCCCTAGCCCCTCTTTAAAAAAGAGGGGGAATCCATGCAACTTTTCTAGTCATGGAAGTCCCCCCTTCTTGCGTAGGTTTTAAAAGCAGTGCTTTAAAACCCACTCAGGGGGATTTAGGGGGATTGTTTTAAATCCAAAAATTTAATTCGGTTTTAACCAGTCCATTTCATATGGAGAGGCTATCAATTCTTTTAAGCAAACTGGCGTAAGAAACGCACATCATTCTGGTAGAACATACGCAAGTCATTGATGCCATAACGCAGCATAGCAAAACGTTCTACACCTAAACCAAAAGCAAAACCTTTGTATTTTTCAGGATCAATGCCCGCAGCTTGTAATACGTTTGGATGCACCATACCGCAACCCAGAACTTCTAACCAGCGGCCACGTTCATCCATAATATCCACTTCCGCACTTGGCTCTGTGAACGGGAAGTACGATGGACGGAAACGGACGGTCAAATCCTTTTCAAAGAATTCGTTCAGCAAGTTCACCAACAAACCTTTCAGTTCTGCGAAGCTGGTATTTTCAGCGACGTACAAGCCTTCAATTTGATGGAACATCGGTGAATGGGTTTGATCCGAGTCACAGCGGTACACACGGCCCGGGCAGACAATACGAATTGGTGGCTGATTCTTTTCCATAGTACGCACTTGCACACCTGAAGTATGGGTACGCAGCAAATGGTTGGCATCAAAATAGAAAGTGTCGTGCATGGCACGTGCCGGGTGATGACCCGGAATATTTAATGCTTCAAAGTTGTGATAGTCATCTTCAACTTCAGGGCCTGTCGCAACAGTAAAACCCGCTTTAGTAAAGAATTGGCAAATACGTTCTTGCACTTGAGTCACAGGGTGGATACTACCCACACTTTGACCGCGACCCGGCAAGGTAATGTCGATTGTTTCGCTGGCAAGCTTTTGTTCTAATGCCGCTTTTTGTAATTCAGCTTGGCGAGCAGTCAGTGCGCCTGTAATCGATTCACGAACGGCATGAATTTGGGCACCAAAAACCTTACGTTCTTCTGGGTCCATTTTACCGAGTGACTTCGATTGTTCCGCGAGCTGGCTTTTTTTCCCTGTAAATTGCACTCGAACTTGATCGAGTGTAGCAAGGTCCTCTGCTGCTGCAATCGCAGCGAGCGCTTCAGTGGTCAGGGCTTCCAGTGACATAGTAACTCTCAAAGCAACAATTTAAAAATATAATAAAACCCCATATTCTAACAGTTTTTGAACGTATTGATGAAGTTCCCTGTCAAGGAAAAATTAGATTAGCATCCAGATTTATAAAAAGTATAAGATAAAGCCAATATTTATGAGATCAATAACAATGGCGCTCGATCAAATTTGGAAACAACAATTAACTTTGGTGACCTATGGCAATGAATATCTCACCCAGAATTTAAGCTTTACTCATTGGGTACAACATTCCATTTTTAACCAGCATAATTTACGTTTCCGTGATCTGCTGTCACAGCATTTACTGGCACAACATTTTCAAATCTGGCTCGAAGGTTTAAAAAGACAAGGGACTCAGCGCATCAGCCTGCATAGTTCCAGCCTGTTAAATGATGAACAAAACCCAAATGCCAATGTCGAGCTGCTCGCTATTCCGCATTTTATTGTCAGTCATGAACACAATAAAAAGACCGCCTGGATTTTTGGTAAAGAGTTGGCCGAATGGTATAGCGCCGACAATGACTATGAAGTGCCCAAGCCGCAGCAGGAACAATGCCGTCAGGAAACTTTCTGGCGTTTCGAGCTGAATTCAAAACTGGTCAAACGCATTGATGCCGATTTACAGCAGCCCAATTGGGATGACATTGAGGTCTATACCAATAACGAATTATTTGACAGCAAGTTTGCTCAAGGCTTTATCGAGCCGACCAATCGCGATTATCCATATTATGGAATGCCACAAACAGCAACAGAAAATGCCGATGGTTCTGCCTTGGCCGAAAGTAAATATTTGCCTTTACTACCTAGTGAATATCAGGCGGATTATGCACATATCACCCTGCATCGTTTAGAAGCGTTATCTGCTTATATTGAGCAAAAACAGCAGCATCCTTACCATGCAGATGGCTGTGAACTGAACGCTGAAGAACGTCTGAATTTACGTCATTTTTCGCAAAAACTGGATGATCTCACGGCAAAATTTATTGTGAAAGCAGCCAACCATTATCAGTCAGCACGACTGACCAAAGTTGAAGTTGCCAATCCTCTCGATGGTGCACATCCGGCCCCTCAGACCACACAACCCTTAAAATCTAATAAAGCCCACATTTCACACAAAGTGGGCGCATCTGGAGTGATGAAACTGATTTTACTGACTATTGTGATTTGTGTACTGGCTTATTATTTCGGACTTTAAGTTTTATAAGGTTTCTAAAATAAGGATGATCCCGATCACATCGAACCAAGTTCATCCTTATTCATCTTTTTTGATGTTTATACTGATTGCGCAGTTTCTACTTTAGGCTTTTTCAGTGCCAGCTTTTTCAACACTTCTGCCACCGCGACCATGGCGAAACTTGAGGTCACCACTACTGCTGAGCCATAACCTCCACAGCGCAGGCCGGCACTGGCACACACCTCCGCCCCCGAGAATGGATTATCAATGGAATACACACAGGTGATGCCAAATTTTTCTTTGGGCTTTTTACAAATACCTTTGGCACGCAACTGACTGCGCAATTTGGCTAACATCGGGTCTTGTTCGGTTTTAGACAAATCGGCAACCCGGATTTTTAAAGGATCGAGCTTGCCCCCAGCCCCACCCGATACAATCAAAGGAAGTTTATTAAAACGGCAATGCAGCATTAAAGCCAGTTTGGCTTTGACATCATCAATACAATCTAGAACGACATCAGGGGCATTTTCTAACAGTTTTTTGACATTTTCTGGCGTTAAATAATCATCCACCACATTAATCTTCATGCGTGGATTAATCGACTGACAGCGCTCGGCCATCACTTCAATTTTTTCCCGCCCCAAGGTCGAGCTCATGGCCGGTAATTGACGGTTAATATTCGATGCAGCCACCACATCCATATCCACCAAAGTCAGTTCACCAATACCGGTTCGTGCCAGTGCTTCGACCGCCCAGGAACCGACACCGCCAATCCCGATCACCATCACATGGCTGTGTTCATACTGACGGAAAGCCTCATCTCCATAAATTTTTTCCACACCGGCAAAACGGCGTTCATATTCATCATCTTCAGGAAGATCAGTCATTCGTCATCTAACATCTAAAAAACACTGGCGCATTTTATCAAATTCCATCCCAATTCGATAATCTATATCTTGAGCAGGATGATACAGTTGCACTGAAGTCAAAAAATGCCACATAAAAAAAGAGGCCTAAGCCTCTTTTTCGTGTTGCATAAAACCATTAGTCTTTATTCATAATAAAGAAATATTCACGGTAGTATTTCAACTCTGCGATTGAATCACGAATATCATCCATA
The DNA here is from genome assembly GCF_902753875.1 of Acinetobacter bouvetii. GTDB lineage: Bacteria > Pseudomonadota > Gammaproteobacteria > Pseudomonadales > Moraxellaceae > Acinetobacter > Acinetobacter bouvetii_A. Next base: position 3,079 of record NZ_CADDTS010000010.1, on the reverse strand, counting down.
GCTAAATGTGAAGCGTTCTTTTTCAAGCCACCCATAATTTCAGGACGCCAGCGTTTTGCCAATTCTTTCACTGAAGATACATCCAAATTACGGTAGTGGAAGTACTGTTCCATTTCCGGCATTAAACGATGTAAGAAACGACGGTCTTGGCAAATAGAGTTACCACACATTGGCGATGATTTTGGATTGACCCATTTTTTCAGGAATTCCAGCGTTTGCTGTTCAGCATCTTGTGCGGTGAGTTTACTACGGCGTACGCGTTCGATCAGACCCGATTGTCCGTGTTGACGGGTATTCCATTCATCCATCGCATTCAGTACACGATCTGATTGGTGAACAGCAAGCACCGGTCCTTCCGCCAGAATATTCAGGTTATCATCCGTCACAATAGTTGCAACTTCAATAATTTGGTCGTTATCTGTATCTAGACCTGTCATTTCAAGGTCAATCCAAATCAGGCGGGTATCAGGAGTGCTGCTCATAAATGTGCAATCTTATTAGGCTTAAAAACCACTATAGTAGCAAATTTATTGCGTCGATGCTGTAACTCCTACCCCGCTTCATGCTATTTTTGCCATTCTTAGTTCATGGTTTTTTTAGGATATGAATGGCTTTAATTCGTAAACGTCGTTTAACTGAACAGCAGCAACGTCGCATTCAGAAACAACATCAAACACGTCAAGAAGAACCTGACACTTCAAATGATCTGGAAGGCTTGGTGGTACAGCACTATGGCCGTCAACTTGAAGTTCAAGCCCTATCTGCGCCCGAAAAGCATCCGACCAAACCTGAAGTTGCAGCAGGTGAACCTGAACCTTTTTGGAAACCGATCGAAATCGGCAGCGTCTGGCGCTGTCATACCCGCACCAATCTGGAAGCGCTAGTTACAGGCGACCGGGTGAAATGGCAGGCGGATCCCAATACCGGTCTGGGCATCATTACCGCCATTCATCCACGTCAATCACTCCTGACCCGTCCTGACCGTTACCACAAGGTCAAACCGGTTGCCGCCAATGTCAGCCTGATTGTGATTGTTTTTGCCTCTTTTCCGGAAGTTGCACCAAGCCTCATCGACCGTTATATCGTGGCTTGTGCAGATGCAGACATTCCTGCGCTGCTGGTCCTGAATAAAGCCGATTTACTGCAAGAAAATGACCCGATTTTAGACCTGGTCAATGAATATCAGACCTTGGGTTATGAAGTGATGCAAACTCAATCTGATGGTGATTTAACTGAACTAGCGAAACGTTTAGCCGGTGAAACGGTGGCCTTTGTCGGTCAATCTGGAGTTGGGAAAAGCTCGCTGATTAATGCTATGGTTCCTGATGCCGCGCAAAAAACCAATGTGATTTCGGAAAACTCGGCACTGGGTCAGCACACCACCACCTCGACCCGCTTAATCGCATTTGGCGAAGGGGCGGCCCTGATTGACTCGCCAGGAATCCGTGAATTCGGTTTATGGCATCTAGATCTAGACAAAGTGCAACACGGTTTTCCTGAAATCGAAAATCTGCTTGGTCATTGCCAGTTCCGTAACTGTACCCATAAGCATGAAAAGCAATGTGCCCTGCGTCAAGCCGTAGAATCTGGTGAAATTTTGCAACGCCGTTTGGACAGTTATTTACGCTTAATTGACGAAATTACTGAAGCACAGCAAAAAAATTAATTTTTCTTAACCCTTAGCCCTTGAAGCAGCGATTTTGATCGCCATATTTATGAGCTATACTCTACGCAATTTTGAATTGTAATTAGGTGACTTGTGGAACGTTGGTTCGAATTTATGGGGAATCACCCCTTCTTGTTTGGAACTCTTGGGGTGCTGATTGTGTTGTTCTTTATTTTAGAAGGACAACGCAATGGTCGTAAAATTTCACCACAATCTTTAGGCATTCTAGTGAAAGCTAAAAATGCCATGCTGATTGATTTGCGTGATGCCAAAGATTTCCGTGAAGGCCATATCAGCGGTAGCCGTAATATTCCCTATAGCCAAATTACCAGTCATATTGAAGAGTTAAAATCTGCAGATCGTCCACTTGTATTTATTTGCAATTTGGGTCAAATCGCAGGTACTGCTTTACAACAGGTCGGTCATGCTGACAGCTACCGTTTAGATGGCGGCATCAACAACTGGAAAGTCCAAGGCTTACCACTGATTAAAAGCAAATAAAAACGCACGGAGATTTTGAATGGCTGAAGTAATTATTTATTCCACCACCGTATGCCCTTACTGCATTCGCGCAAAACAACTTCTTGAGCGTAAAGGCGTGGCTTATAAAGAAATTAATTTATCTAATGAAGCGCCTGAAGTACGTGTTGAACTGATGCAACGCACCAATCACCGTACTGTTCCACAAATTTTTATTAACGACCAATTTATTGGTGGTTTTGACCAACTTTATGCTTTAGAGCGTGAAGGAAAATTAAACGAATTATTGGCTTAAACTGATTAAGCCACCTCTTCATATTAAGGATTAAAGAATGAGTGAACAACAAGCTCAACCACAATTAGCACTAGAACGTATTTATACTAAAGATATTTCTTTTGAAGTACCTGGGGCTCAAGTCTTCACCAAGGAATGGCAGCCTGAACTCAATATCAACCTGTCATCTTCTGCAGAAAAAATTGATGCAACGCATTATGAAGTATCATTACAAGTCGTGGTTCAAGCGAACAACGCGGGTGATACTGCATTTATCGTCGATGTAACTCAAGCCGGTATTTTCTTGATCGATAGCGTTGAAGAAGAACGTCTTCCGTATATTTTGGGTGCTTACTGTCCGAATATCCTGTTCCCATTCTTACGCGAAGCTGTAAATGATATGGTTACTAAAGGCAGCTTCCCGCAATTGCTTCTTACGCCAATCAACTTCGATGCTGAATTTGAAGCAAACATGCAACGTGCTCAAGCCGCTGCTGCTGAAGGTCAGGCTTAATCGCTTAACTTTCAATGCTTAGATTCTCAAATGAAGTGCAACAGAGATTAAATTATTGGAAGGAAGCAAGATGAGCTAGCATTTTGCTTCCGACCGACCAAAGTCAAAGTTGCATCATGAACTATACTCATCTCACTCTAGAAGA
>NZ_CADDTS010000009.1 GCF_902753875.1 Acinetobacter bouvetii | reverse complement strand
TCGGATGCTTATATTTCAGAAATCACTCAACGTTTGAATCATCGCCCAAGAAAAAGACTCGGATTTAGAAGCCCGAGTCAGGTATTATTCCAAGAACATGGTGTTGCACTTCAAATGCTAATCTAAGATGTAAAAAAGACCGCATATGCGGTCTTTTTTATTGTCTTTTACTCCTCCCTTTATTAAAGGGAGGCTGGGAGGGATTTTAACCCCCTCACCCTAACCCTCTCCCAAAGGGAGAGGGAATTTCACCCTTCTCTATCAGAAGAAAAAGGATAGCAGCTAGGCTTATTCAGCATCTGCCATCAAATCAGCGCTCATACCCACAGTATTAAAGCCGGCATCAACATACATAATTTCACCAGTAATACCATTAGCCCAAGGTGAGCACAGGAATAATGCCGCATTACCCACATCTTCAATAGTCACATTACGCTTAAGTGGCGCAACTTTTTCATTCAAGTCGAGCATTTTACGGAATGATTTAATTCCTGAAGCGGCCAATGTACGGATTGGGCCTGCAGAAATCGCATTCACACGAATGCCTTCAGCACCAAGGCTAGAAGCCAGGTAACGTACACCCGCTTCCAAAGAGGCTTTGGCCATACCCATGACGTTGTAATTCGGCATTACACGTTCAGAACCTTGGTAAGTCAAAGTCAATAAACAACCTTGACGAACTTTTAACAAAGGTTTCGCAGCACGTGCCATGGCAATAAAACTGTATGCACTAATGTCATGGGCAATGTTAAAACCTTCACGGTCGGTAACATCGGTAAAGTCACCATCTAAAGTATGCGCTGGCGCGAAACCGATTGAATGAACCACACCATCCAAACCATCCCAATGTTTTGCCAATTCTGCAAAAGCCGTGTCAATTTCAGCATCTACAGCCACGTCACAAGGGAAAACCAAAGTTGAACCGAATTGCTCAGCAAAGTCATCAACACGTTTTTTTAATTTTTCATTTGGATAAGTAAAGGCCAACTCAGCACCTTCACGGTGGAGGGCTTGAGCAATACCAAATGCAATTGATAATTTACTTGCAATACCCGCGATGAGAAAACGCTTACCCGCCAATAGTCCTTGTGCCATGTGAATCTCACTCTAAATAATTTACCAGCATAATGCCAAGTCTGAAGCATTTGCGAAATTGCATAATGCGCCTTTTTTTAACATGTTCTGTAAAAACCGAAAAAAAGCTCCCACGCTGTGGGAGCTTTTTTTTTCAAGATCTCTCTTTCAGTTTAATTGCTTCATGTTTATTGCTGGGCGGATTAATCATCCCCTTGAAACAGGCTCAGCAAACGCAGGAAGGAATAATACATCCAGACCAGAGTGGCCAACAAAGCAATACCACACAACCATTCCATGGCTTTTGGTGCATACTGTGCAGCGCATGATTCAATCAGGTCAAAGTCAAGAATCAGGTTTAAAGAAGCAATCACAGCCACAAATGCAGCAAAGCCAATACCAAGCCAATTGCTTTCAAAGATATAAGGAATCGTTGAACCAAAAGCCAATCCCATGATCATTTGCACCACAAAAACAATCGCTATCGCAATTGAAGCAGACATCACTACTGCCTTAAATTTTTCTGTCGCACGAATAATCTGAAAACGATATAGGCCAAACATCACTAGCGTGGTAACAAAAGTGGCAAGTAAAGCCTGTAATGGAACACCCGGATATTTCAGCTGAAATATTACCGAAATTCCGCCTAAAAATGCGCCTTCAAACAGGGCATACGGAATGGCCAATGTCGGCGCTGTATTTGGCTTAAATGTAGTGATCAATGCCAGAATAAATCCACCGATCGCGCCCACCATAGCTGCGGAATAGGCCATCGATAAATTCAAAGTCATAAAGCTATAAAAAAATAGTGATAAACCAACAACAGCAGCAATAACTGTTAACAGCACCGACTTTTGAATCGCACCTTGCACGGTCATGGTGTTGCTAAAATCGCTGTGGGTTTCCACACGGGTCAAAATGGGGTTATTACTTTGCATAATTCACTCATTCTTGTCATTTAGATTTTAAAAATAGTATAGACAGCTTTTAAGAATAAAAAATGGATCTTTTAACATTCCACAAAAGAACATCCATCAAAACCTATTCATAGCAAAGCCTAGGGCCAAATACGAATATTTATCGATAAAAGGTTATTTTACAATCATTTTTTATGCCGAGAGTCTTAAAGTATCCAGAGAATTCTGCCAAAGTTGGGCAGCCAGCAGGTTGCCGTCTAATTGAAGAGATTGCGCCAAGCCTTCTAAAACATAAGGCAAATTAACAGGTGTATTGCGGGTTCGATGTTCGGTTGAACTTTGGCAACATAAGGGCGTCATATCGGGACAGTCTGTTTCCAATACCAAATGTTCAGCACCAATGGCCTGAACCACGGCATGTAATTTTTTCGCGTTGGGATTAGTGATTTGTCCGGTGACTCCTATTTTAAAACCCAGTTTAATAAAGGCCTTGGCTTCTTCTATCCCGCCACTAAAGGCATGGGCAATACCACCCAGTTTAAATTGCTGCCGTTTCAACAGTGCCAATGTTTCGGCATGGGCTTTGCGGATATGCAATAACACCGGCTTATCAAACTGCTGTGCCAATTCAAGTTGGGCGGCAAAAAAGTCCTGTTGCTTCTGAAACAGATTTGGCTGCTTGTGCTGCTGCAAAAAAGTATCCAAGCCGATTTCACCAATCGCCACACAATCTTCTGTTTTTAATAATGATTCTAAATCTGCAAGATGGGTTGTTTGATGCTGCTCAATATAAAAAGGATGCAATCCCGGCGCCAGATAACTTTTCGGTACATCCTGTAATTGATTTAAAAACTGCTGACTACGGAGCAAATCCTGAAACCGCGACTGCACAAAACCAATCAAAATCAGGCGTTCTACCCCAACCGCTTTAGCAGCATGTGCCAGCTGTTCCCGATCATGATCAAAATCGGGAACATCAAAATGGGTATGGGTATCAAACAGTATATAAGACATCAAGATTTGGCTTTTTCAGTATTTGCTTTACTTGCAGCAACGGCAGCTTGAGGTTCTGGCTGTGGCAAATATTCTTTTTTCAGCACGGTTTGCAATTGTTCATAAGGAATGGTCAAACGTGGCAGACCTACCACATAAGGACCAATTTCATATTCACCATATTGTAAAATCAGCCCTTGGGGCGATAAATAGAAATTATCCGACAAGCTAAATTTCCAGGCCTGTTCATATTCATCGACACTATTGGCCAACTTCGATTCAATCACCCAGCTTTTGAACACTTCATGTGCTTTCTGCTCCAAGGCTGCTTTTTGCTTCGGAAGCAAAATGTCGTTCAGTTCGACCAATTTTTTCTTTTTTAAATCAAAATTATAATAACGCTGTGCCGATGAACCGTGTGCCCCGCCCAAATAGCTGCTGGAATTTAACACCACCGTGGCTAATGGCAGATCGGCACTCAGAATTTTCGGCTTGATCATCAGGCTAATCTGATGATTGGCGCTTAAGGCCTTTAATTCCTTATCCAGGGTTAAAAATGTCGTCAAATAAGGAACAACCTGCTGTTCCATTTTTTGTTTAGGCGTTTCAAGTGCAACTGATGCTGCTGATTCAGCAGTCTGATCTGGCGCGTCTGCATGATTAGATTTTTCAGCAACAGGTTCCTGCCGATCTGTTTTGAGTAACTTGGGAGAAATATCCAGAATTTGATCCAGCTGTTTTAAAATCTGCTGATCCATAAATTCATCAATAAATGCCTGATTACTGGACAGACGTTCAATCGAAATTTCTGGACAGCTGTTACCATCACATTCAGGTAAATCTAAAGTGAGCTTTTCCGTATCCCCGGCCAATTTTAATACTTCAGCATGAGCTGTTTGCACAGGTTTCGCTGGTTCTTCTTTCGGTTCCTTCTGTTTAGGCTGGCATGCTGTTAATGCAATTGCTACAGCAAGAAAGCTCATGGTAAAGACTATTTTACTTTTTAGCATCATCTGACCTATCACGTTAATTGGGTAAATTAATTTTGCTAGACGTCTGTATTTACTCTGGATGATTAGAACATATGCTGATAAACATCAACTTTCAAGATCTGCTTGGTTTGTTCTTTGCTTAAATAAATGTCCAGCTGGGCACCATCTTGCACAATTTCGTGGGTCCGATAATGTAGACCAACCCCTTCTTGATCAAAGAACCAATCCGCCTGCCCCCAATACAGTTTTTTCGGTGCTTTCTGTTTCACTTCAGCTTTCTGCTGCTTTAACCATTTTTGATATGCCTGCTGCACAATCTCATTCATGGCCGTTTGCTGTTTAGGCTCCATCACATCCAGTACTGTCACCGCCTTCTGCTTTTTGCGATCCGCCACAAAAAAGTAATAACGTTCCTTTACTGCAACACCTTCCTGCTTGCTATCCACGCCTAACTGCATCAGCACATATTGATTCCGCTGATAGGCAATCCGTGTATACATCGAAAGTTCATACGCTTTATTTTTGGAAAATTCAGCTTGCCAGGCATCAGACTTTTTCACATAGGCATTAATTGCCTGCTGCAGACTCATGTTCTGTTTCAGGCCAATCTGATCTTGAATTACAACCGCCTGACTCTTGGCAATCCAATCATTTAACCAAGCATCTTCGGTATGAACTGTTTGAATATTCAAATCGATACAATTTTTGGTTTCACAGAAAGGCAAAGCAATTTTGGCTTCCTGTTCCTGAATATTTAAATAGGGCAAAACTTCTGCTTGCTCGGTTTTAAATACCGATACCGTGCTTTGTTGCTCTTTGTTTTGTTTATTTTCTTGTTTTGAAGAATCACAGGCACTGAGGATCAGACCTAAGGCTATCACTGATGCACCCACTATTTTCCTGTTCATGCTGAAAACTCTTTTTCTTAATTAATTTGTCTATCTAAATCAGTCTATATAGGGTCTGTTGACAATTCGTCTATGTTTGCGACTATGAGTATTTTTTAGAGGATACAAGGCGTGAACTACAAAATTTAGTCATTCTAAATGCGTAGTTCACAACGACGTAGCGTCAAAAAATACTCTAGTCCCGAAGGGTTGTGGCTAAAATTATCTCAAACTGTGTCATGAAATTTAAAAATGGAACCACCATTCTTTGAATTTCATTTTTACGATGTATACATCTCATTGCTCAATTTTAGCCTACAACGCAAGCCATTTATGAAATGTCAACAGACCCTAATAAAACAGCCTCATAAAGAAGCTGTTTTATTTTCATTTTTTAGTGTTCGCGTGTCGCGCGGAACTGGATGTCCGGATAACGCTCTTGCATCAATTGCAGGTTCACACGACTTGGTGCCAGGTAAGTCAAATGACCACCGCCATCAATGGATAATTGATCGTGCGCTTTTTTCTTGAATTCGTTGAATTTCTTTTCATCTTCACATGAAACCCAACGTACTGTATTAATGCTCACCGGCTCATAGACACAATCGACTTTATATTCTTCTTTCAGACGATACGCCACCACATCAAACTGCAGCACACCCACCGCACCCACAATCAGGTCATTGCTGTTTTGTGGCATAAATACCTGCGTTGCACCTTCTTCTGAAAGCTCTTTTAAACCCTTTTGTAACTGTTTGGATTTCAAAGGATCTTTTAAACGAACACGACGGAACATTTCTGGAGCAAAGTGTGGAATACCTGTGAAATGCAAGTTTTCACCGGAAGTGAAAGTATCGCCAATCTGAATGGTACCGTGGTTGTGCAAACCAATAATATCACCGGGCCACGCTTCTTCCAGATGTTCACGTTCACCGGCCAAGAAAGTTAAGGCATCACTGATCCGTACATCTTTACCCAGACGCACATGGTTCATTTTCAAACCTTTTTCATACTTACCTGAACAGATACGCATGAACGCAATACGGTCACGGTGTTTTGGATCCATATTGGCCTGAATTTTAAAGACAAATCCAGTGAAACCTTCTTCGGTCGCGTCCACAGCACGCTCATGGGTCGGATGCGCTTTCGGTTTTGGCGCCCATTGAATGAAGGCATTCAAAACATGATCTACCCCGAAGTTACCCAAAGCGGTACCGAACAGCACGGGGGTTTGACGACCGGCCAGAAACTCTTCAGGATCTAATGGATCATTGGCCATTTGCACCAGTTCCAGCGATTCTTCGAAAGCTGCAAAAGCCAGATCACCGACTTTTTCACGCAAGTCTGCATGATCATAACCATCACGAATTTCAATATCGGTAATGGTTGAACCAAAACCGGCCTTGTAGACGTAAAATTTTTCTTCAAGAATGTTATATACACCAGCAAAGTCACGACCTGTACCCATCGGCCAGGTAATCGGGACACAGCGGATTTTCAGAACGTTTTCAATTTCATCCAGCAGTTCTAATGGTTCACGGATTTCACGGTCCATTTTGTTGACGAAAGAGACAATCGGTGTATCGCGCATACGACACACTTCCATTAATTTGATAGTACGTTCTTCGACACCTTTTGCACCATCAATCACCATCAACGCAGAGTCAACTGCAGTCAATGTACGGTAAGTATCTTCCGAGAAGTCTTCATGCCCCGGGGTATCAAGTAAGTTAATCACATGATTTTTATATGGGAACTGCATGACCGATGTGGTGATGGAAATACCGCGTTCTTTTTCCATTTCCATCCAGTCAGAGGTCGCTGCACGGTCTGACTTACGGCTTTTCACCATCCCGGCAATCTGGATGGCTTTACCCCATAACAGCAGCTTTTCTGTCATGGTGGTCTTACCGGCATCGGGGTGGGAAATAATCGCAAAAGTCCTGCGAGTAGCTACTTCTTTAGCTAATTGCTCTTTAAACATAAGGGAAATCTTCAATATGTACACAGTTTTGTACACACTTATCAATGTGTATCAAACTAGTGAAGTGATAACTTAAAATTGGCGCAATTGTAGCAGATTTAATTTTATTGTCTTACTGTAGATTAATTACTACATTTAATTTTTAATATTACTAACTCGAATAAAAAATTTATAAATTTTTAAAAGCAATCTTCACCACAAGTACAACAAATACAATATTCCTCACTTAAAACATTCCCAGGACATGTTGGTTGCGGGCAGTCTTCTCTGCTTACAATATGAGTATCATTACATACGAAACAGAAAATCGTTTCTGAATTAGGCAAGTTAGGACTCAAAACTGCATATTTAGGTTCTAGAGATTCATACTTTTCCCCTTCCTTCTTACATGCCGGAGGCTTTGTTGCACAAATATTTCATAACTATATGATTTTAAAAGTTTTGATTATTTTTTGATCCAAAATTAAATTTATTTAAATCAGATGCTTACATATTTATGCAACAAAGCCCTTTCCAATTACTTCACTATAAGCAATTGATCCCACTTAAAATAATTTTGTGTCAGCCGATCCCGAGACATACTCCATCTGCGGTTCGGCAACATGCTCGCTCCTAAAGCGAGTTTATTCTTACCGTATTTACTATGAATTTTTTCAAGTGAATCCATCAAAGTATCGTTAATCTCGATATGCTTCTTATCTGTAAACATGTCGTAGACATGACTTGCCTTAGGTTCTAGACAAGTCAGAATTACACCACACTTCTTGAAAGCTATATCCTTTGAATATAGGCCATCAATCATGGCAGTAGCTATCTTTGAAAGAACGAGTAGATTGTCAGTGGGTTCGGGTAGAGCCAGGGACAATGACTTGTTGTAAAAAGGTTTGGAACTATCAAATGGATTAGATTGAACAAATCCAATTAGACAACCACACAACAGTTGACCTTCTCTCAGTCTATTCACTGCATCCATTACATAGAGGCCCATCGCTTCTTTTAGGTCATCAATATGATAGATACGTTGTCCAAATGACCTGCTAGAAATGATCTGCTTTTTGGCAGGTGGCGTATGTTCAAGTTCAATGCATGTAACACCATTTAGTTCCAGCAATGTCCGATGCATCACGATTGAGAACTGATCTCTGATCATCAATGGATGAGCCTGGATAAAATCCATAACTGTATTAATACCTATACCATTGAGTTTTCTAGAATGCTTCCGCCCTACTCCCCAAATCTCACTGACCTCAATGGACTGGTACAAGGTTTCAATTGAGCATGGGTCCATGGAAATCAGATTGCATACACCATTTAAATAGGCATTCTGCTTGGCAATATGGTTGGCAAGTTTTGCTTCGGTCTTAGTCCGGCCTATACCGATGCAAACGGGTAATCCCAACCAAGATAAAATACGCTGACGGATCTGCTGAGTGTATTCAGTCAGGTCATAATGCTCGGCATGGGCAGTCAGATCAAGAAAGCATTCATCAATGGAGTATATCTCCTGTTCTTTAGGAGATACGAAATCCGCAAGAACTTTCATGAATCTGCGGGACATCTCAGCATACAAAGCATAGTTACTGGAAAGGACCTGTACCTGATGCCGTTCTACAATGTCTTTGATCTGAAAGAGAGGCACAGCCATCTTGATGCCTAAGTCTTTGGCTTCTTGAGAGCGTGCCACAACACAGCCGTCATTATTAGAAAGGACAACAACAGGCTTATTGTTTAGGCTTGGGTTAAAGACTCTTTCACAACTGACATAGCAGTTGTTGATGTCCACCAAAGCATAGATTTTATTTTTATATGTCATGTAAGAAGCCAAGAGGGATAATTATTGTTTTACTTACGCTTCTTAAATGGCTTGATGACATAAGTAACGACACCCCAAATCACCATTTCCTGCCCATCTTGAAGATGAATGTCTGAATAGTCCGGGTTCTCTGCCTTAAGCCAACGATTGTTGTCATTCTCAATCATCAGGCGCTTAACAGTAAACTCATTATCGATCAGTGCAATAACGATATCTTCATGTTTGGCTTCAAGACTTCGGTCTACAACAAGTTCATCATCAATATCGATACCCGCATCACGCATAGAAAGTGAGGCAACTTTTACGATAAATGTCGCAGCCTCATTCTTAATGAGGTGTTCATTCATATCTAGAGTTTTCTCTACATAATCTTGGGCAGGAGATGGAAATCCAGCTGCAACTTTTTCAGAGGCTAAGGGAATATGCATAACGGCACTTGGATTGACCAAGGTGATAGATGCTACATCATTGAACTTGGCTTTCTTTGAGTTCGCGAGATAGTTCTTAATTTCAACTATACGAGATTCAGGAATACGAATAACTTTTGTAGGCTCATCATAGAGAGCTTTGCGTCCTGCACCTTCTCTACTTCCACCATATTGGTTTACCATCTGTGTCTCCCCCTGTACAAACTTGATATTGTAACAAAATCAAGTTTATTAATTAGAAGAAGCTAAGACAATGAAATTACGATAAATGGTGAGTCACTTTTATATTAGTATTTCTGCGAAATCAATCTCTAAAAATATAAGGGAGACTACCTCCCTTATATTTCAACCAATCGAGATAATCAGGTTATCTTATATCTCTAGACCACATATCTTTTACTTAATCCCCATTCTGCCAATATCCGTCTATATGTCGTTGAAGATTTGTCTGCTGCAAAGTGCGCCTCCATTGAAACATCTAATGGAAGTTCTTCCGGTTTTTGATTCTCAACAATATCCTGATCCTCTGCAAAAATTTGTGCATTGAAGTCATATACAGCCTGTAGGTCACCCGTCGTATCAAAATTACGTGTCAACGGAACAAATAGCCTGGTTTGATTATGTGAAACAGGACAACAAGCATTCAAAATTTTTAAAATCCCATTGTTAGGAAAATAGACAGTAAGTGTTGCCGAGAATGGAGGATATACATCAAATTCTCGTTTCCATAAGAAATTCTCTGGCTCTAAATGTCTCAAACTACGAGGAAAGTTACTTACTGTAGAGATATAAATCGTTTTAAGTCCATAATCCGTTCTTTCAGTTTCATATTTGGGCACTACTGGATTATCACGATCAGCGAATGCCTTGTTATGTACCCAGGCAAAATGTGCCACATCGATAAAGCCTTCGAGCTGACGACCACTAGAACCTGCTATATCAACAAATGGTGGGAGTATTGATTGATGTTCATCTGAATCCCAAGTTTCAAGAACTGGAAAATTAGCTTCACTTTCATCACGGCTAAATAAGCTGGTCCAAACTAGTCCATATTTCTCAACTACAGGGAATTTAGTTAAGGTGAACCGATCTGAAATTTGGGTAAGTTCTGGTTGAGCAGGGATTTTTACGCACTTACCTTGTGCGTTATAGTTGAGCCCATGATAGGGACAAACAATATTTTCACCTTCTACCCATCCTTTACTTAATGGCACTCCTCGATGTGGACAGATATCTCTTACCAGATGAATTTCTCCACTTTCAGTTTTATAAATAGCCATTTTGACATCAAGAAGCTGAACTTGCTGCGGTTGAGTCGTTACATCCTGGATTTGAACTACCGGATACCAATGCTGCGCTAGAATATTCCAGTCATTTGGGTCAAATTGACTACATTGTGGCTGAGTGAATAAATTGAGAACTGGTATTGCATTCATTTTAGCGCTGCCCCTCTTATAAGTTATTGATTAATTCAAACTTCTTAGCATTGCTTCATCATGACTTTTTCTTTTCTATCTGTCTATTAAAGACTTTAGGAATGGTATTTCTAATTTTTAGAACACTTTTCTTATTATTGTTCTTCTTATCTAAACTTAACGAATAACTAGCATTTTATAACTCATCACAATTCTTAATTGATGCTGAATTACTTGGACTCCTATTACTACTCTGACTTTATTTAGTGTTGCCTTTTTGGCAACGAGTTGAGCGAGATTCTCTGCTATGCACGGAATTAAATTGTCATTAAGTTGATAACAACAAAGTTCAAAGAGCCACAAAAATGTTGATATACACACCACCTTCTACGGCTAAAAGTATTCCAGTAATCGACTTAAGCGACAGTTTTTCCGATAACCTAGAAAAACGGAAATCTGTTGCGTGGGAAATCCATAAAGCATGCAGAACAACAGGTTTCTTCTATATTAAAAATCATGGTATCGCTTCTGAAGTTCTCCAAAAACAACTAGACATTGCAAAACAGTTTTTTGATCTTCCGATCGAAAACAAATTAGAGATTGATTTCAAAAACTCCAAATGCCTTCGTGGTTATGAACCTATGGCAGCCCAAACACTCGATGAGGGTTCTCCTCCTGACCTAAAAGAAGGCTTCATGTCTGGAAAAAACCTAGATTCAAGTCACCCATATGTCCAAAAAGGATATCCACAACATGGGCAAAATCAGTGGCCTGAAGACCTCCCTGAAATGAACACTCAGACTGAAACTTATATTCAACAGGTGTTAAAACTGGGTAAACATCTAGCTGGTTTACTAGCCCTTTCTCTTGGTCTTGAAGAAAACTACTTCGAAGTAGGCTATGACGAAGCTGTGATTATTACTCGTATGCTTCACTACCCACCACAGTCTGAAGAAATTATAAATAATCAGTTGGGTTGCGGTGCGCACACCGATTGGGGCTTATTGACCCTCTTATTACAAGATGAAGTGGGTGGACTAGAAGTCCGCAACAGTGAGGGTGAATGGATTCGTGCACCTCACATTCCAGATACTTTTATCGTAAATTTAGGTGATTTAGTCCAATTCATGACTAATGGACTATACCTGTCAAATATGCACCGAGTTTTCAATAGTAAAGCAGGAGTCTCTCGTTATTCGGTTCCATCCTTCTTCGATCTGGATTACGAATACAAAATCAAAAGGCTCCAAAATTTAAGTGATGAATTTAAGGCTGAACCTAAAGAAATGACCGTAGGTGAATACTTAGCCTATATGTATCAGAAAACTTACGCTGCGAAAAAAGAAGCCGTTTAATTTATTCAACAGTTGGTATCAAAATTATGAAAAAAATGTTTCCTCTAGGTTGTGCTGGTTTAGGCATTCAAAACTCATCAAAAGAACGACCAGTAAGCCTGAATGAGCCTACTATTCTCGAACAGTTCGAAATGCTAAAAGCTGCGGAGGTCTTTGATTTTCTGGATCGTATCCCTCTTGAAGATAGTCAAATAGATGCTTACATCAAGGCAAGTCAGAAAACAAATATCCCTATTTATTCTGGTTGTGGCTTATATGTCATTGGCAAGGATGAGGAAGCATTCAAACAGGATATTAATCGTAGTGCCGCTGTAGGGGCCAAATTCCACAACATGATGATTTGGGCAAAACATGCAGATGGTCATTATGTAACGAACGAAGAAGTTGCTAAAACTTATATCGATTTCTACACCTACGCTCAAAGTAAAGGAATAACGGTTACCTTAGAGTGCCACGTTGATAACTGGTCTGAAGATTATCGTCGAGTAATTCCGGTGGCAGATCTTATAGAAAAAGAAGGTGTGCCGTTTGAGTTTGCAATGGATTACAGCCATTGTATTTTTAAAATTGAAAATGAAATTGAGCTTGCTGTATCACAAATGCGTGATGATCCTGAAGCTATCAGAAAGTTAGATCCTTTTAATAATGATAGTTTTGCAGATGATTGGCTGAATCGAAATTTAGTTACATGGGGGCAGATCCGTCCTGCAGTCCCGAATAATCCAGTTAACTGGTTAGCATTTGAAACAGGACCATATAATGGCTTAGGAACAAATCGTCCTGGCCGAGGAATTCAGTATCCATTTAATCAACCTACGGAAGGTGAATGGCATACAGACTTCTGGCATGCATATAAGCTTGCACCAACCAAAGAAGTCATTCGTAAAATCATTGATAGCTACTTGAACAATCCAAATTCTAAAGTTCAACTTATGACTGTTGATAATATCAATTTAGAGTCGTATGGTTTAAATTGGAAATACAACATGTTTGCCGACAGTTGCAGTGTTGCCCATTATATTCGTGAGATTTATGAGGAGCGACTGGCAATATTTATGGCAAAACAAAATTCAACTGATACTCTTCAAAGAGAATCAGCATGAATAACCTACTTAATTTAAAAAATATTTTCGTAAATGCCAGTCTTTTAGGACTTTTACTCATCAGTGGGGCCAATCCAGCATTGGCCGCTGATCAAGCGGCTTTTGTCTATGTCGCTCATAAAAACGATTATGGTTGGTCTTATTCACACGATATAGGTCGTCTGAAAGCAGAAAAGTCCTTACAGGGTAAATTTAAGACCTCTTATATCGAGAATATTCTAGATAATGCCGACTCTGAACGTACATTTCGGAGACTCGCACAACAAGGAAATAAGGTTATATTTGCTACTACCTTCGGGTATATGAATGCCATTGAAAAGGTAGCTAAACAGTTCCCGAACACCATTTTTATGCATGCGAACGGATATAAAACTGCAAAAAATGTGGGAGTCTATGATATCCGAACCTATGAAGGCTCTTACTTGCAAGGGGTATTGGCAGGCTATAAGACTAAAAGTAATGTTTGGGTGTTGTAGCACCATTCCCAATTCCTGAAGTCATTAGAGACATCAATGCCTATACACTTGGGGCTCAATCTGTAAATCCAAAAATTAAGACCAAGATAGTCTGGATTAACACTTGGTTTGATTCAGGAAAAGAGCATGAGGCTGCACTTGCATTAATATCGCAAAATGCTGATATATTATCACAAGTCACCAACTCACCCGCTGTAGTTAAAGCTGCTCAGGAAAAAGGGAAATTTGGCTTTGGCTGGAACTCAGATATGAGTAAGTTTGCTCCTAAAGGTCACCTAGCTGCATCAGTGTTATATTGGGAAAAAATCTATACTCCTGTTTTGCAGCAAGTGCATAACAAAATATGGAAGTCGGGATCGACATGGTATGGTGTCAAGGAAGGTGCCATCGATATAGCAGGTTTTGGTCCAATGGTCTCTAACAATGAAAAAATGAAGGTTTTGGCAGTCCGAGATAAAATTCGTAACGGTCAATATATTGTGTTTAGTGGACCACTTTACAAACAAGATGGAACATTACTTTTGGGAAAAGGTAAACATCTCTCAAATACGCAATTGATGAGTATGAATTATTTCGTTAAAGGCGTGGATGCTGCTTATCCAAAATAAACAAAGCTAAGCCTTTATTGAGGGATTTCGATAAGGGCTTAGCTTTTTAGTTGTACTTTTCAGGTTATGTTTATTGTCCAGCTTCGCCTCTTTGTAGGATTTCATCTGTAATAAGCCTGGAGAGAGCGTCTGTTGCTGTGGAAAGATAATGCCCTTTACGTGCATACAGACCTAAATCACAGTAGATACCATTGTTATCATTAAGCGGAATATAGCGAAGGCGATTATTAATTATTTCATTTTCCAACCCAAAGAATGTCTGAAAACCAATTCCCTTATTCCTGAGTATTAACTGTTTCATTAATTCCAAAGAACTCGTTTGCATTTTAAAATTTGGAATAGCATGTTGTGCACCCGCAAATAATGGCGCCAACTGTTGATAAATAGATAAATTAGGTTTTGGCATAATCACATCATAGTCGAGGCACTGATGGAATGACACCGTCTTTTGAGAGGCCAAGGGATGCTCAGTCGATACAATTGCACCTAATTTAAAATGGGATATTGCTATTTGGTGCAAATCATTATGCTTTGGCAAGGCAAAAGCCAAGCCTAGATCCACCCTATTTTCAATGATTTCATTAGGGATATCTTTTGAGCCTAAAATTGTAACCCCTACAGTTACATTAGGATATTTTACTTGGAATTTTTCAATAATCTCTGGCAGGAAATTAATTGCCAGTGTTTCAACACTCGCAATTTCTACATGACCTTTATAAAGCCCTTTCAGTGCATCCAATTCATTCTGCAATCGCTTAGTATCTCGCAATACTAAACTGATATGTCTTGAAAATAACTCACCTGCATGAGTAAGTACCATACCCGAAGGCACCCGATTGAATAATGGTGCTCCAACTTCATCTTCGAGTTTTAAAATTTGCCTGTTTACAGCAGAAGATACGACATTTAATTGTCTGGCTGCTTCCCTGATTGAACCGCACCGGCGTACAGCATCAAAATAATGAATTGCTGCTGAGTGAAAGCGAAGACCACGTGTACTCATTTTAACATCACATCCTATTCCAATTTTAAAGCCCCAATCCATTTATAAATTTGAATGAGCTATTGAAATAGAAGCAAAAAACTTGCCATTAAGTAGCAGCCATTTTTTGGACCTAAAGCATTATTCTCAGTGCATCCCGTTGCTTTTTCAGCATCACCACTCATTTAAAAAAGTTTAAGCAATTGTTTTTATTTAATTAATTAAGAATAGCTCTCTTTTTGGCATCAGCTTGCTCGATATTCATTGCTATGCGGTCTCATGATTATTTTATAAAAAAAGAAAACATTATTTTTGAGAGATTGCTACATGACTGCGCTGAAAAACAATCAAAACATTACCTCTATACCCATCATCGATATTTCTGGACTTTTGGATAATGACATACAAACGCACCAAAACATTGCCTCACATATTCGGAAAGCATGCTTAGATAAAGGTTTTTTTTACATTACGGGACATGGAGTTTCTAAAGCATTACAAGATAAGGTTTTTGAATATTCCAAATTATTTTTTAGTCTTCCCCCAGAACAGAAAAAGCAGTGGTCCAAAGAGCTTTCTGAAGCAAATAGAGGCTATGAATCATTAAGAGCACAAACACTTGAACCTAATTCTCCGCCTGATATAAAGGAAGGCTTTTATATCGGGAAGGAACGCTCACCTTCAGATCCTTTTGTCATCCATAAAGCTTTTAACCAAGGCCCAAACCAATGGCCAGATATTGATGGATTTAAAGAGGTAATGGAGGAATATCAAGTTGAATTGATTAAAGTCTCTGAACGACTCATGCGTGCTATTGCATTATCTCTAAACTTGGAAGCTGACTATTTCACAGAGTTTTGTAAGGATGCAGATTTAGTCACTTTACGCTTATTACACTATCCCCCTCAACCAGCTAATGCTCAACCAAATGAAAAAGGTTGCGGGGCACATACTGATTTCGGCGGGCTTACTCTATTACTTCAAGACCATAATCGTGGTTTACAAGTATGGGATCAGTCAACAAACCAATGGATTTGGGCAGAGCCTATTGAAGATAGTTATGTCGTTAACCTAGGTGACCTAATCTCTATGTGGACGAACAATACATATAGATCCACCCTCCATCGCGTCATCAACATCTCAGGTGGGGAACGATATTCTGTTCCATTCTTCTACAGCGGTAATCACCAGTATCAGATTGAATGCATTCGAGAGTGTTTGGAGGAAAACTCAGAACCGCTATATCCACCAATCAGTGTTGAACAGCATTATCGTAACATGTTCAAAAAAACATATATCTAATAATAAGGAGTTTCCCATGAAAAAATTACCAGTTATCGACATTGCACCTCTTTATGACGTTAACCATCCTGATTATGCAGATATATGCAACCAAATTGACCAAGCATGTCGTGAATGGGGATTCTTCTATATCAGTGGTTATAAACCGAATCACCTTGCAGAAGTTCAAAGTTTAGCTAAAGAGTTTTTTAGTAAGCCTCTACAAGAGAAATTAGAAATAGATATTCAAAAGAATAAAATTGCACATAGAGGATATGGTGCATTAGGAGTAGAACAACTGAACCCTGACTTACCTGAAGACTTTAAAGAAATATATGACATGGGTGTCCATTTAGAAGCTAATCATCCCGAAGTCATTAATCAAGAACCTCTAAGGGGACCAAATGTTTATCCAAATATTGAAGGGTGGAAAGTAGCTACAGAAGAGTATTTTGATGAAATGGTGGATTTAGCAAAAATATTGCTTAATGCCATGTCTCATGCCATTGGTCTTCCGCAAAATTATTTTGATCATTGTCTGCAAGACAGCCTATGTTTTCTCCGGTTAATTCATTATCCGCCTACCTTAGACAATACAGACTCTCAAGGTTTTAATGCGGGAACACATACTGATTATGGGTGTGTAACTATTTTGGCTCAGGATGAAGTAGGTGGATTACAAGTTCAGGATGTAAATGGTAATTGGATCGATGCTCCTCCTATACCTAACACCTATGTAATCAATATCGGAGATATGATGGCACGATGGTCAAATGATCTCTATAAATCGACACCTCATCGCGTTTCGAGTCCTAAAGGAAAACAAAGATTCTCATTTCCATTTTTCATACAACCTAGTCCAAAAACTGTAATCCGTTGCCTACCTAACTGTTACAGCGAATCCAATCCACCTAAGTACTTACCAATTACTAGTATGGAATATTTGCAATCACGTTTTAGTGCAACCTACAAACATCGTGCTGAAGTTTGAATATCGGAAACAATTATATGAAAAAAAATGCGCCCTATCTATTTTTAAGCACATGTTTAATAAGCACTTATTCTTTTGCTGAGGAATCATGGTTAAATTGGCAATCCAATAGTATTTCTGCACTTTACGGTAAAGGTTTTGAAGTTGAACCAGATACACATGAAACCATTACCTTCGAACATGCTAGTAATTGGAAATGGGGAGATCTTTATCTATTCGTCGACACTTATTGGTTTGATGGCGAAAAGACAGCTTCCCAAGGCCATAATGCGGTCTATACAGAACTTGCCCCACGCTTTTCAATAAGTAAATTAACCAATACAAATTTGAGCTTTGGACCAGTTAAAGATGTCCTCATAGCTACAAGCTTTGACTTAAGTATCCAAGATAAAGCGGGTTATGACGATACGTGGAATTATTTAGTGGGACCAGGTTTTGATCTAGATATCAAAGGCTTTGATTATTTCACCCTTAATTTTTACTATCGCATTCCAGACGATGGAAACACCCCAAGTGGACAATGGCAAATCACTCCTTGCTGGTCATATACCGTCCCATTTCTTAAATCATCAATCATTTTTGATGGATACATTGATTGGGTAGTCAATTCCAAAGGTAATAACTCTTCCGACTTTCACTTTAACCCACAAATCAAATATGACCTTAGCCCTCATCTAGGCTTAAGCCCAAAAAAATTAGTAGCAGGTATTGAATACGACTATTGGAAAAACAAATTCTTAATCGAAGACACTCCATATTTTAAAACTAATCAAAATGCTACTAGTTTCATCGTCAAATATACCTTTTAGGCTGAAGGAGAAAAACATATATGACTAACACAATCACAGCCAATAACTTAAAACCAAGCTCCATGATTTTTCTCAGTATCCAGCACGTCTTGGTAATGTATGCAGGTGCTGTTTCAATTCCCCTAATTGTTGGAGGAGCTTTAGGGTTAAGCACTGCAGAAATTGCTTTCTTAATTACTGCAGATCTATTTGTTTGTGGCATTGCCACCCTCATTCAAACTATTGGTTTTAAAAATGTAGGTATTCGCTTTCCCATTATGATGGGAGTTACCTTTACTGCAGTAGGCCCAATGATTGCAATTGGGACTAATCCAGATATGGGACTACTAAGTGTATTTGGGGCAATCATTATCGCAGGGATCTTTGGCTTCCTGATTTCACCATTTATTGGAAAGTTAATACGATTCTTCCCTCCTGTGGTGACAGGAACTCAAATTCTTGTGATTGGTCTATCTCTCATTGGTATTGCAGGCACATGGTCCGCTGGCGGATATGGGGTAAAAGACTTTGGAAATCCATTGTACTTATCTATCGCTGCCTGTGTTCTATTAAGCATTATTATCATCAGCCGTTATGTTAAAGGCTTTTTGGGCAACATTTCAGTTCTAATCGGGATGGGAATTGGTTATATCATCGCTGCATTTTCTGGCCTCATCTCTTTAGACAAGATAGATGAAAGCCCATGGTTAGGTTGGGTGATGCCATTTCACTTCGGTATTCCAGAGTTTAACTTTTGGGCTGTCTTGACTATGTGCGTAGTCATGCTGGTTATTTTCATTGAAACAGCTGGGATGTTCATGGCTGTAGGTGAAATTGTTGAAGAAGAAGTGGATCAGGAAAAATTGACTCGCGGTTTTAGAGCTGACAGCCTTGGCACAATGATTGGTGGGATTTTTAATATCTTCCCGTATACATCCTATGCTCAGAACATCGGTTTGCTAGCGATCACAGGTGTTAAGAATCGCAGTGTATGTGCTTTAGCTGGTGTGTTTTTAATCCTTTTAGGTCTATTTCCTAAAATAGCTTACTTTGTTGCGTCTATACCCTCATGTGTTCTAGGTGGAGCCGCATTGTTTATGTTTGGGATGGTGACATCTAATGGTATCAAAGTACTGCAGCGTGTCGACTTTCAAAATGTGAATAATCTCTACATCATTGCAGTCAGTGCCGGCATAGGTATGTTGCCTGTATTCTCACCTACTATTTTCTCACAACTACCATCTTATCTTTCACCTCTGTTAAACAGCCCAATTTTGCTAACGGCTTTTTGTGCTGTGATTTTGAATGCTGTTCTCAATCGAAAACAGCGGATATTGGATGAACAGTATCTTCAGAAATTGAAAGATGCATAAATATCAGATACACAGCTTAAAACATTCTTGTTCTATGTAAAAAAGGGAGCTAATGCTCCCTTAATTCATAGATATCAGTAAAAGGTTTCCTCTTATTTAACTCAGTTCAAAGCTGTCACAGATCCTTTCAATCCCTGCTGGATATCGAACGCATTCTGTTCTACCACAGGCTGGTGCAGACCTTCTTCCTGATAAAACTCGTCCACCACATCTAGCCCCTCCTCAATATCCATTTCAAACAAACCATTCGCAAATCCCTGCCTTGCCGTTTGATCTAAAGCCTCTTGATTAAACCCGGCTTGTTTACTCTGTTGGTCTATATCCCTTGCAGTCTGAAGTGCGGACTGTAAATCTACTCCCTCCCTTAAAGTCAGATCCACGTAATACACAGGCTGACGATAACTCTGCGTTGTGCTTTTACCTCGTAATGTCAGTTGCAATGGCAAACATGACAGCAAACCATTTGAAGCTGCATGGTAATAGCTCAGCCGTGCAGCCAAAGTCCGAATACTATTAAAGCCTGTAGTTCTAAAGATGAAGGTGCCAAACTCATCCGATTCATCTAAGTTCACATGCAAACGCCCGTAGGGCTTGCAGTTCCCTCCTTGAGCCAATGGACATAAATCAGGGGATGGACAGGAATGTTGCTCCACGCCTTGATTAGTTAAACGTTGGCAGGTTTCCCCATTACCGACACAGACAGGTCGTCCAGTCTGTCGGTCAAATAAGGTGTATTCAGCACGTAGGTTTAAGTCAGGATCATTAAAGATCATTCTGACGGGGATTGAACGTAGCTTCTGATTCGGAGCATTCGCTCGCAGCTGATCATCCAGTGGATGTTTAACCCAGCCTTCTTTGCTTTGAATCTGGGAAGTAATGGTGAACTGGTCATCTTTTTCAGGCAATCGCTTGCCATTCTTTTCGATCATACGACCGATACTGATACGCCCCAGAATTGGTGGAGTAATTGCTAAACCTTTAATCATGTTGATATTCCTTAATGTATTACCTTACAAATTTGGGTCTATGTATGTAGGTCGGAACAAGGACCAAATAAGTTACCCAAAGAATGTAGAGCCAGATAAAGTGCTACAGAGATCGCGACCGATTTGCTCTCTACCGAAGGGTAGAGAGCGGGGAGCGATTTTTGTGATTTTTTGATTGGGTGCTGTAGATCGGGCTTAGTCGGTATAGATGTTAAATCGACGACTGCCCTGCTTTTGAAGTGGATAAAGCTCGATGAGTTCAGGCTGGTGCTGAAGCAATGCTTTGGTATTGAGGCTGATAGAATCCTTGGCTTTCTTCCAGACTACTGAGCCATGTGCAAAAACAGCCCTTTCCTTGTCTTGCATCATCATCTGAATTTCATGTTTAAGATGGTCAAAGCGTTCCTGCTGATGCTGAATCTCGTCCTTCATTTTGATGAGCTGGTCGAACATCAAATTGGCATTTTCATTTTGCGAGAGATCCTCTACGGTTAAAGGCACATGCGCTGGATAGAGCTGTTGAATCGCTTTAGCTGCGGATTCACTGGCATCGACTGATGGCGGAGTATCGTTTTCTACACATTCCCAGAAATATCGTTCTGCTTGAACAATATGCTCAATCACGGATTCAGACCGTGTCACTTTGAAGATCTTGGTTTCATGTCCACAGATCAAGACACAAACATGCGCTGCCTGTTTACCAGTCACCGCCAGTTGATGTTGTACCTGACACAGCACGTATAAAGGCACACCATCACGCCACAATTTTGCTCCATGCTCACCTGCTGTTTTACATTCTAAGATCTGAACGTCATCACTACCGACCACGCTGTAATCTAGATTGGCTAACATAAAGTGTTTATCGGGATCAGGATGCTGAAGTACCGCATTGATCCGTCGCACCTTATTATGGGTGTGCATGCTATAGAACTCTGCCACCAAAGGTTCCAGCTGCTTACCCCAATACAACGGTGCCACACCTGAACTTTCATCTTCTATCGATTGAGCCTGTCGTCCGGTTTTGATTAACCAGAGTTCTAACATCGACATGTAGGGATTAAGACCACAGGCAGTAGCGGCATCACTACTACCGATACCTTGTTTACGAACTTCAAGCCAGTCCTGATATTCCATCCCTTTGGTATTAACCAATCGCTTGGCTGCTGTTGAGCGTTTGGTGGTGATGCTTGGATTGACTACAATCTTTGATCCTACCGTCGTAGGCTGATGGGAAATAGGTACAATTTGATTCATGGGATTATCCTTATTAATTCTGATCTCTGTAAAAGAAATGCATAAAAAAGCCATACCCGACACGAGGTCGGGTATGGCGATTTGCTTGCTGTTTTAATTGAGAGGGGTTACATGAGTGCTATGACTAGCATTTGTTTGGGGTGACTTGATTTCGACATGAGTGAGTCAGTTAATTTCAGGCGATCAAAGCAAGTGCTTGCTCCAATCCTCTTTGTTTAAGACCAGCACCTGCACCGAACCAGGCTGAATCCAGTCGATGGTCGGTACTCATGGCACGTCGTTCATGATCCACAAATTCCGTGATCGAACAAAGTAATCCATAAGCTGTATCTTTCGCTGATGACAGGTCAGCACCGCGTCCTTGTCCATTAAACATCTCTAAAGCTTTATTCATGGCACGACCATTGGGTTCAGGCTTTTTCTCCTGAACTTGCTGCGCGACATTACGATAAAATTGAATGATGTTTTCTTCAGGATCGGAAATTGACATGGTGCTATTATTAAACACGGCATCAAAGTAAGCTTTGGCTTCCTGCTGACTCACGTTACGCTGTGTGAGTTGTTTCATTTCATACATGTGCTCATCCCAGGCACGAACTGAAATACCCAATTGCTGCTTCACTTTCTCTGCATCAAACTTGGTGCTATGTGGAACTTTCACTACACCAGCACTACTGCTCTGCCCACGTAAGGCTATCGCCAAGGTGTTATTACAGACCACCCGGATATTGGTGAACTGTGCCGTTGTCGCCAGTGTGCCATCACATGCAGTTGCCAGCAGAATATAACCATTGCTGACATCCTTACCTTTAAGCGCTGTAGATTGCCCAGTACGTGCCAATGCCCAGAATTTTTTACCCCCTTTAAGCACACCCGCAGTTTCTAATTCAAAGCCGGATTGCTCAGTCAGATCCCGATAGAACTCCAAAATCTCCATAGGCTGCACTTCCTGATAACGCTGACTGACCACAGACAAGGGGGCATGAGTATCGGAACGATACAGCACTCGCTGTTCTTCATAAGGCATAATGATGCTCTGCCCACGTGCATTCTGTGCCATGTAGCTAACATCGGAGGATTCAATCCGCCAATCCATCCCTGCCTGCTGTGCCCAAACTTCAATCGGCTGATTCTGAGTGAGTTGATTTCCTAGACCATGCCAGGGAGTGTCACCGATATAAGCCATTTGTTCGACTTGATGCGCCATATCTTTTCTCCTGAACCGGGTTAATCAAAATTGCGTTGGCAATGATGGCAATGGAAATAACGAACGGATGCAGCTACTGGTCGAGCTGGCTGAATGAAACTATCAATCAAGCCACCAACCACTGCCCCTGCAATTCCACCCATCCATGGAGAGATCGGCATTGGTAGACTTTTAGAAATACTGGCGCCAATACCGGCACAGGTCACCGAAGACAGGCTGCCCTGACTTGAGGACTGCTGGTTCACTACACGGCTGACGTTTTCGGAGTGGCAGAATGGACATGTAATATTCATAAGATATACCTCTAAAATGAAAAAGACTTACCGTCTGATAAGCCTTTGAATGTAGGAATAAACACTCATTGTTCATGTAGATGATGTATATCTATAATTTTTTGGGATCTACTGATAAGTTCGCATTCTAAAAAACGGCTTAATTCTCAAATGCTGCTCTTCCTTTTCAGGACGAACGAGATAAGTTACAGCATTCAGGAATCGACTCACTTCCTCTGTATTGTCACGATGAATCCTACCGATCCCTAAAATATTTAGTTTGGTATACTGATCTAGTTGTTCTGGATCATGGCAATTAAAATACATACCCAGACCACCCGTTATCCCTTTCCACAATGTACCAACCTGTTTCGCTATCCCCCACCCTGATTGTTTCTTATGCCCATTAAAAATTAATAATAAATGACAATGATAACCCTTGGTTTCTCCTTGCTCTAAAGCCCACGCATAATCAACCAAGTCATCAAAAGGCTCTTTTCTTTTACCAATTTCTTTACGTAACTGTTCCATATCATCACAAAAGTCTTCAAGATTTACGTGCTCATGCCGTTCCTTCAAATATGATAAATCAACACGTACTACCTCAGACTTTGAATAACGCTGGATAGCTTCCGTCACCTTTTCATTAAGGGATTTTTTATTACGCTTCTCATTTTCTTTATGCTGTCTTAAATCCTTTAGATGCACAGACTTGTACCCTATAAAATATTGCCGATACTCCTTAAAGCTTTTACTTTGCAAGTAGCCAATCAACTCATTTGATGTTAACCCTGCAATATCATAATTTTCTAACCAGTCACTCCACGCCTTGATATACCCGAAGTATCTATAACTTCGATGATAGATTTTCTTGAAATCATAGAGTAATGCTGCAAAATCCTGAAAAAAAGATTCAGGTGCTGTTTCCAACTCTATCCAATACTTTGTAGTATTTTCTAATTTAATCAGTAAAGCTGATTCATTAATTCGTATAGACATAGCTCTTCCGATAAAACAGTTCCATATAAAGTTCAAATCTATATTTTTTAAACCATTAATGAGTTCTCTAGGGAGAACTCCATACCCATTATTAATAATATCTAATTTATTATTAATAATATTAATAACCTGCTAAATTCCACTAAAATAATTAAGTATATCCTCCTGTATAAACAACAAAAACCCTATAAAATCTATTAAAAATAAAGTCCAGATTAGCCCATAAAAAACAAATACCCGTCTAAAAAGTTATGCAGTACTCTCCAATTAAAAGACCATTAATAACCAAAATAAAAAATCAAAAAAATAAAATTTAAGAATATATAAAACCCCCCCTTAAGTTTTTTCGATTTATAACACTAGAACTTAATATATAAAAGCATTTGAAAAAATAACGCGAAAACACTGTAAATACAGCGAAAAACTTACTGGCAGGTTAGGAAATTCATGCATAAAGTATGACGTAAGATTTCCATAATACTGGGTAAAAAATGCACACTAGATTTTATTTTGAAAAGCTCAAGAGTTTTATTTCACTATGTACAGATGAAGATCTGGTTTGGGTTTTACATGTCTTTAATAAAAATTTCTCCGACTATAAGTTCCTTAGAATTACAGGAAGAGATAGATCATACGATGGTTTAAAAACCGATATTGATTCTCTAAATTCCATTAACCAACTTAAAGATATTAAAAAGTTAATTATTAAAAGTTATGAAGATTACGATGATGATGAAATCAAATACTTCCTATATGACTTGGAGGATTTTAAAAGTAAGATAGAAACCACAAAAACTGATTTAAAAAAAGTAAAAGATAATGCAAGATTTTTAAACTTTGCATGTTATTTGATGAATGAAAAAATTGGCAATAGAGACTTAGAGCACTTCAAATGCAAGTATTTTAATTTCTTATATGTTGCTTTAACTTATCCAGAGTTCTATCGCCACCCTAGAGATATTGAAAGAATATTTTCAAAGTTTAGCGATATACACTCAAAACACTCATCTCATTTTAAAAATGATCAAGGTGTGGAATTTTATATTTGGGCAAAAAAGTATATGGATGAAAACTCTGCCTACAAAAGTAGAGACTACTCTCCAACTGAAGATTCAGAATACCCAGTAATAGTAAACTCTATTTTTGATCAGCTTTATTTTCAGAATCCTGAAGTTCATTATGCCTTAAGAAAAAAGCTTTCTAATGCATGGTATCAAAAGAAATTTAGGCAAGATAATAAAGTTAAAAAGGCAAACTACTACGCATTAACTAAAAAAGCAAAAGAGAGTCTAAAAGCTCTCTGCTA
This sequence comes from Acinetobacter bouvetii, assembly GCF_902753875.1. GTDB lineage: Bacteria > Pseudomonadota > Gammaproteobacteria > Pseudomonadales > Moraxellaceae > Acinetobacter > Acinetobacter bouvetii_A. Next base: position 3,607 of record NZ_CADDTS010000009.1, on the reverse strand, counting down.
TAAACGTAACTTGACTGAAGATCAGATGATTGAGTCATTAATTAATGAGCATTATACGAAGGAATGTTGTAATAAAAATGGTGACCCTCTATATGGATAACTTCTATTAATTTTTATAATTAAAACTAAAAAATCTAAGCTAATAATAAAGTTGTAAATTATTGGCTTAGATAAAAACTTTAATAAAAAATCAATAATCAAGCTAATTCAATAAATAATTTTAAAAAATCAAGGATGCCCTTATATTTTCATAATTTTCATAAAAATCAATATAACGCGAATGCAAGGTTCTTTTTTGAAGCTCAAAGCCATATTTAAGTATTTCTGCTCGTGCGATATTATCACAAGGCAGTTTACGTGATGAACTATTGAGGTCCTCATCAAACAAATCATAATACGTAGGTCTTTCCAGCATAGTCTCTTTAGCATGAATCAAAAACCAACACCCTATTAATCCAATACAGGCTGGTATATTTTTAAAAAATAAAGTTTCATGTCCTAAAACCTCATTTAGACCTACTATGTACTTCTCAATTTCTTTTTTATTATTTATATCAACTTCTAAAATAGTACCAAAACCATCATTACTTATTGATCTTTTCACTCTACGAATCAAAGCAAAAATCTGTTCCATTTCTTCTATTGATACTTTTAAATCTATACTTATCCTATTGTTCTCAAAGTACTTAAAATCATCATATTGTCTTTTTACTATCTCAAACTCAATGAATAGCATAGATCTTAAAAATACATCTTCAAGATATTTTTTATCAATTGTAGATTTATCAGGTTTATAATTTTCCGTATGCAATATACCTAAATCCAAAAATCTTTTATATGCAACAATCGACACATTATCATAATCAAAATAAAGAACTTGTCTTACTAGCTTATAAACTGCCCTTTCATCCAATCTTAAACTTTCACAGTACTTAAATAAGCCATTTATGTCATCCAAAAACTCATCTTCATAAAAAGAATTTTTTAATAAACCATCAATTATTTCATCTAAAATAAATTTTGTTTTATTTAAGTTTTCTTCATCAATTGAATCTTTATCTTTAAAAGGTAGATTTAACATCAACTCAAGACTGCATAATAAATAATGTTTATACAATTCGGCTTTTTTACCATAGTCTCCTCTCAACGAATTAATGTAATCAATTTTAGATAATACATCAGCATTCAATTCATTCTTTACTTGATCAAAGGATGCTATCGACTCTACATCCTGTATAAATAAAAAATCCATAATATTTAGTACAGCTTTTTGAGTATCAGTTAGTTTTGGCATATGTAATAAAAAGAATCCTTTTTTCTGCATTTTTCTACAAATTTATGCTTTTTACAATAACTAAATCAAGCTTGTCTTTGAGTGAAATCCAAATCAACCACAGCAAGCTTTTGATAAATTTATTTTTTTTGCATAAAGGTCTATATATGAACAAATTTACAATCAACTTTTCAGACTATCTTTTTATTCAATTCAGAACACTCACACCAACGTTAGAGGACGTATGTAAAACCTACTACCCTCGCCTTAGCCGAGAAAAAATACTTGAGAAAGCTCGAAAGGCAGAGTTTCCGTTTCCTTGTTACAGACTAGATCCAAGTCAAAAAGCAACATATTTTGTGAATTTATTTGAATTGTCTGACTTCCTATTGGATGCATTACAACTTAATCAACAATATATAAATACTGATTTACAACATGCTTGTTCAGATAATTCTTGATGGTGAGGGGTTATGAAATATCTTACCTCCAAAGAAATTCGTGAAAAATTCTGCATCAAATCACCAGCCACTTTGTGGCGTTGGCAACAAGATAATCAGAGAATTTTTGAGAAACCTTTTCCCCCACCTATAAAAATTTCAGTGGGTTCCACAAATCTTTGGGATGCAGAACAAATTAGAATATGGGAAATACAATACTTCAGAAATAACAAAAGCCTAACTACTTAGTTAGGCTTCCCAACTTTTCCCACCATTGCTTGTAAGCGATTCCCATCTCGTTCTGATAGTCATGATAGTCATAAGTCCCCTGCTCTCCCGGCATGGTATGCCCAATCATTAACTCTGCAATATCACGTGATGTAAACCGACTAAAATGAGTACGAGCGGTACGTCTCAAATCATGCATAGACCAATGCTTCATCTCAACACCATAATGTCTTCTTGCATATTGCATGACATTATACGGAAGCTTACCTGGGCCATTTTGCCCATACATCTCTTTAGTCCCATTATTCACAAACATATAGATGGAAGTATTCAGCTCCATAGCTTGCTGAATAAAGGGCTCAATTTCAGGTAAAATTGGTCTAAGAAGAGGTCGCTTTGTATAATTACCAGTCTTATGGTTTTCAGGGGGCACAGTCCAAATTTTACGTTCAAAATCGAAATCTGTTTTTTTCGCCATTCTTAGCTCACTATACCTATTCGCATAGAAGAGACAGATTTTTATAAACAGCGCATTCTTCGATGCCATTCTAGATTCATCACAGATTTTCCAAATTAGTGCCACTTCATCATCATTAAGAATTCGATCTACTTTATTCTTTTTAATATTAAGATCACGTTTGCCTGTTATATGGCGTATTGGGTTGTTCTCAATCAGCCTACGATTAACGCCCCAATCTAAGCACTGCTTTGTATTTGTCAGCAGGCGATCAGTAATGGATGCAGACTTTTCAAAATGATCTTCTAGTAACTCTAACCACATATGTAGTGTGATTTGGTCTGCTGGCAGAGATCCATATTTAGGAAACACATACAACTGAAAAGACCGCAATTGTTGTTGTGCATTTTTCTTATTCGCCATGCAGTATTTTTCATGCCATTCTAAATAAAGTTCCTCGAAAGTTAGCGCATTCGTCACCTTGTGAGCTTCTAATTTTTTATATACTCTTGGATCTTGCCCTGCCTCTAGAACACCTTTCATTTTTTGCAACTCTTGCCTAGCTTGAAATAATGTAAGATTTGGGTAAGAGCCCAAATCTAGGCGAGCTTGCTTACCCTCGTATCTGAAGCGCATTTGAAAAGTGATCTTACCTTTAGGCGAGACACGTACACTCAAACCATCCCTATCAGGTTCAACATGTTGCTCATCTCTAGTCTTACCCAAATTCTTTTTAAGCCATGTGTCCGTAAGTGGCATTTCACACCTGTGTACAAAATTTTAAATCAGAAAAAAAACACAAAATATGTACACACTCATGTACACAAAACTTCTGAATAAACTTAATGTAACTTGCAATCCCATGCAATGGGTATAAAAGATAAAATTAATTAAAATATTGTAAAATATATAAATATTATATTTATTTTGGATGCTTTTGAAATGGGTTGAAATAAGATGAATTATAGTGTGTTATTTGGGTGGGAAATAATCGCGAACGTGCGTCGCTGCGCGACCTGTGCCGCTAATTCATTTTTAAAGCTCATGCGAAATACCTACTGTGAACACACAGTTTTAAGGATCTTAGATTAGCATTTGAAGTGCAACACCATGTTCTTGGAATAATACCTGACTCGGGCTTCTAAATCCGAGTCTTTTTCTTGGGCGATGATTCAAACGTTGAGTGATTTCTGAAATATAAGCATCCGA